>NZ_CP183979.1:0-633380 GCF_049913155.1 Arthrobacter sp. R-11 | reverse complement strand
TGGCCGCCGTGCTCTCCCCCGGGTCGTTCGCCAAGCTGGCGGACCATGTCAGCGAGCTGAACCTGCTGCTCGAGGACATCCTGCGCGACGGCGTCGCGGCCGGCTACCTGCCCAAGGCGGACGTCCCGCAACTCGCCCGGCTCATCCACGGCACCCTTTCCTCCAGCGCCGCACGGTCCTCCGGTACACAGCACGGGGGCGCCGCGGGCGACGGCCAGCCTGCCTTTGAAGACCGCCTCACGCAGACGGTCCGGTTCATCCAGCTCGGCGCCGGCGCAAGGTTCGACGACGGCGGCACGCCGCTACGCTTCAAGTAATGCAGCTCTAAGTGATGCTCCGGCTGAAGTAACCCTAGGGAGCTGCGGACGGCAGGACCGGCCGCCTGGCGTCGTCGGCGATCCGGCGCGTTTCCCGCGGGCAGCTGAGCTTGCCCGGCGTCTGGTCCACGAGGCCGGGCTTCACCAGTGCCTGGAACCCCGGCGCGAGCAGCAGGTCCACGGAGGCATCCGATCGGTCATCCTGGTAATAGTCCGTTCCCGCGACATTCCGCTGGATGTTGAACGCGGCGGCCTGCCCGGCGGATCCCGAGATGACCTGCGCCGTACCGCTGTAGCGGGTCTGCGCGTTGTCCACCTTGCCCACCTTGTAACCGCGGGCCTTCAGCTGGTCCGCGACGCTCTTGGCCAGGCCGGTGCGGCCGGTGGCGTTGTAGACGTGGACGGTCACTTTGCCGTTGGGGAGGTAGTGGAACGTCGTAGTGGGGCACACCTCCTGCGGAGCCTTGCTGGCGACCGTGTCCGGGAACCTGACCACTCCGGTCATGACCGCCCAGGCGCCCACGATGCCGGCGATGATCAATCCGAGCAGCAGGGTAAGGACCACCCCGTGGAACAGCCGGCGGCGGAAGCCTCCCGGATGTCCGGGGTTTTCTTCCTCGGCGAAGGTGGCACGCAGTTCCGGACCTGTGACTACGCGGTGCCCGTGGAGGCGGGTGAGGTCCTTCGGCTTCCTAGCCATCAATGACCAATACCCGGGCGTGTATTGCGGTGCGCTGGTGCAGGGCCGTGCGGACTGCCCGGTGGAGCCCGTCCTCGAGGTACATGACCCCCTGGTACTGCACGACGTGCGGGAACAGGTCTCCGAAGAAGGTGGAATCCTCGGCCAGCAGGGCTTCGAGATCCAGGGTGCGCTTGGTGGTGACCAGTTCGTCGAGCCGCACCGGACGCGGGGGCAGCGAGGCCCATTCCTTGGGCGTGGAAAAACCATGGTCGGGGTACGGGCGTCCCTCGCCCACAGCTTTGAAGATCACGGTGCAAGCCTAAGTAACGACGGCGGCCAATGAAACTTTCGCCGCTTCCTGCCTGTCGCTTTGTGGCCAAACGGTGACCATCGCCGTCGCCGTCCGTCACACCTCCGTCACATGTCCGGCTGCTGCGCCAAAATGGAAGCATGACTGTTCCGAGCTCCGGCACCCCCCGCCCCGCATCGCCAGCCCTCGCGCTCCTTCTCGACGTCGACGGTCCGGTGGCCAGCCCCGTCACCCGTGAGGTGAAGCCGGACATCATTGCCGATCTTGTGGCATTGGCCGCGGCCGGCATCCCGGTCATCTTCAACACCGGCCGGTCGGACGCCTTCATCCGGGAACAGGTCATGGCGCCGATGATCGCCGCCGGAATGCCCTCCGGCACGGTGATCCACGCGATCTGCGAAAAGGGCGCCGTCTGGTTCAGCTACACGGCCGAGGGGGCGGGGCCGGTACACGTGGACCACGGGCTCGCGGTGCCCAAGGCTTACGGCGACGACATCCGCCGCCTGGTGGCCGAGGACTACTCATCCCACATGTTCTTCGACGAGACCAAGCGGGCCATGGTGTCCGTGGAACAGCACATCGACGTACCCAGCGAGGACTACCTGGCCGAGCAAAAACTGTTCGACGCCGACGCCCTGGAGCTCCTGGGCCGGCATGGCCTGTCCGCGGCGATCCTGGACCATCACGCACCGCAATCAGATGACACCGGCGACTACCGCCTGGACCCCACCATCATCTCCACGGACATCGAATCCGTCCGGCTTGGCAAGGACCTCGGCGCCAGCCGCGCGGTGGAACTGCTGGCGGCCCAGGGCATCACCCCGCAGGCGTGGCGCACCGTGGGCGATTCCCGCACCGACTACGCCATGGCCGACTGGCTCCACCACAACGACCACGAGGTCCAGCACCTGGACGTCCGCCCCGCGGACGGCGTGCCGGAGAAGCCGTACCGTATCCTGACGGCGGCGGACCGTGGCCTCGGCGAGGATGTCATCCACGACGACGCCGGCGGCGCCTTCCTGCGCATCTGGCGGCAGGAGCACGCCGGCTGAGTCCCTGCCGGTCGAGTGCCGGATCCGCATCTTGAGTACCTGATCCATGAATACCGGAGCGCAACCATCACCCAAACACAGTTTGACCCCGTCTACCACGGCAGCCCCTCCACCGAACCCGATGAGGTAGCGGAGGCCGGCTCCCCCGCGGTCCTGGCCAGGCTCAAGCACCGGCCGGACATCGTCCGGCACAACGGCCGCTACGCCCTCATCAACCAGGACCAGACGCCGCAGCAGGCCATGGTGGAGGACCTCCTGGCCATCAGGGCGGCGTTGGACGCGGCAGGCATTGAGTTCATCTTGGTCCGCGGCAATTCCGAACGGCCCGTGATTGCCGTGGACTGGGAGGACCGCAAGAAGCTGCGGGAGTCCCTGGCCGAGGCCTTCCGGGACGAGCCCTTCTACTCGATGACCGTGGACGCACGGAAGAAATCCTCTGTCCTGGTGGCAGATGGCAGCATGTCCGCGAACCGCAAGGCCCGGATCTTCCGCTTGTACCGCCCACGGGTGGAACCGGTGGGTGGCCTGCAGTACGGTCCGGGGCTCGGGGTCCAGCTGGAGCTGTGGAGCTTCGAAGACGATCAGCTGATCCTGCCCGTGGAAAACTCGCTGACCCGCCGCACCATGCTGCGCCAGGACGCCGTGCGGGGCAGCGTGGAGCGCCACGGGCTGAGCTGGCCGACCATCGAGAACATGTTCGCGGACCATGCCTCGGACATCGACTTCGACATCGACATCGTCTTTTCCTGGGTGGACGGCAACGATCCGGAGTATGTGACGGCCCGCCGCGCCCACATGGAGGGTGCGGTGGTGGGCGAAGGGGACGCGCACGAAGCCCGTTTCCGGCAGATCAACGAGCTCAAGTACGCCCTGCGCTCGGTGTACATGTACGCTCCGTGGATCCGGCGGATCTTCATTGCCACGGATTCACCTGTCCCCGCCTGGCTCGCGGACCACCCCCGCGTGAAGATTGTGCGCAGCGAGGAATTCTTCAGCGATCCCTCGGTGCTGCCTACGTACAACTCGCAGGCTGTCGAATGCCAACTGCACCACATCGATGGCCTCTCGGAACATTTCCTGTACTCCAATGACGACATGTTCTTCGGCAGGCCAGTGGGCCCGGACATGTTCTTCACCCCGGGAGGAATCACCAAGTTCATCGAGGCGGAGACCCGGATCGGCCTGGGCGCGAGCGACGCCGAGCGCAGCGGATTCGAAAACGCCGCGCGGGTGAACCGGAAGCTGCTGTGGGACCGCTTTGGGCGCATCACCACCCGGCATCTGGAGCACACGGCGGCGCCCCTCCGGCGCAGTGTCATGGCCACCATGGAGCAGGAATTCGCCGAGGAGTTCGCCCGGACGGCCGCCAGCACTTTCCGCGCCGCGGACAACATCTCGGTGACCAACTCCTTCTACCACTACTACGCCCTGCTCACCGGCCGCGCCGTCACCCAGACCGACGCCAAGGTCAGGTACGTGGACACCACCCAGTGGGCCGGGCTGCACTACCTGCCCAAGCTGCTGGCCAAGCGCAACATGGATTTCTTCTGCCTCAACGACGGCAGCTTCCCGGAAGTAGCAGCGGAGGAACGCGCCGAATTGGTGGTCGATTTCCTGGAGAAGTACTTCCCGCTCAAAGCACCTTGGGAGAAGTAGCCTGGCGTCCGGTCAGCTCCGGGTGTTTGATGGTGGCTGGCGCACAAGCGGCGCGGCGCAGACGAGTCAGCTTTCTTGAACGCTACTATCCGGTCCCGGCCCCTTTGGAGAGCGCATGATCGACCTGTTCCTTGAGCAATCCCTCGGCGCGGCGATCGGCCTGACGATATCCGCAGTCTTGGCGGTCCTGGCCAAGCGCGTGCGCGTCAGCCGCGCGAAACGTCTGTGGCGGCTTAGAGAAGCCGGTCCCTCCGTCGTACTGTCCACGAGCGCCTCCGTTGGCACCGGCGCATATACCAGGAGGATGACGGGGTTGGGACAGGTGCGCGCGCTTGGACTCCTTGTACCGTCCCTCACCCGCGCATATGGCGAATTGGACAGCAATGCCGTCACCTTGTCGGTGCACACGAACGGCGCGAGCCGAGAGCGCGACTTGATCCTGTTGGGCGGTCCCAAGAACAACGAGGTGACGCGAGAGGTCCTTGATCGGATGGCACCGAGGCTGCCGATCACCATCCAAACCAACGGAGACGAGGTGATTGTGCACAACGCCGCCGATGGAGGCGAAGCCATTCTGCCTCCGGCAAGCACGCCAGCGCCGTCCCAGTCTCGACCCGGCTACGACTACGGCTACATTCTGCGCGCAGTGAACTGCTTCAACCCGAAAACCTCGGTGACAATCTTCGCGGGAACCCACACCTACGGCACTGCCGCAGCCGTCAGGTACTTCCTAAGCAACCCCAAGAAGTTCAGATCCCTCGGGGACCGCCAGTACGCCCTGGTGGTGAAGGTGCGCGTGATGGGTGACGAGTTCATCGAAACACCGGAGCTCATGCTGGGTCCTAGCGAGTTCTGATGAAGATCACCATGGTCGAGTCGATCTGTGTCTCGAAAACGCCAGAGTCTGCAGGCGCTGACCGGCTGCTCGTGGCTGACGGCCTTTGGGGCGTCGTCGATGGGTCATCCGCAAAGGGCCCAGAGAAGGGATCCGCACCCACCGGGGCCGAGCTGGCCGACATCGTGGAGACTGCGGTCCATGACATTCCCGTCGATGCCGACGCGGTCCGCGCAATGGACATTCTCACGAGGGCCATTGCTGGTCGCGCGGCACCTGACTATCTGCATTCCGCCTCGGTCGTGCTCTACTCGGGGCTTCGGAACGAGATATGGCTGGTGGGTTCAGGCGGATTCTGTGTCGACGGCGAAACCGTGACGTTCTCCCCGCCGCACGAGCGCGCTGCGAGTCGCGTACGCGCAGCCTTCTTGACCGCGAGTCTGAGAGACGGGTACGCTCTGGACCGGCTGGCGGCAGACGACCCCGGCCGGGAGCTCATCCTCGGGCTTCTCCGCCAGGAGCGCCACTTGCGCAACGTCGACGAACTGGGCGACTACTACTTCGGAGCGCTGGACGGGAGAGCAGTGCCCAGCCGGCACATCCTTGTGCGCGCCCTACCGGATGCTACCCGCGACGTCACTTTGGTCACGGACGGCTATCCGGTGGTGCTCCCGACGCTCGTCGAATGCGAGGCTTCCCTTGCCGAACTTCTGGCGGACGACCCCTTGCTCATAGGTCGTCATCCGCAGACCAAGTCCTTGCGGCCGGGGGATCGGAGCTTCGACGACCGCGCCCTCATTCGGTTGGCGCGCGGCTGACGACAGCAGTCGCCTGCGTCGATCGGTAACCGATACTGGCGTAAGCGGCGTCGGGAGCGTCTCGGCGCAGGGTGGTCGGGTCGACAAGATTCCAGGGATCGTACACCAGCGACGGGGATGCCAGCAGGCGCCGCACCTCGCCTCCAATCAATTCCTCTTCGTAATACGAGTGGTCGCTGAGCAGCAGCACGATATCGAAGCGAGTGCCGTCAAAGAGATCGGGATGGGGCGACAATCCCAGATCCCGCATCTGTTGTGCGTCTACGTGCGGGTCGTGAACGACGACGGCCAGCCCGCGGGCGCTCAACTCATGAGCGACCAGCACACCAACGGAACCGCGGGTGTCCCGTGTGGGCGGACGCGCCTTGAATGCCGCACCGCAGACCAACACTCGGATCTCCGCCCCTTGAGTAGCGGCGAAGTCGACAGCCAAGGTGATGATGTCGGCTGCGACCCTATCGTTTACCTCGCGGCCGATGGTGAACAAGTTCGGGCGGCTCGGATCAGCGAGCGACTGGGCAAGAAGGTATGGGTCCTTGGTCAGGCACGAGCCTCCGACCCCGGGTGATGGCCTGACCATCGTGTCCCTGGGGTAGTCTCTGTTCGCTTCGTCGATCAAGCGCACGGCGTCCAGGTTGTAGCGCTCGGCGATCATGCCGATCTGGTTCGAAAAGGCATGCCGCAGGTCGCTGTAGGCGTTGTGCGCCAGCTTGGCGAGCTCGGCGGCCTCGACCGCTTGCATGGTGACGATGGGTCCGGTGACCGCCGCAAGGAGGTCGCCGGCCCGCTGTGCCGCCTCCGCGTCGAACGCCCCGATCAGTTGCGGCAGCGTGGCGAGTTCCCGGGCCTCGTCGCCCACGATGCTCCGTTCGGGCGCATAGGCAAGGTGGAACTCGTCAGCGGACAGCCCAGAGGAGTCGGAGAGCTCGCCCCACACCGTGTTCCGAACCGTCCCAACCGGCACAGTCGATCGCACGACGACCAGATCGCCGGGTCGTAGAACACCTCCGACCGCGCGGCTCGCACTGACTAGGGAACCAAGGTCCACGTCCTGGTCCATGGGCCGGAGAGGCGTGTCGACGGCGATAATGTGACTGTCCGCGGGCACAGGATCTGCGCCGACGATGAGTGCCCGGGCGGTCGATGGGGCACCGACGCTACGCAGCAGGTCATTCTGCCGATCGACATTCAGGTCGATTCCGGCGACTCGGTATCCGGCGGCCAGCATAGCGCACGCCAGAGCGTGCCCAACGGTTCCGAGACCCACGATGCAGACCTGTCCGGTTTGAGTCATGCACCGACGTCCTTCCAGATTATGAGAGCCCGCGAGCGTTCACGATATGAGCGAGCCTTCCGCAGTCAAAGCTTGCCGTCAAGTCTCTTCAAGTTTGAGGGCGTAGTGGGGGGAGAGGGCCTCTCTCACCTTTGAGGGAACGCGTTCACCGCGACCAGCACCGCCAGGGAGAAAGCAAATGCCGGATCCAGAATGGCCGGATCCCGGCATTTGAAAAAGGGCATGCGGCATCGAAATTCGAGGGATTACTATTTCGAAAGTCCGGGGCGCAGGAAGCACGCTGACGGCTACCTGGAGCACCTGCCCGCGCCCCGACCGCCACGTGGGCAGGCCTGGCCACGCCTAAATGTCGAGCACGAGCCTTTCCCCGCGGCAGCGGGAAACGCAAATCATCATTGTTTCATTCAATGCACGCTCCTCCTCGCTGAGAATGTCGTCCTGATGATCAGGAATTCCTTCCAGGACGACGGTTTCGCAGGTGCCGCATGTTCCTTTCCTGCAGGAATTCAATGCCGGAACGCCAGATCTATGGAGGGCATCAAGAATTGTTTCGCCAGCCGCGACGTTTATTTCCTGCCCGTCGGCGGTTTCCACCACAAAAGGCGAGTCGTCCGGGCCCAAGGCAGACGCGCCGCCGTCGGGCGTTTCAGCTGAACCGGCACCGAAGTCTTCAAACACCAGGCCGGCCACGGCTCCGGCAGCATGGGCCGCACGCAGTTCCGACAGCAGGCGGGCCGGCCCGCAGGCGTAGACGACGGCGCCGCCGGCGTCCGCGAGGTATCCCGCCAGATCGAGCAGCCCGGCGTCGTCCTTCGCGTGGATCCGGGTCCGGGTTCCGTCCGGGTCGACTGCCGCGAGCTCATCCAGGAATGCCATGGACCGCAGGCTCCGCCCCAGGTACAGCAGCCGCCACGGCTCGCCGGCTGCCGCGGCGGCGCGGATCATCGGCAGCAGCGGGGTGATCCCGATCCCGCCGGCAATGAACAGCTTCTCCCCCGCCGTCGGCGCGTTGCCGCGGAAATTGTGCTTCGGCCCCCGGACCTCGACGGCGTCTCCCGGGCGGAGGATCCCGTGGATGAAGTCCGAACCGCCCCGGCCGGCTGGTTCGCGAAGCACGGCTACCCGCCAGCCCCGGGAATCCGCGGGGTCCGAGCACAGCGAGTACTGGCGGAGCAGCCCGTTCGGCAGCAGCACATCGATGTGCGCACCGGGCTCCCAGGCCGGCAGCGCACCGCCGTCGGGGTCCTCCAGCAGGACGGAGACGATGCCGTCCGCTTCCTCGCGGATGCCGCCCACCGTCAGGCGGGTGAAGCCTTTCGTTGCCACCCCGGCCTCGGCCGACTGCAGCGTCATTCCCGGCCTCCGATCACGGCGTTGACGGCGCTGACGACGGCACCGGAATGGACGAGTTCGGTGGCCTTGCGCAGCCGCGGGTAGAGGACCACGTCCTGGGTGATGTGGTCGATGGGGCGGCCGTCATCGGAAGCCACGGAGCGCAGGAATGCGAGCGCCGCGAGGCTTGCGGGGCCGGGCCTGGCCTCCGCCGTGGCGCGAAGGCCCATGCGCAGTTCCAGGGCCTGGGCCGCCATGAGCAGTTCCACCGCCACCACGGTTTCAATGTTCGCCACGATTTGTCTGGTGTGCCGGCCGGCGTTGTTGGCCATGGAGACGTGGTCCTCCTGGTTGGCGCAGGTGGGGATGGAGTCCACGCTGTCCGGGTGCGCCAGGGTCTTGCAGTCGGAAACCAAGGCCGCGGCAAGGTACTGGGGCAGCATGTAGCCGCAGTCCATGCCGATCTGTTCGCTGGCCACGAGCATGTCCGGCAGGCCGCGGTTCAAGGTGCCGTCGTCCAGCCGGAACAGGCGGCGTTCGGTGATGTTGCCGATCTCGGTGACCACGATCGAGATGAAGTCGGCCGCGAAGGCCACGTACTCGGCATGGAAGTTGCCGCCGGACACCGCCTTCAGGCTGCGGCCGGCTGGCAGGGACGGGAAAATCAGCGGGTTGTCCGTGGCGGCGTTGATCTCGTTGTCGATGATTCCCGCGGCAAAGTCCAGGGTGTCCTTGACCGGGCCGAAGACCTGCGGGATGCAGCGCAGCGAGTAGGCATCCTGCGGCGGCTGGCGCACGGGGTCGCGGCCGGCGTCGCCGTCCACCAGTCCGCTGCCGCTGAGCAGTTCACGCAGGCGCGCCGCCACCTCGATCTGCCCGCGCTGGCCGCGGGCCTGGTGGAGTTCGTCGATGAAGGCGTCGCCGAATCCCATGAGCGCCTCGATGCTCATGGCCGCGGTGATCTGTGCGGTTTCCAGGAGGTTCTGCGCGTCGTTCAGGGCCAGGGCCGCCTGGGCGCAGGAGAAGGAGGTTCCGTTGAGCAGGGCGAGGCCGTCCTTGGCTCCCAAGGGAAGCCGTTCGAGCCCGGCGTGCTTCATGGCGGCGAGGCCGGAAACCACGGAGCCGTCCACGAAGGCCTCGCCCGAATCCAGCTCCAGGTCGTCGCCCTGGTGGGAGCGGGACATCACGATGGCGATATGGGCCAGCGGGATGAGGTCGCCGGACGCGCCGAGCGAACCGAACTCCGGGATGGCCGGGTGGACGCCGCGGTTGAGCATGTCGGCCAGGGTCTTCACGATGTCGCCGCGCACCCCGGAGTAGCCCTGGGTGAGGCTGACGATCCGGATGAACATGGTTGCCCGGACCACTTCCTCGTCCACGTAGCGGCCCACGCCCGAGGCGTTGGAAATGACCAGGCGGCGGGACAGCTCGGCAGCGTCGGAGGGTTCCGCGAAGGCCTTGCGCCCGGCGAGGGAGCCGAAACCGGTGTTGATGCTGTAGATCGGGGCGGTGTCTTCGCCGGCCTCCATGCGTTCCATGACACTGCCAAGCCACTCCTCGCTTGGCTTCATCCGGGCGAGCGCGGCGTCGTCCACCACCACGGGCCGGCGGTGGCGCGCCACCTGCACCAGTTCCTCCAGGGTAGCCCGGGCGGCCCCCACAACCACCGGTGCGGTTTCAAGCCGTTCTGTTTCAAGCCGTTCTGTTTCAGGCAGAGTGTGCAGCGTCATCGTTTGCCTCCCGTGTTGTGTGTCGGCGCGTTGTTCCTTGGCCAGCCAGGGTCCCCAGCGACGCCGCCAGGTTCTCCGCTGCCTCGTTCATGGTCTTCAGGGTGGTGTTCAGCCAGCTCCGCGAGCCGCAGCGGCTCTCCGGCCCGGCAACGTTCAGGGCGCAGACCGCCTCGCCGCCGAACATCACCGGCACCGCCACAGAGACGGCCCCCGGGTCGAGCTCGCCGCGGGAAACCACCCAGCCGGACGCGCGGATTTGCGCGAGGCTGGACTGCAGCTGTTCGGCGGTGGGCGTGTTGTCCGTGAAGCGCGGCAGGCCGCCGTCGAGCACCTGGCGCACGACGTCGCCAGGCGCCCAGGCAAGCAGCGCGCGCGGGCCAGCTCCCGCACTGAGCGGCAGGAGTTCGTTGACGGCGAAGGTGTATTTGATGGCCTTGTCCGGTTCGACGCGGCGCAGGCACATGGCCCTGGTGCCCACCCGGATCACCATGACGGCGGTTTCGCCCACCGTGTCCACGATGTCCTTGAGTACGGCGGTGCCCACCTCGGCCAGATGGCTTTGCGTCAGGTGCCTACCGGTGAGCGCCAGCAGCGCCCGGCCCGGCCGGTACAGCCCGGCGTCCTCCTGGACGAAGCCGAGCTCGCGCAGCTGGCGGAAGTAGCGGTAGGTGCTGCTGACGGGGATGTCCAGTTTGGAGGCCACGGCCTCAACGGTGGTGTCCCCGGCGTCGGCGACGGCGGACAGGATCCTGAGGCCGCGCTCGAATGATGCCTGTCCTGCCACTGCCCGTCCTTTCCGTTCCGCCGTGAGCTGTTACGCAGTAGATCGTGCGGGGCATTCAGGCGCTTCGACAAACAGTATTCCCACAGAATGAGAATTCTGTTTACTCACTGCTCTTTCTTACCGATACCTTGGGCCCACGAATCCGCCACCCCGCAGCGCGAACTCCCCGACCGTAATGAGGCCCGAATGCCCTTGGACACCTCCACAGACAGCACTCCGCCAGCCCTTCCCGTTTTCGCGGACGACCCTTACACGGATGAAAACCTCACCGACCCGTACCCGCTGTTCGAGCGCATGCGTGCGGCGGGTCCGGCGGTATGGCTCGAGAAGTACGGGGTTCCCGCCTTCGCCGGCTTCGCGGAATGCCGGGACATCCTGGAGGACTACCGGACCTTCATCTCCAGCGCCGGTGTGGGCCCGAAGAACCTGCACAAGGAGCCCGCGTGGCGGCCCCAGGGCATCCTGGAATCCGACCCGCCCGTGCACGGTCCCATGCGGGCCGCCATGTCCGCGGTGATTTCGCCGCGCGGCGTGCGCTCCCTGCGCGCCGGATTCGAGGTCTTCGCCAAGGAGTTGGTGGAGCGGCTGATCGAACAGCAAACCTTCGACGGCGTCACGGAGCTGGCCGAGCTGTTCCCCATCCGGGTGTTCGGCGACGCCGTCGGGATTCCGCGGGAGGGCCGCGAAAGGAACCTGCTGCCGCACGGCGCCATGAACTTCAGCGCGTTCGGGCCCGACGACGAACGCTCCCGTTCATTCTTCGAGAAGGGCGCCGGCACCCACGAGTGGGTGATGGCCAACTGTGCCCGGGAGAACCTCTCCCCCGAAGGTATGGGCGCGCAGATCTGGGCGGCATCGGACCACGGGGAAATCACGGCAGACCAGGCCGCGCTGCTGGTGCGCGCCATGCTGTCGGCAGGTTTGGACACCACGGTGTTCTCGATCGGGAATACCCTGCAGGCCCTGGCTTCCCACCCGGAGCAATGGGCGGCACTGCACGCCAACCCGCGGCTGGCGAAGTTCGCCATCGACGAGGCCCTGCGCTTCGAATCGCCGTTCCAATCCTTCTTCCGGACCGTCTCCGCCGACACCGTCTTCCGCGGCGCGCCACTGGCGGCAGGTTCGAAGGTGCTGCTGTTCGTCGGGTCCGCCAACCGGGACGCCCGCCAGTGGGGAGACACCGCCGACGACTTCCGGATCGACCGGAACGCCGGCGGGCACCTGGCCTTCGGCATGGGCATCCATCAGTGCGTGGGGCAGCCGATCTCCCGCCTCGAAATGGACGTGCTGTTCACCGAGATGGCCGTCCGGATCAAGAGCATCGAGCCAGCCGGGGAACCGGTGCCGTACCTGCACAACACCCTGCGTGGCTGGAGTTCGATCCCCTTGAAGATCACACCAGCCTAAAAGAGGCCGTTGCCGTGCGGCAGTGACTCCGGAATATCGGCCACGACGTCCCAGTGCTCTACGATCTTCCCGCCGTCGACCCGGAAAAGATCGTAGAAGACGGTGGGTTTGCCGCCCAGCAGCCCTTCGGACTGGGTCAGGACAAACTCGCCTTCGGCCACCGAGCGGTGCACCGTGCCGTACTCCACCGTGATGCCTTGTTCGGCCCAGGCCTTGAGGGCGGCACCGAGCCCGTCCAGGCCATCCGGCACGGCGGGGTTGTGCTGGTGGTACTGCTCGGAACTGATGAACTCGCCGATCCGGTCTGCCTGCCCGCCTTTGAGCACAGCCTCAACAAAACCCATGACGACGGCGCGGCTCGCCTCAGTCTGTTCGGGCGCGGTTACCTCCGCCGGGCCGTCGACCTGACTTCGGCCGCTCGCTGTTTCCGCCACCGCGGGCTGCAGCGCGTCCCAGTGCTCGGCAAGTTTTCCGTCGGCCACCCGGAAAACATCAAAGGCGACCAGCGGCACCGGCCCGAAGCCGTAGTAGGTGCCGTGCATGGCGACCAGATCGCCGTCTGCGAGTATGCGGACCGGCTCGTAACGGAAGTCCGCGGGCACATTTTCAACCAGTCCGCGCAGCGCCTCGGGACCGTCACCTACCATGGCGCTGTGCTGGCGGTAATCCGCCGCCCACCATCGGTCGATCGCACCCAGGTCCCGGTCGATGAAAAGTTCGCTGCCGGCCTTCTGCACCAGATCCTTGTTATCCATCGCCTGCGTCCTCCCTGGCTCCGAGCGTGGACCACTGCCCGCGGTCACGTCCCAGTTTGTACGCGCGGCGGCCCGGTGTCGAGACTGCGTGAAGGAGCCACGCGGGGATCAGGCGAGGGCTTCTTCGAGCGCTCCAATGAGCTCCTCGGAGTCGGGCCCGACGGCGGACGGGAAGCGGGCGAGCACCTCGCCCTCGCGGCTGACCAGGAACTTCTCGAAGTTCCACTTCACCTTCTGCAGTTCCGCGCCATCCGCGGGACGGGTGAGCTCGGCGTATAGCGGGTGCTGCTGCTTGCCCAGCACGTTGCTCTTGCTCATCAGCGGGAACGTGACCCCGAAGTTGCGCTGGCAGAACTCGGCGATTTCGGCGTCGCTGCCCTGTTCCTGGCCGCCGAACTGGTTGCACGGTACGCCGAGGATCTCAAGGCCCTGGTGACGGTACTTGCCGTACAGCTCCTCCAGGCCCGCGTACTGCTTCGTGTAGCCGCAGGCGGAGGCCACGTTGACCACCAGCACGGCCTTCCCGGCGAAGCGCCCGAAGTCCCCCTCCGAGCCGTCGTTGAAGGTGAGCGGGATGGAGTGGAGCGGGGACATGGAACTTCCTTAGCACTGGGTGGAGCAGGGGTTCGGCGCCGCGAAGACATGCGCTGCACCGGGGTCCGAGTCTAGTGCGTGGGAAGCATGCGGCTGAAACAGCTGCGCTTGCCGGACCGGGTCCGGGGGCAGGGCCGCGTCAGGGGCACGGCCAGATCAGGGGCCGGGCCAGATCAAGGGGCCGGGCCAGATCAAGGGAGGAACCGGTCACGGAGCCGGAACCGTCGATTCGGGAAGCGACTCCGACGGAGACGGGCTCAGCTGTTGTGTGGTGCTGCCCGGCAGCGGACTCGTGGGCACCGGGGTCTCGGTCAGCGTTGGCAGTGGCGCGGGGGTTTCGGTCGGTGCCGTCGTCAACGGCGGCAGCGGCGCGGGAGTTTCTGTCGGCGCCGGCGCCGGCGCCAAGGTCGGAGTCGGAGTAGCTGTCTGGGTCTGTGTCGGAGTCGGTGTCGCGGTCGACGTCTGAGTCTGGCTCGGCGTCGCGGTACCAGTCGACGTCGGCGTCGCCGTTGCGGTATCAGTCGACGTCGGCGTCGGGCTTGCCGTACCGGTCGACGTCTGGGTCGACGTCGACGACGGCGTGGCGGTCGGCGACTGGCTGGCCGTCTGTGTCGCGGACGCCGTCGGTGCCGGCGTCACGCGGGCCTCCTGCTCGCCGCCGATGACTTCCCGTTCAGGGGCGGCGGCCACCGGGACGGCCCAGTTCGGTGCCTCGGTCACCGTCGAACCGGCACCGGGTGCGTAGTTGACCATTGGAATGTTGTCGAGCGGGTCCGCCTGCCTGATTGGGATGAGGGTCCACGCGGCCGGATCGCTGTGCACGCCGTTGACGATCGTCTCGAAATGCAGGTGGCAACCTGTGGAGGACCCCGTGGTGCCGACCTTGGCGATCACCTGGCCTACCTTGACCGACTGGCCTTTCTTGACCCCGATCCCCTGCAGGTGGTTGTAAGTGGTGATGAGGCCGTTTCCGTGGTCGATTTCCACCCGGTTTCCGCCACCCCACAGGTGCCAGCCGACGGCGCGGACCACACCGGCGTCAGCCGTGTAGACCCGTGTGCCACAGGGCGCCGCGAAGTCCTGGCCCCAGTGGAACTCGCCCGGTTTTCCGCTGAGCGGGTCAATGCGAAGGCCGAAGGGGGAAGTGGGAACCAGGTGTTCGAGGGGAGCGTAGAGCTTTCCCTTGCCCGGCCTGTCCAGGTCCTGGGAGGCAACGTTGAGGTGGCGCTTGCCGCTCTTCGCGACGGTTTCGACAGTGGAACGCTCAAAGGACAGGATCGCGTCGGCGCCTACCGCCAGGGAGGGTGGCGGTCCCCCGTCCAGCAAGTACGGCCCGACATTGCCGCTCGCCGGTTGGGCCTGGAACGGGGCCATGGGTAGGGGGCCCTGGGCACCAAAAACCAGCAGCATCAGGACTCCGAAAAAGCTCCAGAACAATGATCGTCCGAAAGCCTTGGACCGCACCAGGATGAAACCCTGGCCGGACTCGTGGTGTTTACCCACTTGCACTCCCCATAAGCGGCGCCCACCTAGCCCGGACGCACACGCCTATTCTGACGTCATGGGAAGGGAAAAGGAACCCCTGCAAGGAGCGCTCCGCTCAGCTGAGGTTTTCCTTCAGGAGGGCGCGGTGCTCGACGGCGGCCTGCTGGTGGAGCGCACGGCCGGCGTCTGTCAGTTCGAGGAAGAGTGAGCGGCGGTCATCCGCGCAGGAATGGCGGGCCAGCAGGCCGGCTTTCTCGAGCCGGTCCACGACCTTGGACACGGCACTCTGCGTCATGGGAGTGCGCTCCCCCAGCGCCTTCATGCGGCAGGCGGTGTCGGAGCTTTCCGCCACGAGGTCCAGGATTTCGAATTCGTTGAGGCCGATGTCGAACTTGGCCTCGAGCGCCCGGTCGATCGCACAGGAAGTGCGGAAGTAGGCGTCCTGGATGCTGCGCCATTGCTCAACCAACTGGCGGTCTGTCGTTGCCATGCCCCCGATTCTAGTTCATTACGCATTTAAATGCCACGTCATAATATTCCTTGTCATTGAATGACGCGTCATATACATTGATGCCATGACTTCGACGAACACCCTCGAAAGATCTGCCGAAAAACTCCACAACGCCGTCCGCTGGACCCGCGCCCAGTGGCTCCTGCTGATGGTGGTCTGCACCGTCCTCGCCCTCGACGGCCTGGACGTTTCCATGGTGGGCGTCGCCCTTCCGTCCATCGGCCACGAGCTGGGGCTGGGCACCGATTCCCTGCAGTGGATCGTGTCCGCCTACGTCCTGGGCTACGGAAGCCTGCTGCTCCTGGGCGGCCGCCTCGCCGACCTCCTGGGCCGGCGCAGGATCTTCCTGATCGCCCTGAGCGTCTTTGCCGCCGCCTCCCTGTTGGGCGGCCTGGTGAACGATCCCACCGTCCTGATCGCCACGCGCTTCGTCAAGGGACTGGCCGCCGCCTTCACGGCACCCACCGGTTTCTCCATCATCACCACCAACTTCGCGGAAGGCCGCGAACGGAACAAGGCACTGTCCATCTTCACCACCTTCGGCGCCAGCGGCTTCTCCCTTGGCCTCGTGGTCGGCGGCCTCATGACCAGCCTCAGCTGGCGCTGGACGTTCCTCGTTTCGGTGCCGGTCGCCGTCGCCGTCGTCCTCCTCGGCCTGCGGTACATCCCCAGGGACAAGCCGACGGCGGAAAACAACGGGCACGACATCTGGGGTGCGGTGACGCTCGCCCTGGGCATGCTCGGACTGGTCTACACCTTGGTATCGGCTCCGGAAAAGGGCTGGGGATCTGTGGCAACAATCGCCGGGTTCGCAGTCTCCGCCGCGGTACTCGCGGCATTCGCCGTGATCGAGAGCAAGGTCAAGCATCCCCTGATCCGTTTCGGCATCCTGCGTGAAGGCTGGGTGGCCAAGGCCAACCTGAGCGCGATCGGCCTGTTCGGCTCCTACCTGAGCTTCCAGTTCATCGTCACCTTGTTCCTGCAGTCCGTGCTGGGCTGGTCGCCGCTGGGCATGGCGCTCGCCCTGCTCCCCGCGGGCCTGATCGTGGCCACGAGCGCTCCGTTCGCGGACCGCCTGATCGAGAGGTTCGGCGCCACCACGCTGATCCTTACCGGCCTGGTGTCCCTGGGCCTGGGCTACGTACTGTTCCTGCGAGTGGGGACCACGCCCAACTACGTTCTGGACATCCTGCCCTCGATCATCCTCCTGGGCATCGGCTTCGCCCTTGCGTTCCCGTCCATCAACGTGCAGGCCACCGCCGGGATCCGCGATTCCGAACAGGGCCTTGCCGCCGGCCTGATCCAGACCAGCACCCAGGTGGGGGCGGCCCTGGTGCTCGCCGTCACCACGGCGATCGTCAGCGGGCACGGCCACTCAGCAGGCAGCGCGAGCGCGGCCGCCATGCTGGAACAGTACCGTCCGGGACTGGTCCTGAGTGCCGCCGTCGCGATCGCGGCGCTGCTGGTGGCAGCGTCCCCGGGACGCCGACGCCGGCCAGTCACCGCTCAGCCGGTTGCCTGACTACCGCATCAATTCCGGAAGGCGGCCGCGGCTAAGTGCCGCGGCCGCCTTCCTGTTTTCTGTCCGCCCTTACGGAACCCGCGCCGTCGGGCACAGAATGGAAGATGGTCAGCTTCATCCGGAAATGGCGGGGGGAACTGCGGACGACCTTCACCGGTCACCCGCAGGCCGTTCCTGACTGGGTACTGGAACTTGCCGACGGCGACGACCCCGGCTATCACCGCCCCGGCTCGGCGGTCTGGGCGGTGCATGGGTCGGTGGCCACAATCATCTCGGGCATCCGGGTGCTGTTGACGCAGTCCCTGCATCCCGGCGCACTGGCGGGAGTCTATGACCACTCGGCGTTCCAGGAGGACCCGCTGGGCCGGCTGGCCGGTACCATCCGGTGGATTTTCACGGTGAGCTACGGTTCCCGGGCCGCGGCGCGGGACGCCACGGCGAAGGTACGGCGGATCCACCGCTTCGTGCAGGGCACGTATACCGACAACCAGGGCAAGCCCCGCGGCTACTCCGCCCTCGATCCCGAGCTGCTCGGCTGGGTGCACGCCACCTACGCCGACTCCTTCGTTTCCGTCCATCGCATCTGGGGTGGCCCCATCCCGGGCGGCGCCGACGCGTACGTGCGGGAATGGGCACAGGCCGGGCGGTTGATGGGCGTCGTCAACCCGCCGGAGACGCTCGCGGAGGTCGGCGAGGAAATGGACCGCTGGTACACCTCGGGCGAGCTGCGTTCGGACGCCCGGCTCAAGGAAACCGTGGAGTTCATCCGCAACCCTCCACTGGCGCCTTCCCTGCGGTCCGGATACCGCATCCTCTTCAACGCCGCCGTCGGAAGCCTGGATCCCCGGTACCGGGAGCTGCTTGGCCTGCGGACGCCGCATCTGGGACCGATCCCGCTGCCTACAGTGCTGCCGGCCCGGCTGGTGCTCGCTTTCGTCCGCTTGGGCCTGGGGCGGCAGAGTTCCAGCGAAAAGGCTGCCCGGGACCGGCTGCGGCGGCTGGGCATCGCGGCCTAGCACTCTCCGTTAAGCCACAAGTCCGGCGCCACGGCATTGCCGTGGCACCGGACTTGCTTCGTTTCAGCTAACGCTAGATCAGCGCATCCGAAAGGTGGTTCGGGGTTCCGAAACGGTGCGCCGTGATGCTGACAGCCTGCTCGTGCAGGAAGGGCAGCATCTCGATCCGGCCGGCCGGGGTGACCTGGCCGTGGTAGACCGCGACGTCGGGACGTCCGCCGGTGGCGGCGGCCAGGGCGGCGTAGTCCCCGCCGATCAGGCGGATGCGACCGCCGTTGATCCGAGCCGCCGACGCCAGCCACTCGGCGTCGCTTTCGATCCGGGAGCTCACGCCCGCTCCGGCGAAGGCAGCCACGACGGCGTCGGGCAGCTCGACGGCGGAGGACACCGTGATAGCCGAGCCGGCTACCGCGCCGGCCGCGACAACCCGCAGCAGTTCGGCGAGCGAAGCACCTTCGGACAGGCGCACGGTCACCGGGAGAGCCCGGTAGCGGAAGACATTCCGTTCGGCGCTGAGCCCTGAAACGTCCTTGGCGGTGCCGAACTCCGCGGCCCAGGCTGCGGCGTCGCTGTGGAGGGCCCGCTGAAGGGTGTCAGCCTCCTCGGCGCTTACCGTGGTCTTGGCGGCGGCGAGGATGGCTGCGGCCGGACCGGTGAGGATGGTGCCGGGCTTGGCGGCGGGCTCCGCGGGAACCCAGTTGCCCAGGCCGATCAGGTAGTTCGGGCCGCCGGCCTTGGTGCCCGCGCCGACTGCAGATTTCTTCCAGCCGCCGAAGGGCTGGCGCTGCACGATCGCGCCGGTGATACCGCGGTTGACGTAGAGGTTGCCGGCCTGGATGGTGTCCAGCCAGATGCCCATCTCCTCGGAGTCCAAGGAGTGCAGGCCCGCGGTGAGGCCGTATTCGATCTCGTTCTGGATGGCGATGGCTTCCTCAAGGGTGGCCGCGGTCATCACGCCGAGCACCGGTCCGAAGAACTCGGTCAGGTGGAAGTAGGAGCCGCGCTTGACGCCGTAGCGGATCCCCGGGGACCACAGCCGGCCGGTCTCGTCCAGCTTCTCCGGCTTCACGGCCCAGCTTTCGCCGTCGCCGAGGGTGGTCAGGGCGTGCAGCAGCTTGCCCTTGGCCGGTTCGATGATCGGGCCCATCTGGGTGGTGGCCTGCTCCGGGTAGCCCACCTGCAGGGAGCGGGCGGCGTCCAGGAGCTGGTTGCGGAAGCGGGTGGAGGTGGCCACGGAGCCCACCAGGATCACCAGCGAGGCGGCCGAGCACTTCTGGCCTGCGTGGCCGAAGGCCGAGTAGACGACGTCCTTGGCGGCGAGGTCCAGGTCGGCGTGCGGGGTGACGATGATGGCGTTCTTGCCACTCGTTTCCGCGAGTAGCGGCAGGTCCTGGCGGAAGGAGCGGAACAGTTCAGCGGTCTCGTAACCGCCGGTGAGGATCACACGGTCCACGTCCGGGTGTGACACCAGCTGGGTGCCGAGCTCTCGCTCTTCGAGCTGCACGAGCGCCAGCACCTCGCGCGGCACACCGGCCTCCCACAGGGCGTCCACCATGACGGAACCGGAGCGGCGGGCCTGCTTTGCGGGCTTGATGACGACGGCGGAGCCGGTGGCGAGTGCGGCGAGGGTGGAGCCAGCAGGGATGGCGACCGGGAAGTTCCACGGCGGGGTCACGGCGGTGAGCTTCGCCGGGACGAACGTGGCGCCGTCGACTGTTTCCAGATCCTTGGCGCGCTCGGCGTAGTAGTGCGCGAAGTCGACCGCCTCGCTGACTTCCGGGTCGCCCTGTTCGATGGTCTTGCCGGTTTCGGAGGCCATGACCTCAAGGAGCTCGGCGCGGCGGGCGTCCAGGACGTCGCCGGCGCGGTGCAGGATGGCGGCGCGCTCGGCGGCGGGCAGGGCGCCCCACTTGTCTGCTGCGGAGACGGCCGTGGCGATGATGCGGTCCAGCTCTTCTGCCGTGGCGACCTTGGTGGATTCAACGACGTCGTTGCCGGCAGTGGAGCCCGGGATGCGCTCGAGGATGGCGCGGCCCCAGGCGCGGTTGGCCGGGAGGGCGGGATCGGTGTCCGGGGTGTTGGCGAAGCCTTCGCGCGGGGCGGGAACCGGGGCCTTCCTGCGGTCCTGGGTGCGGTTCGGCGCGGGAACGGAATCGTCCAGCTCCGCGAGGGAGGCGAAGAAGCGCTGCTTCTCGCGCTCGAAGAGGCTCTCGTTCTCGGCGAGTTCGAAAACCGCGGACATGAAGTTGTCCTGGCTGGCGCCCTCTTCGAGGCGGCGGATCAGGTAGGCGATGGCGACGTCGAACTCGCCCGGGTGCACCACCGGCGTGTACAGCAGGAGGCTGCCGACATCCTTGCGCACCGCGGTGGCCTGGCCGGTTGCCATGCCGAGCAGCATTTCGAATTCGATGCCCTGGGTGACTCCGCGTTCCTTGGCCAGCAGCCAGGAGAAGGCGATGTCGAAGAGGTTGTGTCCGGCCACGCCGATGCGGACGGCGTCGATGTGCTCCGGAGTGAGTGCGTAGTTGAGGACGCGCTTGTAGTTGGTGTCCGAGTCCTGCTTGGTACCCCAGGTGGCCAGCGGCCAGCCCTGGATGGAGGCCTGGACCTGTTCCATGGGCAGGTTGGCGCCCTTGACGACGCGGACCTTGATGGGGGCACCGCCGTTGGCACGGCGTGCGGCGGCCCATTCCTGGAGGTCCTGCATGGCGGCCAGGGCGTCCGGCAGGTACGCCTGGAGCACGATGCCGGCCTCGAGGTTCTTGAACTCGGGCTTGTCGAGGATCTTCTTGAACACGGCCATGGTGAGGCTGAGGTCCTTGTATTCCTCCATGTCCAGGTTGATGAACTTGGGCTTGGGGAAGGAAGCGGCCAGGCGGTACAGCGGGGTGAGCTTCTCCACCACGTGGTCCACGGCCTCGTCGAAGGCCCAGAGCGGGTGCGGGGCCACGGTGGAGGATTCCTTGATGGAGACGTAGTCGACGTCGTCACGCGCCAGGAGCTTGAGGGTTCCCTCGAGGCGGCGGTCGGCTTCGTGCTCGCCCAGCACGGCTTCGCCGAGCAGGTTGATGTTGAGGTGGACGCCGTCCTTCTTGATCTTGGCGATGGCGGGGCCGAGCTTGGCGTCCGTGGCGTCCACGATCAGGTGGCCGACCATGTCGCGCAGGACCTTGCGGGCGATCGGGATGACCAGCTGCGGCACGACCGGGGCCATGATGCCGCCGGCGCGCACGGCGGCGCGCATGTACCAGGGGAGGAAGGCCGGGACCTTCGGGGCGAGCTTGGCCAGGTTGCGGCCGGCCACAGAGAGATCCTCCGGGCGGATGACGCCGTCGACGAATCCGACCGTGAAGTCCAGGCCGTTGGGGTCCTTCAGGACGCCGGCCAGGCGCTGGGCCGAGATGTCAACAGGAATCTTCGAGGCCTCAGTGAGCCAGTGACGGACCAGGGCGGTGGCTTCGTTGCCGAGTTCCTGGAAGTGGCCGGCGTCCGGAAAAACGTGGTTTCCGGCGGCGGCGCGGGATTCCCGGGTTGGTGTGCTCATGCGCGTATTTCCTTAGGGATGGTGCTTCGTTTCCACCAGTATGGATCTACAATCAGATTAGGAAAAGCGAACTTTTCCGAATGATATTCGTTAGACTTTTCGAGCATTTTTGGAGGGCCCATGCTGGACGTCCGGCGGCTTCGATTGCTGCATGAGCTGAAGATCCGCGGGACCCTGGCCGAGGTGGCGGACGCGATGAAGTACAGCCCGTCGTCGGTATCCCAGCAGCTGACTTTGCTGGAGAAGGAAGCCGGCGTGGAGCTGCTGCGCAAGTCCGGCCGGCGCGTGCAGCTCACCCCGCAGGCAGAAATCCTCGTGGAGCACGCAGCATCCCTGCTGGCCATCCTGGAGCGGGCCGAAACGGACCTTGCTGCATCCCTTTCCTCCGTCACCGGCACCGTGCGGCTGGCTGTGTTCCAGTCCGCGGCGCTGGCGCTCATGCCGGACTTCCTTACCTCCATGCGGGCGGAGTATCCGGAGGTCCGAGTGGAAATGACCCAGCGCGAACCCGAGACCGCCCTCTACGAAACCTGGGCACGGGACTTCGACATCGTGGTGGCCGAGCAGTACCCCGGCCATGCCGCGCCGCACCACACGGGCCTGGACCGCGCCACCCTCACCAGCGACGCTATCCGGCTGGCCACTCCCCCGGTGGGGCTGGGCGGGGAAACAATCACGACGCTGGCGGACACCGCTTCGCTTCCGTGGGTCATGGAACCGCACGGCGCAGCGTCCCGGCACTGGGCCGAGCAGGCCTGCCGTTCGGCGGGCTTCGAACCGGACGTCCGCTACGAAACCGCGGACCTCCAGGCGCAGATCCGCCTGATCGAGTCCGGCAACGCCGTCGCCCTGATGCCGGACCTCGTGTGGACCGGGCGGGCGAAGTCCGTGCAGCTTTTGGAACTGCCCGAGCTGCCGCACCGCACCATCTTCACGTCCACGCGCAAGGCCGGCCGCATCCACCCGGCCATTCTGGCCTGCCGCGAAGTGCTTGAGCGGGTGGCCGCTGCGCGGAGCTGAAAGGTTCCCCGGGCCGGCCGGTCCGCCCAACTAGCTCG
Organism: Arthrobacter sp. R-11; assembly: GCF_049913155.1. Taxonomy (GTDB): domain Bacteria; phylum Actinomycetota; class Actinomycetes; order Actinomycetales; family Micrococcaceae; genus Arthrobacter. Next base: position 610,678 of record NZ_CP183979.1, on the reverse strand, counting down.
CAGTTGTGGCCGTTTTCGCGCCTCAAAACGGCCACAACTGCTAGTCAGTTGGGCGTTAACGCAAAGGGCCCCGGCTCCCTCGAAAGGGACCGGGGCCAAACGCGGAGAATGGGGGATTTGAACCCCCGAGGGCGTTAACCCAACACGCGTTCCAGGCGTGCGCCATAGGCCGCTAGGCGAATTCTCCATTGCTTCTGAATCAAAAGCAGGTCTTACTGTACCTGAGATTTCCAGCATCTCCCAATCGAGCCGTTCGGCCGGCTCCTGCGGGGCCGCTTCGCGCCTTAACGAAAAAATGGACGCCCCCAATGCGCCCATTCCTGCGGTACTCCGTTGAGACGCCGGGTCCGGTCTCCCCAACAGGCCCTACGCCTCACAACCTTGAGATTGCCCCAATCGGTGTACATACCAATGTTCCGCTGAGACCTCTGGTTTGGCAATGGAAATTAGAAACCATCCTTTGACCTGTTTCCCGCGGGTTTGCGGGGCCGCTGGCAGGATGGTGGGATGAGCCAACTCCACGCACTGGTGGTCTATGTTCCGCTCCCGCACAGCGAGGCCCTCCTGGCAGCCATTGGGGACGCTGGCGCCGGCCGGATCGGCGACTACAGCCACTGCGCGTTCACCACCCCGGGCACCGGCCGCTTCACTCCCCTGGCCGGTGCGCAACCGTTCATTGGCGCCGTGAACGAGCCCGAGCAGGTGCCCGAACTCCGGATCGAGTGCGTGGTTCAGGAGGAGCTGCTCGACGACGTCGTGCGGGCGTTGCGTGCGGCGCACCCTTACGAGGAACCGGCTTTCATGACTTGGCCGGTGAAGGGGTGGCGGTAACCGTCAGACGCCATAACTGACGATTCGCCACACCACCCGGTTTTCGAGCATGTCGTCATCCCGTGACGGGGTCGACGTCGTGACTGTCTTTCGGAGGACGCCAGCCCCGCAGCTCAAGGGCCTTCGTTGTCAACCTGTTGTGCTTCGAGCGCGCAAGGAGCTCACGGACATCACGCTGGCCGCCACCTGCCGCAGCCAAGCCCAGAGCAAGTGCCCGCTGCACTTGCGGATCCATTTCATGGCTCGAACGGGCTGAGATGGTTGCCCTCGCAAGTTTCGGATCGACTATCGAAAGACGCTGTGCAGCAAGACTCACCTGCTGGAGGCTATGGCTACTTTTGAGCCAACCGTGCAGGATAGTCCCGATGCTCGGCGGGAGGTTAGTTGAGGAAAATGCCATTGCATACTGCGTGGAGACCCACTCAAGCGACGCCCATGGCGAACGCTCAAACACCACAAACCATCGTTCTAAGGCAGCCCGCGCGCGACCGTTACTGTCGATGGCCGAGGCGAAGTAGCGCCCCAATGAATCAGCCAGGTGCGGCAGCTGATGGGCGATCTTCCGCCATTCCAAGTAGCGATCCGTCTTTTCGTACTTGCGTAGGGCCCTAAGGACCATCGCGCCTTCACCTCGGTTGATCCCGCGGGGGTTCCTGAGGAGATGCTCCTCGGCATGCGCAAGAGGAGCCAGGTCAATGCCAGCATCTTCTATCTCATCTGTATACGAGTTCATTAAGAGGAGGGTTTGAAGTTCAATCTTGTCCGGGGAGTCCTTCTTAAGGAGAGTATGCGACTTCTTTCCGCTCGTTAGATGCGTTTTGGAAGTATTTATTTCCAATCCTGCACGACGCATGGCGGCTTGAATTTCAACTATGAGACGGTAAAGCTCAGCCAGATCCTCCGCCTCAACGCTTATGTCATCCATCCATCGTCGCGCCGACGAAATTCGTCCATTTGATAGCGCACCACCAATCACATCATCGACCGGAGCTACGGCCAGATTTGCCAAATACGATGATGCATAGCATCTCTGAGGAAGTCCCTGTCGTTCCGGCAACTGCATATGGGCTCTCAATACTTGATCAACAGCGTCAGTAGCCGCCGTGCGCCCGATGATGGATCGAATGTCATCCATCAAGTTATCAATGTCCGTTGATGCAAAAAAGGAGGTGATGTCAGTCTGCAAGGCCCATCGCGACCCACGAATATTCGAAACAGAATCCTCGTATAGCTTTCGTTCGTCCGTAGTGACGGTAGCCTCGCCATCCCGCAGCCGCCATCCATAAACCCATTCCGAAAGTCCGCCATGCATGCGAGTGGCTATCTGTGACGCCGCAGCAGTATAAACGAGCTTGCTGGCAGGATCTATGACCACACCTGGACGCACTCCAGTGAATGACTTGGGGATGGTTAGAAGATGAAACGAGGGACTGACATCGAAACCGAACCCGTTGCCCGAGGCCTTTACGCGGCGAGCGAAGCCCAGGTCAGCTTCCATATCCATCTTCTTCACTACTTCAGGCTCGAGTTCGAACCACGACCACGGATCTCTATACCAATCTCCATACGCTTCGAGTTTCAAGAGTTTGGCTGCCGCTTCAAAGTCGAGGATTGAAGACGTTCGAGCAGTTGAGTTCGACATGCTATTCCGCGATCTCAAACTTCGGCAGGTCAGCGACAATTCTATTCGTATTCAACGAAACCGTGACGACGCGCTTGATCAAGTCCAGAATGTAGCGAGGGTCGTCGACCTCTCGGGAGTAATCATTAGGATCATTGACGATCTGGGAATCCTTGTGAGTGGTCACCTGATAGCGGTCCAGAATCCACTCCAGAGCCGACTTACCGTTGACCTGGTAGTCGAAGACTTCCTCCGGAATTCCAGCCAGGGTGATGTTGGAGTTGTAGATGATCCGCGAACGGTCCTTGCGGGCGCCGAAGGACATTTTGTTGACACGGTAGAACTCGTACTCATCGTCGCCCGGGGCGCCCTTTACGATTTCCTCCAGCGCGTGCGGCTCCACCGTTTCGTAGTTCAGGTGCAGATCAGCAAGGTCACGGCCAGCCTTACTGAACCCCCAGAAGTCCTTGACCTTTGGGATCCGCGGCAGCATCTTTACTAGATCGGCCTTGTACTTCTCCTTGTACGTCGGGCTGTGCAGCAGGCCGTAAACATAGTAGAAAACGGACTCCTTGCTGATGGCCGGATCCTCGTAGAAGCCGCGATAGGCGGTCAGCGTCGCGTCGGTGATGTTGTCCTTACGGACATAGCCGTCCAAGACGACGGCATCCCCGGATACCAGAGGGAGTTCACCTTCGGGAACAGGTTCGTAGGTGTAGAGAGTGAAGCATTGGTTTGCGGTCAGAATGTTTAGGTCAGGCAGAAGGCCGACCATTAGCGCTGTGTGCCTCTGCGGAACTCCGACACCAGTCAGAACAAATCCGATATTCAGATGGTTGGGGGTCGGGAAAAGCTTAGGTAGTTGATAAATCATGTCGTTCATTTCACGGGCAAAGTAGGCCGTTTGCTTTGTGAATGGCCTATAGATCGAAGCAGTAATTGACTTCTCAAAATAGCGGTGCTCCCGCTGCTTCGAAAGGTCTGCTAGCAGCCCGCGATTCCAGCTAATCTTGGTTGGATCGTGGTCGATCACTTCCGTTCCTAGAGCGCGCTGTTCTTCATAGTTTGCGATCATTCGCCGCATATTCAGTTCAAGCGCGTCTCGACTGAAGTTGTAGCACCAGGCATCGCGATTGGTCTTGAGGCCAGATGAATAGTTTTCGAAGACTCCTGGTGTTCCCGGCTTCCCCTTCGTGGCCTTGTCCCCGATCGGCTGAAAACTGTCGTAGCGATCATCGCGGTGGTTGATCCAGTCACCGTGCTCATTCGGCTTGATGGAATCCCATTCAGTGGCTTCAAGGGACTGCTCGATTTCGAGGATGTCGAGCTTCTGCTCACGTGTGAGGTAATCGCCAATATCGCGGTAGCAGATTTCAGCAGATCCAGTGCGGGACGAATTCTTGATGAGTAGGCAGATCGCCACCTGAGTGCGCGAACCGCTGCCGAAAATTTTGCCGCCCTCCTTACGGGACTGTTCGCCCGAAGTACGCTGATTGCCCCGTAGGTTATAGACGAAGATCCTGCTGAACTCTCTGGCGAAGGTCTTTCGGATTCCGTCAGCCGTGTTGCCATCTATGAAACTGCCGTTGGAGACGAAGGCGATCACGCCGTCATCCTTGATGCGGTTGGACGCCCAGCGGATACCTCGGATGTAGGAGTCGTAAAGGCTGTTCTTGTTGGTGCCAGTAGATAGAGCGGCATAAGTGGAAGCGATCGAATCATCCAGGGCCGGATATTTCTGATTCTGGTTGTTGTCGTTTGCACTTGTCTGGCCTGCTGAATACGGCGGGTTCATGACGATAACCCGGATTTCCTGGTTCTTCTGCCGCTTCACGCGCTCGGAGTTTTCCGGGAACACGACGGACTCGAACGCGCCGTCGGACTCATTGAGCTGGAAGGTGTCCGTGAGCGCGATGCCGTCAAAGGGGATGTAACCGTGGTTCAACCCCTGCTTGGCAGACTCCTCGGCGAACACCGTCTCGATGTTGATCGCGGCAATGTAGTAGCTGAGCAGCACGATCTCGTTGGCGAACAGTTCCTGCGTGTACTTCCGGTGCAGGTCTTCGGGTTTGATCAGTCCGGATTGCAGAAGTCGCGTGACAAACGTCCCGGTGCCGACAAAGGGCTCGAGTATTGAGACGCCTTCGTCGGAGAGCGACTTTCCGAATTCAAGACGCAGAGCAGCATCCGCCGAGCGCAGGATGTAGTCGACCACCGGCACCGGCGTGAAGACGATGCCGAGACGGTCGGCTACCCGTGGGAAGGCATTCCGGAAGAAGTTGTCGTAGAGCTCAAGGATAATCTTCTGCTTAGCTGCGGCGTTATCGATCGACCGAACGCGGGCCCGGACGGATTCGTAGAACTTTTCCAGTCCGCCGCGTTCCTTTTCGAACGCCGAGTTTTCATCCAGCTGGTTCAGGATGTTCTGCATCGCTTGGGAGACAGGATTGTGCTCGGTGAAGTTGGAATCGGCGAACATTGCATCGAACACAGGCTTGGTCACCAAGTGTTGTGCCAGCATTTCGACAGCCTGCGGCTCGTCGATCTCCGGATTCAGGTTCTCCTGCAGCCCTTTGATGAAGTCATCAAAGGCAGAGCGATGGTTGGGGTCCGCCTGCTCCAGCAAGGCATTGATCAGCAGAATGTGTTTGTTGGCTATGGCCGCAATGTCCTTGGACCAGTCCTCCCAGTACATACGGTTGCCGCACTTGTCCACGATCTTGGCGTAAACAGAGTCCTTCCACTCCTCTGCCGGAAACTGGAGGGTGGGCTGAACGTACTCGGGGTCCTGGGGTGTGTCCGGGTCCGGAGTCGGGTCCGGGTTCAGAAGGCTGGGCTTCTTCTTCGAGCGCAAGTCGACCGTCTCCACCAGGATTGACTCGGGAGCGTTCTTGTTCAGCTCAATCTGATTGATCGCAGCATCCATACGCTCATCGTGGGCACGAAGAGCCTGGAGCACCTGCCACACCACTTTGTAGCGTGCGTTGTCCTTCAGCGCTTCGGATGTAGACATGCCCTCCGGAATGGCGATCGGCAGAATGATGTAACCAAACTGCTTCCCCGGCGCGATACGCATGACACGGCCCACCGCCTGGATCACATCCACCATTGAGTTACGCGGGTTCAGGAACAGCACAGCATCAAGCGACGGGACATCAACTCCCTCAGTCAGGCACCTAGCGTTGGTGAGAATCCGGCAGGTTGGGTGACTGCCTTGGCCGCTGCCGCCGTCGTGGTTTACATCTTCCTTGAGCCAGTCCAGACGCTCGGATCGGGCAACCGCATTGAATCCGCCGTCAATATGCTTGACCTCAATTTTGAGGTCGTCAGTAGGGTCATCGTTATCCAGGTTGGTCAGGTGGACCCGGACCAATTCTTCGAACTCCGAGGCCACGAGTTTGGAAGATTTGATGTCGCGGTTGAAGGCAACGGCTCGCTTCATGGGCTGCCAGTCTGTGCCAAACGATGACTCAAACTCTCCTGAGCGCCGCTTCGCCAGGCCGTTCCAGCAGCCGATCAGCTTGGCCACGTCGTCGATCTGCAGTTCCATGTTGGAGTCAGCCAGCTGATCCTGGAAGGAGGAAACCACCTGGGTCTCGTCGACGCCGAGAACGAGGACCTTGTAATCGCTGAGCAGCTTCTTGGTGACGGCCTCGCCGAAGCCAATCCGATAGAAGACCGGGCCGTACAGCTCAACATCGTCCATGGAACAAAGGATGGCGTCCCGCTCCAGGGCGGCATTCTTGGTGTCGTCATTGAACAGGCGCGGGGTTGCCGTCATGTAGAGCCGCTTGGCGCCGACGATCTTGGCGTTGTCATGAACCTTAACGAAGTGTGATTCCTCTGTGCCCGACAGGGTGGCGCCGGTGGTCCGGTGAGCTTCGTCGCAAATGATGAGGTCGAAATCCGGCAGGCCCGCCCGCTGGGCCTCGGCTACGGCTTCGATGGACTGGTAGGTGGAGAACACCACTGTCACGCCTTCATCGAGTTCCCGTTTGCCCATTGCCTCAACCAGCGTCTTGCCGTCCGTCGTGGCGGGGATCTGGAGGTCATGAATCGCGACGTCGGTCAGGTCGGCGTTCTTCTGTCGGCCAACTTTCACGTCGGAGCAAACCGCGTAGGCGTGCATGGGCTGCTCGGTCTCGTCCGACCATTCCTTGAGGCTTTGCGACATCAGGGCCAGCGACGGGACCAGGAACAGGATGCGGGCATGGCCCTCCCTGTCCGCAAAACGTTCAGCGATCTTCAGCGCCGTAAAAGTCTTTCCCGTGCCGCAAGCCATAATCAGCTTGCCCCGGTCACTCTCGACGAAGCCCTTCATGGTTTGAGTGACGGCCTCATGCTGATGTGTGCGGAGCTGCTTCTTTTCGTGGAGCCTGGGCGCCTTGTGCGGGTTCGTGATCTCGTAGCTTGCCCAGTCGATATTGGAATGCCGAAAATCCGCCAGACCGATGCGCTGGACCGGAAGGTGCTGGTTATCCAGCATCTCCTCCGCGTTCTTGGACCAGTTCGCAGTAGTAGAAACGATCAGCCGGTGCGTGAAGGGCTTCTTCCCGGATGCTGACATGAAGGAATCGATGTCGTGCTTCTGCATGACGTGGTCCTCGGCGAAGAACTTGCACTGGATCGCCGTGATGCCGCCATCGGCGCGCTCGGCCACAAGGTCGATGCCGGTATCAGGCTTGCCGTCGCGACCGGGCCAATCCCTCCAGAGCCACACATCTGTGTACTGGGGAGCTTGAACGCCGTCGTTCTCGAGATACTGCTCGATCAACTGTTCGAAGTAGTTGCCCTTCATGCGCTCCGAGTCCGCGAGATCACGGTAGGAGTCCAGCAGCTGATCAAAGGTCGTCGACACGTGCGCCCCCATGCATCAGGGCAGCACCGACGGCCACCCAATCTATTGGTAGAAACTCACAATATATTGGGTGTTAGGGTATCCGGTCACAGCAAGAATGTGGATGGGTGAATGTCCCGGCCGACCTCCCTCCCGACCAATGGGAGAAGCACGCACTCGGCGTCGGTCAGCTGCTGTTCAAGAAGCGCAGGAGATTGGCGCCACGCAGGAGAAGCTCAGCGAGATATCCGGCGTATCGACGAATCAGATTTCCAATATCGAGCGCGGACGGAACAACACGAAGTCCAAGTCAGGTAAGGGAACCGATCCCGGGAATACAACTCTCCGGATCCTCTTCAAGCTGGATACTGCCCTCGACATTCCGGTCATCGATGTGCTCCCGGATGCCTTCCACCGCAGGGCCGGGGAGTAGACAGACAACCTCAGCCGTCTGACATAGCCGAGCCTGAATTCGCGAGCGACGGGTGGCGAGCTTTGCCAGCGCAGGGCTCGGCCTACCGGCTCGAGTGAGTAGATGCGGGCGACTCGTTGACTTTGGCGAACTTTCCTCGCCTTTGAACCAAACCAACTCAGAATGGCGGCGGGTTAGGAGAGTTCCCGGGCGCCGAGCCGGGACTCGTGGCCCCTATGTGGGTTGGCGGTATGGGTGGCTGGTCTGTGTAGGTCCGGCCGGTGGGGCTCGTCCACTCCAGGACCCCGGCTCCGGTTTGCCGTAGCTTCCATCGTGAGTGGTGTTTCAGGATGTGGTGGCGGCGGCAGAGTCCGGCGAGGTTTCCGGTGTCGGTGGTTCCGTCGAGGGCGGCGTCGTGGGTGTGGTCCAGGTCCAGTTCGCGGGCCGGGATGCCGCAGCCGGGGAAGCGGCAGCGGGTGTCGCGGGCGGTGAGGAGGCGTTTGAGGGCCTTGCCGGGCCGGTACCGGTCCACGGCGAGGACGGCGCCGGTGACGGGGTCGGTGAGGACCCGGTTCCAGATGGTTGCGTTGCCGGCGAGGATCCGTGCGGTGTCCGGGTCGATGGGGTGGCGTCCGTCCAGCTCGGCCGGGACCGGGGTGGTGTTGTCCACGATGGTGTGAGCTGCGGCGGTTGCGTCGGCACGGGCTCCTCCCAGACCCGTGCCTGCCGTGGGACCATCGCGGCCAATCAGGGTCAGCGCGGGGACGGTGACGTCGGCACGGGCGGTGATCGCTGCCAGGAGCCCGTCCGGGGTGTCATGCCCTTCAGGGGCGCCGCACAGCAGCAGTTCCGCGAAAAGGTCGGCACGGAGCCGGTCTGTGTTCCGGGCCGGTTCAGCGCCGCGGCCCGGTTCAGTTCTGCCCGCGTCGGTGCTGCGACCCGGTGCAGCGCCGACAGCTTCAGTGTTCCGGTGTTGTTCTGCGTGTTTCTGTGCCATGCGGGTGAGGCGGTCGTGGATGCCGTAGGCGATGGCTGCGGGCAGGACGGCGGCGAGTTCGGCCATGCCGTCGGGCAAGGGCGTGACCCAGACCCGGCGTTCCTCGGCCGCGCGTTCGTGCCGGTCTGCCATGGCTTCGGGTTGGGCTTTCTCAGCCTCCCGGACGGCCAAACGGCGCACCCGGGCCGGTGCCTGCCGTTCCGCGCGGGCCACCAGCACTGTCTCGTAGCGGGCCAGGGCGTCAGGGTCATCCAGTGCAGCTCCGGCGTCCTGAATGATGCGGGCGTGGGCCAGGCTGATCCGCCCCTGCGCCAGGGACCCGAACGTGGCCGGGAAGCGGTCCAGCAGCTCGACAGCCTGGCCCATCTGCCGCTGTATGGTGCGGTCCTTGGCGCGGGTGGCGGTGGCGATCTCCGCCGCCACCGCACGCCGGGCCAGCTCCGCCGCATCCCACCGGACGCCCCTGAACCCCGGCGGCCGGCCGCCCTCCCCGCCGCCGTCGCCGTCACAGTCGCCGTCGGGATCATCGCCGTCGTTCATCGCATCCGCAACCCTGGAAGCAAGGGCGAGCGTGTACTCCCGCAAGGCCTGCAGGCTCGCGATGGCCGATTCCACCGACACGAGGGTGGAGACCAGCCCGTCCAGCACACGCAAGGGATCGCACGCCGCATCAGGCTGCGGCGCCCCTACCTCCACATCGCTGCTGATCTCCATGAATCCATCCCATCACCAGGCACTGACATTATTGGCCCCCGGCACCTCGCGCGCTGCGTCCTGTTCCAGGTCAAGATGGCAAACTGCCCGGATGGTTTCCCCGGCAATGATGCCAACAGCTCCCTGCGCCTTCGCTTTGGCGGGCGCGTGCTGCTTTTCGACGCCCACGGTAAGCCGAAGCGCCGGCGGGTGCCGGCGAGGCCGAAGTACAGCTGACGACGGCGGAGCAGGCTTCGCTGATAGGCAGCCGTTGTTGGTCGCTTGCCGGGATCGAGGCAGGCGAAGCGACTATCTACCCGGCCAGTCTCGCGGATCTCATGCGGCAGGCCCGCGAAGAAAAGACTAAGGAAACAGGGCCATAGCCTGAGCTGATACCCGCATAGTTCTTTGCCGTCTTCTGCAGTCGCAGGCCTCCGTCCAAGCTTGAGGGACGGAGCAACACGGTCCCGCGGCCGCACCGGTTCCGGTACCGGAAACGCGAGAACCCCCAGCAGCAGAGGAGTTCCCCATGCCCCAGACAACGTTTTCAGTCAACGGCCCGGCAGTACGTCCACCAAGGAACCCCGGTTGTGGTGATCTGCATCGACGGCAGCGAACCGGCCTACCATGAGCTCGCCATCCGATGCCTTTCCAGTGCCCGACGGCGGATTCGAGTGCCGATGAAAGTTCGGGTAAGCTGGTCTGCGGCCCCTCATGTGGCGTCATCCTGTTGAACTCCCCCAGGACCGGAAGGTAGCAAGGGTAGATGGGCTCTGGCGGGTGCATGAGGGGTCACTTACTTTAAATGTCAGTCCCTACCGCTAGGTTTCCCCTGTGACTGTTACTACTGCCCTTTACCGTAGATATCGCCCGGATTCGTTCGCGGACGTTATCGGGCAGGAACATGTCACCGAGCCGCTCATGACGGCGCTGCGCAAGAACCGCGTCAACCACGCCTACCTTTTCTCCGGCCCGCGCGGCTGCGGCAAGACCACTTCCGCCCGCATCCTCGCCCGTTGCCTGAACTGCGCCGAAGGCCCCACCGACACGCCGTGCGGCAAGTGCAACAGCTGCATCGAGCTCGCCCGCGGCGGTTCGGGTTCCCTTGACGTCATTGAGATCGACGCCGCCAGCCACGGCGGTGTGGACGACGCCCGAGACCTCCGCGAACGCGCCACCTTCGCCCCGGTGCGGGACCGCTACAAGATCTTCATCATCGACGAAGCCCACATGGTCACCTCGGCCGGATTCAACGCGCTCCTGAAAATCGTCGAGGAGCCGCCCGAACACATCAAGTTCATCTTCGCCACCACGGAGCCGGACAAAGTGATCGGCACCATCCGTTCCCGCACGCACCACTACCCCTTCCGCCTGGTGCCGCCGGAACCGCTCATGGCCTACCTTGAGCAGCTTTGCGCCGCGGAAAACGTGCCCGTGGCTCCGGGTGTACTGTCGCTCGTGATCCGTGCCGGCGGCGGCTCCGTGCGCGACTCGCTGTCCGTGCTGGACCAGCTGATGGCAGGGGCAGGCAGCAGCGGACTGGACTACGAGCTCGCCGTCGCGCTCCTGGGATACACACACGCTTCACTGCTGGACGACGTCGTCGAAGCCATTGCCGCCGGCGACTCCGCCACGGTGTTCCGCGCGGTGGACCGGGTCATCCAGACGGGGCACGATCCCCGCCGCTTCGTCGAGGACCTGCTGGAGCGATTCCGGGACCTCATCATCGTCCAGGCCATGCCGGAAAGCGCCCGCGCCATCCTGCGGGGCATGCCCGACGACCAGATCGCCCGCATGCAGGGCCAGGCCAAGGCCCTCGGTGCCTCCGAGCTTTCCCGCGCGGCGGACGTCACCAACACAGCGCTCACCGAAATGACCGGCGCTACTTCACCGCGCCTGCACCTTGAGCTGCTGTGCGCCCGGATCCTGCTGCCCGGCGCCGAGCAGACCGAACGGGGAATCGCGGCCCGGATCGACCGCGTGGAGCGGCGCCTCAGCTACGGCGGTGCAGTTCCCGGGGGTGCCGTGGCGGAGCCCGCTGCGTCCGCTCCCATGCAGTCCGTTCCGGCGGCTCCTGCGGCTCCGGCGGTTCAGAGCCCGACGCCGGAGCCCGTGCAGGTAGTGCCGACCGCACCCGCGGGTCCAGCTACGTCAGCCCCGGAGTCCGCTCCGGAGCCCGCGCAGAGACCTGCCTCCGAGGCGCCGGCCGCGGCGAGCCGGATCTCGGTACCCCGGGTCACCACCAGCGACTGGCCCACCGGGGAAAACCAGGAGCCTTCGGCACCGGGCAATGCGCAGGCAGCTGCAGATGCTACGGTCTCCCACGGTTCACAGGGCTCACACGGTTCACAGGCCCAGGCTCCCGCGGCCCAGGCTCCCGCGGCCCAGGCTTCCGCTGCCCCCGTTCCTGTTGCGACCACGCCTCCGGCATCTCCGGTTTCCCCGGCTCCCCAGGCTCCTGCCCCGGCACCCACAGGAGGTGCCGACGTCGAGGTGGTCCGCCGCGCTTGGCAAGACATCCTGCAGACGCTGAGCAAGATCAAGCGGAGCAGCTGGGCCTTGGTTGGCGCCAATGCCCAGGTGGCACGTTTCGACGGGCAAACACTGGTGCTCTCGTTCAGCACGGACGGCCTGGCCACTGCATTCAGCCGGGCCGACCATGCGGAAAACCTGCGCCAAGCCATCCACAAGACCATCGGCATCGACTGCCAGATCACAGCCGTAGCAGGCGCCAACAGTTCAGGGAGCTCTGCGCCAAACCCAAAAGCACCGGCTAGTCCGGAAGCCCCGGCACAAGTGCCGGCGGCCCCGCCCGCCGTGCCGTCCGCCGCTGTCGCGGCGCCTGCCGTCTCCGAAGTGGATACGGCTTGGGGCCTCGCGCCCGCGGGCAGTTCCGCAGCCGTTGACGCGGCCTCGCACGCTTCCAACGCCGTCCCGGATCCGGGACAGGTTCCCGCCCCGGCTGCTGAGCCCAGCCCGGCCGCTGAGCCCGGCCCGGTCCTGGACTCCGCACCCGCCACCGCAGCAGTACCTGCGTCCAGCCCGTCGTCCAAGCGGTCCGCGGAGACACCAAACTCGGCAGCGAGCGACACCAAAGCGGCGCAGAATGCCCCCGAACAGCCATCGTCCGAGGACTACTCCTATTCCGACGGCGACTGGGGTCCCCCGCGCGACGAAGACGCCCCGCCCCTGGACGAAGAACCGCCCATGGACTGGGTTCCGCCGTCGGACTCCGGCTGGCAGTCCGGGCCCGCAGCAGGCGCTTGGCAGGCGGCGTCCGCCATCCAAGGCGCCGCCGCCCGGCAGGCCACGGTCAGCCCGCAGCCCACCGACCTCGCTCCTTCGGCCGATGCTGTCACTGCTCCCGACCCCGGGGCCAGCACGCAGGAGGCCACGTCCGGGGCTGACACCTCGAATGACCCGTGGTCGCGCGCAGTGGAGCAATCGCCGGGCTCATGGGTTGTCGGCACCGCCAGCAATGTGGGTAACCATGCCCCGGCAGCCTCGTCGCCCGCCCAACCTGAGCAGGCCCAGGCAGAGACTAACGGCGCCCCGGCCTACGAACCCGCCGCCGCGCAGGTGCCTGCACAGGCGCTGGCGCAGCCGCCGGCCCAGCAGGCTCCCGCACTGGCTCCCGCGCAAGCTCCCGCCGCCCATTCCCCTGCCCAGGCGAACACTTGGGCGACGGTCCCGGCCCCTGCCGCCGAGGTCACAGGCAGCGCCGCCAGCAAGCAGAGCCTCTACCAGCGGCTTTCGAACAGCCCGGAAGCATTGGCCGGACGCCAGCAGGTCCCTGCCGGGGCGGCAACCGCAACGGCCACCATGGTCGAGGACGTCCCGAGCGCCGATGACGAAACCATCGAGGAATCGGGCGTGTTTGGCCGGGCCGCCGTCGAGCGTATTCTGGGCGGGAGACTCCTGGAAGAGCGTTCCCTGGACGGCACCCCCCTGATGCGCCGCTGACCGCGGGCCCCACCGGGCAAAACCAGTCGCCGCCCGGCCCGCAAAGCCGCAACCACCAAACGCCACTGAACAAACGAGGACATTGTGTACGAGGGTGCAGTTCAAGAGCTGATCGACGAGCTCGGCCGGCTCCCCGGCGTCGGGCCGAAGTCGGCTCAACGCCTCGCCTTCCATATCCTTGAGGCCGACCCCGAGGACATGAAACGCCTGGTCGCCGCCATCACCACCGTCAAGGAACGGGTGAAGTTCTGCACCATCTGCGGAAACGTCACCGAGCAGGAAACGTGCAACATCTGCCGCGACCCGCGGCGCGATCCGTCCGTGATCTGCGTCGTCGAGGAATCCAAGGACGTACTCGCCGTCGAACGGACGCGCTCCTTCCGCGGCCGGTACCACGTACTTGGCGGGGCCATCAACCCGATCGCCGGCATCGGCCCCGAACAACTGCGGATCCGCGAACTCCTGACCCGCCTCAACGACGGCGCCGTCCAGGAAATCATCATCGCCACGGACCCCAACCTCGAAGGCGAGGCGACGGCCACCTACCTTGCTCGCATGCTGAAGACGATCGGCATCACCGTCACCCGGCTCGCCTCTGGTCTGCCGGTGGGCGGGGATCTCGAATACGCCGACGAAGTCACCCTGGGCCGCGCCTTCGAGGGCCGCCGCAACGCCCTGTCCTGATTCGCGCTGTCCTGATTCGCCCTGTCCTGATTCGCCCTTCGCTGATTCGCCCTTCGCTACCGTCCGGAGCGGTAAGCCCGACGGCGGCCCGCCAGGACGCCGGCGCCTGTCACCGCGGCGGCGGTCGCCAACTGCCCGGCGATTCCGATGACTGACAGCGGGAACCCGGTCTGGGCCGCTTCGCTGGGCACCCCGTTGATGCAGGGGACATCGTAGGCCGGCCCCTCCGTGGAACGTTGGACGGAAAGCAGGAACCACCCCAGTTCACCGTCCGGAGGGACCTGGTCAGAGGCAAGCGTCCAGTAGATCAGTGCCGGATTCCCTGCGGTCAGCCACATGACGCGTTCGCTGTGCAGCACGGTTTCGCTCCGCACCAGGTCCCCGATGCATTCGTAGGACAGATAGCGGCCGGTATCGTCCCGCTCCACGTTGACGGGAATGGAAGTCCGCTCGGTGACCAGCGTTCCCGGCAACAGGAGGAACGCCGCAGCAACGTTCCCGAACGCGAACAAGCCTGTCGCCAGCACGGTCAACACGGCCCCTGGAAGCCGCGAGGCGAAGCAGGCCCGGAATCCCATGCCGAGCAGCCCGAAAACCCCCACCTCGAAGAGCACTGAAAGCAGCGCCAGAATCTCCAGGCCAGGAAACGCGGGAATGCTCCCCGCCGGGGTCACAGGCAGACCCGAAGCAGGATCCACGGAAAACTCGGCCGTGCCCGGCACCGGCAGCAATACACGGAGCGCGAGGAGGAGCCCAACGCCAAGTACCGCCAGCGCAAGCCCCCGCAGCAAGCACGCCAGCAGGCGTACCGACATAGTCCGCTCCCCGGCCTGGCCACGCACGAATCCCCACACGGAACCAAGGATGGCCGCAGCCAGGGAAAGCGCGCCTCCGGACAGGAGAAACATCGCTACGGGCCCGGATGTCTCCCATCCGAAAACCCCGAACCAGGCAAGGAGCAGGTACGCTGCCGTGCCCGCCCCTGCCACGGCAGAGACGAGGACGATCCAGAAGGATACTGTCCGGAAAGATCCCATGGTGTCCGCCCAGGCATCACGGACCGCCTTGGCCGCTGTCGACCGGAACGGCACGCGGACCGGACCGCCGCCGTCGTCCTCCGGCGCCGGGCCACCCGGCACCGAGCCCCCGGACACCGAGCCCCCGGACACCGAGCCCCCGGACACCGAACCCGACGCCCGGCTGCCCGAAACGCCAACCGGCCCACCGTCGTCGTACAAGTCCCGGCCGATCTGCTCGTAGCGGGGCTCGTCCTCAGGCGGCTGACCGGAAACCATGGCGGTTCAGGCGATTCTCGTACCCAAGGCCAGGCGGCGGGCGGGGGTGCGGAGGGACCGCCAACCGAGCCGCAACAACAGGCCACCCAGTCCGATCTGCAAAACCAGCCCAAGCGGCCACAGCGGCGTGCCCTGCTTGAGGTATTGCGGCTGCACCTGGCCGTTCGCGCAGGGATACGTGCCCTCCGGACCGGCGATTGCCGCCCGGGCACCCTGGCTGATGTTCTCGATCATGCCGCCGCTGTAGTAGTACGGGGTAACGGTTCGTTCCGGGTACGGGATGGCGTCGGCCACCACCACGTATGGGTTCAGGGCCAGCAGCCACGCCACCCGCTCGGTGCGCAGCACGTCCTGCTCCACGAGCGGCCCCGCGCACGTGTACGTGGGCTCCCCGGGCCCTGGCATGGTCCCGGAGCCGTATTCCATTCCCCTGTACTGCGGCTGGTTGGCCATGACGGTCCCCTGGGTCAGCTGCACCCCAAGGGCGAAGGCGATCAGCGAGCCGACCACCAGCGCGGCAACCGTCAGGTAGGTGACCACGATCGAGAACAGGGGCCGGCCGGCGAGCGCCGAAATGCCCACGCCGATCCCGCAGATCACGGCCACCTCGACGGCCAGCATCACCAGGGACACCAGCACGTGCCCAGGAGTCAGCCCACCAAGCAGCACCGCGAAGATCAGGAACGGCGCGCTTGCTGCCAGGAAGGCGATCGCCGCCAGCCAGGCGGCACAGAACTTGCCCCAGAGGATCTGCCCGGGCGTGAGCAGGGTGATCTGCAGGATCGCCAGGGTGCCGCCGGCCCGGTCGCCGTTGACGGCGTTTGCCGACAGCGCCGGCGCCACCAGCAAGGCAAAGAGCAGCACGAAGGCCAGCACCACCTCGAAGATCGCGGACCCCGGCCCGTCCGGCTCGGGCATGCCGTCCGGAACGGGCATCGAGTTGCGGACCTCCATGGAGGCATTCCAGCCGGCCCAGGTCAGCGCCGTCACCAGGGCGATCACAACGAACCAGATGCCCAGCATGATGTACCAGCCGCGCGAACGCAGCCGCTGCTTCATCTCCAGCACCACCACATCGCGGATCCCGCCGAAATAACCTGCGACGGCGGCCCGCCCGGCTGCCGGGTCCGGAACCGGTGCGGGGCCGGGGAGGGTCTTTTCCACGCTCATTTCCGCTCCGTTTCCAGGCTCATGTATGTCTCCTCCAGGGCCCCGCTCGCCGGGCCGAAGGAGACGACGGCGATCCCCGCGGTGACGAGGTCCCGCAGCAGGGCGGCAGCGCCGTCGTCATGGCTCAACATCAACGAAACGGACGGACGGCGGCCGCTTCCGGCCTGGAACTCAAGCCCCAGCTCTGTCAGCTTCGCGGCGAGTGCCGCCGGGTCCAGGGCGGTGATCGCGTAGCGCCGGCCCTGCTGCGCGGCTTCTTCGATGGTCTGTTGCTTGACGGTGCGGCCCTGGTTGACGAACACGGCGCCGTCGGCGATTTCATCGAGTTCGCTAAGCACGTGCGAAGAAACCACCACGGACTTTCCGGCCGCGGCCAGGTTTCGCAGCAGCGTCCGCAGTTCCACCCGGGAGCCGGGATCCAGGCCGGCCGCTGGTTCGTCCAGGAGGAGGACGGAAGGGTCGTGGACCAGCGCGCGTGCGAGACTCAGCCGTTGCTGCTGGCCCTTAGAAAGCACCCGGGCGGGCTGGTCGGCGAGTTCCTCGAGCCGGACCAGGGCCAGCAGTTCGGCCACCCGCGCCTCGATCCCGGACCTGGGCAGGCGGTAGAAGCGGGCCATCTGCACCAGGATCTCCCGCGCGGTGAGGGATTCCCACACGCCCAGGGTGTCCGGCATCCAGCCGAGCCGGCGCCGCACGGCCGCGCTGTCCCGTGCGGGGTCCAGTCCGTCCACCGTGATCTCGCCGCTGTCCGGCTGCAGCAGCGAGGCCAGCATCAGCAGCAAGGTGGTCTTGCCGGCCCCGTTGGGGCCGATCAGCGCGGTAACTCGTCCGGCCGGAGCGTCGAAGTCCATGTGCTCGACGGCGTGGACGGAACCGAAGCGGCGGGAGACACCCACCGCGGAGACCCCGGAAGCCAGCGGCGCCCTGGTGGTCTCAGGTATTTCTGCAACGGACATACTCCACCTCTGTTTCCCCCTACAGAGCTTGAACCTGCGCAGCGGACTTGCCCACAGGCCGCATCGTGCCTTGATCGTACGCCGTGGCGAAAGTCACGCACATCCACCCAGGGGCCGAGATTTGGTCACAATTCCCGGGCCCGGGACACACGGCGATAAACTGGCCGAATAAGCCACGCTGGCATGCCGTAAATGGCCGTGCGGTGTTTCGATTCCCAAGTGATGCAGTGAGGGTGCGCGCATGAGTATGCCCACTACCGAAGTGAAAAGCGACGAACTGGCCGCGCAGCCTGCCAAGACCAAACAGCTGATCGTCCAGAAGTTCGGCGGCTCCTCCGTGGCCGACGCCGAGGGCATCCAGCGTGTTGCCCGCCGCGTGGTTGACGCGCAGAAGGCCGGCAACGAGGTCGTCGTCGTCGTGTCCGCCATGGGCGACACCACCGACGAACTCCTCGACCTCGCCGCCCAGGTCACGGACTCCGCCCCGGCCCGCGAGATGGACATGCTCCTCTCCGCCGGCGAGCGCATCTCCATGGCCTTGCTCGCCATGGCCATCAACAAGTTCGGTGCTTCCGCCCAGTCCTTCACCGGTTCCCAGGCCGGCATGATCACCGACGGCATCCACGGCAAGGCGCGCATCATCGACGTCGACCCGCACCGCATCCGCACGGCCCTGGACAAGCAGCACATCGCGATCGTGGCCGGCTTCCAGGGCATGAGCCGCAGCACCAACGAAATCACCACCCTGGGCCGCGGCGGTTCGGACACCACAGCCGTTGCCCTCGCCGCGGCTTTGGAAGCGGACGTCTGCGAGATTTACACCGACGTCGACGGCGTGTTCACCGCGGACCCGCGCGTGGTTCCGTCCGCGCAGAAGATCGACACCATCTCCAGCGAGGAAATGCTGGAACTGGCCGCCTCCGGCGCGAAGATCCTGCACCTGCGCTGCGTGGAGTATGCCCGCCGATTCGGCGTGCCCCTGCATGTGCGTTCCTCATTCAGCCAGAACGAAGGCACCTGGGTCCTCCCCGGTGCCGATGACAAGATCACCACTCAAGAGGGAGTTGCCTTGGAGCAGCCAATCATCTCCGGCGTGGCCCACGACCGGTCCGAAGCCAAGGTCACCGTTGTCGGCGTCCCTGACATCCCCGGCAAGGCTGCGGCGATCTTCCAGGTCATTGCCGACGCGCACTCGAACATCGACATGATCGTGCAGAACGTGTCCACCCACGGCACCGGCCACACGGACATTTCCTTCACCCTGCCCATCGTGGAGGGCGCCGACGCCCTCGCCGCCCTCCGCGCCGCCCAGGGCGAAATCGGCTTCGAGAGCATCGAATACGACGAGAACGTCGGCAAGCTTTCCCTGATCGGCGCCGGCATGCGTTCGCACCCGGGCGTTTCGGCGACCTTCTTCAAGGCGCTCTCCGACGCCGGCATCAACATCAACATGATCTCCACCTCGGAGATCCGCATCTCGGTGGTCACCAGCGCGGACAAGCTGGACGACGCGGTGCGCGCCATCCACGCAGCCTTTGAGCTCGACGGCGAATCCGAGGCCACCGTCTACGGCGGCACCGGCCGCTGAAACAGGGTTAAACACGGAAGGACCGGGGCTTGCGCTCCGGTCCTTTTGTTTTGCCTTGCGTTTGCCTGCTCAGCCCAGCCAGCCCAGCCGGCTCAGCCGTAGTCGGTAGTGGTCGGCCCGGGGTCATCACGTACTGCGTAGTGGTGGCCCTCTGCATCCGTTTCGACAACGAAATGCGTCAGGTCTTCTTCCGATGCCATCTCGAAGTCATCGTGCTTGTGAACCACGGGTGCATCGGTATCGCCCTGGGTGGCGGGTCCGAACACAGCCTGCAAACGCGCCGTCACATGCATGAAACTGTCCAGCACACGTCCCACAACATCCCACCTCCTTCCCCGCAACGGGGTCCGGCGATCAGCCGTTCCCGAGTGGTTCAAGTGACTCAATGATACGCCCGGCACCCCGAAAAGAAGCGGCGACGGTCTGGTTCCGCGGGACGCCGGGGCCTCAGCGCAGGGACTTGTCCTCGGGGTTCTTCGCCACCACATAGCTGCTGCCGTCGGCCCGGTGCTTCGTCTCCCATTGCAGGGTTTCGGCCTGGCGCTGGCGCAGCAGGATCCGGTTGGCCTCGGTCATC
This sequence comes from Arthrobacter sp. R-11, assembly GCF_049913155.1. Taxonomy (GTDB): domain Bacteria; phylum Actinomycetota; class Actinomycetes; order Actinomycetales; family Micrococcaceae; genus Arthrobacter. The sequence goes on along the minus strand of NZ_CP183979.1, from coordinate 591,054 downwards.
TCATGGTCCAGCGAGCTGCTGTGCGCCGGACCGAAAACAACGCGCAGCCGCCCGGTTGCGCGCATGAACCGCTGGGCGAACGATTCCTTGGCCACTCCTGCTCCCTCCGTGGGGTTCCTTGTAGCTTCAGCGTACACTAATTGTTTGTACGCTAATAATTAGCGCGGCGAGATAAGCTTGAATGGTACGCCCCAGCAAGTCCGGCCCAGCCAAGGAGGAACATGTCCACGCCCGCCGAGGACGATCTCCTCCTCGAACGCCAGCTTTGCTTTGCCCTCACGGTCGCTTCGCGCAGCGTAGTGGGCATCTACAAACCGGTCCTGGAACGCATGGGCCTCACCCACCCGCAGTACCTGGTGATGCTTGCCCTCTGGGAGCGCAGCCCGCGGACCCTCAAGGACATCAGCGACGCCCTCCTGCATGAACCCGCCACCCTCTCGCCCATCTTGCGGCGGCTGGAAGAGGCGGGCCTGCTTACCCGCCAACGGGTCCCGGGCAACGAGCGCGCCCTCGCGGTGACCCTGACGACGGCCGGGGCAGCCCTCCGGGAACAGGCAACGGCGGTGCCGGCCACCATCATGGAGCGGCTGGGCCTGAGCCGGGAGGAAGTCGCCGAACTCCACGCGGCCATGACCGGCCTGATTGCCGCAACCCAGCGCCCTGCACCGGTCCACGCTGCACCGGTCCACGCTGCGCAGTCCGGATAAGGCGCAGCCTCGATAGTGCGCACCCGGGATAAAATGGCAGAAAGCAAGGAGTCCCGCATGCGACAGCGAATCTTCCGCACCGCCCTGGCCATCGCCGCCGTCGGAGGAGCCGTCGTCGGCCTGGCGGCATGCTCGCCCGGGAACGGTGGCGGCACCCCGACCAGCACGGCTCCCTCAAGCACGGCCCCCTCAAGCACGGCATCGCCGCCGGACACGAGCCCCAGCCCCGGCGCTTCAAGCGGCGGGCTGCTCCCGGACGAGACCGAGTCCCCCGGCACCAAGCCGGTCCCCGCACCGCCGTCAGGCACTCCCGCCAGCCCGGGCAAGGGCGACGCCGAACTCTCGATCCTCATCACCCCGTCCCCGGGCACCGACCCCACCAGCTATACCCTGGTCTGCCAGGGCGGCGTGCCTGCCGCTGAGAGCAAGCACCCCGATGCCGCCGCGGCCTGCGCGGCCCTGAAGGCGAACCCGGCGTTGCTCACCCGCGTCCCGCGGCCCAAGGACCAGGCCTGCGACCTGCAGTACGGCGGCCCGAAGACCGCGTTGGTCACCGGCGCCGTGGACGGCGTCGGCGTCGAGTCCTCCTACAAGCTCACCGACGGCTGCGAGATCGCGGCCTGGGACGCCGCCAAGGCGGTGCTCGGCTCCAGTGGCGTTGGCGAGTAAGCTGCGGCTGCTTCCGGAAGAGCAGTGGCTCCGTCTGGAAGCAGCCCACCACGAACGTGTCCGGCGCTACGCGGACCCCTACCTGGAACGGCGCTCCGCCGGGAAGAAGCACCCGGTGGAGGACTTCCTCTTCACCTACTACACGCAGAAACCCGGGCAGTTATTGCGCTGGCATCCGGGCGGGGGCGCCGTACTCTGCGGCCGGCGTGCCGCCGAACGCGCGGACTGGAAGTACTACACGCTGCTCGACGACGCCGGGCTGGCGTCCGCGGGCCTGCCTGCGGGAAGCACGGCGGTCGCCTTCGACCGCCGCCGCTTTGTTGCCGACCGCGCCGAAGCCCTCCGCTTCGCCGCCATCATCCTGTCCGGAACCGCGGCACGCCCCGCCCAGTTCGCGTGTTTCGGGCTGCACGAATGGGCCATGGTCTACCGGCAGGACAAGTTCGACCTCCGCCATGAGTACCTCACCCTGCGGCTGGGCTCGGAGGGAACGGACGCCGTGGTGGAAGAGAACCGGATCCGCTGTTCGCATTTCGACGCCTTCCGCTTCTACACCCCGGATGCCGTGCCGCTGAACGAAATCACGCCCAGCCGGGAAAACCAGCGCTTCATGGAGCAGCCCGGCTGCCTGCACGCCAACATGGACCTCTACAAGTGGGCCTACAAGCTGGCGCCCGCGTTGCCAAGCGAGCTGGTGATGGACTGCTTCGAACTGTCCTGGCGGATCCGGGCCATGGACATGAAGGCCTCCCCCTATGAGCTCAGCGAATGGGGGTACCCGGCCATCCGGATCGAGACGCCGGAGGGCAAGAACGAGTACGTTGGCCAGCAACGGGCCTTCGCAGCCGAAGCCCAGGAGCTGCGCGGCCGCCTGCTGGCGGAAATCCGGCCGCTGCTTGAACTGCTCGATGCTGCTGGACACCTCGGGAAAGGGTAGCGATGAACCAGTACGACGTCGAACTGACCGTGACGCTGCTGGACGCACCGGGCTCCGCGGAACAGGAGTTCGTGCTGCTTGCCGCCGACGGTGAACCGGCCAGCGAATCCACGGTGCCCGACCCGCGGGCGGCACTTGCCGCCGTCGAACAGTACGGCGAGGAGATCTTCTTTCCGGTGCCGCGGCCGGACCGCCGCTGCACCCAGCAGTACGGCGGACCGCAGACGGCCAGGGTGACCGGCACTTTCCGGGGCCGCCAGGTGAACTGCCGCTTCAGCCGCACAGACGGCTGCGAGATCGCGAAATGGCGCAGCATGGCAGCGCTGCTCGGCGGCGTCCAGGGTTCCACCGGCGCCATCTGAATCCCGGCCGGACGGCTAGGGCACGGGGTCGTGCCTCAGGTAGCTGCGCCGGAAGCTGCCGCCGCCCGCGGTCAGCGCCCGGAGCTCGAGGGCGTAACGGAGCAGTTCCTGGTCCGGGACTTCGGCGGTGATCTCGGTGTTGCCCTCCTCGGACGCGGTCCCCGTCAGCCGGGCGCGGCGCGCTGAGAGGTCGCTCATCACCGAGCCCACATAGTCGTCGGGCACCCGGATGACCACGGACGAAACCGGTTCGAGGAGCTGGATGCGCCCCGCCGCGGCGGCTTCCCGCAGCGCCAGCGCCCCGGCCGCCTGGAACGCGGCGTCGGAGGAATCCACGCTGTGGGTCTTCCCGCCGTGCAGGGTCACCCGGATATCCACCACGGGAAATCCCTCGGCCACGCCCTTCTGCATCTGTGCCCGCACACCTTTCTCCACGGAGGTGATGAACGGGCCCGGGATCACGCCACCCACCACCTTGTCCACGAATTCGAATCCGCGGCCACGTTCGAGAGGCTCGACGTCGATGTCGCAGATCGCGAACTGGCCGTGCCCGCCGGACTGCTTCACGTACCGCCCGTGGCCGCTGGCGGGGACGGCGAAGGTCTCCCGCAGCGGGGTGATGACGTCCACGGTCTGCAGCTTCACGCCCTGCTCGCGCAGCCGGTCCAGGACGACGTCCGCGTGCGCCTGCCCGGTGCACCACAGCACCAGTTGGTGGGTCTCGGAGTTCCGTTCCACCCGCAGCGCGGGGTCCCCGGCAGCTACCTTCGCCAGCCCCTTGGCGAGCGCGTCCTCGTCGCTGCGGGCCGCGGCTTCGACGGCCAGCGGCAGCAGGGGTTCGGGCATCTCCCAGACCTTGATCAGCAGCGGATCGTCCTTGGCGGACACAGTGTCCCCGGTTTCCGCGCTGGCCACCTTGCTGAGCGCGCAGATGTCCCCCGCCACGCTGAACGGCACCGCCCTCAGTGCCGGGCCCCACGGCGAGTACAGGTGGCTGGCGCGTTCATCGGCGTCGTGGTCCGGGTGGCCGCGCTCGGACAATCCCCTGCCGCCCACATGCACGGCAGTGTCCTCACGGAGGGTTCCGGAGAAAATCCGGACCAGGCAGACCTTGCCCAGGAAGGAATCGACGCTGGTCCGCACCACTTCCGCAAGCAACGGCCCCTCCGGGTCGCAGCCCAGCCGTTTGCGCGGCGTGCCATCCGGTCCCGTCGCCTCAGGGACGGCGCGTTCCAGCGGTGAGGGGAAGGCCGTGCGGAGAAGTTCCAGCAGTTCGGCCAGGCCGAGTCCGGTGCCGGCAGACACGGCGAGCACCGGGAAGAACGAGCCCCTGGCGACGGCGGTTTCCAGGTCCGCCAGCAGGGTTTCGAGGGCGACTTCCTCGCCGCCGAGATAGCGGTCCATGAGGGTTTCGTCCTCGCTTTCGGCGATGACCCCTTCGATCAGTTCGGCCCGGGCACCCTCGACGGCGGCCAGCTCCGCCGCGTCCGCCGGCCGCCTGGGCGGCTGCCCGCCGTCGTCGGTTCCCGAAACGGTTCCGCTCAGCAGGTCCAGCAGCCCGGTGGTTTCACCGCCTTCCCGGAGCGGGACCTGCAGCGGGAGCACCGACTCGCCGAACGCTTCCCGGCAGGCCGCGACGGCGGCGTCATAGTCCGCGCGCGGGTGGTCCAGGCGGCTGATCGCCACCGCACGCGGCGTCCCGGTCTGCTCGCATTCCTGCCAGAGTGCCACGGTGGACGCGTCGACGCGGTCGACCGCGGAAACCACGAACAGGGCCGCATCCGCGGCGCGAAGGCCCGCCCGCAGCTCGCCAGTGAAATCGGCGTAGCCGGGGGTGTCGATCAGGTTCACCTTCACCCCGTCCAGGAGGACAGGCACCACGGAAAGGCCCACGGACCGCTGCTGGTGGACGGCGGCGGGGTCCGAATCGCCCACGGTGGTGCCGTCCACGATCGATCCCATGCGTGAGATCACGCCGGTGGCGGCCAGCAGCGCCTCGACGAGCATGGTCTTGCCCGCGCCGGAGTGCCCCACAAGCGCGATATTGCGGATCATGCCCGGCTGTTCGACGGCGAGCCCGGCCGCGTCGTTCCGCCGGAGCTCCTTGCCTTGTCCGCTGCCATTTTTTACCGACATGGGTGCCTCCTGGAGCTGCCGCCGGGCGTTTACACCGATTCGACACCCGGCGGGCACCCTGCGGCAAGAGCATGTGGCCAGGGATGCGCATGAGGTTTCGCCCGGGGTGCAGGAGACCAGACGCAGAAAAGCTGCGGCCGGCGGGTTTTCCGCCGGCCGCAGCCTCCTAGTTGTTGCAGTTAGCCGCGCTTTGCAGTCAGCCGGCGTTGTCCGGCAGCTCGCGATCCTCCTGCTGCAGCTTCTGCTGGGCGGGGACGCCGCCGTTCAGCTGCTGTTCGGGCGCAACTGCCACCGCGCCGTCGGCCGAGATGATCACGGAGACGAACGTCGGTGCGCTGGTGCCCGCGAAGGTCAGCCGTCCGATGTAGGAACCGGGTTCCAGTCCGGTCCAGCCCAGGGTGATCTGGCCCTTCTTGCCGTTCTTGAGCTGGATCGGGTTCGGAGTCACGGTGGCGTTGCCTTCGTTGCTGCCGAGGATGGCGGCATCGACGCTTGCCTTGGTGGGCCGGTTGTCCGGGCTCGCGAACAGGTTGACCAGGATCGTGTACGTCCCGGCTTCCGGGGCTTCGATGGACAGGGATTCACTGGCGCTTGCGGTGGCAGCGGTCAGCAGCTCACCGGACGGAGTGAACACGTACAGGTCGAAGTCCGCGGCGTCGTCGGCGGAGATCACCGAGAACTTGGCGAGCGCAGCGCCCTCGGCAACCTCGGCGTCCACCAGGACGTTGGAATCGTTGCTTGCAAACGCTGCGGGGCCGGGCACCAACTCGGTGGCCGAGGACTTCGCCTTTGACAGGCCATCCAGGGTGACCGCGGTCGGCGAATCCGTGCCGGAGAGGATGCCGATCGCCGCGGAGCCATTGGCCTGGTCCGAAGTGAAGGAGAGATCCTTGCCGGCAATCACCGACTGCGGGCGGACCGCAACCGGGGAAACCACCGATTTGCCGGCGCCCTCCCACTTCAGGGAACCCATGGCGAACTTGGCCAGGGCGGCGTTCTTGTTCTCGAAGGTGACCTTGAAGGATTTCTTCTGTCCCACGGCCGTGAAGTTCAGCACGGATGGGGTGATCTTCACGTCGATGCCCGGGACGTTGGCGCTGGCCCGGTACAAGCCCGGGGTAAGCGCGGTCAGGGTGCGGGTGACCTCGACCTTGCCGGCCAGGTTGCCCAGGGCGAAGGACGGAAGGTTCATGTTCCGCGCCGGGGTGCTGCCGAGGCCCGGGATGCCCAGGTCAACGCCGGTGCCCTGGATGAACTTGAGGTAGTCCTCGGTTCCAGCGTCGTACACCAGGCCCGGATCCAGCACGCGGGCGGCATTGATGTGCCCGGCGCCGGTGGCGAAGACGTCCGTGTTCTTGCTGCCGTCGGCATTGACCACATCTGAGGCGGTGGTCATCATGGCCGACTTCACGGTGGCCGGGGACCATGTGGGGTTCTTGCCCAGGATGAGGGCTCCGAAACCTGCGATGTGCGGGGACGCCATCGAGGTGCCGGAGAGGAACCCGAACGTGTCACCGCCGGTGCCGATCGGCGAGACGCCGGCCAGGACGGCTACGCCCGGAGCAGCGACGTCCGGCTTCAGCAGGTCCGAATCGCTGGCAGCGAGCGGACCGCGCGAGGAGAAACCGGCAATCTGCGGCTGTGCCTCAAGCGGCAGCCCGGTGGTGTCGTGGTCGATCAGGGAGACCGTGATGGCTGGGCTCGCCGCAACCTTCTGCTTGATTTCGCCGGTGGCCGGCGGGTTCACGTGGACCGTGGGGACGGAGTGCTTGTCCGTATCCAGGGAGGAGCTGGCGAGGTTCACCAGGATCATGCCCACGCCGCCGCCGCGCTTGACCTCGGCGCTCTTGGCCACCCGGTCCACCACGCCGCGGTCGCAGACGACCACCTTGCCGGCGATCTTCGCCGGATCCAGGGAGCCGGGCGCGCAAATGGCTGCGTTGCCCGTGCCGGAGGCAGCGTTGGCGGAAAGGACCACGCCGGCGTCGTGCACTTCGGCGTTCATGATGCTGGCGCCGCGGTACTTGCTGCCGTCGGAGAATTCAACGGTGCCCTGGAGTTCCTGGGAGAAGCTGCTGGCGGCCACCGTGGTCAGCCAGGGTGCGCCGTGGTTGACCGTTCCGGCGGTGGGGCCGGAGTTGCCTGCGGATACGGCGACGAAGATGCCGGCGGAGGCCGCGGAGAGGAAGGCCAGGGACACCGGATCGGTGGTGGTGTCCGTGGAACCGGAGATGGAGTAGTTCAGGACGTCGACGCCGTCGGCAATGGCCTGGTCGATCGCGTCAACGGAGGCCGAGCCGTAGCAGCCGCCCGTGTTGGGGTCGTCGTCTTCCCAGCAGACCTTGTAGATGGAAAGCTTGGCCGCCGGGGCCACGCCGCTGGTGATGCCGAAGCTACGGCCGTCCACGGTGGCTTCGACGTCGGAGTTGCCCGCCGCGGTGCTGGCCGTGTGGGTGCCGTGGCTGTCAACGTCCACCGGGGAGATGCGTTCCTGCGGCGCGCGGTGCTCTTCCGGAACGGTCTCGAGGAAGGCATCGGCGAAGTAGTGGGCGCTGAGGACCTTGGAATTGCACGCAGTGCCGTCAAAGTCCTGGCCGGTCTGGCATTCGCCCACGAAGGTTTCGCCGTCGGCCTTCAGCATGGCGATCTTGCCGTCGTCCGTGCGGTACGGGACACCCACCTGCGGGTTGCCGCTGAGGGGCTGTACCGGCTCACCGGTGAAGAAAGCGCTCGACGGCGTGTAACCGGTATCGATCACGCCCACCACGGTGCCGGCCCCGGCTTTGTCCTTGCCGCCGAAGCGGGTCTCCCACAGCCCGCCGGAGCCGCTGAGCTTGAGGAAATCGGTGGTGGAGTAGTCCGGTGAACGCTGCGTGTCCGGGGCAACCAACAGGACTTTGGGGTTCTTGGCGAGGTTGACGGCCTGCTCCGCCGTGAGGTTGGCGCTGAAGCCGTTGAGTGCCGAGGTGAAGTCACGCTTGATGCTGACGTTCTCCTGGGCTGCCACTTCGCGTTGCTGCTGCTGCAAGTGGGACTGGTACCGCCGGACTTCGTTCCTGCGCACGTCCAGCTTCTTGCCTGTTTGCGGCTTGGTGGCCGCATAGCCCGGCGTGCCGCCGTCGTAGGTGGCTGCGGGCTTCTCCGCGAGCACCACGATGTAGCGCCCGTCCTTGTACGCCTGGGGATCAAGGTTCTTCTTGATCGTGGCGGCAGCGCTGCTGCCCTGTGCCGGGGCGGCCTGCGCCGGTGCCAGCGCCATGGACGACAGCAGCACCGGTACGCCCACGGCCAGCGCCGCAGCTCTTCGAAGGCCCCCGCTTCCGACGAAGCTCTTTCCTCTTGATTTCACGAGTGATTTGCACCTTTCTAAAGGCGATCCGGCCGCTCGTGCCAGGATCAATCAACTTGGAATGCTGCCAGTTTGGAATGCTGCCCGGTTGACAGTTCTTGACAACCGCTCGGAAGCAATCGCTTCATACAGTACAGAGCGATAGCTGAATATGACATAGGGCACAAAGTCTGATTTCACGCTTGTCACACGGAGCCTCCGGACATGGAAAAAGCCCGGGCATGGAAAAGGGCACGCTCCGTGTGGAGCGTGCCCTTCGGCTTTCAGGGTGTGTCAGGCGTGCTGGTAGGTGAGGCAGTCCGCGGCCTCGGCCCCCGGGCCAACCCTGACATCATGCGCCTCGCACATCAGGTGGTTGTTGTGGATGCATTCGCTGCGCTGGCAGGCACCCACGTGGGCCAGGACCTTGGGAAGCCCGCCCATGGCCGTGGTGTCGATGAACGTGGCACACGAGGCGTGATCCGTGGTGCCCCCGATGGTGATTCCAAATGCGGTACACCCGTCATGGTTGAATCCACAGCTGCCAACGCTGCAGGCGGAGACTTCGGCAACATGTTCGGTCATGGTTCCTCCTGGCTCGGTTCTACTGGTTTTCAGTTCAGCGGGAATGACCCGGCATGGAACCAAAGCTACGCCGGTTTTCCGGGCTTTCACCCGCAGGATTAGCGCATTTGTACGTTCGCTATTCCCTCACGGAGGCGGGCGGCTGGGCTGCTCCGCGCAGGGCTGCGCTGATCCGCGCCCGGGCGGCCGCGTCGAGCAGGGCAACGCTGCGGTTTTCGCGCGCAGCCCGGTCCAGTTTGATCTTCTGGACCACCATCCTGCCCAGGCCGGCGAATACGGCTGCGGCCACCACCGGCAACACCATGGACTTCAGGTTCCCTGCCATGCGGCCATCCTAGTCCCCGGCGGCTCCCCTGCCTTCGTACCTCAGGCGGGGGACCCCTCGCCACCGTGGGCCCACCCGGCGGCTCCCCTGCCTTCGTACCTCAGGCGGGGGGACCCCTCGCCACCGTGGGCCCACCCGGCGGCTCCCCGGCAGCTCCCCACGTTCGGGCCCAGCCGGCACAAATAGGGTATGGAACGGTTTGGCCGGTAGAATGGGCGTGCAAGCTCGCGGAGCGCCCCTTATCCGTAAGACACTGCACCAAACACCATTGCCTGACACCCCTCTTGAATGCTGTTTGAATGCGGTTCGGCGTGAGACGGCACCACTCCGCGGAAGCCTTTGACAAGGTTCAACCAACGCTCACGCACAGGAGTTACCGGATGCCCCGGATCGTCGTCGACGTCATGCCCAAGCCCGAGATTCTGGACCCGCAGGGGAAGGCGATCGTGGGAGCACTGCCCCGCCTCGGCTTCACCAGCTTTAGCGCAGTCCGCCAGGGCAAGCGCTTCGAACTGACCGTCGACGGCGAGGTGACCGACGCTATCCTCGCCCAGGCGCGCGAGGCCGCAGAAACCCTGCTGTCCAACCCGGTCATCGAAGACGTCGTCAACGTCGAGGTCGTCGAGGCCTGAAATGACTGAACTTCCCCTGATCGGCGAGGCCCCGGTGGCCGCCGAGTCCCGGTTGGACGGCGCCAGGATCGGCGTCGTCACCTTCCCCGGCACCCTTGACGACCGCGACGCCGCCCGTGCCGTCCGCCTCGCAGGCGGCACCGCCGTCGCGCTCTGGCACGCCGACACGGAACTTGCCGACGTCGACGCCGTGGTGATCCCGGGCGGCTTCTCCTACGGCGACTACCTGCGCGCCGGCGCCATTTCGCGTTTCGCGCCGCTGATGTCCAAGATCATCGACGCCGCCAACTCGGACGCCAAGCTGCCGGTCCTGGGCATCTGCAACGGTTTCCAGATCCTCACCGAATCGCACCTGCTGCCCGGTTCGATGATCAAGAACGACCACCTGAAGTTCCTTTGCCGGGACCAGGTGCTGCGCGTGGAAAACAACACCACGGCCTGGACCGCCGACTACGAAGCCGGCCAGGAGATCCTGGTTCCGCTGAAGAACCAGGACGGCCAGTACATCGCCGACGAGAAGACCCTGGACGCCCTTGAGGCCGAGGGCCGCGTCGCGTTCCGCTACGTGGGCTTCAACCCGAACGGCTCCCGCCGCGACATCGCAGGCATCACCAACGCCGCCGGCAACGTGGTGGGCCTCATGCCGCACCCCGAGCACGCCGTGGAACCCGGCTTCGGCCCGGAATCCAACGCCGGCACCGACGGCCTCGGGTTCTTCACCTCCGTTTTGAACAAGATTGTGGGAGGCGCCAAGTGACCACGGAGACCAACAAGAAGTTCAACATCGACACCGTCGAGAACGCAGCGAACACTCCGGACACCGAACTCCCCTGGGCCGAACTGGGCCTGAAGGAGAACGAGTTCGCAGAGATCGTCAAGGTCCTGGGCCGCCGCCCCACCGGCGCCGAGCTGGCCATGTACTCCGTGATGTGGAGCGAGCACTGCTCCTACAAGTCCTCCAAGAACCACCTGCGCCAGTTCGGCCAGAAGGTCACCGAGGAGATGAAGAAGGACATGCTGGTGGGCATCGGCGAAAACGCCGGCGTCACCAACCTTGGGGACGGCTGGGCCGTGACCTTCAAGATCGAGTCCCACAACTCGCCGTCGTTCGTTGAGCCCTACCAGGGCGCGGCAACCGGCATCGGCGGCATCGTCCGCGACATCATCTCCATGGGCGCCCGCCCCGTGGCCGTCATGGACCCGCTGCGCTTCGGCGAGATCGACCACCCGGACACCGCCCGCGTCATGCACGGCGCCGTGGCCGGCATCGGCGGCTACGGCAACTCGCTGGGCCTGCCCAACATCGGCGGCGAGATGGTGTTCGACGCCGTCTACCAGGGCAACCCGCTGGTCAACGCCCTCGCAGTGGGCGTCATGCGCCACGAGGACATCCGCCTGGCCAACGCCTCCGGCAAGGGCAACAAGGTTGTCCTCTTCGGTGCACGCACCGGCGGCGACGGCATCGGCGGCGCTTCCGTGCTGGCGTCCGAGTCCTTCGACGACACCAAGCCATCCAAGCGCCCCGCCGTCCAGGTGGGCGACCCCTTCGCCGAGAAGGTGCTCATCGAGTGCTGCCTCGAGCTCTTCAAGGGCTCCCTCGTTGAAGGCATCCAGGACCTCGGCGCGGCCGGCATCTCCTGCGCCACCTCCGAGCTCGCCTCCAACGGCGACGGCGGCATGCAGGTGGAACTGACCGACGTGCTGCTCCGCGACCCCACGCTGACCCCGGGCGAAATCCTGATGTCCGAGTCGCAGGAACGCATGATGGCCGTCGTCACGCCGGAGAACGTGGCAGCGTTCGAAGCCGTGATGGACAAGTGGGCCGTGGAATACGCCTGGTTGGGCGAGGTGACCGACACCGGCCGCCTCATCATCACCTGGGAAGGCGAGGTCATCGTCGACGTCGACCCGCGCACCGTCGCCCATGACGGTCCGGTCTACGACCGCCCGTACGCCCGCCCGTCCTGGCAGGACGCCCTGCAGGCGGACACCTTCACCGGTTCCGTGCAGGACGCCGGCCGCCCCGCCGCCCCGGCGGAGCTGGCTGCCGCCGTCACTGAACTGGTCGCATCGCCGAACATGTGCGACAAGTCCTGGATCACCAAGCAGTACGACCGCTACGTTGGCGGCAACACCGCCATGGCGTTCCCGGACGACGCCGGTGTGGTGCGCGTGGACGAAAAGACCGGCCTGGGCGTTGCCCTCGCCACCGACGCCAACGGCCGCTACACCTACCTGGACCCGTACAACGGCGCCCAGCTTGCACTGGCCGAGGCCTACCGCAACGTGGCCACCTCCGGCGCCGTGCCGATGGCCGTCTCCGACTGCCTGAACTTCGGCTCCCCCGAGGACCCGGATGTCATGTGGCAGCTCGCCGAGTCCATCCGCGGCCTCTCCGACGCCTGCATGGAGCTGGGCGTTCCGGTCACCGGCGGCAACGTCTCGCTGTACAACCAGACCGGCACCACGCCGATCCACCCCTCCCCCGTGGTGGCGGTGCTGGGCAAGCTCGACGACGTCGCGCGCCGCACCCCGTCCGGCTGGAAGGAAGACGGCCAGGCGATCTACCTGCTGGGTACGACGGCGGCCGAACTGGACGGTTCGGAATGGGCCAAGCTGCGCGGCCACCTCGGCGGCCTGCCGCCTCGCGTGGACCTGGCAGCCGAGCGCCAGCTGGGCGAGATCCTGATCAACGCCAGCCGCGACGGCATGGTCGACTCCGCGCACGACCTCTCCGAAGGCGGCCTCGCGGCAGCCCTCGTGGAGTCCGCGCTGCGCTACGGCGTCGGCGCCCGGATCGCCCTGGAGGAACTGCTCGAGCGCGACGGCGTGGACCTGTTCACGGCGCTGTTCTCCGAGTCCCAGGCCCGGGCCATCGTGTCCGTGCCGCGTTCCGAAGAGGTCCGCTTCAAGGACATGTGCACCGCCCGCGGCTTCGCCCACCTTCGCATCGGCGTGGTGGACGCGGCTTCCGGCGCATTGGAGATCAACGGCGTGGAGACCCTGTCCCTGGACGCCCTCCGCGAAGCCCACGAAGGCACCCTGCCGAAGTACTTCGGCTGACGCCTCCGCCTGACAGCATCGAGTGCTCCGTAACTGTCGTTCTGAGCCTTCAGAACGACAGTTACGGAGCACTCGTTTTAACTACGCCCCTTCGGTCGCCACCCTGCCTGGATGAGGGCCGTCCGTACTTTAGCCACCGCAGGCTTGGCATCGTTGACCATGTGCCGCTTCGAGATGCGGATCTCGGTCCAGCCCAGCTCTTCGTACCGCTCGGAACGGGCAATGTCCCGGACGACCTGTGCTTCCTCGCTGTGGGCCGATCCTTCGTATTCGACGCCGACTTTGTACTCGCGGTATGAAAGGTCCGGCTGGACGGGGCGTCCGCCGTCGCCCGAGTCAACGGGCACGTTGACCTCAGGTTCCGGCAGTCCTGCCCGCACCAGGGCCAGCCGGAGGAGGGACTCCTGCGGCGAGTCCGAGCCGAGCCGGATCAAGCGGATTGCTTCTTTCGCCTTCCGCAACCCGCGCTTGCCCTTGTGGCGATCGATCATCCTCTGCAAATCGGCCAAGGTGCAAAGCGGCTTGTCCCGTCCTTCGAATTCGGGCCGGGGTATTCTCACGCAACTGTCCCCCGCCACCACCAGCTCATCCACGGACAGGGTCTCGGCAAGGTCCAGCCACGTCCGTTCCGGGGTGGTAAGCCTGATCCCGTTCAGGGTGGTGATTTCGTCTTCGTAGAGTTTCATCCGGTGGACGACAACGTGGGGCCTTTTCAGGTAGGCCGCACCTTCCGGCCTGATGATATGGAACATCTGCAAAGGCTCCTTCCGGAATCGCCGCGGCAGATCGAGAAGCTCTGCGGCTGTGAGGTGGGAAGCGGCGCATCCCTCATTGACCTCGACGAATGGCCGCGCGCGGATCTCCAAGGGGACGTCCGCCGTCGGGAGTTCGGAGCGGATGCCCCGACCCAGGCCAACAAGGGATCCATGGCGGAGCCGCCGGACGCTGACACCTCGGCGGACGGCTTCGGCAGTCGTGAAGGGCCGGCCCTGCAATTCGACCGGAAGTTGGCGCGCGGTTTTCATGGGCACATCAGAACAGACTCAACCCAATGCCCGCAGAAGTTATCCACAGCCTCGATCGATTGCTTAGTTGGTGTCGTTTTGGGGCCTCAAAACGACACCAACTAAGCAATCGATGGAGAGAAGAGTCAATCCTCGCTGTGGAGGTCGCGTCGACGGGCGCTGAGCAGCTCGAGTTCCGGGCGCCCGGCAACCAGGCGTTCGACGGCGTCGAGCACCTCCACCAGGTGGGCCCGGTCCGGGGCAACCATCGCCGCCCCGATCAGCGCCCGCCGGTGCTGGTCCAGGAATCCCGTCTCCGCGGCCGACACCTCGAAACGGCGTTTGAGCTCGGCCACCACCGGCCGCACCAACGAGCGCTTCTCCTTGAGGCTGTGCACATCGCCCAGGAGGATGTCGAACTCAATCCAGCCGATCCACATGGGCCCATTATGGGCCAGCCACGGGAGGCTGAGCTCACCCATCAGGTCCCGGCCCTCGCCGTCGAGCTGGCGGCTGACGATCCGCACAACGACGACGGCGGCCCCCACCGGAAGATGGGAACCGCCGTCGTGCACCGGCTCAGCCGAGCCGGATCGGGAAGGTCACTCTAACGCGAGGTGCCTTGCGACACCGAGCCCTGCAACTGGCGCTGGAAGAGGATGTAGGCGATCAGGACCGGGATCACGGTAACGGTGACGGCCGCGAACAGCGCCCCGAAGTCCACCGCATAGCCCATCTGCTGCGCAAAGACAAACAATTCCTGGGAGAGGACCTTGGGGCCGCCGGCGTTGATGGTCACCGGGATGAGGAACTGGTTCCACAGGCCAAGGAAGTTGAAGATCGCCACGGATGCCAGGCCGGGCCTGGCCATGGGCAGCATGATCTGGAAGAAGGTCCGCCATTCCCCGGCGCCGTCGATCGCGGCAGCCTCGGCGATTTCACCCGGAAGGTTCTTGAAGAACGCGAACAGGAAGAACACAGTGAACGGCAGGGCGAACGCCACGTAGGTGATGATCAGGCCCGGCAACTGGTTGAGCAGCCCCATTCCCTTGAGGACGCCGAACAGCGGAACCATGGCCAGGAAGATCGGGAAGGTCAGGCCGGCCAGCATCAGGACGTAGATGACCCTGCTGCCCCGGAAGGAGAAGCGGGCAAGCACGTAGGCGCACATGGCCCCCAGCAGCATAACCACCACCAGCGAGACGCCAACCACGATCACCGAGTTGATGAAGGCCGCACCAATGCCGGCCTCGGTCCAGGCCTTGATGTAGTTGTCCAGCTTCCACGCCCCCGGCAGCGCGAATGGCGATGCGAAGATCTCGTTGGAGGTCTTGAAGGAGGACATGAAGGTCCATAGCAGCGGCAGGACCACGATCGCGGACCAGATCGCCAGGACGACGTGCGATGTTGCCGCTACCGCCAGGTCACCCGGTGTGCTCTTGGCTTCGCGCTCGATGTGGCCCGCGGGGGCTGTCTTTTGCTTCAGGAGAGTCACAGTCTGCCTCCTTCGGAACCGCCGGTCAGCTTGTTCACCAGGAACACGAGTCCGGAGAAGAGCAGGGTTGCCAGGGCAAGGATGACGCCCATGGCGGTCGCCAATCCGAACTGGCCGCGCTGGAAGGCGGTGAAGAAGAGCTGCTGGGACATCACCAGGGTGGAGTTCTCGGGTCCGCCGGCGTTCGGGAACAGCGAGGCCATGTAGACGAAGGCGTCCAGGGCGAAGATGCCCAGGTAGACGTAGGCGGTCTGGATGTTGTCGCGGATCATCGGGATAGTCAGACTGACGGCAGTGCGGAAACGACCTGCACCGTCAATGCGGGCAGCCTCGAAGAGTTCGGCGGGGATGCCCTTGATGCCGGCGATGAAGAGAACCATGTAGAAGCCCACGAAACCCCAGATGATCACGAAGATGGAGCACGCCATGGCCGTATTGGTGTTGCCCAGCCAGGCATAATCCTTGAAGTTAAGTCCCAAGGCGTTCAGGGCACCGTTCAGCAGGCCGCCGCTGGGGTCGTAGATCTGGCCCCACATGATACCGATCGCAACGGCAGGAATCGTGTACGGGAAGAAGGAAACCACCCGGTAGAAGCTGGAGTTCCTCAGGCCCTTGACCTGGCCCTTGCTGCTACCGCCCACCGTGACGAGCGTGGCCAGGATGAGGCTCAGGACCACGGTAACCAGGGGGACGACGATCAACAGGATGACGTTGTTGCTGAGCGCCTTCAGGAACTGGTCATCTGTGAAAATCCGCGCGTAGTTCTCCAACCCGACGAATTTGTAGTTGGGGCTGAAGCCGGACCAGTCGGTCAGGGAATAGACAAATGCCTGAAGGAACGGCCAAATCACAAAGACCAGGTAGATCGCCAGCGGTATCCCGAGGAACACCACCATGAAGGAAACCTTGTCAAAAGTCAGGTTCTTGCGGCGGCTCTGGATGGCGGCCTTGCGGCCGCCTTCCAGAACCGCCGTTGGCGGGGGCAGGCTCACTTGATTTCAACCTTCTTGATGGAACTGTCATTGCGGATCTTGTCCGACATCTTCTGCATGTCCTCGGCCAGCTTGGCAGCGTTCGACTTGCCGTCGAGGAATGCATTCCAGACAACCAGGACGTCCTTGTTCATGCCGTAAAGGTCAAGGAACTGCCAGTTGAAGACGTTCTTGCCCGCGGCATCGAGCATCTTGGTCTGGGAGACCAGGGCTGTGGAGCCGAAGCCGTCCGCCGGGACCGTGTCCTTGACGACCGTGGGGGCCAGCTTGGTCTTGGCGAAGTTGGCCGCCGCGTCCTTGGACAGCATGATGCGCAGGATTTCCTTGCCCCCGGCCTTGTTCTTGGCCTGGGAGGGAACGATGAAGGGCTCGCCGCCGCCGGAGTGGAGTGCCTCGTAAGGCATCTTCGGGCTGCTGCTGGGGGTGGGCACGGGAGCGCCCGTCATCTTGAAGTCGGCCTTGGTCTGGTCCTTCATTTCGTTTTCGATCCACGAACCGGAGGGGTAGAGCAATGCCTCCTGGCCGTTGCTCCACTGTGCCTGGGCGGCCGTGAAGGCGGTGCCGGAACCGCCGGGCTTGAAGTGGCCGGCCTTGACGTGCTTGTCCAGAGCCTCGAACACCTTGGTAAGCGCCGGGTGCTTCCAGCTGTCTTCCTTGAGGTTTTCCAGGGCCACGCGGACCTCGTCGCCACCTTCCTTGATGGCGGAGGACAATGCCAACTCGAGGTAGTAGCTGGCGGCTTCCTTGCCCCACAGGAACAGGTACTTGCCCTTGGCCTTGGCCTTCTCGCCGAGTTCATAGGCCTCGTCCCAGGTCTTCGGGGGCGTCCAGCCGTTCGCCTCGAAAAGCGAGGCGGAGTACCAGACACCGAAGAGGGTCAGGACGTAGTTGATGGCTACCAGCTTGCCGTTGAAGGTGCCGGGGGTCAGCACGCCCTCGTACAAGGTGTCCTTGATGGGAGTGCCTTCAAGGTTCTTGGCATCCACAACGGGCTGCAGGTCTTCAAGCTGGTCCAGGATGGTGCTGATGCCGATGGACTGGGCACCGGAGTTGTCCACCAGGTCCGGCGGGTTGCCGCCG
Organism: Arthrobacter sp. R-11; assembly: GCF_049913155.1. GTDB lineage: Bacteria > Actinomycetota > Actinomycetes > Actinomycetales > Micrococcaceae > Arthrobacter. Next base: position 573,739 of record NZ_CP183979.1, on the reverse strand, counting down.
GCGAAGCGCGGCTGGAGTTCGGTGGAGATCGCGGTCGAGGGGGTGATCTTGGCGGTGGAACCCTGGTGGTTCTTGTTGAAGATGTTGCCGGCGAAGTCGACGTAGTCGATTCCGTAGCCACCCTTGAAGATCACTGCGTCCACGGTGGAGTTATCCGCTATGCCGAACGGGTTGGTATCCGAGACGGTACCGGTGGGGCCGGCGGTGGTACCGCCGCCCGACGCGCAAGAGGCCAGGGCTCCGCCCATTGGGGCCAGCACGGCGGTGGCGAGCGCACCGCGGAGAAAACCACGGCGTGCGAAGGACTGCTGAACGTTCATCCTAAAACCCTCCAGGGACTCGTAGGACCGATCCGGACGGCGCCCGTGCCTTGATTTCGGATCGGCTGGAAGGCGCCCGAAGCAGCGCCACCCTCGTGTGACATACTTCACCACTAGTGATCGAAAATCAATATTTCTGGCTAGTTTCAATCAACTTTTGTCAAAACGTGATCTACCCAAGAAGCGCCTCCAGGACCTCCGGAGAGGCTCCAAAAAGAAAGAAACCGCAGCTCAGGACCGTCCGCTAAGCGACCTTTCGCACTCGTCGATGGCTTCACGCGCCCAAAGTTGCTGCTGCGGAGTGCCGACTCGTTCGGCCCATTGCTCGGCTAGCTGGAACTCCACCAGCGCTTCGGTGCGCCGGCCGTCGTCGTGCAGCGCCCAGCCGAGGTTGCTGTGCAGCGAAACCATCCAGCGCTTGGTGCGCGGATCGTCGACGGCGGAGGCGTACTCGAGCGCACTGCGCGTCCAGGATTCCTGGTGGCCGGAGTCGGCTATCGCGAGCATGTGCAGCGCGTCCACCGTGAGGAATTCTTCGCCGAGGTGGTCACCGAGCTCCGCGGCCTGTTCGAGCAACGGCACGGCCATGGCAGGATGCCCGGAGGAATTCAGCAGCCGCCCGCGCTCCAGCAGGACCCGGACAGCCAGCGTGGGCTCCTCCTGGGTGTCGATCGAGTCCAGCAGGGCATCGGCTTCTTCGTAGCGGCCCTGCAAGCCGATGGCGCGGCCCAGCTGGGTGGCCAATTCCAATCGCTCGAAATCGTCAAACCGGGAGTCCTGCATGGCTTCCCGGAAACGGGCCTCTGACAAAGCCGGATCTTCGAAGGTCCACAATTCGTCGATTGTTCGTTGCTCCAGCATCTGGCCGCTCCCGATTGCGTCAAGGCATCGAATGGTGTTGCGCACTCTCAATCTATCCGACTTGCCCCCTGCCGCGGCAGGTCACTTGCCTGCGAGGCGCGCCCACCCAAGTTGCTCCTGTTGCTTCCTGCTGAGCCCTGCCACTACGAGGTCGTAGGAGTCCTCCACCATGTCCCGGATCATGCCATCGGGCAGGCTGCCGTCCAGCCGCACGCCGTTCCAGTGGGTCTTGTTCATATGCCAGGCGCCGGTGATTTCGGGATGCGCCGCGCGCAGCTGCACGGCCAGAACCGGATCGCATTTCAGGCTCACCGACAGCGGCTCAGCGTCCAGGGCAGACAACGCGAACATCTTCGCCTCCTGGGCCGCGCCGCCGGACACCGCGGAACGGACCTTGAAGACGGAGGCTTCCGGGCCGAAGGGAAAGTCCTCGAAGGCACCGGGAAATCCGAGGCAGATCAGGCGGAGGGTGGCAGCGTCCATGACCCGAGCCTAGTCCAGGTTACAGACCGTAATGCCAGCCTTCCCGCGCCGGGCAGGTGTTGAGCACCACGTCCAGGCCAGCGGCCTTCGCACGCTCGACGGCGGCGTCGTCGTTGACCCCGAGCTGGAGCCACACCGCCTTCGCGCCGGCCGCGATCGCCTGGTCGATCACCGCGCCCACGCGGCTGGAGTTGACGAAGCAGTCCACGACGTCGATCGGTTGCTTTTCAGCGGGAATGTCGCCCAGGGTCTTGTAGCCGGTTTCGCCGTGGACGTCTTCGCCGCGCAGGTTCACCGGAATGATTTCCATGCCCATGCGGTCCCGGACATAGAGCGCGACATCGTACGCAGAGCGCCACTCGTTGTTGCTCAGCCCCACGATGGCCCAACGGCCTTTGGTCCGCATGAGGCGTTCAATGACAGCCGGATCATTCGCGTGGGTCATTCCCCCAGCCTACGCCCGCATGCCGGCCTCGCTTTGGCAGGAACGAGACGGCTCAGAAGCGGATGCCGAGCCGCACGATGCGCCGGAGGACGTCCTCCACGGCCTTTCCGCCCACGCGGCCTCGCTCGTTCAGCATGAGCTCGACGGAGTCCCTGAAACTCATCTGGGAGGACCCGGCAGGCGAGCTGGGCCCCGGCCGGACAGTCCCGGCAGGCCTGTCTTCCTTCCGGGCGGCTGCTGCTACCTTGGGCTTCACCTTGTGCGGCTTCTCCGCCTTCTTTTCGGTAAGCGCGGCGGGCGACTTTCCCGCGGAAGGGGCGTTTCCCGTGGAAGCGTGGCCCGGGACAGCGGATGGCGAAGGGGACGCCAGGCTCTGCGGAGTCCCGGCAGCGGCTTGCGCCGTGGGAAGGCTGGAAGGTGCCGGGACAGCAGTGACTTTCGGGGCGTCCGGGACCGGCCCGGCCGGAACCAGCGACGGCGGCGCAGGGTTCCCTTGAGGCGCCCAGCCTGCGATCAGGCTTTGGATGAATTCCGGGGAGTTCTGTTGCAGGCCGCCGGACGCCGCAACCCCTCCGATCCCTAGGCCCATGGCCGTGACCACGGCACCGGCGACGATCGCGGGGCGGTGCTTCCTGCGGCGGCGCCCGGCGAGCTCATCGCCATCGGGGTTCGTGCCGCCGTCGGGATCTACTGAGGGGACGCCGAGCAGCGCCGCAAGCTCGCCACGGGGTGCCGGGGCGGGCAGCGCCGACAGGCCTGCGATGGATTCGAGGGAGGCCTTGAGCAGCGCATCGCCGGGCACGCCGGCGTCGAGCATGAGCTCGGAGACGAGCTTGTCACGATCCGCATTGGAACGCGTCATGGCGCCACATATTCCTTTACTGCCGAGTGTTCACGGAGTGTGGTCAAGGCCCTCCGCTGCAACTGCTTTACTGCACCTTGGCTTTTCCCCATGATTTCGGCAACTTGCTCCACGGTCAGCCCCGCAATGATCCGTAACGACAGCACCTCGCGCTGCTCTTCGGGGAGGAAACCGAGCAGTGCCAGAACTTCTCCCGGAGCCACCCGGTCCATCGCTTCGGCTTCGGCCGAGAGAACCTCCCTGGTATCCCGTTCGGCTTCGAACTCCTGGTGCTCCGGCACCCTGACTTGCCTGCGGTGGTCATCCACCATCCGGGCGTGGGCAACGGAGAAGACAAAGGTCCGGAGACCTTTGACCCCGCCCGAGATGGCGTGGATCCGCGGCAACACTGCAAGAAAGACGTCCTGCGTGAGGGCTTCCGGGTCCTGCACACCCTTGGCGCTGAGATAGCCCAGCACCTGGCCCGCGAAGGACTGGTATACAGCACTGAACAGCTCGGCGTCATTGCCCCGGAGGGCCTGCAACGCTTCGTCGGTCAGGGCGTCAGTCACGGTTCAGGTGCTTTCGGTGGATGCGGGGTCTGCTGCCGTTGTGCGCGGTTGTCCCGGCGGACTCGCTGCGGGCACCCCTCCAGCCTAACCGCCCCCGCCTGCGCTGCCCAAGACACACCCCGGCCCGGCCCGCATCCATTTGCCAAGCTCCTTGAGGCAAACGAAGGGCCGAGCTGGAACATGATGGGGGACAGATTCCAGCTCGGCCCGTTCACTGGAGTAATCGTTGCAGCCACCCAAAGGGTTACGCGAATTCCGAAGTTTTTTCTTGGAAGGATGTTTTCCCAGTTCAGGGGTGGTTTTGGAGGCATCGACAACGACGGCGGGCCGCCCGCAAGGTTCCATCGAAACCCCGGGCGGCCCGCCGTCGTCGTACGTTCTTGGTGCTTAGTCCTCGATCAGGTCGTGCAGCACGATGGTCTGGTCGCGGTCCGGGCCGACGCCGATCGCGGAGAAACGGGTGCCGGAGAGCTTTTCGAGCGCCAGCACGTAGTTGCGCGCGTTCTCCGGGAGGTCCTCCAGGGTCTTGGCCGCGGTGATGTCCTCGGTCCAGCCCTCGAAGTACTCGAAGATCGGCACTGCGTGGTGGAACTCGGTCTGGGTCATCGGCATTTCGTCGTGGCGGACGCCGTCGACGTCATAGGCCACGCAGACAGGGATCTGCTCGATGCCGGTGAGCACATCCAGCTTGGTGACGAAGTAGTCCGTGAAGCCGTTCACGCGGGAGGCGTGGCGGGCCAGGACGGCGTCGTACCAGCCGCAGCGGCGCGGGCGGCCGGTGTTCACGCCGAACTCGCCGCCGGTCTTCTGCAGGTACATGCCCATCTCGTCGAAGAGTTCCGTGGGGAACGGGCCGGCGCCGACGCGCGTGGTGTAGGCCTTGATGATGCCGATGGAGCGCGAGATGCGGGTGGGGCCGATGCCCGAACCCACGGAGGCGCCGCCGGCCGTGGGGTTGGACGAAGTGACGAACGGGTAGGTGCCGTGATCGACGTCCAGGAACGTTGCCTGGCCGCCTTCCATGAGCACAACCTTGCCCTCGTCCAGGGCGTTGTTCAGCTCAAGCGTGCTGTCGATGACCAGCGGGCGCAGGCGCTCGGCGAAGGACAGGAAGTAGTCCACGATCTCGTCCACCACGATGTCGCGGCGGTTGTAGACCTTGACCAGGAGTTCGTTCTTCTGGCGCAGCGAACCTTCCACCTTCTGGCGGAGGATCGACTCGTCGAAGACGTCCTGGACACGGATGCCCAGGCGGGCCACCTTGTCCATGTAGGCAGGACCGATGCCGCGACCGGTGGTGCCGATGGCGCGGCTGCCGAGGAAGCGCTCGGTGACCTTGTCCAGCACCTGGTGATACGGGGCCACGAGGTGGGCGTTGGCGGAAACGCGCAGGCGGGAGGTGTCGGCCCCGCGGGCTTCGAGGCCGTCGATTTCCTGGAAGAGGGCCTCGAGGTTCACCACGCAGCCGTTGCCGATGATCGGAATGGCGTTGGGGCTCAGGATGCCTGCGGGAAGGAGCTTGAGCTCGTACTTCTCACCGCCGACGACGACGGTGTGCCCGGCGTTGTTGCCGCCGTTGGGCTTGACCACGTAGTCAACGCGGCCGCCGAGCAGGTCGGTCGCTTTGCCTTTGCCTTCGTCGCCCCACTGGGCTCCGACGATCACGATAGCGGGCATGGGATCCTCCCCCATTCTTTTCGGGCAGGCGACGGGAACACCGCGCCTGGCGCCGTACATGAGAACGCCCCGAAGCCAGGCCCTGTCCATGGTCTTCAACAAAGATTCATGGGCAGGAAGGGCAAGAGTTCCGGGGCTCTTACCAGCCAAGTTTAGCGGATCCGGCCCCGCGACACGGTGTCATGACCCCGCACCGCACGCCGGGGCCGAAGCCGAGGTCCCCCGGAACGGACACGGCAAACCCCGGGAGCCTGCCGGCGACACGCCGAAAGTGTCTGGGATCCGCGACACCACGGCTCCGGATCCCATTGTTCCGGGGACGTGATTGCTGTGACATGGAACATGCCCGTTCAGCATTAGGAGTAAGACCATGGCAGCAGCAACAAGCAGCGCCGTCGAGGCACGGTCGATCGAGATGATCCCGCCCGGCGAGCGCCACGGCCACCCGAAGTCCCAGTTCACCCTGTGGTTCGGCGCCAACGCCCAAATCACCGCGATCGTGGACGGAGCCCTTGCAGTGGTCTTCGGCGCCGACGCGTTCTGGGCCATTATTGGCCTGCTCGTTGGCAACGTGCTCGGCGGCATCGTCATGGCACTGCACTCGGCCCAGGGCCCCAAGCTGGGCCTGCCCCAAATGATCTCCAGCCGTGCGCAGTTCGGCGTCTACGGTGCGGTCATCCCGCTGGTCCTGGTCATCCTGATGTACGTGGGCTTCGCATCCACCGGAACCGTGCTCTCCGGGCAGGCAATCAACCTGATCCTCGGTGTCAACGTTCCCGCCGTCGGAATCCTGATCTTCGGTGCAGCAACCGCGCTGCTGGCCATCCTCGGCTACAAATACATCCACGCCCTGGGCCGGATCGCCACCGTGCTGGGCCTGGCCGGCTTCCTTTACCTGACGTTCGCCGTGCTGACCAAGTACGACATCGGCCAGATCATGTTCCTTAAGGGTTTCGAATGGCCTACCTTCCTGACGGCCATCGCCCTGGGCGCCGGCTGGCAGCTGACCTTCGGCCCCTATGTTGCGGACTACTCCCGGTACCTGCCCCAGGACACCAGCGAACGCCGGACCTTCTGGTACACCTTCGCCGGTTCCGTGGGCGGCGCCCAGTGGGCCATGACCATCGGCGCCCTGGCTGGCGGCCTGTCCGCCGCGCACCTGGGCGGGGACTTCCTGAAGAACCAGGTGGGGTACATGGGCGACCTCGCCGGCGGCGGGCTGATCGCCGTCTTCATCTACCTGATGATCGTCAGCGGCAAGCTGACGGTGAACTGCCTGAACGCTTACGGTGCCTTCATGTGCTCGGTGACGATCGGTACCGCCGTCAACCGCCGCGACACCGTTTCCCGCACGGCCCGCATCGCGTTCATCCTGGTGGTCATCGGCGCGAGCGTGCTGATCGCCCTGTTCGCCAGCAAAGACTTCCTGAACCTGTTCAAGAACTTCGTCCTGATGCTGCTCATGGTCTTCACTCCGTGGTCCGTCATCAACCTCGTGGACTACTACAAGGTTTCCCGCGACCGCCTGGACATCCCTGCCCTCTACAACCCGAACGGCCGCTACGGACGGTGGAACGCCGCTGCCCTGGTGTCCTACGGCATCGGCGTCGTGGTCCAGGTTCCGTTCCTCGCCCAGGCCCTCTACACCGGCCCGGTGACGCACTGGCTGGGCGGGGCGGACATCTCCTGGATCGTGGGCATCGTGGTGACCATGCTGGTCTACTACCCCTGGGCCAAGGCCACCAACCGGGCACCGCTGGAAACCATCTACCCAAGCGAGCACGCGGCAGCTGCCCGGGTGCCGGCGTCGTAACGGCTTAAGGCGCTATTGGCGGGCGGCCGCGAGCGCGGCGTCCGCCAGTGCCGGCCACTCCCCCGCGGCCGCGAGCGGAACCTCGACCCAGTCCTTGAAGGGCCGGCCCATGCCCGAAGGATCGAAGAGCACGGCCCCTGGCAGGGCGAGCGCCCGTCCATGCTCCGGGTTGTCGCGGCCGAGCTTGAAGGCCACCATGTCCCCGTTGAGGCAGGCGATCGCCTTCTTGTCCAGCAGCAGTGAACGGGCACCGAACATCTGGCCCGCCACCACTCCGGCGTCGAGCAGATCGGCCCCCAGGTTCTCGAAGGCGGCAACGGCGGCAGCGGACGACTCGCGTTTCTCCATGGCGGCATCATGCCCGACGGCGGGACCTATGCAAAGCGCGGCCGGCACCTTTTGGTGCCGGCCGCGTTTCCCGTTCCGGACGCCCTATCCGACGGCTCCGGCGACGGCGAACACCACTGCCGCAATGCCGAAGCCTGCAACGCCGATGAGCGTCTCCATGACCGTCCAGGTGGCCAGGGTGGTCTTGACGTCCATGCCGATGAAGCGGCCCACCAGCCAGAATCCGGCGTCGTTGACGTGGGAAACCACCACCGACCCGGCGGCAACGGCAACAACGAGCGCCGCCAGTTGCAGGCCGTTCATCCCCAGTTCTGCAACGGCCGGGGAGATGAGGCCTGCTGTGGTGGTCAGCGCAACGGTCGCCGAGCCCTGGGCGATGCGCAGGATCGAGGAGATCAGGAAGCCGGCCAGGATCAGCGGGATGCCGGCGTCGCCCAGCACATCGGCCAACGCCTTGCCGATTCCCGACATCCGCAGCACCGCACCGAACATGCCGCCGGCACCGGTGATGAGGATGACCGAGCAGACCGGGCCGAGGGAGGACTCGAGGAGGCCTTCGAGCCGCTCGCCGTGGAGGCCGCGGCGCATGCCGAGAACGAGCGCGGCGACGAACACGGAGATGAGCAGCGCAACAGGAGTGTCACCAAGTGCCCGGATGATCTGGAACCACTGCTGTTCCTTCACGGCGTCAGGCAGGAGGTGCGAGGTGGCCAGGGTGTTGAGGCCGGTGTTGAGGAAGATCAGCACGAGCGGCAACAGGAGGATGCCCACGACGGTACGGAAGCGCGGCGGGTGGGCCTCAGCCTCGGCGGAAGCGTGGCCAAGGATTTCCGGCACGGGAAGCTCGAGCTTGCGGCCCGTCCACAGGCCGTAGAGGTAGCAGGTGAGGTACCAGGTGGGAATGGCGGCGATGAGGCCGACGATGGTCACCAGGCCGACATTCGCTCCGAGGATGGCGGAGGCCGAGACCGGCCCCGGGTGCGGCGGCAGGAACACATGCATCACGGAGAACGCTCCGACGGCGGGCAGCGCGTAGCGGAGCACCCCGCCTCCGAGGCGGTGGGCGACTGCGAACACGACCGGCAGCATGACCACAAGGCCGGCGTCGAAGAAGATCGGGAAACCGAAGATCAGCGAGGCGAGGCCCAGCGCGAAGGGCGCACGCTTCTCACCGAAGAGCTTGATCAGGTAGTCGGCCAGGACTTTGGCGCCGCCGGAGGTCTCGACAATGCGGCCGAGCATGGTGCCCAGGCCGACGAGCAGGGCAACGGTGCCCAGGGTGGTGCCGAAGCCGCCGACCAGGACGCCTACCACCTTGTCGGCGGGGATGCCGGTGGCGAAGGCCGTGGCAAGGCTGACAGTGATCAGCGCAAGCAGGGCGTGCATCTTGAAGCGGATGATCAGGACGAGCAGGACGGCGATGGCTGCGGCCGCGATAAGCAGCAGCGGCCCGGCGCCGAGGGTTTGGGTCCATCCTTCGATGGTGGTCATGGTGCCTCCTCAGGCAGGGTTCATCAGCCCGTGCCGGGGCGCGCCGGACTGCGCCGGCGGGCGTGCCCCGATGGACGGGCTGCGGTTGGGGAAATGTGGGGTGTTCTTAAGGTTCTGGCTGGGCGCCTTGGCCGCTCAGGCAGCCTGCAGGGCAAGGACGTCGACGACGGCGCGCACCAGGGTGCCCGGGTCCTGTGCGATGTCCAGGCGGATGCTTCCTGCCGCGCATTCCTCGGCCGTGAGCGGTTCGAGGGTGGCGAGTTGGCTGGGCAGCAGGGTGGTGGGCATGAAGTGTCCCGCCCGGCCGCCCATGCGTTCGGCGAGAAGTTCCGGGCTGCCGTCGAGGTGGACGAACACCACGCGGCCTTCGGCCCCGGAGAGCAGGCCGCGGTAGCCGCGTTTGAGGGCCGAGCAGGTCAGCACGGTGCTCTTGCCTGCCTTCGCCTTGGACGTCATCCAGTCGCGGATGCTGCCCAGCCAGGGCCAGCGGTCCTCATCCGTGAGCGGAACGCCGCCCTCCATTTTCGAAATGTTGGCCGACGGGTGGAAGCGGTCGGCCTCGGCCATGTCCCAGCCAAGGGCCGACGCGAGTGCCTCGGCAATCGTGGACTTGCCTGCGCCGGCAACGCCCATGACGACCACGTGGATTGCAGATGACTCCATTGCCCTACCTCCGCAGGAAGACGTCGTTGGCTTCCGAAGAAGCTCGGGTGGCGCTGATGCGCCGCGTTCCAGAAAAAGATAGCACCATTGATAGTGCACTGGTAGTACCTATTGTGCTTTTGGTCATACTTTTACGTCGAAGGCACTACGCTTGAGCATGAAATCGGTGCGGGAAGGGCGGGATATGTCGACGGTGACAGCGGAAGGCGGAGGCCTCCACCAGCGCATGCTGGACACCCTCGGCGAATCGATCGCCTCCGGCCGCCTTGCCCCAGGATCCCGGCTCACCCTCGAAGACCTGCAACAGGAATTCGGCGTCTCCCGCACTGTCGCCCGGGACACCATGCGCGTCCTGGAATCCATGAACCTTGTGTACTCCCGCCGCCGGGTGGGCATCGTGGTCCAGGACCCGCTGCACTGGAACGTCTTCGACCCCAAGGTGGTGCACTGGCGCCTGGCCTCCACCCGCCGCGAAGCCCAGTACGCCTCGCTCACCGAGCTGCGCATCGCCGTCGAGCCCATTGCCGCCGCGGCAGCCGCCCGCCGGGCCACGCACGCGCAGCGCGGAGAACTGGGAGCGATGGCCGCGGAGCTGCGGCGCCTGGGCGAGGCCGGGGACCTGGAGGGTTTCCTCGCCGTCGACATCGCCTTCCACCGCCTCCTGCTGCACGCAAGCGGCAACGAGATGTTCGCCGCGATCGACCAGATGGTGGCCGAGGTGCTGACCAGCCGCACCCAGCAGGGACTCATGCCGTTCCGGCCGGAGGAGGCCGCGCTCAAGGCGCACGAAGATGTTGCCTCCGCCGTTTCGCGCGGGGATACGAACAAGGCCGAGGAAGCGATGCACCGGGTGGTGGTGGAAGTCCGCCAGGCCATGGGCCTGGACTAGCACGCTAACGACGACGGCGCCCTGCACCGAAAAGGTGCGGGGCGCCGTCGTTGTTGGTTCTCTGAAATCCTACTCGTCGTCCGCTTCCTCGCCAGGGCGGGAAGTCTGGGTGTCCAGGCTGTCCCAGAAGGAGGTATCGGCGTCGGCGATTGAACCGTTTGCGATGGCTGCCGCGGTGGAGGTCAGCGTGATCACGGTCTGTTTGATGAGGTAACCGTTGCTGCGCTGGCCCAGGGCGTAGCCGTCGAGGTAGTGGTCCGACATGCCGCGCATTTCGAAAAGAAGCGTGGCGATCCCGTATTCCACCGCGATACCGTTGCGGCTGATGGTTTCAGCGCTGCCGCCTTCGTACTTTCCAAGGTGCCCCCAGCCCGTGGAGTCGACATTGTTGAACACAACGGCCCCGAGCTTCTTGGACTTCTCGACGACGGCGGGATCGGCGTTGGGCGTGGTGGGGTACAGGATCGAGCCGGACACCAGCTTTCCGTCCCGTTCGGCGCGGATGCCCTGGTGGTGGAGGTCGATCATGTAATCGATCCGGTACTTGCGCATCACGTTGTTGTGCAAGGCCTGGGTTTCGGGCTGGACCTTGGCAACATGGTCGCGGTTCAGGTCCACGCCTTCGGCGTTGTAGCGGGTGAGGTGGCGGTCGCCCTTGGCGACGTAGTCGTCCAGCGGGAAGTTCACGTCCCCCATGGCGCCGTCAGCGTTCAGCATTGGCACGATGAGGATGTTCACGCCGTCCAGGATGCCGGCCGCGCTGGCGGTTCCCAGGTGCTTGATGAACTGCATGGCACCCTCGGTGGTGAGCTGTTCGTTGCCATGCTGCTGGGTCAGGTACAGGATGGTCGGCTTGGCCGGGTCCGTGACGTACTTGACCAGGTGGATGTCGCGCCCCTTGACCGTCTTGCCAATCACCTCCAGTTTCATGGCCTGCTGGCGGGCGTCCTGGTCCTTCAGGAAGGAAACCAGCTCGTCATAGGTGGTCAGCTTGGATGTGGTGATCTGGCCGTTGTCGCCATAGCCGGGGCCCTCGCCCACGGCTTGCGCCAGCGGGGCCGAGCCCGCCGCGACAACCAGCGCCAAGGCTCCTGAAGCGGCCAGGGTCCTCAAGACTCCCAGTGTGTTCCTCACAGTGCGTTACCTCTTTCGAGTGCATTGGGTGCGTGCAACCTGCCATGTCCCCCATTGCAGGCTGTGACAAACACACAAACAAGGTGAACAAATATTGTCAATCAGCTCGACAAAAACTGAACATTCCGCAGGAAGCCGTCTCGGGCGAGGTACCGGAAAACGACGACGGCGGCCGCCACCTTTCGGTGACGGACGCCGTCGTTTGTTCTGCTGTTGTCCTAGCCTTCGATCGCTGCCTTCGCGGCGGGATCGGAGTCATTGAGGAACTTCTCGATCCGCTCGGGCTCCTCGGCCTCGCCGATGGCCGCCGAAGCGCGGCCCAGGGCGTAGAGGGACCGCAGGAAGCCGCGGTTCGGTTCGTGCTCCCACGGGATGGGGCCGACGCCGCGCCAGCCGTTGCGCCGCAGCGAGTCCAGTCCGCGGTGGTAGCCCACCCGGGCGTAGGCGTAGGAATCGATGGTGCGGCCTTCGGCCCAGGCTTCCTCCGCGAGGATTGCCCAGAGCAGCGAGGACGTGGGGTGCTTGGCCACAAGGTCCAGCGGCTCCTGGCCGAGCGCGAGGTGCTGGTACACCTCGGTTTCGGCGGGCAGGAGGGTGGGTTCGGGGCCCAGCAGGTTCTTGCGGAATTCGTCGGACATGACTTAGAAGGTCTTGCCTGCCGAGCCGAGCTGGCGGGCGGATTCGACGATGCGGGCGGCCATGCCGGCTTCGGCCGAGGCACCCCAGACGCGCGGGTCGTAGGTCTTCTTGTTGCCGATTTCGCCGTCGACCTTCAGCACGCCGTCGTAGTTGGCGAACATGTGCCCGGCGACCGGACGGGTGAAGGCGTACTGGGTGTCCGTGTCCACGTTCATCTTGATGACGCCGTAGGAAACGGCGTCCGCGATCTCCTGGTCGGAGGAACCGGAACCGCCGTGGAAGACGAGGTCGAAGGGGTTGTCCTTGCCGATCTTCGCGCCGACCTCGGACTGGATCTGCTTGAGCAGCTCCGGGCGCAGCTTCACGCCACCGGGCTTGTACACGCCGTGCACGTTGCCGAAGGTCAGGGCCGTAATGTAGCGGCCGTTCTCGCCGGCACCCAGGGCCTCGATGGTGGCCAAGGCGTCTTCGGTGGTGGTGTAGAGCTTTTCGTTGATCTCGTTCTCCACGCCGTCTTCCTCGCCGCCGACGGTGCCGATCTCGACCTCGAGGATGATCTTCGCCGCCGCGGTACGCTCCAGCAGCTCACGGGCGATGCGCAGGTTCTCGCCGAGGGCCTCGTGCGAACCGTCCCACATGTGCGAGTTGAAGATCGGGTTGCGGCCGGCCTTTACCTCTGCCTCGGACGCGGCCAGCAGCGGCAGAACGAAGCTGTCCAGCTTGTCCTTGGGGCAGTGGTCCGTGTGCAGGGCAATGTTCACGTTGTAGTTCTTGGCGACCTCGCGGGCAAACGCAGCAAAGCCCAGGGAACCGGCAACCATGTCCTTCACCGAGGCACCGGACCAGTACGCAGCACCGCCGGTGGAAACCTGGATGATGCCATCGGACTCAGCCTCAGCGAAACCGCGGATCGCAGCGTTCAGGGTCTGCGACGACGTCACGTTCACCGCCGGGAAAGCAAAACCGCCGGCCTTCGCACGGTCGATCATCTCGGAGTAAATCTCTGGGGTTGCAATGGGCATGGTGACTCCTATGCTGGTTTTCGTCTATGGGTGTGCTGACCCTGAAACAGACCGCTTACGGCTAGGCACCATCCTAGCCAGAACCAACAGGAGGGCGTGCTTCGGGTCACGCCGTGGTAACACTTCCTGCTCAGCGCCCGGGTGCATCGGCGGGCTTCCAGCTGATAGACGGCTTACAGCTGATAGACGCGGCGGGCATTCCCGGATGCGATCATGCCGGCCACGCGGATCGCATCCCCTTCCAACCATTCCCCGCGACGCACCCAGTCGCCAAGGGCTTGCGCCATCGACCGCCGCCAGAGGATCGACCCGAGCAGATGCAGTTCGGGAGGACCGACGGCATCGGAGGAATAGAGCTGTTTGGCGAACGGCGCCAGCTCCAGGGATTCGCCGACGATCTCGAGGCTCCGCGAGCCGACATGGTTCAGGCTGAGTCCGACGTCGAAATACACGTTGGTGAACGCCTGGGCGAGGTACCCGGATTCACGGTGGTAGGGGTAGCAGTGGAGCAGCATCACGGGGGTGTCCCGGATCGCGGGCTGGCGTAGCAGGGGCAAGAGGAGCATGGGGTTGGAACGGTGCAGGTCCATATCGAGGTCGCCGAACCCAACGTGGACCTGGATGGGCAGCCGGTACTCCGCGGCGGCATGGACAATGTAGGAGACGATCACCGGGTCCCGGACCCTCAGCTCCTGGCCGGGTTCCGCGGTCCAGGGCGCGGTCCACAGCGCCACGGCCTGTTCCAGGTGCCGGGCGTCCGGAAGGGACCAGTCGATATCGAAGCCGCAGCGGTAGGCGGCGATGGTCTTGAAGCCGATGACGCCGGGAGCGGCGTTCGCGAGTGCCTCGCGGAAGTCTCTGGCAAAGTCAGCCGGCGAGGCAGTGCGTGCCGCCACGGCTTCTGCCAGGAGTTCAAGCCGGAGGACTTCCGAGCTTGGGGCACCGGAATCCCTCGTCAGGGTTTCCGGCGTCGCAATCGTGGATGAGCTTAAGCCCGTGTCGACGATCCAGTGCTCAACGCCGGCTGGAGCCAGCATCAGGCGGTTGAGGTGCGCCGGTGCCAGTGTGTTCCGGGTTTCCCAGTACTCATCCGCTCCGGCGTATGGCTCAAGACCCAACCGCGGAGCGCACCAGCGCCGGATGGCGAACCCCAACTGGGAATCGAACTGGGTCATGAAGACGGGAACGGGATCCTGGGAGCCTTCGTTGATGGACTCTTCGAATTCCGCCCGGGAGACGGGCCGCACGAAGCACCCATGGACGTGGTGGTCCACCAGCGGCATTGCGGTGATGGCCTCTGCAAGGCTCGGAGGGACGCGGTCCCCCAACCCTGACAGGACATCCAACTGGCCAGCCGGCATGGTCAGGCCGACCACGCGAAGCGAAGGGCCTGCGCTATCTCGGCGGGAGCCTTGCCCGCGAATTTTCCGGCTTCGTGGCGGCGGACCGCCACAACTCCCTCCACGATCTCCGGCCCCAGGATGCTAGCGGCCAATTCCGACCGCTCAAGGCGTCCAAGAACGGTCGCCTGGTCGGCGTTGACGGCTGCAGCCGGCCAATCGGCTGCTTCGGCGGGATTGCCGGGCACTTCCACCGGAAGGGACAGTTCCTCCTCGATGCCGTTAAGGGCCGAACCCAGCAGGGCTGCTGCGGCGAGGTAGATGTTGGCGCTGGGGTCCACGACCTTCAACTCCACATTGGCCCCGTGCGGATTGCCAGTGGTGGCGGCCACAAAACGCAGAGCGGCTTCGCGGTTCTCCAAGCCCCAGCACGCGGCGGCGCCGGACCACTGGCCGGGCTGGAGCCGTGCCGCGGAAATGACGGAGCCCGCGTAGATGCCTAGAAACCCGTCCAGACCTGCGAGAATCCCGCCGATCGCCGATCCGCCCTCCACGGTGATTCCGTGCGGCCCTCGGCCACCGCTGAACAAGGGTGCATTGTTCCGGCTCAGCGAAAGGTGGAGGTGCGCGCCGTTTCCAGCTCCACCGGCCCACGGAAGGGGCGAGAAGGAGACGGCCATTCCGTGGCGGGCTGCCACGATCCCGATAAGGATGCGGGTCAGCACGCATGCATCCGCCATCTCGACGGGCTGGGCGGGCGCCAAAGACACCTCGAACTGGTCTTCACCGTATTCGGCATGGATCTGCTCGGGGCCCAGGCCCGTTGCTTCGAGTGTTGCGGTCAGGTCCACGAGGAACCCGCGCCGGTCCGAGACGGCGCCCATGCCGTACGCGGTCCACCCGGGCTTAGGCAGGCGCCCGCCGTCGCGGGTAGTGAGGACGAACTCAAGTTCGGTGCCCATGAGCGGCGACAGTCCGTGCTCCGTGAGGCTGTCCACGACGGCGGTCAGTCGGCCGCGCGGGCACAGCGGAGAGAGCGCTCCGTCCTGTTCGTGGAAGGACGCAGGTCCCCACGCCAGGCCGTCGTCGACCTTGCGGACCCGGGCGGTGTCCAGGCGGAGGCGGAGATCGCCGACGGCCCCGATGGAACGCGTGAAGGCGATGCCGTTGTCCGCGCAGAAGACGTTCCACGAGGGTGAGGCCCCCATGCCGGTCTCCTGGAAGGCCGGCAGCCGGCGGATCGGAACCCCCTTGCAGTGGATCCCGCCCGCGAAATCGATGGCCGTGCCCACCAGCAGGGCGACGCCGTCGGATTCGAGCTGTGCCCTGATGCTTTCGGCCATGATGCTTTCGGGTGCATCCTGCCCGGCCCCACTCGAAACGGCGTCCACAACGTTTCCCCTCGACGGCGTGCATCTGTGAGGTCCATCTTGCCTCCAGCGGCCAGCGGAACCTACAGGCGGGCGGCAACCTGCACGGCGGTACTCCTCGATGGGCAGGTGCCCGCCCGAAGATCGACCGATTCCGGGCCGGGCACCTCTTGGGCCCTGCCTAGCCGCGCGTTACCGTGCCGTCGGCATCGACCGTGACCGAAAGCGTTTCGCCTGCAAACCGCAGCCCCTTCGCCTCCACGCGCGAGGAAATCGCCAGCGGCTTGATGTCCAAGTCGCCGGACTGCGCGTCTGCCCGTAGGCCAAGCAGGCTCGACAGGACCGAGATGGCTGCGGCGGCCGACCAGGCCTGGGGCTGGCATGAGGCCGGATACGGGATGGGCGACGAGAGTGCGTCGGAGGAGTCTCCTGAGTGCAACTCGGGCATACGGTAGTTGAAGCCTTCGGCCGCGTGTAGGAGGCCCTCGATCAGGCTCGTCGCTTCATCGGCGAAGCCCTCCCGGCAGAGGCCGGCAATCACGATCGCCGTGTCATGGGTCCAGACCGATCCTCCGTGATAGCTCAGCGGCCAGAACCCGGCCGAGTCGGAGGACATCGTGCGGAGTCCGAAACCGGAGTTCATGCCCGGGGAAGCCAAATGCCGGGCAACCAGCTCAGCGCCCCTTCCATCCAGGATCCCGGTACCGAGCAGGTGGCCGATGTTGCTCGTGACCGTATCGATCTTCTTCTTGTTCGCGTCGAGGGCGACCGCCGGGTAGGCGCCGTCAGACGAATCGATCCAGAAGGATTCCGCGAAGCGTGCCTTCAAATCCGCGGCCCACGAGCGCCAGCCATCACCGGGGCGGCCGAAGTGTTCGAGGATCGCGGCACCGCCCACCGCCGCTTCGTAGGCGTAGGCCTGTACCTCGCAGAGGGCTATCGGGCCCTCGGCCAGCGTGCCGTCGCGCCACTGGATGGAGTCGCCGGAGTCCTTCCACCCCTGGTTGGCGAGACCGTGCGAGGTCTCGTCGATGTATTCGATCAGTCCGTCACCGTCGCTGTCGCCGTAGTCCCGCATCCAGGCCAAGGCAGCCTCGAGGTTGGGTAGGAGCGCCTCGACTTCAGAGTCGGCCATTCCCCACTTCCATGCGTCGTGGAGCAGGATCACCCAGAGCGGAGTCGCGTCGACGGTGCC
Source organism: Arthrobacter sp. R-11 (assembly GCF_049913155.1). Taxonomy (GTDB): domain Bacteria; phylum Actinomycetota; class Actinomycetes; order Actinomycetales; family Micrococcaceae; genus Arthrobacter. The sequence goes on along the minus strand of NZ_CP183979.1, from coordinate 556,636 downwards.
GTAGTACAACGGAGGTAGCGCCACGTTCTCCCCAGGGATGGTGAACGTCTTCGAGCGGAGTTCGTGCATGATCTTGCCTGGCTGTTCAGCCGTCCCGTGGACCTCGTCGGTGCCCTGGAGTGCTGCCAGGACGCGGAGGGTGGATGCTGCCGTCTCGGTGCCGAGCGGAAGCAGCATCCGTGCCGCCCAGATCGAGTCGCGGCCGAACAAAGTGAAGAACCAGGGGGCGCCCGCCGCGAGGAAGACCTCATGGGGCACGAGCCGTGTCTCCATGCGCAGGGATTGCAGGTCATCGAGTGCGGTTCGAACCCACGATGAAAGCCTGGAGTCACCCGAGCGGACCACGGCTTTGGACCACCCTGCATCCTTTGCCGCGCCGCTCACCACCGCGGAGGCGTCATGGGCGTCTACGCGCCATCCGACGGTGACGTTGCCGCGGGCGGGTACGGCAACAGCCCAGGAAAAGGTGGCGGAGGTGTCGGTGGCGAAGACAACCGCCCCGGGCGCGTGGAGGAAGGCCGTGAGGTCTCCGGCGCCGAAGCGCACGGTGTCGGTCATTGCCTCGGACGTGACCGGCGATTCGCTGCCGCTCATTCCGGCCTTCACCACCTGCATGTCGCTGAAGTCGGCGCGCACGGATACCGAGATCGTGGTGGTGATCGGTTCGGACAAGGCGTTGGTCAGCGTCAAGGTTTCATCCAGGGACCCGGCCGAGATCGTGCGGGTGCGGTCGACGCGGGTTCGGGGGTCGGCGGTACGGTCGTCGACATTCCGGGCGAGGGAGGTGAAGGTCGCTGTTGCGGCGTCGACGGATGTGGTGGCGATGTGTTCGGTCTGGACGCCTCCCACCCTGAACTCGACCTCGCTCAGGACGCGCACGTCGGAGTGGTAGAACCCCTGGATTCCGCTTCCGTCCATGTCGCCGTGGCTGGCTGACCATGCCTGGCTCGGGGCTGCGAGGAGCACGAGGCTGTCGTGAAGTAGGGGTTGGAGTGTCTGGATCATGTAGACGTTCACGTCTCCTTGGGCATTGAAGTTGGGTTGTTGTTTTCGGGCGCGGCGCAGCGAATTCGGCAGCCGCAGATCAGTCGGTCACGGTGCGGGTTGGCTGTCCGGTCTTTGCCTGACCTTCACTCCTTGACCGCGCCATCGTTGGTGTTCATGATTCGCTTCTGGAAGATGAAGAAAATGATGGCGACCGGGAGGGTCATGATCGCCGCAGCAGCGAGCTTGATCGGGTATTGCGAGCCTGAGCTCAGCTGGCCGCTGGCGAGACCGGCAACCCCCTTGGTCAGAGTGGTCAGCGACGGGTCCTGCGTAGCGACGATGAAGTGTCCGAGTTCATTCCAGGAACCTTGGAAGGACATGATGATGATCGTGATGAGTGCCGGCCTGGCCATCGGGAGAACGATGGACCAGAACACCCGGAACAAGCCAGCGCCATCGATCCGGGCCTGTTCTTCGACACTTGGCGGGATCGACTCGAAGAAGTTCTTCATGATGAAGACCCCGGCGGCATCGGTGAGCAGCGGAATGATCATGCCGGTGTAAGAGTCGTAGATTCCGATCTGGTTGATGACCAGGAATTTCGGAATCATCAATACGACCCCCGGTACCGCCATGACCCCGATGAGTGCCGCGAAAATGACGCCCCGGCCGCGGAAGCGCAAGCGGGCAAGGGCGTAGCCGGCGAGCGAGGCGAGGAGAACGCGGCCAAGTGTGACGAACACTGTGACAATGATCGAGTTCTTGAACCAGGACGGGAAATCCGAATTCAGGAACAGCTTCCGGTAGGCCTCGGTGGTCCACGTCTGCGGGAGCGAGACGGGGCTGGCGGCGGCTTCGGCATCGGTCTTGAACGAGGTCGAGATCTGAAGCAGGAACGGCATGATGTAGAGGACTGCGATTGAGATGAGGATTGCATAGGCCACCCATGCCGCGATGTTGGTCTTCGAGCGCTTTTGCGGGCGGTTCTTCCGGGAGCCGACGGACGCCGCGGAGGACACGTGTTGTTCTGGCTTGGTCAAGGTCGTCATTCTCGTGGGTCCTTGTTTCCCTGGTAGAGGCGGATGTGACGCTTGGACACCTTGCGCTCACGCAGGATCCAGCGCTGGAAGACGGTGAACACCACGATGATGACAAAGAGGATGAACGCGATCGCGGCGCCCTGGCCCCATTGCTGGTTGTTGAAGGCGGTGGTGTAGGAGAGGTAGGCAGGCGTGAGGGTCGTCTTGCCAGGGGCGCCCTCGGTACCGGCATAGACCTGGTCGAAGACCTGCCAGCAGCCGATGAGACCCAGGGTCAGCACGGTAAAGAGCGTTGGACGCAACTGCGGGAGCGTGACATGCCAGAACCGCTGCCAACCATTCGTCCCATCCATGATCGCCGCTTCTGTGATGTCGCCGCCGAGGTTCTGCAGTGCCGCGATGAAGAGCAGCATGAACGTCCCGCTTGTAGTGAACACCGCCATAAGAATGAAGGCGCTCATTGCCACTGACGGCCCGCTCAGCCAGCCCCACCACGAAACGCCCAGGAATCCGCTGCCGGTCAGGAACTCAGGGCCATGGCTGATCCCCAACGCGGCAAGCACGTTGTGGATAATCCCGGTGGAATCGTTGAACCAGTTCGGGCCGTTGATGCCGACCCAGGAGAGGACCTTGTTGACGGCGCCGCTTGCACTGAAGAGGAACAACCACAGCACGGTCATGGCAACGGAACTGGTCACGGACGGGAAGTAGAACGCCGTGCGGAACATCCCCCGGCCTCGAAGGATGGCCCGGTTGACCAGCATGGCCAGGAAGAGGGATACCGCCGTTTGCAACGGCACAACCAGAACCACGTACCACGCGTTGTTGCGCAATGCGGTGCCGAAGTCCTGTTCAGCGAGGCCGCCGCCCGCGAGCAGGGCCTGGTAGTTCCTGAAACCGACGAAATGAACGTCGCTGGAGAAGGGGCTCCCCCGTCCCGCCCAGTCGCTGAAGCTGACCCACAGTGCCATGAGCACGGGGATGACAAGGAAAACGGCAAGAAGTATGAGCATCGGGGCCGTGAACAGCCACCCCGATGCGGTCTCGTCGCGCCGTGTTCCGGGGCGACGAGACCGCCTCGTAGTTGTGTGCATGTCCGACTACCTGGCCAGGGCTTCCAGGTTCTTCTGCGCGGCCCCGAGGATCGCCTGAGGATCGCTCGTCGCCAGCGTCTCGAGCTTCGAGTTAAGCTCGGCCACCACATCAGCCGTGCCCTTTCCAGCCGGCACACCCTTGGCATAGTCGGCCGCGGAGAGAAACGGAACCAGCACCGGGTTGGCGGACTTCCACTCGGAGGCCGCGGACTTGACCGACGGCATAGGGCCGAAGGCTTTCGAAAAGGCGAGCTGGTTGCCCTTGCTTGTCAGCTGCTCAACGAGTTTGAGGGCGGCCGCCTGGTTGGGGCTATCGGCCGCGATGCCCCAGCAGTTCGTGAAGTGGAGGGTACCCTTTCCCGTCGGGCCGGCTGGAAGCTCAGCGACCCTGTACTTCAGGTTGGGGTAGTCGGCCCGCAGGGCACCGGTGATCCAGTTGCCCTCGATGGTCATCGCGGCCAGGCCCTTGCCCAACGCTTCGCCGCCCCAGCCGGCACCGAGGTCCTTGGCGTACTTAAGGTTCCCGGCGGCCAGGAGTTTCTTGACGTATTTGAGCGCCTCGATATTGGCGTCGCTATCCGCGGTCGCCTCGGTGCTCTCGTCATTCATGAGGCTGCCCCCCGCCTGGGCCATGAACGATCCTATGCGCGCGTACTCGCCCGAGATGCCGAGACCGACATGGTCGGCGGTCGTCAGCTTCCTGCTGACGGATTCGAGCTGGTCCCAGGTCGTCGGAAGGTCCGAGTCGGAAAGTCCGGCTTTCTCCCACATGTCGGTGTTGATGATCAGTTGCAGGGTCGAAAAGTCCTTGGGCGCACAGTAGAACTTGCCGTCGTAGGTGAACGACTTCACGAGGCTGGGATAGAAGTCATCCTTGTTGGGCAACTGGTCGCCGTAGGCGAGCAGTGATCCGTTGGACGCGTAGCCGGCGAGGGCGTCGGTCGAAAGGTAGAACACGTCGGCAGGCTTCCTCGCCGCGAAGCCCTGGGACAGCTGCTGACCGAGATTGCTGGCAGCGACAACGGAGGCGTCGGTGCCGGAGGACTTGGACCAGTCGGCCACGGCCGACTTCACGGCGGTGGTCTCTGCGTCACCACTCGATCCGATCATCACTGTCAACGCAGTGTTCGAGGAGCTGAGCGCGCCATTCGTCGGCGTGGTTGTGCTGTATCCGGAACCACACGCACTGAGCGCGATGGACGCCGCCACGGCGGCAGCACCTCCGATGAACCTGCGCTGGATGCTTCGTTGCACTGACTTCTCCTAAGGTGTGGGGCAGCCCGAATCTTGGGCACGGTAAGGGGGCAAAAGTGTCACGTGGGTCTGCCGCGGAACGTTGAGCCGGCAAGGAACCGTCACGACCCCACGGGTAACGGGGCGGGGAGATACGCCGATTCGTCTGTCGGCCTCGCCGGACTGCGGGACTGCCACTGGCTCTCCCGCAGCAACGGTTGCGGCGCACCGAGCTTGATCATCCAAGTTCAGCGGCGCAAATTTGAACGATCAATTTGAACGATCAAATTTGGTTCGAGTAGAATACCGACGGGCTTTGAAGGATGTCAACAGGCCGCTTCCGCAATCGGCAAAGAGCGGCTGGTGGAGGCCGCACTGCCGCAGGACGCTATAGTGCATCCATGCTTTGAACGATCCAAGGATTGTGGTCCGGGAAGGAAAAGACCATGGGGCAACTGCCAACCATCCTCGATGTCGCCGCCGCCGCCGGAGTGTCACGCCAGACGGTATCGAACGTGCTCAACTCGCCGTCCTTGGTGCGCCCGGGCACACGGGAAAAGGTAGAGGCTGCAATCGCAGGGCTGGGTTACCGGCCCCACGCATCCGCCCGCCGGCTGCGGACGCAAAAGAGTTCGACTATTGGCATCCGTTTGGACCCCCTCAGCGCCGAGGGAATCTCGGGGTCAATCCTCGACCGGTTCCTGCACTCACTCACCGAACAGGCAGACCGCAAGAACCTGCGAGTGATGGTGTTTACTGCGACGGACAGCCGCGATGAAATCCGCCAGTTCAAACGGCTGAGCGAGGGGGCCGACGTCGATGCGTTCGTTCTGACCTCGACCTTCCATGGCGACCCGCGCACCCAATGGCTGATTGAGCACGGCCAGCCGTTCGTGACCTTCGGGCGCCCGTGGGGGACGGATGACATCACCAACCCGCAGCATTTGTGGGTCGACGTCGACGGCCGGCACGGCATCCGTGAGGCCACCGTCCACCTCCTCGGCACGGGAGCGCGGCGGATCGCCTACATCGGCTGGCCCAGCCCGTCGGGCACCGGTGACGACCGGCGTCGAGGCTGGCAGCAAGCCATGGTGGAATCGAGCGGCCTCCGCCCCGAGGAAATTACTGCACTGCACGCACCCACCGAAGACGGAGCGACCTTCGGCGCACAGGCAATGCTCCACCTGGAAAAGACAGCCGGAGACATTGAAGCTGTGGTGTGCTCAAGCGATGCGCTGGCCCTGGGAGCCTTCATGCACAGCGCCGGCCGCATCCCGATCATCGGATACGACAACACTCCCGTTGCCTCCTCGATCGGATTCTCCAGCATCGAACAACCCATCGACGACGTCGCCGGAGGGATACTCGACCTGCTCACTGGCGCACATGGCGGCCGGGTCCAGCCGGACCAGGAAGTCCCCGAACCGACGCACCGGCTGCTGCAGCCACGCCTGATACTGCGGAATCCCCGAGTGCAGGCAATCACGGCCCCTTCAAGCCAGCAGCGCCAAGTTCGACCCGGCGCGGCTAGGCTCAGCCGGTGACCCGTTGCCCGAAATTGTGCCGCCGGATCCAGGCGTGCATGGCGATCGCAGCGGCCGAGGCGGCGTTGATGGAGCGCGTGGAGCCGTACTGCTCGATGGAGAGGGTGGCGACGGCGGCTTCGTGCACGTCGGGAGTCAGGCCGGGACCCTCCTGTCCGAAAACCAGCACGCAGTTGCGCGGCAGGTCATAGCTTTCCAGCGGCACCGAGTCCGGGAAGATGTCGATGCCGATGATGGCCAGGCCCTCCCCCTGCGCCCAGGCAACAAAGTCCTCGACGGTGGGGTGGTGGCGGACGTGCTGGTAGCGGTCGGTGACCATGGCGCCGCGGCGGTTCCACCGCCGTCGTCCGATGATGTGGACTTCCTTGGCGAGGAAGGCGTTCGCGGTGCGCACCACGGTGCCGATGTTGAGGTCGTGCTGCCAGTTCTCGATGGCAATGTGGAAGTCGTGCCGCTTGGAATCGAGGTCCGCGACGATTGCCTCGTGCTTCCAGTACCGGTACTTGTCCACCACGTTGCGGCGGTCGCCGTCGGCCAGCAGGTCCGGATCCCAGTGCTCGCCTACTGGCCACTCACCTTCCCAGGGACCGACGCCGACCTCCGCCGGGGCGGTTTTCCCGCCGTCGGGCTCTGCTTGGGCGCGGTCTTCGGAAGGTGCATCGTGATTCACCCCTCAACCCTAGCGGGGGTACCGGGACCCGATGTCGCTTAACCCATCGGCGCCTTGTGTTTCGGCGTACCTAAAGGTGAAAGACTTGGGGGCAGAATCAGGTCCAACAGCGGAGGTAGAGAATGGCGAAGACAAGTGCGGCCCCCAAATCCGGCGCGATGTACCGCAACGGGCACGAGATCGAATGCTGGCTGACGGACATGGACGGTGTCCTGGTCCACGAGAACCAGGCCATTCCGGGCGCGGCCGAACTGATCCAGCGCTGGGTTGACACATCCAAGCGCTTCCTGGTGCTGACCAACAATTCCATCTTCACTCCGCGCGACCTCGCTGCCCGTCTGAGCTCTTCCGGCCTGGAAGTTCCCGAGGAGAACATCTGGACCTCGGCCCTGGCCACCGCCCAGTTCCTGAAGGACCAGGTGGAGGGTTCCGATTCCGGGAACCGCGCGTACACGATCGGCGAGGCAGGCCTGACGACGGCGCTCCACGAGGCAGGCTTCATCCTCACCGACCAGAACCCGGACTTCGTGGTGCTCGGCGAGACGCGCACGTACTCCTTCGAGGCGATCACCACGGCCGTGCGGCTGATCCTGGGCGGAGCGCGGTTCATCGCCACCAACCCTGACGCCACGGGGCCTTCCAAGGACGGCCCCCTCCCGGCTACCGGGGCCATCGCCGCAATGATCTCCAAGGCCACCGGGCGCGAACCGTACATCGTGGGCAAGCCGAACCCCATGATGTTCCGCTCGGCCATGAACCGGATCGACGCCCATTCCGAAACCACGGCGATGATCGGCGACCGCATGGACACCGACATCATCGCGGGAATGGAAGCCGGCCTCCACACCGTCCTGGTGCTCAGCGGCATCACGCAGCGCGAGGAAATCGCGGCATTCCCGTTCCGGCCCAACCAGGTGCTGACCTCGGTGGCGGAACTCAAAGACCAGATCTAGGGGGCAAAGCCATGGCGGTGCTGAATCTGCGGCCCCTGTTGGGCGGCCGGCTCGTGCGCGGCAGCCAGCCCTTCGGCATGGACGCGTCCGCAACGGCGGAGTTCCTGGCGGCGCACGGCATCCGCACGGTGGTCGACCTGCGCAGCGGCCGGGAACGGGACCTCCTGCCGTGGCAGCTGGCCCCGGGCAACGGCGTCGAACTGCTGGAAAATCCCTTCGATCCCGCCCCGCAGGGGCTTCCCACGGTGAGCACGGCCGAAGAACTCGGTGAGCTGTACCTCGGCTGGGTCCGCACGGGCCCGGCCTGGGTCGCGGCCTCCCTCCGGCCGGCCGCACACGGCCCGGCCTTCGTCCACTGCTCGCTCGGCAAGGACCGGACCGGGGTGATCTCGGCCCTGGCCCTGCTGGCCGTTGGCACGGATCCCGAGGCCGTCGTCGCCGACTACACCGCCACCACCGCCGCGCTGCCGCAACTGCTGAGCGTCATGGCACAGACCTGGAGCGTGGCGGTCCCTGCCCTGCCACCGCGGGCCTTCAGCCCGGAGCATATGCTGCTGCAGTCCCCCGAAGGGGCCATCAGGTACTTCCTGGCCGGCTTCGGGAGGGAATTCGGTGACGCCGCGGGCTACCTGCGCGACGCCGGCCTGAGCGCCGCGGAACTCGACGCGCTCCACACGCCCGTCAGTAAGGCGTGACCCGCCCCGCCGCACCCGGCAGCGGAAGCAGCTCGTCCTCCAGCGTCTGGACAATCGGCCGGTAGACAAAGGGGTTCCACTGCGGGCTCGCATGGGCCGGAAGGGCGCCGTCGGTCCTGAGGTCCGCGGAGGCCATGTTCTTCCGGAAGGTCCGGGACCAGCCGGCCCGCGCCGTTTCGTAATTCACGGTGGTGTCGCGCGGATTGCCGATGAAGGCCACCTTGGTCTTCCCCAGCCGATCCACGAAACGCGTGGCGTCGAAATGGTAAATGTAGGCCGATTCGCTCTGGATCAGCACGCTGGACGGCGCAATCGGCGTCAGCTGCTCCAGGGTCTGGTCCCAGATCTGCCGCCAGCTGCGCTCGTTCTTGTGCACCACCCGCTCGCCGAGCTCGTAGCTTCCGCGCAGCACCGACGGCACCCGGAAGCCGCTCTCGTACAGGAACACCACGCCGTCGAACCAGCTCTGGTCCAGGACGTCGTACTTGCTGTACGGGGAGGAATCGAGCAGGATCAGCTCCACCGCCAATCCGTGCCACTCCCGCAATCGCGTGGCCACCTCCGTGGCGAGCATTCCACCGAAGCTGTGGCCGTAGAAGTAGAGTTTCCGCAGCTTGCGTTCGAGGACATAGGCGACGACGGCGTCCGTCACCTCGTCGACCTCCAGGCCGAGGTTCGAGTACCCGACGGCGGCCAGCTGGCCCCGCTGCCGCAGCGCGCCGCGCAGGGAGTTGAGGATCCATTGCGCCTCTTCCCAGCTGGTCTTGTATCCGGGGAAAAGGATCCACGCGGCGTCGGGAAAGTACCTTTCGGCGACGTCGTCATCCACGGTCAGGATTTTCGTGACCCGCCGCTCGGCCTGGATCTGCCGGGTGATGAACATGTCCGCCGCGAGCAGTCCGGAGGCGCCTGCGCCGATCAGGAAGCTGCGCCGGGAGAAATCCTTCAAACCGGCAGCCTGCCGGAGGATCCTTGCACAGGCGTCGGGCGGCTGCCGCTCCGGCAAATCCGCAGCGGCTGGCACATCCCCCCGGCGGCAATGCTCCACACTGTCAGCTTATGACCTGGCATGCGGAGCCCGAAGGTGCCCGGCCAGGAACTGCCTTCTCCGGCAGCGACCGGGCCCTAGTGCCTGCGGTTGCTCAGGCGTACCGTCTTATCCAAGCAAACGGACAAGCCGGTGGAGGAACCGCCGATGGCTGGATGGAATGCCGACACCGCCGCAGGACCACTGGGCAGCGGCGCGGTGACGCTGGTGGAAGGATCATCCTTCTGCATCTCTTTGGCAAACGGGGACATACAGCCCGGACACCCGCACGGCCTTTTCGTCCAAGACACGCGGATTCTTTCCCGCTGGAGCCTGACCGTGAACGGCCAGTCCCTGGAACCATTGGCCGCTGAAACCAAGGAACCCTTCCGAGCGTTGTTTGCGGGCAGGGTTCCGCGCTCGGATGGCTACGCGGACAGTCCGCTCATTGTGGAACGGCTGCGGGAAGTCGGCGCCGGCCTCCAGGAGAACCTCACCGTCCGGAACTTCTCCCTGAACCCGGTCGAATGCGCTATCCGGCTAGGGGTCGACACTGATTTCGCCGATCTGTTCGAGGTGAAGGAAGCCCGGTTTGAACGCCGCTGGGATGAAACCCGGCAAGCAAGCGACGTCTCCCTCAATATCTGCGGCCTCTGGGAGGGCATTCGAAAGGAGGTCATCGTCACGGCGCCGGGTGCCGACGTCGGACCCGATGCTATTACCTATCGGACGGTCGTGCCCCCGCAGGGCCACTGGACCACCTCGCTGACCGTCGTGCCGGCTGCGGAAGGAAAGGACACCCTGGCGCCGTTTTTGCATCCCGAAGCAGGAGGCCTATCGCCCCGGGACCTGCGACGGCAGGAGTGGGTGAGGAAGATTCCGGTGGTGCAGGTCGGCAATCACGTCATTGAGCGCACCCTGCGGCGCAGCTATGACGACCTCGGCGCCCTAAGGATTGAGGATCCGGCACATCCTGAGCACGTTGTCGTAGCCGCGGGAGCGCCCTGGTTCATGACCCTGTTCGGGCGGGATTCGCTATGGGCCTCGGAGATGTCGCTGCCCGTGGACCCCTCGCTCGCCCTGGGCACCCTGCAGACCCTGGCGAACCACCAAGGCAAAGTAGTGGACGAAATGAGTGAGGAGGAACCCGGCAAGATCCTGCACGAGGTCCGGCTGGACGTGTCCAGCGGCTTGGCTCTTGGCGGCAAATCCACCTACTACGGCAGCGTGGATGCGACGCCGCTGTTTGTCAGCGTCCTGGGTTCAGTGAGCCGCTGGGGTTTCGCCCAGGAAACGATCGCCGCCCTCCTGCCTCACGCAGACCGGGCCTTGGCCTGGATTGAGGAGTACGGGGACAAGGACGGCGACGGATTTGTGGAATACCAGCGCCTCAACGAGCACGGCCTGATCAACCAGGGCTGGAAGGATTCGTGGGACGGCATCAATTTTGCCGACGGCACGCTTGCGGAACCTCCGATCGCGCTGTGCGAAGTGCAGGCGTACGTCTATGACGCCTACATGGCCCGGGCCTGGATGGCCTTCGACGCCGGCGACGTCGCGTTGGGAACCAGGCTGACGGAACGTGCGGAACGCCTCAAGGAGCAGTTCAACGAGAGGTTCTGGCTGCCGGATCGCGGATACTATGCCATCGCGCTGGACCGTGACAAGAAGCCCGTGGACTCGTGCGCCTCCAACATGGGCCAGTGCCTGTGGTTCGGCATTGTGGACAAGGACAGGGCCCCGTTGGTGGCGGAACGCCTGATGTCTCCGGAAATGTTCAGCGGCTGGGGCGTCAGGACCTTGGCCAGCGATATGGCCGCTTACAATCCGGCAAGCTACCACAACGGATCGGTCTGGCCCCATGACAACGCAGTCATCGCCGCGGGCCTGATGCGCTATGGCTTTGTGGAGGAGGCGCAGCGGATCGCCACGGCCTTGCTGGAGGCAGCCGAGTACTCGGAGGGGCGCCTGCCTGAGCTGTTCTGCGGATTCGATCGGGAACAATTCGCACAGCCGGTTGCCTACCCCACTGCCTGTTCGCCGCAGGCCTGGGCGGCAACTGCGCCGATCATGCTGGTGACCAGCCTGATGCGCTATGACGCCCACGTTTCCAGGGGCGGCCTGTGGATGGACCCGGTGCTCCCCAAGGCCTTTGGCGACCTGCACATCTCCAACGCCCCGGTAGGGCGTGGCCGCGTCACGATCGACATCACCGATTCCACGGCATCGGTCAAGGGACTGCCGGATGACGTGGTGTTCCATCGCGGGCACCGGCCATGGCTAACCGAACTCGTGGACCAATTCAAGCCGCACGAGCAGGCACCGCAGGAGTGAAACAAGTCCTCAGAATGTTCCGGCATCAATGACGAATCGATACCGGACATCGCTGGAGAGGACCCGGTCAAAGGCTTCGTTGATTTTGTTGGCGGGAATGACTTCCACTTCGGCGCCGAGTCCTTTGGCCGCACAAAAGTCCAGCATTTCCTGGGTCTGCCGGATGCCGCCCATCTTGGAACCGGCCAGGTTCCGCCGGAAACTCGCCAGGGACCAGGCCCGCTGCGCCAACGGCTCCGTGGGAAGGCCTACGAGCACCAGGGTGCCGTCCAGTGCGAGCAGCGAAAGGTACTGGTCGACGTCGATATTCGCAGAGACGGTATTGATGATCAGGTTGAAGTACCCGCTGAGTTTTTCCAAGGAGGCCGGCTCGGACGTGGCGTAGTAATGCTTCGCACCAAGACGGCGCGCGTCCTCCTCTTTCTTCAGGGATTGACTCAGCACTGTCACTTCGGCGCCCATGGCAGCTGCGATCTTGACACCCATATGGCCCAGGCCGCCCATCCCGACAATGGCCACGCGTTTTCCTGGCCCGGCGTCCCAGTTGCGCAGCGGCGAGTACATGGTGATGCCGGCACACAGCAGCGGTGCGGCGGCTTCCAGCGCGATGCCTTCCGGAATCTTCAGGACATAGTCTTCGTCGACGACAATGCTGGTGCTGTAGCCGCCGGCGGTTGGCAGTCCGTCCCTGCCCACCGAGTTGTACGTGCTGACGGAACCGGCCAGGCAATACTGCTCCTCACCTGCCAGGCAGTTGGCGCATTCGCGGCAGGAATCCACGAAGCAGCCCACCCCGACGCGATCCCCCACCGCGTGCCGGGTGACCTTTGCCCCGACGGCTTCCACGACGCCGGCGATCTCATGTCCGACGACCACCGGGTACCTGACGCCCGCCCAATCGCCGCGGGCGGCGTGGATGTCGGAGTGGCAGATCCCGGTGAACATGATGGCAATCCGGACCTCGGATTCACCGGGTTCGCGCCGTTCGATCGTGCCGGGCTGGAGAGGTTCGGCGGGCGAAAGGGCCACATAGGCTTTGGCGATGGTGGGCATTCTGGTTCCTGATCTACAGAGGTAGCTGTTGCACGGCGGTGACCTGGGGATTTGCAAGGTGTTCCGGCTTGAGGATCTCGTGGAGCTGCTCCGCCGTGAGCAGTCCGCGCTCCAGTACCAGGGAAGAGACACTCGCGCCTGTGGAAAGGGCCTGCCGGGCGATCGAGGTTGCCGCATCGTAGCCGATGATCGGGTTCAGGATCGTGACGACGCCGATGCCCGCCTCCACCTGGGACCGAAGGTATTCCTTGTTGGCAGTGATTCCCTCGATGCAATGGTCGGCAAGCGTAGTGCAGGCCGCGGTGAGGTGGGCCAGGCTGGCGAACAGTGAGCGCGCAATGATGGGCTCGAAGGCGTTCAGCTGCAATTGCCCGGCTTCGGCGGCAACAGTAATGGTCAGGTCGTTTCCCATCACCTCGAAGGCCACCTGGTTCACGACTTCCGGGATGACAGGGTTGACTTTGCCGGGCATGATGCTGGATCCGGCCTGGCGCGGAGGCAGGTTGATTTCGGCGAAGCCCGCGCGGGGACCGGAAGCGAGCAGCCTCAGGTCGTTGCAGATCTTGGAGAGCTTCACGGCGATCCGCTTCAGCATCCCGGAGAACAGCACGAAAGCCCCGCAGTCCTGGGTAGCCTCGACGAGGTTCCCGGCCGTCACTAACCGAAGCCCGGCAATCCTACTGAGGTGGGTGCGGGCAATTGCGGCATATCTCGGATGGGTGTTGATGCCGGTGCCGATTGCCGTTGCCCCGAGGTTGATTTCATGGAGGTGGACCATGGCCTCACGGAGCCGAAGCTCATCTTCCTCCACCATCACTTCGTACGTGCTGAACTCCTGCCCCAGCGTCATGGGGACAGCGTCCTGCAGTTGAGTCCTGCCGACCTTTACGACGTCGTCGAACTGGACGGCTTTGCGGGCAAAGGCGCGGCGCAGGTGCTGCATGGCCTCCAGGAGTTCCAGCCCACCCTGAATCGTGGCGATCTTGATCGCCGTGGGGTAGACGTCGTTGGTGGACTGGCCCATGTTGACGTCGCCGTTGGGATGGATGGCACTGTAGCTACCTTTGCTGAGGCCGAGGTGCTCCAGCGCCCGGTTGGCTATCACCTCATTGGCATTCATATTGGTGGATGTCCCGGCGCCGCCTTGGATGACATCGACGACGAACTGCTCCAGCAGCCCGCCCTGTTCGATGTCCGCACAGGCCCGGACAATGGCGTCCTTCTTGGCCTCGGCGATCAACCCCAAATCGCAGTTGGCCAGCGCAGCGGCATGCTTCACCTGTGCCAGGGCCTTGATCAACGGCGGATAGGCGGAGATGGCAGTACCGGTGATGGGGAAGTTTTCGACTGCCCGCAAGGTCTGAATCCCCCAGTAGGCGGAGGCCGGAAGAGTCCGGGTTCCCAGGAAATCTGTCTCCGTCCGGCCTGCCGGGAAATCCGGTTCGGCGCCGTCCAGAATGGATGCTGTTGTGGTGTGTGCCATGGCTCAGTTCGACTTCCGGAGGGACTTGATCAGTTGGAGGGGAAGTTGTAGGAGGCGCCGGAGGCGTCCGTGGCTTCCGGCCAGCGGGAGGTGATGACCTTGCCGCGGGTGTAGAACGAGACGCCCTCGGGCCCGTAGATGTGCTTGTCGCCGAACAGGGAGGCCTTCCAGCCGCCGAAGGAGTGGTAAGCCACCGGTACCGGGAGGGGGACGTTGATGCCGATCATGCCCACATCCACCGAGCGCTGGAACTTCCGCGCCGCAGCGCCCGAGGCGGTGAAGATGGCCGTGCCGTTGCCGTAGGGGTTGGCGTTGATCAGCTTGATGCCCTCATCGAGGTCCTCGACGCGGACCACCACCAGGACGGGTCCGAAGATTTCCTCGGTGTAGGCACTCATTTCGGTCTTGACGTGGTCAATCACGGTGGGGCCTACCCAGAAGCCTTCTTCGTGTCCGGGAACGACGAGCCCGCGGCCGTCCACGACCATGGCGGCGCCGGCGGCTTCGGCTTCAGTCACAATCTCGATGATGCGTTCCTTCGAGGCCGGAGTGATGACCGGGCCCATTTCTGCGCCGGGTTCGATGCCGTTGTCCACCTTGATGGCCAGGGCACGTTCTTCGATTTTCTTAACGAGCAGGTCCGCGGCGTCCCCGACCGCGACGGCGACCGAGATCGCCATGCAGCGCTGCCCGGCGGAACCGAACGCGGCGGCGGCCAGATGGTCGGCAGCGTTGTCCAGGTCGGCGTCGGGCAGCACGATTGCGTGGTTCTTCGCTCCACCCAAAGCCTGGACCCGCTTCCCATGCTTGGTGGCTGTCTCGTGCACGTACTTGGCGATCGGTGTGGAACCGACGAAGGAAATACCGTCCACATCCGGGTGGGTCAGCAGACCCTCCACGGTTTCCTTGCCTCCGTGCAGCACCTGGAACACGCCGTCCGGCAGGCCCGCCTGCTTCCAAAGCCTGGCCAGCAGCAGCGACGGGGAAGGGTCGCGTTCGGAAGGTTTGAGAATGAACGCGTTACCGGTGGCGATAGCCATCGGCGCCATCCACAGCGGCACCATTACGGGGAAGTTGAACGGGGTGATGCCCGCCACCACGCCAAGCGGCTCGCGGAAGGAGAAGACGTCGATGCCGGTAGACACCTGATCCGAATACTCGCCCTTGAGCAACTGCGGAACGCCGCAGGCAAACTCAACAACCTCCAAACCCCGGCCAATCTCACCCTTCGCATCCGAGAGGACCTTGCCATGTTCCGCGGTCACCAGCTCTGCCAGCTCATCCGCGTGGGTCGCGACCAGCTCACGGAACTTGAACAACACCGCGGTGCGCCTAGCCAGGGAGATATTGCCCCACTTCTCCGCGGCCTTCCTGGCGGCGGCCACGGTTGCTTCAAGATCTAAGCGATTGGCCAGGCTCAACTCGGCCGTGACTTGGCCCGTCGCCGGGTTGTACACCGGGCGGGTGATGCCCCCTGAGCCTGCGGTCTCAACACCGTCGATGAAGTGATGGATCTGGGAGATGGTCGTCGTCGTTGACCTGGTCATGGCGGTTGTCCTTAGGAAGTGAACGCTTTTTACGGTGAGTGAGGGGCTCAGTGGCCCGGGACGTATCCCAAGGCCTTGTCCACGATGTTTTCCAGCGGTTCGCCGTTGCAGTACCGCTTGAGGTTGTCCACAAAAAGCCTGCCGAGGTCTTCCAGGTAATCCTCGGCGTCACCGCTCATGTGCGGAGTGATGATGACGTTCTCCATGCTCCACAGCGGATGTCCGGCGGGCAGCGGCTCGGGATGGACAACGTCCAGGGCGGCCCCGGCAATGGAACGCGAGGCCAAAGCCTCGACCAAAGCCCCGGTATCAACCAGTTCGCCACGGCCAACGTTCACCAGGCAGGCGGAAGGTTTCATGGCAGTGAGGACCTCCGCGCCGACGAGTCCCCTGGTGTCGTTCGTCAGCGGCGCCGCGAGGACCACATAGTCGTAGTCCTGGACAACCCGGGAAAGCTCTTGGGAGGAATAGATGCGGTCGAAGTCGGAATCACCGTGGCGAGCTGACCGGCCGGCGCCGTCCACGTCCATCCCGACCGCGCGGAACAGCCGGGCGGTTTCCCGGCCGATCGAGCCGGTGCCCACGATCAGCGCCGAGCGGCCCTGGACCTTGCGGGTAGTCCGGTGCTGCCAACGCTGTTCCTGCTGCAGGCGGAACGATCCGTGGGCATCCTTGGCCAGGTCCAGCACGAATCCAAGTGCAAACTCTGCAATCGCCCGGCTCAAGACGCCTCGGGAATTCGTGTAGCTAACGTCGCTCGCCACCAGCTCGTCGAACATCAGCTGGCTGACTCCGGCGGCAGAGACATGGACCCACCTCACTGACGAGGCGGCGGCCCAGTTCTCTTTGAGGGCAGGTGAGAACGAATGCCACTGATACAGCACGTCGGCACCGTCCAGGGCCTCCGGCAGTCCGTCCGCCTTCGTCAGCCGGACTTCGGCGAGCTTTTCGATCTCTGCTAGCCCCGGAGGCAAGGCCTCCCTGTAGAGCACTGCGACTGTCGGGCGCCCGCCCGACCGGCCGGCCGTCACGACGCCGGCGTCCCTGAGACCGCCTGGTAATCAGGGGCGAGTGCCCCGATAGCCGAGACGACGGCGACCGTGAACTCCCACGTCGACGACGTTCCGCCCACATCGCGGGTGCCGTGGCCGTCGCGCAGGGCGGACTCGAATGCCGCCTGGAGGTGCGCGGCCGCGTCGGAATAGCCGAGGTGCTCAAGCATCATCGCGCCGGACCAGATCTGGCCCACCGGGTTGGCCAGTCCCTTGCCTGCGATGTCAGGAGCCGAACCATGGACGGGTTCGAAAAGGGACGGGTACCGCATCTCCGGGTTCAGGTTGGCGCTCGGCGCCAGGCCGATGGACCCGGTGACCGAACTCCCCAGGTCCGAAAGGATGTCCCCGAGGAGGTTGGAGGCGACAATGACGTCCAGGGTCCAGGGCTTCAGGACCAGGTGTGCGGCGAGTGCGTCCACCAATTCGTGGGTGACTGCAACCCCCGGATGCCGGCCGACCGTTTCCTCAACGACTTCGTCCCAGAAAGGCATGGTGTGGATGATGCCGTTGCTCTTCGTGGCGGACGTCAGCCTGCCACTGCGGCCGGCCGCCAGGGAGGCCGCGAAGTCGGCAACGCGTGAAACCCCCAGACGGGTGAAGATCGTTTCCTGCACGGCACTTTCGTACGGCAGGCCCTGGTACATCCTTCCGCCGACTTCCGAATATTCGCCCTCGTTGTTCTCCCGGACGATCAGGAGGTCGATCGGGTTCTTGTTCGCCAGGGGCGACGCCACGCCGTCGAGCGTCTTGACCGGACGGAGGTTGATGTACTGCTGGAACTCCCGGCGGATCGGGATCAGCAGTCCCCACAGTGACGCGGTGTCCGGAACGTCCGGAGAGCCCACGGCGCCAAGGAATATGGCGTCGTGGCGTGCCAGCTGCTCCAGACCATCAACCGGCATCATCCGCCCGTGCCGCTTGTAGTAGTCCGAACCCCAGTCGAAATGGATGAAGTTGAGGGTCAGCGAATGGAGCTCTGCGATCCGTTCCAGGCAGGTGATGGCAGCCGGGACGACTTCTTTCCCGATGCCGTCACCGGCGATGACTGCGATGTTGTGGGTGCTCATGGGTTCTCCGTCTGCCGTGGGGCCGGCGTGGCCGCTGCTTGGCCGAGGTTGATGATGGTGTTTTTGGGTTCGGTCATTTCGCGGACGGCATGCCGGACGCCTTCACGGCCGACGCCGGATTTCTTGAATCCGCCGAACGGCATGGAGTCGATCCGCACATCACTGGTTTCGTTGATGACGACGGCACCGACGTGAAGGCTGTCCGCGATGGCCAGTGCCTGGTCGATGGACTGGGTGAACACCCCGGCTTGGAGGCCGTACTCGGTGTTGTTCGCCGCGTAGATGGCGTCCTGGACCTCGATGAACGGCAGGATGCTCACCAAGGGCCCGAACACCTCGTCCCGGATGACCCGGCACTTCGAAGGAACATCGGTCAGCACCGTGGGCAAGTAGTACGCGCCCTGCCGCTTGCCGCCGGCATGCACGGTGGAACCGGCGGCCTTGGCTTCTTCGACCCATTCCTCCACGCGCCGCGCTTCGGCTTCGGAAATCAGCGGCCCGATGTCAGTGGTCCGGTCAAGCTTGGGCCCGGTCTTCAGGGCCTTGGTGCCGCGGACCACGTGCTCCAGGAGGAGGTCGTAGACCGAGATATGGACATACACCCGTTGAACGGAGAGGCAGTTCTGCCCGGCCACCCCGAACGCCCCCGCCACGATCGCCGAGGCCGCGGCCTCGGGATCCGCGTCGGCGCACACGATCGTTGCGTTGTTGCCGCCGAGTTCGGACACAACCTTCTTGGCGCCTGCTGCTGCCGCGATACGGTCCGCGGTTGCGGGACCGCCCGTGAAGGAGACCAGGTCCACGCGCTGGTCCGTGACCAGAGCTTCGGAGACCCCTTCGCCGGTGACGATCGCGGCGATCCGCCCTGTGGGCACTCCGGCTTCCAGCAGCAGCTGCACCAGCGCGAGCCCGCTCAACGGGGTCCGCCCGGAGGGCTTAAGCACGACGCCGTTGCCGCCGATCAGGGCCGGCCCCAGTTTGTGCGCCACCAGGTTCAGCGGATCGTTGAACGGCGTGATCGCCGCGACGATGCCCACCGGCTTCCGGCTGTACCAGCCGATCTTGCTCCCCGCGGCCAGGCTGTCATCGAAGGCTAGGGTCTCTCCTGCCAGTTCGTCCGCCGCGGCCGCGGACAAGCGCAGGGTTTCCCTGCAGCGGCGGACCTCACGTTCGGCCTCGGTGATCGTCTTGCTGCTCTCCGCCGCGATGATGGCGGCGAAGCGGTCAGACTGCTCCCCCAGCAACTGCGCGGCTTTCTCCAGGGCTTCGCGCCGGGCCCGCAGCGGCCAATCCGCAAACTTCAAATGGTGGTGGATATAACCGATGGCACGCTTCACATCCCCCGCCACGGAAGTGCAGACCTTACCCACCACAAAACCGTCCTGGGGGTCCCTGACCTCAAGGGTCATCCCGCCGGTTTGCCAGAGGCCTTCGAAGAAGGCGCCCCCGGGAAGAGTGGCAACGTCTGAGCGACTGTCCCCTGTTTCCGGGCGCGCGTCATCGAGGTTTGTTGTTCGCAGCATGTGGTCCCTTGGCTAGGTGATGTGTTGGGGGTGGAAGCTGGCCAGCCGGTCCCAGCTGGCCAGCTGGTCTTGGGCCTACTTGATCCGGTCGATGATCTTCGCGGCCGCACCGATGAAGGGCAGGAACCACGGCGGGCCGAAGTGGCCGGGCACCGGCGGGTTCTTCAGGTCGCCCCACACGTTTGCGGACTTGTCCCCGCCCATGTAGTGCGCCATCCGCTTGCCCATGTGCGCGGCCATCTGGACCCCGTGCCCGCTGTAGTTGAGCGAGTAGAACAGCCCGTCGTGCTCGCCGGCATGGACCATCTGGTCCATCGAGAGGTCCACGAGCCCGCCCCAGATGTAGTCCACCCGGGTCTTGTCGAGGTAGGGGAACAGCTCGAGCATGGCCTTGCGCAGGATCTCGGCGCTCTTGACGTCGGAGTCCGGGCTCGAGAGGGCGAACCGGGCCCGGCCGCCAAAGAGGAGCCGGTTGTCCGGGGTGATCCGGAAGTAGTAGGTGAGCATCTTGCTGTCCGAAGCCATACGCCGGTTCGGCAGGATGCGGTTCACCACGTCCTCGGGCAGCTGCTCGGTGACGATGATGAAGCTGCCCACCGGGATGACCCGGCGCTGCATCCACGGGGTGACGCTGCCGGTGTAGCCGCTCGTCGCGACGAGGACCTGCTTGGCCCGGGTGATCCCACGGGTGGTGTGCACGTCGTGCACCGTGCCGTTGATGCGCTTGAGCTCGGTCACTCCCGCGTCCTCACAGACCACCGCGCCGGCCCTGACGGCCGCCCCGGCCAGACCGTGGGAGAACTTGCCCACGTGCAGGCCCGCGCCGAGCGGGTCCATCATGGCGCCCTTGTAGAAGTCCGTGCCGATCTCGGAATGGATCTCGGACTTCGGAATCACCTCGACGTGGTGGTCCACGAGCTTGGCCAGGAGCTCCTGGGACTTCCGGAAGCCGTCGTTGTGCGACTCGTGGTAGGCCAGCGAGAGCTTGCCGAAGCGGTTGAAGTCGCAGTCGATCGCGTGGTCATGGACGATCTTCTCGATGCTCTCGATCGCGTCGTTGTACTCGCGGAAGTACTCGACGGCGCGGGCCTCGCCGTAGCGCTTGACCGCGGTGCTGAAGCCGATGGCCAGGCCGGTGGTGGCCATGCCGCCGTTGCGGCCGGACGCGCCCCAGCCGACGGTGTGGCGCTCGAAGACCGCAACGCTCGCGCCCTGCTGGGCGAACTCAAGCGCGGCGGAGAGGCCGGTAAAGCCGGCACCGATGATCGCGACGTCGACGTTCTCCGGCACTGGGGTGCGCCGGTAGTCACCGGAAGGCTCGGCTGTGTCCAGCCAATAAGGAACAAGTTTCATGGTGTGATCTTTCGTCTCGACGTCGGTTTAGAGACCGAGGTGCTTGTTGATCTCGTCCAGGGACTTCACAACGTTGAGGTCGTAGCCCGGGCCGATGGGGTCGTAGCCACGGTCCAGCATCCAGAGGTTTCGGAAGCCCATGTCGTGCATCGGGTGCATGTCGTAGCGGGTGTGCGAGGAGATGTGCAGGAAATCCTCCGGCTTGGCGTTCAGGGTGTCGAGCATGTACTCGAAGGCCTGGTAGCGCGGCTTGTAGGCCTGGGCCTGCTCGGCGGTCAGCACGGCGTGGAAGTCGGCGCCGAGCTTGGGGATGCTGATCTCCAGGAAGCTGTCGTCGGCGTTGGACAGGGCAACCAGCTGGAAGTTCTCGCCCATGAGCTTCAGCGGTGCCGGCACGTCGTCGTGGGCGCCAAAGCTGCGTACAGCGTCAGCGAGCTCTGCGCCCGCGTTCGGGGTCGGCCCAATGCCGAAGTACTTGCAGACGCGGTCGAACGAGCTCTGGAGGATCTCCTCGTACGGCGCGTAATCAAGGACCGCGTCGAAGCGGTAACCGCGGAACACCTTCTTGAACGCAGGCCACTGCTCTTCGGGCAGGCGGCCATCCAGCAGCCGGCGGGTAACGGCATCAGAGTTCCAGTTGATCAGGGTGCCGTAGATATCGAAGGAGATGTACTTCGGCCGTGAGTTCGTCGTTGCCATAATTCGTCCGTTCCTAGATGACTTTTGCGGGACGTCCGGAGGTCCGCCGTCCCGTTTCACTTCGTGTGGGCGGGAGATTCTTGGACGTCGAGAACCAGATACTTTGACTGTAGGCTCCGAAATTGTAGATTGTCAACAGTTCTTGTTGAGAGCCTTTCTCATGTGAGGGCCGCCAAAGAATTTACTTATCGTCGATTGTTGACAATCTGCGATCGAGGGAGTTGCATTGCATTGGATGCAGAACGAGATCCGCATCACAGCAACTGATTCCATCCTCCCCGATTAATGCTGTGGGCGGGCCACCTGGCGGACGACGACGCCACTCGGAAGCCCCCGCGAAGATCCTCGTTCGGCGGAACCAACTTCACCTGAAACCCATTTTTGGAAGGGACGCACCATGAAGACCACAAGCAAGATCAAGACTGCTGCTACCGGGCTTGCAGTGCTGATGGCCCTGAGCGCCTGTGGCGCTGCGGCCAGCAACGACGCCCAGGACTCGAGGACCTCCAACACCTCTGACATCTCGGCGGGCATCCAGCCTGACCCGGCTGCGGTGGCGTTGCTGCCGCAGTCCTACAAGGACAAGGGCGAGCTGACGGTGGCCATGGACCTGCACTATCCGCCCACGACGTTCCTTGCCGAAGACAACACCACCGCCATCGGCCTGAACCCGGACATTGCCCGGCTGATCGCGAAGAAGCTGGGGTTGAAGCTGAAGTTCGAGGACACGAAGTTCGACACGATCGTGCCGGGCATTGACGGTGGCCGGTATGACTTCACGGCCACCACGATGTCCAAGACCGAAGAACGGCTCGCGGTGCTGGACATGATCGATTACTTCAAGGCCGGCAGCTCGGTGGCCGTGGCCGCGGGCAACCCGCTGAAACTGACCATGGAGACCCTGTGCGGCAAGAACATCGCCGTCACCGCCGGCTCAACCGGCCAGCTCAAGCGCCTCCCGGCCCTGTCCGAGCAGACCTGCACGTCCAAGGGCCAGCCCGAGATCCACGCCGTAACCCTGCCCAACGTCCAGGAGGCCCTGACCCAGCTGCACTCCAAGCGGATTGACGGGATCCTTTACGACACCACCGCCCTGGGTTGGGCTGCCAAGCAGCAGCCGGAGTCCTTCGACCTCCTGGGCCGGGTGAACGTCGGCTCCAGCGATGTGACGGCAATCGGTGTCAAGAAGGGCTCGCCGCTGACCCCGGCCCTGCAGAAGGCCATCCAGTCCGTCCTTGAGACGCCGGAGTACAAGAAGTCCCTGGAGACCTGGGGCCTGGAGTCCGGAGCCATCACCGACGCCAAGCTCAACTAGGGGGCGCCTCCATGGTCACAGCTATCAGCAAAGGAAGTGAAACGATGAGCGGCATCGATGCAGCCCTCAAGCCGCGGCTTCGGCTTCGGACTCCCACCGAGTACGCCGGATGGGTCCTGAGCATTCTCGTCGGCCTCGGGATCCTCGCCTCGGTCCTGACAAATCCCAACTTCAAATGGGGCATCGTCGGAAAGTACTTCTTCGCCGAGTCGATCCTGCGCGGTCTGATGCTCACTGTCTTCCTGACGGTCGCGAGCATGGCCCTGGGAACACTGCTCGGCCTTGCCCTGGCCGTCATGAGGGCCTCGCACGTGAAGCCGGTGTCCATTGCCGCCGGTCTCTACCTCACCTTGTTCCGCGGCACCCCGGTGCTGGTGCAGCTGATCTTTTGGTTCAACATCTCTGCGCTCTACCCGGACCTGAGGATCGGGATCCCGTTCACCGATATCGGCACGGCGGTGGACACGAACGCGATCATGGGTCCGATCACCGCGGCCCTGGTGGGCCTGACCCTCAATCAAGCCGCGTACATGGCCGAGATCATTCGCGGTGGTTTCTCGGCCGTCGGCAAGGGTCAGATTGAGGCCGCCG
Organism: Arthrobacter sp. R-11; assembly: GCF_049913155.1. Lineage (GTDB taxonomy): Bacteria > Actinomycetota > Actinomycetes > Actinomycetales > Micrococcaceae > Arthrobacter. The sequence goes on along the minus strand of NZ_CP183979.1, from coordinate 533,373 downwards.
ACTCGCTGGGCATGAGCGCAGGCATGCGGATGCGCAAGGTCATCATCCCGCAAGCGATGCCCTCGATCATCCCCGCCACCGGCAACCAGTTCATCGGCATGTTCAAGGAAACCTCCTTGGTCAGCGTGCTCGGCGTCGCGGAACTGCTCCAAAGCGCCCAGCTGATCTATGCCCGCACCTACGAAACCATTCCGCTGCTGATTGTCGCCAGCCTCTGGTACCTGGTGATGACCCTGCTGTTGAGCTACCCACAGGCCCAGCTCGAGAAACGATACGCCCGCGCAACCTCCACTTTGCCCCGCAAGGCCAAACGGGTTGCCCAACCGGAAGGCGCAGCCCGATGAGCACCGACGGCACCATTCACGCCCGCGGAATCCGCAAATCCTTCGGACACAAGACGGTCCTGCAGAACATCGACCTGGACGTCGCCAGCGGCGAAGTCTGCTGCATCATCGGCCCGTCCGGCTCCGGCAAATCCACCCTGCTGCGCTGTATCAACGGCCTGGAGACGGTGGACCTCGGGGTCCTGAAGGTCAACGGCGAAACCTTCGGTTACCACGAAACCGAGACCGCCTACCACGCCCTGAGCCGCAAGAAACTGGCCGCCCAGCGCACCAGGGTTGGCATGGTCTTCCAGCAGTTCAACCTCTTCCCGAACATGACCGCCCAGGAAAACGTCATGTCCGGCCCGGTGCTGGTCAAAGGCGTGGACAAGAAGGTGGCTGCCGCCCGGGCGGACGAGCTGCTGGCCAGCGTCGGTCTTGACGGCCACGGGTTCAAGTACCCCGCCCAGCTCTCGGGCGGACAGCAGCAACGAGTGGCCATCGCCCGTTCCCTGGCCATGGACCCGGAAATCATGCTCTTCGACGAACCCACCTCCGCCCTGGACCCCGAAAAAGTCGGCGAAGTCCTCGCGGTCATGAAGGACCTCGCCAAAAAGGGCATGACCATGGTCGTGGTCACCCACGAAATGGGCTTCGCCCGCGAGGTCTCCGACTCCCTGCTCTTCATGGACGAGGGCTACGTCGTTGAACGCGGCGACGCCCGCGAGGTCCTGGGCAACCCCAAGGAAGCCCGCACACGCTCCTTCCTGGAAAAGGTCCTCTGATGGACGGAAAGCTCGCCGTCATCGGGCTGGGCAGCATCGGAAGCATGGCCCTGTGGCAAGCGTCCCGCCTGACCGACTCGGTGGCAGGATTCGAAGCGGCCGCTCCCGCCCACGGACGCAGTGCCGTGGGCGGGGACACCCGCCTTTTCCGCATGGTCTACCGCGGCAACCCCGGCTACTACCCGATCCTGGAACGCTCCCGCGCCCTCTGGGCGGAACTTGAAGCAGAAACCGGACAGGAAATCCTCACCCGCTGCGGCGGCCTGTCCATCGGCACTGCCAACGGCCCCTACCTCAACGCCGTCTTGGAAACCACCCGCGCCACCGGCGCCGACCACCAGGTCCTCACCCACGAGGAACTGGCCGCGCGCTATCCCCAGCACAACCTCCGGCCCGATGACATCGCCGTCTACGATCCGCATGCCGGCGCCCTGCGCACCGACCGTGCCGTTACCGCCGCCGTCACCGCCGCCCGCGCCAACGGCGCCACGATCCACACCAGCACCCCCATCGACAGCATCACCGAAACCGAGGGCGGCGTGACCCTCACCTCCGGCGAGAAGTCCTGGACCTACGAGAACGTCATCATCGCCTCCGGCGGATGGTCCCGCCGGCTCATGCCCGACTATCTCAAAGCAGCCACGGAGACGAAACGGATTTTCCTGACCTGGTTCGTCGCCCGCGACGGCGCCCAGTACACCCCGGAGAAATTCCCCATCTTCATCCGCATCTACGAGGACCGCTCCATGTACGGGGCACCGGCAGTGGACGGCGTCACCGTCAAAGCCACCCTGGACGGCCGCGGCAAACCAACCCCGGACGCCGGCAACGTCCCGCGGGAACTCACCGAGGCCGAAATCGCAGAGACCACCGACACCGTCACCGAATTCTTCCCCGGCCTGGACCCCGCCATTGTCCGCTCCGATGCCTTCCCCGACCTCTTCACCAAGGACAACAACCCCCTCCTGGGCCCCATCCACCAAGGCAGCAGGATCTATACAGCCACGGGCTTCTCCGGAGGCGGTTTCAAGAACGCCACCGGATTCGGTGAAATCGCCGCCCAAGAGGCCCTCGGCAAACAGACCTTCGATTACTTGGACTTCGTCCGCCCCGAACGGTTCAGGACCAGCTGACTACCATCCGCGATCCCACGGATCGCGAATTGTTGACAATCTACAGTTCATAAGAAAGCATGAAGCCATGGCAACTCTCAGTCCCATCCTCAAGCAGGCGACGCCCGTCGTCGTCGACCACGCCCTCGGCAGTTGGATCTATGCAACCGACGGCAAGAAGTATCTGGATTTCACGACGGGAATCGGCGTCACCAGCACTGGTCACTGCCACCCTGACGTCGTCGCGGCAGCGCGTGACCAGGTGGGAAAGATTGTCCATGCGCAGTACACCACCGTGATGCACAAGCCCTTGCTCGAGCTCACGGCACGGCTGGGAGAATTCCTCCCCTCGGGGCTGGACAGCGTCTTCTACGCCACGTCCGGTTCCGAGGCCGTGGAGGCCTCCGTCCGCCTGGCCCGCATGGCTACGGGACGGCCCAACATCATCTCCTTCCACGGCGGCTTCCACGGCCGCACCGTGGGCGCCGCGTCCCTCACCACTGCCGGAACCAAGTTCCGCTCCGGTTTCTCCCCCTTGATGAGCGGTGTTCACATCGCGCCTTTCCCGCACGCCTACCGCTACGGCTGGGACGAGGAGACCGCTGTTACCTTCGCCCTGAAGGAACTGGACCAGCTCTTGGCCAGTATCAGCAGCCCGGCGGACACGGCCGGTTTCATCATCGAGCCGGTCCTGGGCGACGGCGGCTACATCCCTACCCCGGTAGGCTTCCTGCAGGGCCTGCGGGAGCGTGCCGACAAACACGGAATCGTACTTATCGTCGATGAGGTCCAGGCCGGCGTCGGACGCACAGGGAAGTTCTGGGGACACGATTGGGCGGGGGTCACCCCGGATGTCATCATCACCGCGAAGGGCCTCGCCAGCGGTTTCCCCATCTCAGCCATCGCAGCCTCCACGGAATTGATGGGCAAGGCATGGCCCGGTTCCCAAGGCGGAACCTACGGCGGAAACGCAGTCGCGGCTGCCGCCGGCGTCGCAACCCTTGGCGTCATTGAGCGCGAGAACCTGGTCCAGAACGCCCTGGTCCGCGGCGATGAACTGCGCGCCGGGCTGGAGAGCCTCAAGGGCCAGTTCACGACCATCGGGGATGTGCGGGGCCGAGGCCTGATGCAGTCAATCGAATTCACCGCGGCAGACGGGACCCCTGACGCAGCAACCGCCCTCGCCGTCCAGCAGGCAGCCATTCCGGAAGAACTCCTCCTGCTCACCTGCGGTGCGCACGGAAACGTCATCCGCATCATCCCTGCCCTGAACGTCAGCAGCGATGAGATCCAGACTGGCTTGACCAGATTCACCCAGGCCCTCAAGACCGCCGCCATCTAGCCCCTTCGACCATTGAAAGTGTGACATGAGCACCTCATTCGACCCTTCGGGACTGCATACCGACCTGTTCATCGATGGCGCCTGGCAGAAGGCCGCCGGAGGCGCCACCTTCCCGGTGGAGAATCCGGCCACCCATGAAATCATCGCCCACGTGGCAGACGGCGGCCCGGAGGAAGCCCAGGCTGCCATCGAGGCCGCCGGCCGCGCCCAGGCAGCGTGGGGCAAGTCCACCCCGCGTGAGCGTGCCGACATCCTCCGGCGGGCCTTTGAACTGGTTGTTGCCAACACCGACCGGCTGGCCGCGATCATGACAGCGGAAATGGGCAAGCCCCTGGCCGAGGCCAAGGGCGAGGTGGCCTATGGCGCCGACATGCTCCGCTGGTTCTCCGAGGAAGCCGTGCGCATCGGCGGGGACCACGCCACCTCCGTGGACGGCAACACCCGGATCATGATCACCAAGGAACCGGTGGGTCCCTGCGTGCTGGTCACCCCGTGGAACTTCCCGCTGGCCATGGGCGCGCGCAAAATAGCCCCGGCCGTGGCCGCCGGCTGCACCATGGTCTTCAAGCCCGCCGAACTCACGCCGCTGACCTCCCTTGCCTTGGTGCAGATCTTCCGGGAAGCAGGCCTTCCCGACGGCGTCCTGAACGTCGTCACCACCGCCAGCGCTTCGGCCGTGGTGGGAACGTGGATGGGCAGCGGCATCGCCCGGAAGGTCAGCTTCACCGGTTCCACCGAAGTGGGCAAGATCCTGCTGCGCCAGGCTGCGGACAATGTGATGCGTTCCTCGATGGAACTGGGCGGCAACGCCCCGTTCATCGTCCTGGCCGACGCGGACATCGAAAAGGCCGTCGACGGCGCCATGAAGGCGAAGATGCGCAACATGGGCGAGGCCTGCACTGCTGCCAACCGCTTCTTCGTCCATCGTTCCGTGGCCGGGGAATTCGGCGAGAAGTTCGCCAAGAAGATCTCCGAACTGCGGGTGGGCAACGGCGCCCTGGCCGGAACCGACGTCGGACCCGTCATCGAGCAGAAGGGCCTGGACAAGGTTGAAAGCCTCGTCGCGGACGCCGTCTCCAAGGGTGCGCGGATCCTCACCGGCGGAAGCCGCCCGGAAGGACCCGGCTACTTCTATACCCCCACGGTGCTCACCGACGTTCCCCTGGACGCGGACCTGATGAGCACCGAAATCTTCGGGCCCGTCGCTGCCATCACCGCCTTCGACAGCGAGGACGAAGTCCTCCGGCTGGCCAACGACACCGAATGGGGACTCGTGGGCTACGTGTTCACCGAGAACATGGACAAGGCCCTGCGCTTCTCCGCGGAACTGGAAGTGGGCATGGTCGGGCTGAACACCGGCTTGGTGTCCAACCCGGCCGCACCCTTCGGCGGCGTCAAGCAATCAGGCCTGGGACGCGAAGGCGGCAAGATAGGTATCGAGGAATTTCTTGAAACCAAATACACCGCAATAGCTGTGTAACACGCATGTAGATAGTGAAGAGCGAGATGAGGGGGATGTCGATGGCGGCACCGGAAGGACTTTTTGTACTGGAAGGAAGGCCAACTGCACAGCTGATCGCAGACCAGTTGCGGGAACAGATCGTCCAGGGGACCTTCCGCCCCGGGCAGCAGATCAACGAATCCGTGATTGCGGGCCAACTGAACACGTCCAGGGGCCCGCTCCGGGAAGCCTTGCAGCGCTTATGCCAGGAAGGGATACTCGTCAGCCATCGCAATCGTGGAGTGTTCGTCATGGAGTTGGAGACCGACGACATCCAAGAGATCTATGCGGTCCGTGAATCCGTCGAATCAGCTGCCGCAAACACGCTGCTGGACGGTAGCCCGGAACGGGTCAAGGACACTTGTGAAGTCCTGAGGGAGATCGTCGGCGAAATGGCGAAGCAAGTAGCCGTCTCCGACTGGCAAGCGATTGCGCGGCTGGACATGCAGTTCCACTCCGCCTTCGTTGCCGGCACGGGAAATTCACGTTTGATCCGGATCTACAAAACTCTGGCGGCCGAATCGAGGATGTGTATCCTCAACCTGGAAGTTTCCTATCCTCGGGCAGACGTCCTGGTCGGGGAACACCAAAACCTGCTGGATCTCCTCGAAGCGGGTGATCGGAAGGGCCTTCTCCGGGCGATCAAACGGCACATGCAAAAAGCCGTCGAGGATCTGACTGAAAGACAACCGGATCAGGAAGGCACTGCCTAGCCAAAGGCCAACCCTGCGCTGTTACCAACGGCCGTTGCAATACCGGGTCTGCCGGGCTTGCAACGGCCGTTTTCGTTTAACCCGCCCCAAGAGCGCAAGGCCCCCGGAGCCTTTTGCTGTACGGGGCTCCTCCCCAGGCCTGGCTGGATGCAGTCTTCAGCCCCTCACGGGCCCAAATCCGAAGGGACACCTCGGTCTGTCCGACAGGAATGCTCAACTGCCCTACAGTTCAACGGAGTACGATGTAGGGATGGTTCAGCAGATCGAAATTGCCCATTCTTCGACGGTGCAACAGGTCGCTGATGGCCTGACGGCCATGATCCTGGACGGCAGGCTGAAGCCCGGTGAACGGTTGCGGGAGAGCGTGCTGGCCGAAAACTTGAAACTGTCCCGGAACACGATCCGCGAGGCCGTCCGGATCGTTCAAGCAGGCGGACTCGTGCGGCACCGCGCGAATCACGGGGCGGTGGTCTGGGATCCGACAGACGCCGAAATCATGGACGTCTATAACGCACGCCTCCACTTGGAGGCCACGGCCGCTCGAAGCCTTTCCGAGGACACTTCGCTAGCCGAAGTCCACGCCGCGATGGAAGAGTTCCGCGCAGTCCTCAAAACCGGCGATCCCTTCAAGATCGTGGAAAAGGACCTTGCGATCCATACGGCTGTAGTCAATCTCCTGGGAAGCAGGAAGCTGACCGCCTTCTACCGGCAGTTAGTCACGGAACTCAGGTACTTCATGCTCATCCTTTCCCTGGAAAAACATGAATACGATGATCCCGATGCACTGGAGGCTGAGCATCAGCGAATCATCACCGCACTTGACACGCACGATCCCGTCCTGGCGGAAAACGTCGTAAGAGATACCATCATCGAATATCGCGAGGCCATTCGGCACATCATTTCCGCGAGGCACACGGCCGACTAGCGCCGCGTCCACTCGCATACACTTCAACGGCAGCAAACAGCCTTTGCCCTGCAGCGCACCTCCTGTCATACTGTTGAACAGTTGAGCAGTGAAGATTTTGGCTACCTTCCGAGGCCCCCGCCTCAGTAGCCTCCAGCATCGGCAGGAGCCCCGACATGGATGTCAGAACCAACTCGGAATTCATTAAGGCCGCCGCGGCGGAGAGCGGACTCCTGGTGCGGCAGGCCCCGCTCGGCGAAGCCACTGTGTTGCAGCTTCTTGAGCTGCTCTACGGCCTCAGCGGAACCCTTGTCCATATCCCGACGGAGAAGGACGAGACGTTCCGCCTCGAGGACGGCAAGGAGACTTACCTGGTCAAACTCTCCTCACCTCAGGAAGATCCACAGATCGTCAACCTGCAGACGACGTGCATGGCGTACCTGGAACACGCCGCCCCTGATCTACCGGTACAGCGTCTCGTCAGAACCCTGGGCGGAAAACCTGAAATCCAAATACCGGAAGATGAGGGCCTGCACAACCGCGTACTTCGCGTGATGCGCTTTGTGCCCGGCCGCCTTCTGGCCGACCAAGCCCCCACAGCCGATCAGCTCCAGGTGTGCGGGGCCACGCTGGCGCGGTTGTCCATCGCTTTGAGTGACTTCGAACATCCACGGGCCAGCCGCATCCTCATGTGGGACCTCAAGCATTTCCACCGCATGCGGCCCCTGCTCGGATACGTCGAAGAGGGAGCAAAGCGTTCGCTTGCCGAGCCGATTTTCGACCAGTTCGACGAAAAGGTGGTTCCACTTCTGGACACCCTCACCACCCAGGTGGTCCACGGCGACTTCAGTCCCTTCAACGTTCTGGTCGACCCGGAGGACCCACGGTATGTGACTGGAATCATCGATTTCGGGGATGTGGTGCGGACACCGGTCATTTTCGACATAAGCGTCGCCATGGCCAATCACCTTGGAGTCGATCCGGAAAGGCCCTGGGACGACGCACTCCACCTCATGGACGGGTACCGAAGCGTCCGCCCGCTTCCTGCGCATGAGTTGGAAGCCTTGTCAGCCGCCGCCCCCGCGCGGCTCCTCCTGCGAGCCCTAATCACGGAATGGCGAGCAATCCAGTACCCCGAGGCCCGGGACTACCTTTTCTCCCACTCAAAGCAGGACTGGGACCGACTTGCCTCCATAGCTTCGGTTCCCGCTCCGGAAGCGCGCTTCACACCATAACCCCAACTGCCCCGACCGCCCGCCGCTGCCGGTTTTCCATGCAGGACGCCGGAAACTTGTCACCTCCAGATGGCATTGACAACAATGACGGGCGCACCCGGCTTCCGTACGGGGAAAGTGCCTTTCGATTTTTTATGCTCAATTGTTGTCAATCGAACAGCGCGGAAGTTCCCTTACCTTAGTAGATTGAGACGTAGATCACAGACAGCTGGGCGAGCGTTCAACCACCCGAAGGGACGCACCATGAAAACCATGCGCAAGATCCAAAGGGGTGCGGGGCTTGCCATCCTGCTCGCTCTCACCGCCTGCGGCGGTTTGGCTGCCAGCCCTCAAGACTCGGCCACCGAAATCCCCAAGACGCAGAACACGGCGGATATCTCGGAGGGCATCCAGGCTGACCCCGCCGCGGTGGCGTTGCTGCCGCAGTCCTACAAGGACAAGGGCGAATTGACGGTGGCCATGGACCTCCACTATCCACCCACGACGTTCCTGGCCGAAGACAACACCACCCCGATCGGCCTGAACCCGGACATCGCCCGGCTCGTCGCCAAGAAGCTCGGCCTGAAGCTGAAGTTCGAGAACACGGCGTTCGACACCATCATTCCCGGCATCGACGGCGGCCGGTATGACTTCACGGCCACCACGATGTCCAAGACCGAAGAACGTCTCGCAGTGCTGGACATGATCGATTACTTCAAGGCCGGCAGCTCGGTGGCCGTGGCCGCGGGCAACCCGCTGAAACTGACCATGGAGACCCTGTGCGGCAAGAACATCGCCGTCACCGCCGGCTCAACCGGCCAGCTCAAGCGCCTCCCGGCCCTGTCCGAGCAGACCTGCACGTCCAAGGGCCAGCCCGAGATCCACGCCGTAACCCTGCCCAACGTCCAGGAAGCCCTGACCCAGCTGCACTCCAAGCGGATTGACGGGATCCTCTACGACACCACCGCCCTGGGATGGGCTGCCAAGCAGCAACCGGAATCCTTCGACCTCCTCGGCCGCGTGAACGTCGGCTCCAGCGATGTGACGGCAATCGGCCTGAAGAAGGGCTCGCCGCTAACCCCGGCCCTGCAGAAGGCCATCCAGTCGGTCCTCGAGAGCCCGGAATACAAGAAGTCCCTGGACACCTGGGGCCTGGAGTCAGGCGCCATCACCGAGGCCAAACTCAATTAGCAGATACGTCCAGGCTGCAAAGTTCCATCAAGGATGTGACACCAGAATGAGTAGAACGGACCCTGCGCTCAAGCCAAGGCTGAAGCGCCGAAGCCTCTTTGAATACGTGGCATGGGCCGCCTGCTCCCTCCTGGCGGTCGGCATCCTGTATTCCGTCTCCACCAATCCGAACTTCAAGTGGCACGTAGTCGCCAGATACTTCACCCATGAAACGGTCCTCCGCGGACTCATGCTCACGATCTTCCTCACGATCGCCAGCATGGCCTTGGGAACGGCCCTGGGGCTGGGGCTTGCCATCATGCGATCCTCAGGCATCAAACCGATTGCCGCCACCGCAGCCGTCTACATCACCTTGTTTCGTGGAACTCCGGTCCTGGTGCAACTCATCTTCTGGTTCAACATCGCCGCTCTCTATCCCGACCTGACCATCGGCATCCCCTTCACCAACATCAGCGCGGCCGTCGACACCAACGCGCTAATGGGCCCTATCACTGCAGCCCTGATCGGGCTAAGCCTCAATGAGGCCGCCTATATGGCCGAGATCATCCGCGGCGGTTTCGCCGCCGTCGGCAAGGGCCAGATCGAAGCCGCTGACTCGCTTGGTATGAGTACTGCCACCAAAATGCGCAAGGTGATCATCCCGCAGGCGATGCCCTCCATCATCCCGGCCACCGGCAATCAGGTGATCGGCATGTTCAAGGAAACCTCCCTCGTCAGTGTCTTGGGCGTGGCCGAACTGCTCCAAAGCGCCCAGCTCATCTACGCCCGCACCTACGAAACCATCCCGCTGCTGATCGTCGCCAGCCTCTGGTACCTGGTAATGACCCTGCTGCTGAGCTACCCGCAGTCCAAGCTCGAGCAGAAATACGCCCGCGCAACTTCAGTGCTTCCCCGCAAGGCCAGGCGGGGTGCCCTTACCGCGCAGGAAGGCGCTGCCCGTAAAACGACGGCGGCCTGACCGAACACGAGGCTCCCTCTTCTGTAAACTGTCTACAACACGCATCCAGGATGGCAGGCTATCCGATTGCCGTGCGTCCCGACACAGGATCCAGGCGAGGGAGTTGAGGCGATGTCCGAGGCAATAACCGAAAATGCCTTTGTCATGGAAGGACGACCCACTGCGCAGCTGATTGCTGATCAGCTGCGCGAGCAGATCGTGGCAGGCGTGTTCAGCCCGGGCCAGCAAATCAACGAGTCCGTCCTGGCCGCGCAGTTGAACACGTCGAGGGGTCCCGTCCGCGAAGCACTGCAGCGGCTAAGCCAAGAGGGAATCCTGATCAACAAGCGCAACCGCGGCGTATTCGTCCGGGAGCTGACTTCCCAGGACATCCGGGAAGTCTACGCGGTCCGTGAAGCCCTGGAGTCGACAGCCGCAGAGGAGCTCCTCGCCGCCGCCCCTGAACGCGTCAGCGAAACGTGCGGGGTCCTTCAGAAAGTTCTTGGCGAGATGGCCAAGCAGGTGGCCGTTTCGGACTGGCAGGCGATCGCGCGGCTGGATATGGAATTCCACACAGCCTTCGTGGCCGGCACCGGAAACTCCCGCCTCGTACGGATCTACAGAACCCTGGCCGCCGAATCCAGGATGTGCATCCTCAACCTCGCCGTTTCCTATCCCAGGCCGGATGCGCTTGTCGAAGAGCACCAACTCCTCCTTGATCTGCTTGCAAGCGGAAACAAGAAGGAACTCCTCAAGGCCATCCAGCGCCACCTGGGACAGGCCGTCGAGGACCTGACCGCGCAGCATGACAAAGCGCTCGGCGCATAGGACCCCTTCTCCTGCTGATTGGCGTCCACAAGCAGGCGCCACGGCGCCGGCAATCGCCCAAAACCCCTTCAAATTGTCAACAATCGACGATAGACTGGTTTTCCGCGATCTCGTCTTCCCGCGGCCTGGCCCGCGCAGGCGCCGCGGCCGCTTCGCCCCTCCCCGCGAAGCCACGCGTCAAAAGCATCAGAAAGGTAGATCAACGTGCGACAAAGCAGTCACACATCCCTCTGGAAATCCCTCGAGCGGGGCGACCTTGTCATCCTGAGCCAGGATGGAGTTCCTTGCCACCATGGCTCCATCGATGACCGGACTGAAGATGGCCACACCATCTGGGTGATCGACGACATCGGCCACCGCCGGCTTTTCCACATCGAGGACGACTACGATCTGATGATTGCCCTCGAAGCGAAGCAATGATCGCCGTGATCGTTCTTGTCGCGGCCGGCATCCTGACAAGTTCCACCTCGGTCGCATACGCACGCCGGCCCCGCCGGCCCCGGAGTCGGCGCGCACTCACCCGCCGGCGGAAGGCCGACAGCGGATACCTGGCCGAATCCTTTGTCGCACTCGTGGCCTTGGCAGCAGTCACACTGGCCATCCACATCCAGCTCGGAGCGGCATTTTGACGGCGGACCGTGCGGAGCTGATCTTCCACGACCCGTTCTCCGAATTCCGCTGCAGCCCCTCAAATTGGCGACGGGCGCGTGCAGCCGCCCGTACGGCGCACTCCCCCGCGACACGGGGCATGACGGGAAGCAAACCGCCAAGCCCATGCCGGGTTCACGGTCAGCTGAAATCGAAGGCGTGGTACGTGAATTGAAGCTCCTGACGCGAACCAGGGGAATTGACAGCCTGCCCCGCCTCTAGTTCAGGCCGAGCTCGTCCTTGCTGAAGGCGTACAGGTAGGGAACGCCGGTTTCGGCTTCGATCTTTTCCTTGGCACCGGTGTTGCGGTCCACGATCACAGCCACTGCCACGACGTTGCCGCCTGCGTTGCGGACACCCTCGACGGCGGTCAGCGCCGAGCCGCCGGTAGTGGAAGTGTCTTCCAAGACCACCACGTTGCGGCCTTCCACGGAGGGGCCTTCCACCTGGCGGCCCATGCCGTAGGACTTCTGCGCCTTGCGGACGACGAAGGCGTCCACGGCACGGCCGGCGTCGGCAGCGGCGTGCATCACGGCGGTACCGACGGGGTCGGCTCCCATGGTGAGGCCCCCGGCGCACTCGAGCTGAATGCCGGCGTCGTCGATCATGTCCAACATGACCTGGCCCACCAGCTTGGAGGCCTCGTGGTGCAAGGTGATGCGGCGCAGGTCGATGTAGTAGTCCGCTTCCTTGCCGCTGGACAGGATCACCTTGCCGCGGACCACCGCCAGTTCCTTGATGAGTTCAAGCAGGCGGGCACGGGCAGCGGAGGCGTCAGCAACGGGAGTCATGGCTCCTAGTTTAGACTGGCGCGGTTTAGACTGGCGTGTCCAACATTTCAGGCCGCACACCCCGCGACCCTGACATGCTGGAAAGGTGCCATCCATCCCGACGGGAACACCCCGGACCGCGCTTAGCTGGAAACTACTGCCGGCGACCCTCCTGTCCGCGTCCGCGGTGCCGTTGTTCGCGCTCCAACAAGACGTCCCCGGATACGTCTTGCTGGCCCTGGGCCTGGCGACGGCAGCATTAGTCGACCGGGAGCTGCTGCGGGATTTGGGGCTGGTGGCGGCCGGCATGGTCATCATCAGCCTGGTGCCCCTGAACGCCGATCTCAGCCTGCGCCACATGGCCCTGATGGGCGGCGCCCTGGCGCTGGCCGTGCTGGTTCCCTGGCTGGTTTCGCGCTTCGCGTACCGCGAGAAGGTTATTAGGTTCCCCGTGAACACCGGGCGCCCCTGGCCTTTGGCGGCGAGGCTCTACCTGATCGGCGTGGTGGCGCTGGGGTACTTCATCCTGCCCGCCTACCTGATCGGCACGGGCGTCTACAGGAACTGGCCGGATGCCTCGGACCCGGCCATCTTTTGGAGGCTCTTCCTCGGCGTCAACGGCGTCGGCATCTGGGATGAGCTGTTCTTCATCTGCACGGCCTTCACCCTGCTGCGGCGGCACTTTCCGGACTGGCTGGCCAACCTCCTGCAGGCCGTGATCTTCTCGTCGTTCCTTTGGGAGATCGGCTACCAGGCGTGGGGACCCCTCCTGACCTTCCCGTTCGCGATCCTTCAGGGTTACACCTTCAAGCTCACCAAGTCATTGACCTATGTGGTGTCCGTGCACCTGCTCTTCGATTTGGTGCTGTTCCTGGCCCTGGTGCACGCCCACGACCGCGAGTGGCTGCCGGTGTTCCTGTACTAGCCCGGCGTTCCTCCTTCGTCTTGGTTCGTGACAGCGCGCGCCACAGTTGAGCCCGGCGGACGCGGCTGGCTAGTCTTGGTGGCATGCGCAAACTCCAGGCGAAGATCATCGAGGAAATGGGCGTCCAGCCCCGGATCGATCCTGCCGAGGAGGTGCGCAGGCGCGTCACCTTCCTGAAGGAATACCTCAAGGCCACCCATACCAAGGGCTTCGTGCTGGGCATCTCCGGCGGCCTGGACTCCTCGCTGGCCGGACGCCTTGCGCAGCTGGCGGTGGAGGAACTGGAAAGCGAAGGCGTGGAGGCCAACTTCGTGGCCGTCCGGCTGCCGTACGGCACCCAGCACGACGAAGAAGACGCTCAAGCCGCCCTGGACTTCATCCAGGCCAAGACCGAGTGGACCTTCAACATTTCGGCCGGCGTTGACGGGATCGAGGACGAATTCGAGAAGACCGCCGGCGCGGCCATTTCGGACTTCCACAAAGGCAACACCAAGGCCCGCATCCGCATGGTGGCCCAGTACGCCCTGGCCGGCGAACACAACTACCTGGTGATCGGCACGGACCACGGCGCCGAGTCCGTCACCGGCTTCTTCACCAAGTTCGGCGACGGCGGCGCGGACATCCTGCCGCTGTTCGGCCTCAACAAGCGCCAGAACCGTGCCCTGCTCGCCGAGCTGGGCGCCCCGGCACGCATCTGGGAGAAGGTCCCGACGGCGGACCTGCTGGACGGCCAGCCCGGCCGCACCGACGAGGACGAACTCGGCCTGAGGTACGACCAGATCGACGACTACCTGGAGGGCCGCGAAGTTCCCGAAGGTGTCGCCAAGGTCATCGAGGACAAGTTCATGCGCACGCGCCACAAGCGGACCGTTCCGGTCACCATTTTCGACAGCTGGTGGAAGTAGCCGCCTTCTGGCCTCAGGCCAGGAAGCCGCGCAACAGGGACGCGGTACCTTCCAGATGTTCCACGGTGACGCGCTCCGCAGTTACCGCATCACCCCGGAGAATGGCCTCCGCGATATCCGCGTGCTGCTCATTGGCGTGTTCAAGATTTGTGCCCAGTCGCGGGATACGGTCCAGCAGATCATTGAGCCGCGCACGTGTCTCCGCCACGGCGCCCACCAGACTGGCTGAGCCGGACAATTCGGCGATGGCGATGTGGAACCGTGCGTCCCTCGGGCGGTAGGTTTCCGGCGTCGCACTCATCAAATCCGCAAGGCACTGCTGCAGGTGTTGCCGCGCTGCGGCCGTCAGCGCGGCTTTTGCGGACAACACCGCGGCTGCCGGCTCGATGATGCCGCGGAACAACAGCACGTCCTCGACCTCTGCGGCTTCCAGCGGGCGGTTCTCCGTGGGACGGTGAACGGCCGCACTCGAAACGTAGGTGCCGCCGTAGCGCCCTCGCTGGACTTCCAGGTAGCCGGCGTGTTGCAGTTCGCCCAGGGCGTCCCGCAGGGTCGCGCGCGAAACCCCGAGCTTTTCCGCCAGTTCCCGTTCAGGTGGAAGCTTCTCTGACGGAGCAAATATCCCCAGCTTGATGGTCTGCAGTATGTGCTCAATGGTCTCTTCAAAGGCGTTGCCGCCACGCACCGGCCGAAGCACAGGGTAGGAAGGGCCGAACGGAGAATCCTGCATCTCGGAGACTCCTCTTCACTCGGGGCGGGAACCAGGACCTGCTGATGTTGGACCCATACTACCCACGCCCGCCTCAATGGTCACCAGAAAAACCATTACCGGGCGCCAATCTTCCATATCCGGCGCCTTTTTCACGGAAATGCTTGACCGTGGCGCAGATCACCCCCAGACTGTGATGCAGCCCTTGGACTAAAAACAGTCCTTTAGAACCTGCACTTTGAACTTTCCCACTGCATTCCTCCCCTCTTAGGAAGACACATGGAAACAACAGACACAGCACGCAGCGACGACGCATATTTGCAGCACCGCAGGCTTAACCGCGGCGCCGCCGGTTGGGTGCTCCTTGCCGGACTGGGCGTTGCCTACGTTATTTCCGGCGATTTCGCCGGCTGGAACCTCGGCCTTGCCCAAGGGGGCTGGGGCGGGCTGCTGATCGCATTCATCCTGATGGGTGTCATGTACACCTGCATGGTCTTCGGCCTCGCTGAGCTCTCATCCACACTCCCAACCGCCGGCGCCGGCTACGCTTTCGCCCGCCGGGCGCTCGGCCCGTTGGGCGGCTTCGCCACCGGTGTTGCCGTGCTGATCGAGTACGCCGTCGCTCCGGCCGCGATCGCCACTTTTATTGGCGGCTACATCGAAGCACTTGGACTGTTCGGGCTCACCAACTCCTGGCCCGTCTATCTCGTCACGTACCTCATTTTCATCGGCATCCACATCCGTGGCGTGGGCGAAGCCCTGAAACTCATGTTTGCCATCACGGCAGTGGCAACGGTCGCCCTGCTGGCCGCCGCCGTCGGGCTGGCCCCGAAGTTCGACCCCGCCCGCCTCTTCGACATCGTCCCTGACGGCTCGGCCGGATCGAGCGCCTTCCTTCCCATGGGCATCAGCGGCGTCCTTGCCGCTTTGGTCTACGGCATCTGGTTCTTCCTGGCGGTGGAAGGCGTGCCGCTGGCCGCCGAGGAGACAGCCAACCCCAAGAAGGACATGCCGCGGGGCATCATCGTGTCCGTGCTGGTACTGGTGGTATTCGGGGCCCTCATGCTGGTCCTGGTTCCCGGCGCGGCCGGCGCGCAGGCCATGAGCACCTCGGACAACCCGCTGCCGGAGGCCCTGCGCATCGCCTACGGCGGCAACAGCCTGCTGGCTGATTTCATCAACTACGCCGGGCTCGCCGGGCTGGTCGCCAGCTTTTTCTCCATCATCTACGCCTACTCGCGGCAACTGTTCGCGCTCTCCCGGGCCGGATACCTTCCGCGCTGGCTGTCCCTCACCGGCAAGCGCCGGACACCGTACTGGGCGCTGATCGTGCCGGGAACCATTGGATTCCTGCTCGCCGCAGTGACGCAGGACGGAGCGCTCCTGATAAACATCGCGGTCTTCGGAGCCACCGTTTCCTACGTCCTGCTCAACCTCTCCCACATCGTCCTGCGCCGGAAGGAACCCCTGCTCGAGCGTGGCTACCGCACCCCGGGCGGCGTCGTCACCACCTCGGTGGCCTTGGTCCTGTCCGCCGTGGCAGTCGTGGCGACATTCGTCGTCGACGTCTTTGCTGCCTCCATCACCGCGGCAATCTTCGCCGCGGCACTGCTCTACTACTGGTTCTACAGCCGGCACCGGATCGTCGCGGGCGCCCCGGAGGAAGAGTTTGCCCAGCTGGCCCGGGCGGAAGCCGAACTCCAGGCCTGATGGCACCCAGATTCACAACTATTCGAAATCACATCGCGGAGGCATCATGAATGCTCAAAGTAAGAGCCGGCAACTGACGCTGGAAACGCTCAGGGAACTCGTCGACACTGGCGAAATCGACACCGTCGTCGTCGCCATCACCGATGCCCTGGGCCGCGTGCAGGGGAAGCGTTGCGGCGCCCGTTCCTTCCTCGAAGACGTCCTGGACCACGGTGCGGAAGGCTGCAACTACCTGCTCGCAGTGGACGTCGAGATGAAAACCGTTGACGGCTACGCCATGTCCTCCTGGGAAACCGGCTACGGGGACATGGTGATGAAGCCGGACATGTCCACGCTCCGCCGCGTCCCTTGGCTGGAGGGCACCGCGATGGTGCAGTGCGATGTCCTGTGGACCGACGGAACCCCTGTTGCGGCATCCCCACGGCAGATCCTGAAGGCACAGCTCGAACGGCTAGAGAAACTCGGCTACCGAGCCCACATCGGCACGGAGCTTGAGTTCATCCTGTTCGACGACTCCTACGCGCAAGCCTGGCAAAAGAACTACAACGGGCTCACCCCCGCCACGCAGTACAACGTTGACTACTCCCTGCTGGCCACATCCCGCCTCGAACCGGTGATCCGCTCCATCAGGAACAACATGGAAGCCGCCGGCCTGATCGTGGAGTCCTCCAAAGGGGAATGCAACCTGGGCCAGCAGGAAATCACCTTCCGCTACGACGAGGCACTTGCCGCCTGCGACAAGCACAGCTTCTACAAGAACGGTGCCAAGGAGATCGCAGACCAGCAGGGCAAGAGCATCACCTTCATGTCCAAGTTCAACGAACGCGAAGGCAACTCCTGCCACATCCACATCAGCCTCACGGACCTTGACGGCAACGCGGTCCTGCCGGGCGACGGCGAACACGGCTTCAGCCCCGTCATGGAGCGGTTCATCGCCGGCCAGCTCGCGGCGCTGCGCGAGCTGGCCTACTTCCTGGCCCCCAACATCAACTCCTACAAGAGGTACGTCGAGGGCAGCTTCGCCCCCACGGCCATCGCCTGGGGAATGGACAACCGCAGCTGTGCGCTGCGCGTCGTGGGACACGGACCCGGGCTGCGCACCGAAAACCGGGTGGGCGGCGGCGACGTGAACCCCTACCTGGCGG
This sequence comes from Arthrobacter sp. R-11, assembly GCF_049913155.1. GTDB lineage: Bacteria > Actinomycetota > Actinomycetes > Actinomycetales > Micrococcaceae > Arthrobacter. The sequence goes on along the minus strand of NZ_CP183979.1, from coordinate 515,711 downwards.
CAGCGGCCCTGGTCGCCGCAATCATCCACGGCCTGGAAAACGACCTCCCGCTGCCGGCGATCACCAAGGGCAACGCCTACGACTCCGACGCCGAGCGGCTGCCCACCACCCTCCGCGACGCCCGGGCCCTGCTTGCCGAAAGCAGCATCGCCCGCAAAGCCTTTGGAGACGAGGTGGTGGACCACTACGTCCACGCCGCCGGCGTCGAACTCACCGCCTTTGAAAGCGCCATCACAGATTGGGAGCGTGTCCGTGGCTTCGAACGGCTCTGAACGCTACCGCCCCAAGATTGCCCTGACCAGTTACTACCAGGAGGCATCCTGGGGAGTCTGGAAAGGCACGGCCGCCATCCTGCCCGGCACCTACGTCGAGGCGGTGGCCGCCGCGGGCGGCACGCCCATCCTTCTGCCGCCGATCGGCACCGACGAATCGGTACTGGACCTCGTGGACGGGCTGATTGTGGTGGGCGGTCCCGACGTCGATCCGTCCCTTTACGGGGCGGCACCGCACCCGCTGACAGCACCGCAGCCGTTGCGCGATGTCCATGACACCGCCCTGACCCGGGCGGCCCTGGCACGGGAACTGCCGCTGTTCTCAATCTGCCGCGGAGCCCAGCTCCTAAGCGTCGCCCTGGGCGGCTCGCTGGTGCAGCACATTCCGGACATCAACCCGGACGCCAACTACCAGCCGGCTCCCGGCGTGTTCGGCGAGGCCGCCTTCAGCACCGAAGCGGGGAGCCTCATCGCAGGACTGCTGGGCACGTCCGGCACGGCTCCCTGTTACCACCACCAGGCCGTCGACGCTGTACCCGCAGGGCTACGTGTCACCGCGCGTTCGGTTGACGGCACCATCCAAGCACTGGAAAGCGAGGATGACAGCTGGGTCCTGGGGGTGCAGTTCCATCCGGAACAGAATCCGGCAGACCTCCGGCTCTTCCACGGCTTCGTAGCGGCGGCCGCCGCCTACCGCGCCGGGCGCCCGCTGCAAATCACCGAAACCACGAAAGCGATGTCCACACCATGACCGCCACAGTTTTTGACGTCATCAACCCGGCCACCGAAGAAGTCATTGAATCGGTACAGCTGGCCGGCACAAGCGACGTCGATGCAGCGATCGCCCGTGCCGCGGCCGCATACGAAAGCTGGCGGGCAGTTGCTCCTGCTGACCGGGCCCTGCTGCTGCGCCGCTTCGCCGCCGCCGTCGACGCCGATCTGGAAAACCTGGCCCAGTTGGAAGTCCGGAACGCCGGCCACACCATCGGAAATGCCCGCTGGGAGGCCGGCAACGTCCGGGACGTGCTGCAGTACTACTCGGCGGCTCCGGAACGGAACTTCGGCAAGCAGATCCCGGTGGCAGGGGGCGTGGACATCACGTTCCAGGAGCCCCTTGGCGTAGTGGGCGTGATCGTGCCGTGGAACTTCCCCATGCCGATCGCCGGCTGGGGCTTTGCCCCCGCGCTCGCTGCCGGCAATACCGTGGTTCTCAAGCCCGCCGAAGCGACTCCCCTGACGGCCATCCGCCTGGCTGAACTGGCGTTGGAAGCCGGCATCCCCGAGGGCGTGTTCCAAGTGGTCCCCGGCAAGGGATCGGTGGTGGGCCAGCGCTTTGTCACGCACCCGGCAGTCCGGAAAGTCGTCTTCACCGGTTCCACCGCAGTGGGCAAGCGGATCATGGCCGGCTGCGCCGATCAGGTGAAACGGGTGACCCTGGAACTGGGCGGCAAAAGTTCGAACATCATTTTCGCAGACGCCGATCTGGAACTGGCTGCCGCTGCCGCGCCCGGCGGCGCATTCGACAACGCCGGGCAGGATTGTTGCTCGCGTTCCCGGGTCCTCGTGCAGCGCACGGTATACGAGCGCTTCCTGGAACTGCTCGAACCCGCGGTGCTCGGCCTCGCCGTGGGGGACCCCTCCAAGGAATCCACGGACATGGGGCCGCTTATTTCGGCCCAGCAACGTGCGGTCGTGTCCTCGTTCGTGCCCGACGGCGCACCGGTCGCCTTCCAGGGCAAGGCTCCTGAGGGCGCGGGGTTCTGGTTCCCTCCAACGGTACTGACACCGCAGGCCGATGACCCCGCCTTCACCGAGGAGATCTTCGGACCGGTCCTTTCGGTGGTCCCCTTCGAGGATGAGGCCGAGGCAATCAAGATCGCCAACAACACCGAGTACGGGCTTTCCGGGTCGATCTGGACTTCCAAGGTGGACAGGGCCCTGCGGGTTGCGCGCGGCGTGGAATCCGGGAACCTGTCCGTGAACTCGCACTCCTCGGTGCGGTACTCCACCCCTTTCGGCGGCTTCAAGCAGTCCGGCCTGGGCCGCGAACTCGGTCCGGACGCCTTGGCGGCCTTTACCGAGACGAAGAACGTCTTCATCTCCACCAACCCCGCCTGAGCCGTTTCCTTTCCAACAACCAACCATCCTGCAGGCAAGTACAAGGAGCCAAGAATGAACGCAGTAGTTTCCAACCGCCTCGAAGGCCGCAGCGCAGTCATCACCGGCGGCGCGAGCGGCATCGGCCTGGCCACCGCGCGCCGCATGGCCGCGGAGGGCGCGCACGTCGTCATCGCAGACATCGATCCCACCACCGGCGAAGCAGCGGCTGCCGAGGTCGGCGGCCTGTTCGTCAAGGTCGATGTCACGAGCGAAGAAGAGGTACGGAACCTCTTCGCCCAGGTCAAGGAAACGTATGGCAGCGTGGACATCGCCTTCAACAACGCCGGCATCTCCCCCGCGGACGATGCTTCGATCCTGGACACCGGAATCGACGCCTGGCGCCGTGTCCAGGAAGTCAACCTGACCTCCGTGTACTACTGCTGCAAGTACGCCATCCCGTACATGCAGGAGCAGGGCAAGGGTTCCATCATCAACACGGCCTCCTTCGTTGCCGTCATGGGTGCCGCCACCTCGCAGATCTCCTACAGCGCGTCCAAGGGCGGAGTGCTGTCCATGAGCCGGGAGCTCGGCGTCGAGTTCGCACGCCAGGGCATCCGTATCAACGCCCTCTGCCCCGGACCGGTGAACACCCCGCTGCTCAAGGAACTCTTCGCCAAGGACCCGGAGAAGGCCGCGCGCCGCTTGGTCCATGTCCCGCTGGGCCGGTTCGCCGAACCCGAGGAACTGGCCGCCGCCGTCGCGTTCCTCGCCAGCGACGACGCTTCCTTCATCACGGCATCGACCTTCCTTGTGGACGGCGGGATTTCCGGGGCCTATGTGACACCGCTGTCCTAGATTGCCGCCCCGGCTAGGCTGCTTCCGCAACCGGCCGCTGTTTCCGCCGCCATGGAAACAGCGGCCGGCCGCCTTCTGGCGCCGCCCCTGAGGCAGGCGTAGGGTCGTGCTTGGCTGACAAACCGTAACCGCCGGCGAAGTAGCCGGTGGACCCGCCGTCAAGGAGCCGCCATGGCCGGATGGAACGCCGATACCGCTGCCGGTCCTTTGGGCGCCTCCGTGACGCTCGTCGACGGCGCGAACTTCTGCATCTCCGGCCTGGCCGGGGACATGTATTCGGACCGCCCGCACGGCGTCTTCCACGCCGACACCCGGATCATTTCCCGCTGGCGCCTGACGGTCAACGACGTCACCCTGGAGCCCCTGGCCGCCCGCAGCCTTGAGCCGTACCGCGGCGTGTTCATCGGCCGCCCGGGGCGCCTCGCGGGACGGGCGGACAGCCCGCTGATCGTCGAACGCCGGCGGGAGACCGGCGTCGGGATGGAAGAGCGCATCACGGTGCGCAACCATTCCCGCGAACCCGCGGTGTGCAACCTCGAACTCACCCTTGACGCGGACTTCGCCGACCTTTTCGAAGTGAAAGACGCCCGGATCACCCGTTTCTGGGAACAGAAGCGCCGGGTTGAAGGTGATTCCCTGTTCATCGAAGGCACGTGGCGCGGGGCCCGCAAAGGGGTGGCGGTCCATGCCCCGGACGCCTCCGTGCGTCACGAAGGCCTGGGCTACACGCTGGTGGTCCCGGCCCATGGCAGCTGGACCGTGACGGTCACCGTTTCCCCGCTGTCCGACGGCGGCAAGCCGGACGGGTCTTTCCAGCACCTGCCGTTCCGCCACCTGAGGTCGGCTGAGTCCCCCGCGGGACTCCGGCGCCAGGAGTGGATCCGGAAGACACCGGCCCCGGAAATCGGCAATCCCTCTTTCGCCAGAACGCTGCAGCGCAGCCAGGAGGACATTGGCGCACTGCAGATCGAAGACCCCGAACGGCCGGACCGCACAGTGATGGCGGCCGGTGCGCCGTGGTTCATGGCCCTCTTCGGCCGGGACGCCCTGCTCTCCTCCTATATGGCCCTCACCTTGGATCCCAGCCTGGTCCTGGACACCATGTGGAATCTCGCCGAACGGCAGGGCACCAAGGTGGACCCGCTCACTGAGGAGCAGCCCGGACGGATCCTGCACGAGGTGCGCCCGGGCATCGGGACCACCCTCGCGCTGGGCGGGAAATCCGCCTACTACGGGTCCATCGATGCCACCCCGCTGTTCGTGGGACTCCTCGGCGAGGCGAGCCGCTGGGGCCTGGGCCGGGAGCAGTTGGCCGCGCTGCTGCCTTACGCGGACCGCGCCCTGGACTGGATCAGGGACTACGGCGACCTGGACGGCGACGGTTTTGTGGAATACCAGAGGCTCAACGACCAAGGACTGGTGAACCAGGGCTGGAAGGACTCCTGGGACGGCATCAACTTCGCAGACGGGCGGCTGGCCGAGCCGCCCATCGCGCTGTGCGAAGTCCAGAGCTATGTTTACAGCGCCTACACAGCCCGGGCCTGGCTCGCCTATGACGCCGGCGACTTCGCCTTGGCGCGAGAGTACCGCGAACGCGGGGCGGAACTGAAACGGAAGTTCAACGAGGCGTTCTGGATGCCGGACCGCGGCTATTATGCGATAGCCCTCGACCGCGACAAGCGGCCCGTGGATGCCTGCGCCTCGAACATGGGGCAGTGCCTGATCAGCAGCATTGTCGACGTGGACAAGGCGCCGCTGATGGTGGAGAAGCTGATGTCTCCGGAAATGTTCAGCGGCTGGGGCATCCGCACCCTCGCCTCGGACATGGGCGCCTACAACCCAGCCAGCTACCACAACGGTTCGGTGTGGCCGCATGACAATGCCCTGATTGCCACGGGCCTGATGCGCTACGGCTTCGTGGCCGAGGCGCAGCGGGTGGCGATGGCCCTGTTCGAGGCCGCGGAGTACACCGGCCACCGGCTGCCGGAGCTGTTCTGCGGTTTCGATCGCTCTGAGTACCCCGAGCCGGTGCCCTACCCGACGTCATGCTCGCCGCAAGCCTGGGCCGCCGCCGCTCCGGTGCAGCTGCTGCGCGTGCTGCTGCGCCACGATCCGCACGTGGCGCTGAAGGGACTGTGGCTGGACCCGGTCCTGCCCCCGGAACTCGGCGATGTCCGGATCAGCAACTGCCCCATCGGCGATGCCCGGATGACGATTACGGTGAAAGACAATGTGGCAACGGTGGAAGGTCTCCCACCGGGCATTACCCTGCATCAAGGAGCCAGGCCGGTGCTGGCGGAACTGGTGGAACTTGCGGAAAAGCTAAGCCCCACCACCTGAGGAGAGCCCCCATGCGGATAGGCCTGATCGCACCGCCCTGGGTCCCGGTCCCGCCGACCGCCTACGGCGGAACCGAGGCCGTGATCCACGCCTTAGCCACGGGCCTCGCGGCCGCAGGGCACAGCGTGGTGCTCGCCGCGTCCTCGGACAGCAGTTCCCCGGTGGAACGGCCCGGCGGCTTCGCCCCGGCGGCGCGTTCCGGAATGGGACAGAGCATGTCCGAACTGCCCCACGTGATCCGGGCGTACGACGCCCTGGCCGGCGTCGACCTCATCCACGACCACACCCTCATAGGTCCCTTGTACCGGCACCGCCCGCAGGACATTCCGGTGGTCTGCACGATGCACACGGGCATGACCCCGGAGCTGCGCAGCGTCTACCGAATGATGGCCCGCGATACCGCGCTGGTGGCGATTTCCCGCAACCAGGCCGCAGCCGCCCGGGATGTGCCCATCGCCAGGGTCATCCACCACGGTGTGGATCCCGCCACCATCCCGTTCGGCGACGGCCGCGGCGGCTACGCCCTGTTCCTGGGCCGCATGGACCCGTCGAAGGGTGTCGTGGAGGCGGTCATGGCGGCACGCTCGGCAGGGATGCCGCTGCGGATCGCGGCCAAGATGAGCGCCCGGGAGGAAATCGACTACTTCCGGGATGCGGTGGAGCCTTTGCTCGGCGGCAACGAGGAATTCCTGGGCGAACCGGATGCCGGGGGCAAGCTGGAACTGCTGGGCGGGGCGCTTGCGCTGATCAATCCCCTGCAATGGGACGAACCTTTCGGGATGGTGATGATCGAATCGCTCGCCGCCGGGACGCCCGTGGTGGCGGCGCCGCGGGGCGCAGCTCCGGAGATCGTCGACGACGGCGTCACAGGCTTCCTCAGGAACGGCACCGAGGAGCTGGGCCTGGCTTTGCGCGCGGCGGCCGTGCTGGACCGGCGGGACTGCCGGGCCGCCGTCGAACGCCACTTCAGCGCGGAACTGATGGCACGGCGCCATGCCTCCCTGTACGCGGAGTTGCTCGCCGGGGAGCGGCGGCCCGGCCGGCCTTCCTAACGCTTGGATGTCCTAGTATATTTTGCAAGTGATGCGGGCCCCGGCTGCGGACGGCCCGTGAAGCGAAAGGCACGCCATGACTGTCACCGAAGACTTCCGTGCGGCCCGCGACCGGCTCCTGGAGCTGCGCACGGACTATGCCCTTGCCCACCGTGAATTCCAGTGGCCGCGCTTCGAGCACTTCAACTTCGCGCTCGACTGGTTCGACGCCATCGCCGCGGACCCACTCAAGGGCGGCAATCCCGCATTGGTGATCGTCGAGCAGGACGGCAGCGCCACGCGCCGCAGCTTTGCGGAACTTTCGGAGGCCTCCGCCCGCCTGGCCAACTGGCTGCGCGGCCAAGGCGTGCAGCGCGGGGACCGGATGATCGTCATGCTCGGCAACCAAGTGGAACTCTGGGAGCTGATGCTGGCCGGCATCAAGCTGGGCCTGGTGATGATTCCCACCACCACGCTGATGGGTCCGCGGGACATCGCGGACCGGGTGGAACGCGGCGGTGCCCGCTGGGCCGCCGTCGGGAGCGCGAACATCGCCAAGTTCGCTGAGGTGCCTGGCGACTACACGCTCATCGAAGTGGGCCTTGGCCTCACAAACGGGGCGCTGCGATACGCCGATCATGCGTCCGAAGCGGCGGAGTTCGTGCCGGACGGCCCCACCCGTGCGGATGAGACGATGTTGCTGTATTTCACCTCCGGCACCACCTCACGCGCCAAGCTCGTGGAGCACAGCCACAGCTCCTACCCGGTGGGCCACCTGTCCACGATGTACTGGATCGGCGTCGAGCCCGGGGACGTGCACCTCAACGTAGCCTCCCCCGGCTGGGCCAAGCACGCCTGGTCCAATGTGTTCACGCCGTGGATCGCCGAAGCCTGCGTGTTCGTCTACAACTACGAACGCTTCGACGCCAAGGCCCTCATGGAACAGATGGACCGCGAAGGCGTCACCAGTTTCTGTGCCCCGCCTACGGTGTGGCGCATGCTCATCCAGGCGGACCTCACCCTGCTGAAGAACCCGCCCAGCAAGGTGGTGTCCGCCGGCGAGCCGCTCAACGCCGAGGTGATCGGGCAGGTGGAACGCGCCTGGGGCCAGACCATCCGGGACGGCTTCGGCCAGACCGAGTCCACGGTGCAGGTGGCCAACACCCCGGGCCAGCCGGTCAAGACCGGCTCGATGGGGCGGCCGCTGCCGGGATACGACGTGGTGCTGGTGGATCCCGCCACCGGCGAGGAATCCGACGACGGCGAACTCTGCCTGCGCCTGGACCCCCGGCCCGTGGGCCTCATGACTGCCTACTACGGCGACCCGGAGAAGACAGCCGAGGCGTTCCGCGACGGCTACTACCACACGGGCGACATGGCCAGCCGGGACGAAAACGGCGTCATCACCTACGTAGGCCGGGGCGACGACGTCTTCAAGTCCTCCGATTACCGGCTCTCCCCCTTCGAACTTGAGAGCGTGCTGATCGAGCACCCCGCCGTGGCCGAGGCCGCCGTCGTTCCGTCCCCGGATCCGGTGAAGCTCGCGGTGCCGAAGGCCTTCGTGGTCCTGGCCCCGGGCTACATGCCGGGACCGCGGGTTGCCGAGGACATCCTGCGCTACTGCCGCGAACACCTGGCACCGTTCAAGCGGATCCGCCGCCTCGAATTCGCCGAGCTGCCCAAGACGATTTCCGGCAAGATCCGCCGGGTGGAGCTGCGTCAAAGCGAAGTGAAACGGCACGGCGAGGATGGAAAGCCGGGTGCGGGCCCGCTGCCAGCCGGCCTCGGCGTCGAGTACTCCGAGTCCGAGTTCCCGGGCCTGAGGGACTGAGGCACCATGGGAACTCCGCTGCCGCGCGACCCGATCGCCGACGCCCGCCGCAACTGGGAGCGCCACGGCTGGGGTGAGGTCGCCGCGCCAATGGCCGCCATCACCGCGATCATGCGCACGCAGCAGATCCTCACGGCCCGGATCGAGGCGGTGCTCAAGCCCCTTGGCCTGACCTTCGCACGCTACGAACTGCTGGCCCTGCTCGGCTTTGCCCGCAGCGGCGCGCTGCCCATGAACAAGGCGAGCGCCCTGCTTCAGGTCCATCCCACCTCGGTGACGAACGCCGTCGACCGCCTGGAAAAGGCCGGACTGGTGGTCCGCTCACCGCATCCGACCGACGGCCGCACCACCCTGATCGAGCTCACCTCGGAGGGCCGCACCCTGGCGAAGCGCGCGACGACGGCCCTCAACGCGGAGGTGTTCGCCCAGTCGGGCTTTGAGGACAATGATGTGGAGCAGCTGATCCAGGTGCTGGGCCGCTTCCGCAAGGCCTCGGGCGACTTCGAGGACTGACGCGAAACCGTTGTGACCGAGAACTCGATCCGCGTCGAGCGGCACATACGTCTCAGTGGCCGGAAAAGCAGCCAGAGCCTGAACATGATGTCGCCAGTTAGCTCGGGAGCAGCTCCCGGAGCTCATCGGTCATTGCGTCCAGCAAGTCAGGTCTGCCATGGAACTGAGCGGGCGTGTTCTGGAAGAGCTCGATTACCCAGGCTCCGTTTTCGACGGCGGCGACCATCGTTTGATGCGCATTGAGCTCTGGTGCGATGTCGTCCTTACCCGGGGGCACCAGCCCGGCGATGGCGACAAGAAGTGCGGTGTCGGAGCCCAAGGACCGCACGCTCTTGACTTTCGTTACGTACCGGGCTGTGACGTGGTCTTTGAAAATAGGATCGAGATGCTCAAGGATGTCGGCGGGACCGATTGCGGTACTGCCATCAAACCCAATCTGCACTCCCTGGGATGCGAACTGCTTAGCCATTCCGCTGGCATCGCGGTGGTTCCAGGCATCGATGAGCGCCGCATAAAGCTTGCGAACCGCTTCCAGGCTCGGTTCTTGCATGCCTGTGCCCCTTTCAGTTGATTGCTTCATTGTCGTCTGGGGGCCTTTGCCCGGGAAGAGGACGACGTGTCTGCGCCCTGTCACTCCCCGAGCCGGAGTCCCGGAATTCCCAACGCGAAATCGGGGCCGAGCAGCTCGCCGGAGGTCAGGACCCCCACCGTGGCGCCTGACTCCAAGCGCAGCGCCGATTCAACGGCGATCGCCGCCGTCGTTTCCGTCCCGGCCGCCTCCACCCACCCGTCGGCAACGGCGCCGTGGCTGTTGCTTGCACGCAACCAGATACGGGACAGGGGTTTGGGGGATCCGTCCGGCCCGGCCGGGGTGCTGCGGGCACGGGACGGGAGCCGGAAGCCGGCCCGGGCCCAGTGCCGTGCGAGCGGAACGGCCAGGCGGGAGAGCCAGGGCGCGGCCCGGCTGGTGTAGTAGGCCGCGACGTTCGGCACTCCGGTCGCCCGGGCCACTGCGAAGACCTCACCGCTGCCGATCGGAACGGCGGCACGGGCGCCCTCGGGCAGGCGAAAGGTCAGGACGTTGTCCGGAGTCCGCATCAATTGCCCCGCATCGACGCTCCAGCCGCCCGCCGCCAGAAGCGCCGACGACGTCCGCCGCACGCCCTCGCTGCGCGTGCCGCCGGGCGAGGACCGCACGATGGTCACGCTGTCAGCATCCGGGATCCTGCCTAGCACCCGGTGCGCGAGTGACTCGACGACGGCGGTGGCGAAGCCCGCCCCGGGGACGACGGCGACATCCGCCTGACGGGCGGCCCGGTCCCGGGGCCATGCCTCGATGAACACGGCCAGCTCATTGGACACGTCAAGGTAGTGGCAGCCGCTGCGGAGGCACGCCTCCATCAAAGCCGGCGCGGTCCTGGCCATCGGACCTGCGACGTTGACGAGCACCAGTACTCCCCGCAGGAGGCCTTCAAGGAGGACGGGATCGTCAACGGGAGCGCTCCGCCACGGAACACCCACGGCCGCCGCTGCGGCCGCCACCTTGGCAGGGTCCCGTCCGCCCACGGACGTATCCAGGCCTGCCGTTCTTGCTGCCCGGGCAATCCGCAGGCCCACGGCCCCGCAGCCGTACACCATCAGAATGGAACCCACCCCCGTAAGCCCTCGCGTCGCGCTGTAATGCGCGGCCACCCCGCCCCCATTGGCTACACTGTGCTTCATTATGGTGCAAAAGGCGGGACGGCCACGGAATGCAGGCCTGGATGTCGCTCTTATCCAGGCAACGGAAGAACTGATTCTCCACAAAGGGTTCGGCGGGCTGTCCGTCGAAGCCATTACGGCAAAGGCCGGAACCACCCGCCCGGCTTTTTACCGGCGCTTCGCCGGCATCCCCGACCTCGTGCTTGCCTTGATGCTGGAACGCTTCAGCGTCGATTTGGACGTCGAATTCGATTCCGGGAACCTGCCCGCAGACCTTGAAGCAATCCAGCGGGACCAGGTGGCCCTTTTTGAGGATCCGCTGGTCAAATCCAGTTTCGCGGGATTCCTGAATTCCCTGCACGACAACGATCAATTGAGGTGGGCTTTCCTCGAGAAATTTTTCGCCCCACGGAGGGCTGGTGTGGCTACAATCATCCGTAGGGCGGAAACCCGGGGAGAAATCCCGGAATGCACGGATGTTGAATGGATTTGCGACCTCATCACCGGCCCGCTTGTAATGCGTATCCTGTTGCCCGGGCTTCTGCCATTGGACGAAAAGATAATTTCGAATACAGTTGCCAGCGCCCTTAGCGCGCTGGGCTATCGCTCATCTTAGGGGAGATGCTGCATGGATGGCCGGTTAGCGCGGACGCTTGTCCATAAGACGTCCGAGGACGCCGTATTGATCGGCCGGCCCCGCAGTTTGCAGGGGAACCACTGGGAATTCGACGCCGAACTCCCCCGGGATGCATCCGCCCAGGATCCCAGCGGGATTCCGACCCTCTTTGGAGTCGAACTCATGCGCCAGACTGCGATCGCCTACGCGCATTTGCAAGGTGGAGTGCCACTGGACTGGGCCCTGCTCATGAACGAACTAAGTTTCAGGTGGCTGCGGGAAGTTCCGGCGAACGAGGGAGGCCCGCTCATTGGCTGCGTCGCCGTCAGCACCCTGGCAGCCGAGCAGCGAAACAAGTTGCTCAGCGGACTCGAGCTGGAAGCATGCTTCCTCGCCGGGGGCGTACCACTGGGCCAGGGCCGGGGCAGGCTGAGCTGCCTGTCACGCACCGCCTATCGCGCCATCAGGAGAAACGCCCCGGCCGTGGACCGGACCGCGGGGGCGCCGTTCCGTACCGGCTTGTCGGACGTCCAGCGACACGGGGATGAACTGCAGGCAGGATTGGCGTGGGACTGGGACGACCCGTTGATCTTCGACCATTTTTCGGATCATTTGCCCGGCATCCTGCTGGCCCGCAGCATGCTGGATGCACACCGCGTCCTCACAGGTTTCGAGGCAGCGCATTTGGACATCAGCTGCGAAAACTTCGGTGAGTTCAATGCGCCCGTGATGGTCTCGGCTTTCCGTTCGACGGCCGATGAAACGCACATTTCCATCACCCAACTCGGGCGGACTCTTGCCACGGGCCTATGCCACGGCTCGCGGCCAAATACCCCGGCTCCGCCACTATTGACCATGGACTCTCCGGGCGCCTAGAATCCGTTACGGAGCAAGTCGTAATTAAACCGGGGGCAGGACCTTCCTGCAATTAGAGGATGGGGGATCCGCTATTCAATCGTCAGTCGATCCGCATCCTCGAAAAAACCCACCGGCCTTCACGCCCGTCGTCACGGCAAGCTGTAGCGGATAAATCCCCCGGTTGACCTGCGCCCTCAAGGCGCCGCTATCTCTCGATTTTCCGGCCTCACTCGTTTCGTGGCCGGCCTCCGGAATTGCACAACATTTCCGGCAAACTGTGCAGCCCTTGCGCAGTAATTCACTGAAACATGCCTCTATGCGGTGGCGCAAAAACGCGAATGCCGCCGCCAAAGTCCAGATGGGGGGAAATCATGCTGCGCTGCGCCGACGTCGCTTCCGGCGCCACAGCCTTTTGAAAGCGATCCGGACGGCACGCCACCGCAGGCGGCCGGACGTGAAGCACCAGTCAAGGAGTGAAATGACATGAGCAATGCAATTGATTCGATCCTCCACCTGGAATGGGATGCACTCGACATCCCCAACACCGACCATCCCCTGGCGACGACCCGCCGGTACGCGGTCCCGACACCCCAAAACGCCGAGGAAAACGACAAGGCCTGGAACCATCTCTATGGCGCCATGATCGCCGGGCTCGGGCTCAAGCCCGATTCCTTCCAGCTGAACTACCCGTTCCTGACCTGGGATTGGCCCATCACCAACGTCGGCTACACCTCCGCCGCGCAGTACGATTTCTGCGCCACCGCGCCGCAGTTCAGCGCAACCGGGGCCTACGTGTCCTCGGGCGTGAAGTTCAACGACGCCTACGGCCAGGTGCTCAACGTCGTCGCCGCGGACACGAGTGATCCCGTCCTGGAGCAGAAGATCAGCCAGGCACGGAACGTGCTGAACATCGCGACCAACGACTACAAGATCACCTATGACCAGGCGAGCCGGGCCTACGTGCAGGAGACCGGCGGCACCAACGACCCACCGTTCCTGAAGTGGCTTGGCAGTTTCAGCGGAAAGTCGTGGGCGGTCCAGCTCGACGCCGCGGACAAAACAGTCCAGGCCAAGCAGCGCGTCCTGAACCAACTGCTGTCCGAAACCACCACGCCCGGCCTGAATGACGCGATCGCTCGCTACGGCACCAAGGACTACTACACACTGCTGCAGGACCCTTCGCTCAGCACGTTCCCTGCGGTGCCGGCCTATTCGATCGGAATGGACGCAACCACGTGGCTGCAGAATGTCCAGGCGGGAACCGGCGGAAGCAGCGGGGAGATCGGCTTCAGCAACAATCAGGCGCAGTACGACTACAGCAAGACCTGGGCCAAAGGCAGCGCCTCCGTCGGCAACTTCTTCTGGAGCGTCAATGTCGGCGGCTCCTGGGAGAGGATCGACGAGTTCGCCACCGACAACTCGCTTGAGGTGACGGTCAAATTCGAGGCCTGGGACACGGTCTCGATCGGGGCGGGCCTCTGGTACAACGGGGCCTTCGTCAAGAGCGTCTCGGAAGGCCCGTTCATCCGCGGCTACTCGGCGTACGGTGGCGGCGGCGAGAAGGCGGTGTGGGGTCCGAACGGCATCATGAACGTCCAGAAGGTGGGCATGGTGGTCGGCTACAAGCCCTCGTTCAACATCAAGGTCAGCAGTTCCGCCTTCACGTCCTTCTCGAAGAAGTGGGAGGTTTCCTCGGGCGTGCGGATCGGACCGTTCGACTTCAGCGGGGGCGGTGGCAGTTCCTCCTCCGGATGGACCGCTGATTCCGCGACAAGCACCTTCTCGGGAACCTCGACGGCGGAAACTGCCCTGGTCCTCGGAACCACCATCGCGCTGGTCAACCCGGAATAGGACCCCGACGTGGCCCTCAATCGGGAGCAGATCGAACCGGTGCTGCAGAGCGTCAGTCCGTGGCTTTCGAACGCGAACATCACCGGTCTCACGGTGGGTCCGAAAGCCGTCAGCGGCCGGCAGACGGATGACCTGGCCGTCGTCGTCCACGTCGTGGAAAAGAAGCCGTCGTCAGAGCTGGGAATTGACGACCTTCCGGTACCGCCTTTCGTGGAAGTCCACGCCCAGGACGACGGCGGTGCACCGCGCGTGGAACAGGTTCCCACCGATGTGGTCGAGTCAGGAGTGATCCGGCTCTGTCAACTGGATGGCAGGGTCAGGCCCGCACCTGGCGGATACAAGATCGCCGTGTCTGATGGCTTCTTCACGGACGCCACCGGAACCCTCGGCGTGAACATCACCTGGGGAGGCCGGTTCCGCCTGCTGACGAACAACCACGTGATCTCCATGAACGGGACCCGTGGTCCCACCGTCTACCAGCCGGACTGGGCGCTGTGGGGCAATACGCTCACCACGGTCTCCGGCTACGAACCGGTGGTGACTTACGCAAACCGCAACCAGCCCAGCCCGGTTTTCAACAGGACGGATCTGGCGTGGTGCGACATGACGGCCACGGACGGCGATCCGGACATCCACGGCATCGGCGTGCCTGTCGGTCTCCGCGGCCCGGCGGTCAACGATGCCGTGCAGTGGATCGGAAAGACCACCGGCGTGGTGCAGAATGCCACCATCGCCAGTGTGACCGGACGGTTTGTCATGGAGTTCATGGACGGCCGCTGGGCCTGGTTCAGGGACGTCATCACGTTCAATCAGGGAACGGTCCGCCAGGGCGATTCGGGTTCCGCTGTCTTTGCCACGGCGGATTCGAAGGTGGTCGGGCTGATCTTCGCCAACGACAGCCACAATGCCGGCTTCGGTGTGCAGATCCCCTGAAACCGACATCCAAAATGAGGGGTCCTGCCCTGCCGCCCAGCGCGACAGGACAGGACCCTCCCAAAGTACCGCTCTTTGTACTCCTGCGGCAGCCTTTTCAAGGGCGCAGAAGGTTCAAGGGCACCGAAGGCGGGTTCAGCGATCTAGGGCGTAACGCAGTTCCACCAGGCCTTGGTCGTAAGGGGCCGCACCCAGGAAGCGCATGGCCCTGGCATCCATGTCCGTGGGGAAGACGCCACG
Organism: Arthrobacter sp. R-11; assembly: GCF_049913155.1. Taxonomy (GTDB): domain Bacteria; phylum Actinomycetota; class Actinomycetes; order Actinomycetales; family Micrococcaceae; genus Arthrobacter. The sequence continues at coordinate 500,570 of NZ_CP183979.1, read as the reverse complement.
GCCGGAGCCCTGCGCCACAGGCATCACCACCAGCCTCACGGCATCCACTTCCCCGGCCTTGAAGAATGCCTCGCTGAGGCTCAGGCTCCCCCACAGGACCACGTCTCCCTGGCTTTCGGCCTTGATCCGGCGGATCGCTTCGACCGCGTCGCCGGACTCGATCGTCGCTGCCGGGTAGTCGCCCCATGGCGCTTCGGTGAGGGTCTTCGAAAACACGTGCCGGCGCAGTCCATTCAACGCCGGCGCGATCGCATCCTGGGCGGATGCCTCCGTCGGCCAGTATTCGACAAACATCCAGTAGGTGTTCGCTCCCAGCACCATGGTCTCGACCGAACTGAGCCATTCCAGCTGGCTTTGCTCAAATTCCGCAGTGCCGCCGTCGAGCAACTCGTAGGCTTTGAACTCGTTGTTCCGGTCCGCGGCGAAGCCATCCGCGGTGACAAACTGCTGGACTACCAACTGCCCCATGGTTTTCCCTCCCGCACGCAGCGTCCGGCTACGGGCAGGTGGGACTCTACGCTCGGCATCGCGGGCGGACAAGGGTGGGCGGGAGACACGTTCCGGCGGTGTAGCGGGCAAGCGATGCGGGACCCATACAATCTCTCGCATGACATTTGAGCGCACGGAGATCGATGGTGTCCCCGTCTTTTGGGTCGCGGGGCCTGAACCGCTGACCGCCCACCTTGTTTTCCGCGTCGGAGTCCGGGACGAAACGTTCATGACCACGGGCATCACGCATTTGGTGGAGCACCTGACCATGTCCGCAATCCAGGGTCCGCGGCACGGCAGGAATGCCAGTGTGGAGCCGAGTTTCACCTCCTTCATGGTCACCGGCAAACCGCATGTCGTAACAGCGTTTATCGCCGATGTCTGCACGAAGCTTGGCTCTCCTGAACTGGACCGGCTGCCGGTCGAAAAGAAGATCCTCAACGCCGAGGGCGGCATGTCCGCCGGACCCGTTGAGGCCGCACATGTGCGCTACCGGTATGGACTCAAGTCCGTAGGTCTCGTCGGAGTCGTCCCCCCGGCGCTCAACGCCATCACGGAGAACCAAGTGCAGGAGCACCTCAGGAGCTATTTCACGGCAGGCAACGCTGCGCTCGTCCTCAGCGGACCGCCACCCGAAGGACTCCGTCTCCCGCTTCCCCAGGGTCCTCGGCGCCCGCTTGCCACCCAGGACCGCATGGACCTGCCACTGCCCATGTGGTTCGAACAACCCGCTCCGCTGCTCGGGGTGTCGTTCGAGATTTCCGCGGCGACGGATGATGAACGGGAAGCGGCCTGCGCGATGGCACAAATTGTCTGCGAACGTGCCCACGACGAGCTGCGGCAGAAGCACGGATGGATCTACGACATCGACTTCACTCCTGTGTTCCACAAAGACGGCACCGGCATCATGTGCTTCGAAGCGGATCCGCCGCCGGAACACCTCGAGGAAACCCGTTTGGGCCTGCTCAGGATTCTCCGGGAACTGCGGAGCCATGGACCGACCCAGGCGGAGCTGGACGCCGTTGCCGAAAGCTGGGACGGCTACGAAACGGATCCTGAGGGAAGGTTCGACGCCGTGATCGGTGCGGCCCGCTACCACCTGATCGATGAACCGGCCCTCGACCCGGCCGGAAGACTCAGCCTGGTCAGGAGCCTGACGCCGTCACAGTGCCAGGAAGCATTGGACAAGCTTGATCAGTCCCTGTTGGTCGGTGTTCCCGAGGGTGTCTGGCTCCAAGACGAAGGCCTCAACACCGAACAGGAAAGGCAACATGCGCCGCTCCGGGGGCAGGTGTACCGGCGGAGCATCCGCGGCACGATCGCCGGGCTTCCCAGCAGCGCCCAGCTCGTCGTCGGGGATGAAGGGATCAGCCTCAACGAGGGAAACACGTGCACGATCCGGTGGGAGGATGTCGTCGGCGTGCAGCGGTTCCCGGACGGGATGCTGCTTGTCATCGCGGCCGATGGTTACCAGCTGCCGATCCGCCCGGCATGGTACGCAAAAGGCAAGGAAGCCGCGCAGCATGTGCAAATGAAACTCGGCGAGCACATGATCTTCGACGAGGAGCCTGTTCCGGTGCAGTGACTGCCGATGATCCTGCAGATCAGGCGGATCTTAGACCCGCCAAGTCACGTGATCTGCGGGATCAATCGGCGGCTTCACGGCGCCGGGCCAGCGAAACGTACCAGCCGAGCACAAAGGCAAACGCGGCCGCGGCGAGCAACGGAATCAGCCACGATGTGAAGGGCGTTCCCCGGGACAGAAAAGCCAAACCAAGCAATACCACGGATGCCACCCCGAGGAAGGACGATTCGGTCTTGGTACCCAGGCGGCCGGCGCCGTCGTGCTTTCGTCCCCAGCGGTCCAGCAGGAAAACGACAATCAGCAGCGCGGCTCCGCCACCCCACAACGCGGGCCCGGTGGCCAAACCGGCAAGGAACACGGCAGCCGCAAGAAAGCCTCCAAGACCGCACCAATATGCAACCGTCCGGGTGAGCTTCAATTTCCCACCGCCATGAGGCCTGCCGACGGTTCCATCTCGCGGAGGCCACAGTTGTCGGTCCGCTCCCAGCAAATGTCTTGGGCGTCTTTGAAACTGAAGCCTGTCACCCGCCATTCGGGTTTCTTGGTGATCGGCCTGACCAGTCCATTGAGTCCCTGGACGTGCTCCGGAAATGCCCACCTGTAGCTGTCCCCGGTCTCCGCCGCAAAATAGTCGCCGGGCGGAAGGACATGGAGCTGAAGCCGCGGCCGGGTCTTCCCGGCAGAGTCGTTGCTCTCCACCTTCAGATCGTAGATAGGCGCTTCTGAAGCATTGCGGATGACAAGGCCGTTGCTGCGAATGCCTCCGTCGAAATGCACCGCGCACCAGGCAGCGACCCTGGCGGCCTGTTCCCGGCGTCGGGCGTCTTCCGTCCTTTTGTCCCGACCGCTTTCAATCCCATAAAGCCTGCTCGCGGTGTATCCCGCCCAGCCTGCGGCAATCAGCGCAAGAAGTGACGTAAACGCAGAAATCCACTCAGGCATAGTTCCCCCAAGAACTCCGTTGACTTATGAATTGCTTACAGCACCGCAGTCTTCGGAACCCCGGCGGCCCGAGTCAAGTCAATTACCGCCCCTTGAACTCCGGGGCCCTCTTTTCCGTGAACGCGGCCATGCCTTCCTTCTGGTCCTCGCTGGCGAACAGGGAGTGGAACACGCGGCGTTCGAACACCACTCCCTGCGCCAGCCCCATCTCGAAGGCGGCGTTCACTGCCTCCTTGGCCAGCATGGCGGCTGGCTTTGACTTGGACGCGATCAGTTCGGCGGCCTTCAGCGCCTCGTCGACCACGACGGCGGCCGGCACCACGCGCGCCACCAACCCGGAACGCTCGGCTTCTTCGGCGTCGATGAACCGACCGGTCAGCACCATGTCCATGGCCTTGGCTTTCCCGACGGCACGGGTGAGCCGCTGCGAGCCGCCCATGCCCGGGATGACCCCGAGGTTGATTTCGGGCTGGCCGAACTTGGCGTTGTCCCCGGCGATGATGAAGTCGCACATCATGGCCAGTTCGCAGCCGCCGCCCAGGGCGAAGCCGGAGACGGCGGCGATGATCGGAATCCGCAGGCGGGTGAGGTTTTCCCAGCCGCGGAACCAGTCCTCGGCGTACATCTCGAGGTAGCCCTTGGAAGCCATCTCCTTGATGTCGGCACCCGCGGCGAAGGCCTTCTCGGAGCCCGTGATCACCACTGCTCCTACGGCCGGGTCCGAGTCCATGGCGGTCACCGCGGCAACGAGTTCCTCCATGGTGGCCTTGTTCAGTGCGTTCAACGCCTGTGGCCGGTTCAGGGTCACCAGCCCCACCCGCCCTCGGATTTCCACCAGGATGTTCCCGTTTTGCTGCGCCAAGCCGTTCCCCTTTGCTTTCAATACCGGTTCAGTTGCCACCAAGGCTACTTGCCGGACTTGTCCCTGATGTCCGTGATGATCCCGGAGAAGTCCCGCGCAGCGCCGCCTTCCGCGGCAAAGGCGTCGTAGATCTTCGAGGCCAGGTGCCCCATCTGCCCGTCGACGCCGGTGCTCTCCAAGGCGTTTACCGCGAGCCTGAGGTCCTTGGCCATGAGCGCCCCGGCGAACCCGGGCTGGTAGTCCCGGTTGGCGGGGCTGGTGGGCACCGGCCCGGGAACGGGACAGTTGGTGGTCAGGGCCCAGCATTGGCCGGAGGCGTTGGAGGCGACGTCGAACAGGGCCTGGTGCGTCAGCCCCAGCTTCTCGCCGAGCACGAAGGCCTCGCTCACCGCGATCATCGAAACCCCGAGGATCATGTTGTTGCAGACCTTGGCGGCCTGCCCCGCCCCGTGATCGCCGCAGTGCACGATCCTCTTGCCCATGTGTTCCAGGATCGGTTTCACCGTGTCGAAGTCCGCCGGGAGCGCCCCCACCATGAACGTCAAAGTTCCGGCCTCGGCACCCACCACGCCGCCGGATACCGGGGCGTCCACGGAGCGGTGCCCGGCCTCGACCGCGATGGCCGCCGCTTCCCTGGCTTCGTCCACGTTGATGGTGGAGCAGTCCAGGAACAGGGTGTCCGGGGCGGCGACGGCCAGCAGCCCGGGCCCGCCGTCCACGCCCCGGTACGCGTCCAGCACATGCTTGCCGCTGGGCAGCATGGTCAGCACCACGGCCGCACCGGCAGCAGCTTCGGCGGCGGAATCCACCATCGGCACGCCGTGCGCCTTCGCCGCTTCCACCGCGGCGGGCACGGGATCGAAGCCCACCACCGTATGGCCCGCCTTGATGAGGTTCACCGCCATCGGCCCGCCCATGTGGCCCAGGCCCAGGAAGGCGATGGTTCCGGTGCTTGCGTTCTCAGACATGGTCGGACTCCTTCGGATCGAGTGTGAGTTCCTGCACCGTTGACCTGTTCGAAGCGTCAAGCGGTTCGAAATAGCGTTCGACGGCGGCCCGTTCCACTTCCGCCAGCGTGGCCGGATTCCACCGCGGATTGCGGTCCTTGTCCACCACCTGCGCCCGGATTCCCTCCCGGAAATCGGCACCGGCCAGGCAATGCACGCCTACCCGGAACTCCTGGGCGAGTGCCTCCTCCAGGGAACGCCCGCGTACGCGGCGCAACGATTCCAGGGTGACCTTCACGGACGTGGGTGACTTCTCTTCGATGGTGTCCGCAGCCGCTGCGGCTTCGCCTCCCGCTGCCCGCAGGCGGCGCACGATCTCCTCCGCGTTGTCCGAAGAGTACGCGGGGTCGATCCACTCCCGCTGCCCCGCCAGCGCCGATGCCGACGGCGGCACCTGTGCGAAACGCGCGACGGCGTCATCCGGCGTCGAGCTTTCCAGTGCTGCCTTTTCCAGTGCTGCTGCGAGCGCGGCGAGCTCGCCGGACGGTACGAACGAGTCGGCCAGCCCCAGGTACAGGGCGTCGGCCCCGGTCAGGTGAGCGCCGGTGAGCGCGGCATGGGTTCCGGCCTCGCCGGGCGACCTTGAAAGCAGGAGCGTCCCGCCGACGTCGGGCACAAAACCGATGGTGGTTTCCGGCATGCCGGTGCGGGTCCGCTCGGTGACGATGCGGTGCGAGCCGTGCGCGGACACCCCGACGCCGCCGCCCAGGACCAGCCCGTCCATGAAAGCGACGTAGGGCTTCGGATACCGGGAGATCAGCTCATTGAGCCGGTACTCGTCCCGCCAGAAGTCGGCGGTGGCGTGGCCGCCGTCGAGCATGTCCTGGTAGATCGCCACGATGTCGCCGCCAGCGCACAGGCCCCGCTCCCCCGCGCCTTGCACCAGGACTGCTGCCACGGAATCGTCAGCGGCCCAGGCCGTGAGCTGCTCCAGCATGGCCAGCACCATGCCGTGGTTCAGCGCGTTGACGGCCTTGGGCCGGTTCAGGGTAACGACGCCGAGCCGGCCGCGCTGCTCGAAAAGGACCTCCGGTTCGGCCCCCATCAGCTGCCCGCCGGCATCACGAAGCTGGCGCCTTGGCGGACCCCGGAGGGCCAGCGCGTGGTGACGGTCTTGGTCTTGGTGTAGAAGCGGAAGGCATCCGCGCCGTGCTGGTTGAGGTCGCCGAAGCCGGACGCCTTCCAGCCGCCGAAGGTGTAGTACGCGATCGGCACGGGGATGGGGACGTTGACGCCCACCATGCCGACTTCCACGCGGCTCGCGAAGTCGCGGGCGGCGTCGCCGTCGCGGGTGAAGATCGCGACGCCATTGCCGTACTCGTGCTCGGAGCAGAGCCGGAGCGCTTCGTCGTAGTCCGCCGCGCGCAGCACGCTCAGCACCGGGCCGAAGATTTCCTCCCGGTAGATGGACATGTCCTTGGTGACGTTGTCGAAGAGCGTGGGACCCACCCAGAAGCCGCCGGGGTAGCCGTCCACTGTGAGGCCGCGGCCGTCCGCGAGGAGGGTGGCACCGGCGTCGACGCCCGCCTGGATGTAGCCTTCGATCCGTTCCTTGGCCGAGGCCGCCACCACGGGGCCGAAGTCCACGCCGTCCGCCATCCCGGGGCCGACTTTGAGGTCCTTGATGCGTTCCTGCAGTTTGCTCACGAGGGCGTTGGCCGTCTCCTCACCCACCGGGACCGCCACGGAAATGGCCATGCACCGCTCGCCGGCAGATCCGTACCCGGAGCCGATCAAGGCGTCCGCGGCCATGTCCAGGTCCGCGTCCGGCATGATCACCATGTGGTTCTTGGCGCCGCCGAAGCACTGTGCCCGCTTTCCATGGGCCGCGGCGGTGGCGTAGATGTACTGGGCGATCGGGGTGGACCCGACGAAGCCGATGGCCTTGACCCGCGGGTCTTCAAGCAGGGCGTCCACGGCTTCCTTGTCCCCGTTGACCACGTTGAAGACGCCGTTGGGCACGCCGGCCTCGTTGTAGAGCTCGGCCAGGCGCAGCGGCACGGAGGGGTCACGTTCGGAGGGCTTCAGGATGAAGGCGTTGCCGGCGGCGAGCGCGGGCCCGGACTTCCACAGCGGGATCATGGCCGGGAAGTTGAACGGGGTGATCCCCGCGACGACGCCGAGGGGCTGGCGCAGCGAGTGCACGTCTATCCCCTGCCCGGCGCTGTCCGAGAACTCGCCCTTAAGCAGGTGCGGGGCGCCGGCTGCGAACTCCACCACTTCGATGCCGCGCTGGATGTCGCCCTTCGCGTCGAGGAAGGTCTTGCCGTGTTCGGAAGAGAGCAGGGCTGCCAGCTCGTCCATGTGTTCGTTGACCAGATCCACGAACTTCAGCAGGATCCGACCCCGGCGCTGCGGGTTCATGGCGGCCCATTCGAGCTGGGCCTTCTCGGCGTTGGCCACCGCCTCCTGGACCTCGGCCTTGCTGGCCAGCGGAAGCCTGGCTTGGACCTCGCCGGTGCTGGGATCGTAGACGTCGCTGAAGCGGCCGGATGTGCCGTCCACCCTCTGGCCGTCGATGTAGTGGGAAAGTTCGCGGACCATCAGAATGCTCCTTCGCATTGCCGGAAAGGACTGCCGGAAGACCGTGCCGCGGCCGCGCTGAACCACGGATTTCGGCCGTGGATTTCGGCGCGGCTGGCCATCTGGTCCCGAATATACTCGGACTTCCTACTATTTTCCAGAGTGGTGCAGCTCACGGACGAGCTCTGCCGGACAAGTCCCCTGCGCTGCTGGACAAAGCCCGCGGAAGGCGGCGCCCCTAGTCTGAATCGCATCCCGAGCGAAAGGACTGGCACGCATGTCCGAACACCACGCCGATCTCCTGCTGGCCGATCTCCTTTTGGTGAATGGCGTCATCGACACCCTGGACCCCGCCGGCACCCGGACGTCCGCCCTGGCCGTCAAGGCGGGCAAGGTCCTGGCGATTGGCGCGGAAGCCGACGCGAGCCGCGGACCGGACACCGCCGTCGTTGACCTCCAGGGCGCCTATGTGATGCCGGGGCTGTTGGACGTCCACAACCATCACATGCTCGCCGGACAGATGGATCTGTTCGAACTGGACGCCCCGCCGTCGCAGTCCCTGGAGCAGTTCCTCGCCTCCATCGGCGACCACGCCGGCACGCTCGGCCCCGAGGAATGGATCACCGGCGGCAGCTGGGGCTCCGGGCTGCTGGCCGAACTCAACACCCCCGACGCGCTGCGGCGCCTCGACGAGGCGGCAGGCGGGCGCCCGGCCCTGCTCAAGGACGACAGCAAGCACAACCGCTGGGCCAACTCCCGCGCGCTGGAACTCGCCGGGATCACCGACTCCACGCCGGATCCCGACGGCGGCCAGATCCTCCGCGACGCCGCCGGCCGCGCCACCGGGGTGCTGATCGAGGCCGGCGGGGTGCTGCTTGAACAGACCCTCGCCCGGCTGCAGCCGATGGCCCCGGAAAGGCTGGCCCGCGCGGCGGAACGCGGCATCGAGCTCCTGCACTCCTACGGCGTCACCGGTTTCCAGGACGCCGCGGCCTCCCTGCAGCTGCTGGAAGCCCTCAAGCAACTCGACGACGACGGCCGCCTCCACGCCTGGGTGGTCACCTCCATGCAGGCCAACGACTTCATCTTCGGCACCACTCCCCTGGGCGAAGGGATCATCTCCGAACGGGACGCGCTGCGCAGCGAACACCACCGGCCGGACTTCATCAAGATCTTCCTGGACGGCGTGCCGCCGGCGGGCACGGGCGCCTTCCTGGAGCCGTACCTGCCCGAAGCGGGGTTCCCGGAATGCCACTGCGGGAGCGCGACGATGGGTCCGGAAGAACTCGAAGGCTGGCTGCTCCGCACGGCCGAGCGGGGCATTTCCGCGAAAATCCACTGCACGGGCGACGCCTCCGTGCGGCTCGCCCTGGACACCATCGCTACGGTCCGGGCCGCCGGGCACACGGACACCAAGTACCACATCGCCCACGGCCAGTTCGTGCACCCGGACGATTACGGGCGCTTCGCCGAGCTGGACGTCACCGCGGACATCTCGCCCTCGCTCTGGTTCCCGGGAGTCATCTCCGAGGCCATCGCCACCGTGCTGCCGCCCGAACGCGCCTCCAAGATGCAGCCCAACCGGATCCTGCTCGACGCCGGCGCACGGCTGGCCGGCGGATCCGACTGGCCGGTCAGCGTCTCACCCAACGCCTGGGAAGGGATCTACGGCCTGGTGACCCGGAAGGATCCCAGCGGCACCTTCCCGGGAAGCCTGTGGCCGGAGCAGGCCATCACGCTCGACGAGGCGATCGCCGTCTACACCACGGCCTGCGCCGAGGCGATGGGGATCGACGACGTCGCCGGCTCGCTGGTCGCCGGCAAATCCGCGGACTTCATCGTCCTGAGCGAAAACCCGCACGAAACCGGCATCGAAAAGATCCCGTCCATCCACGCCCGCCAGACCTGGTTCGCCGGCCTGAAGGTTTACGACGCCGAATCCTGAGCGGCAACATCCCCCAACTGATTCCCTGCCAACGGAAGGGCAGCCATGACAAGCCTCCTCAATACCGCTGTGCCCACCAGGGCATCCGACCGCGGAACCTACACCTACGTGGCCGTCTACAGCGCGGTCCTGTACACGGTCCTGCTGATCGCCCCTGTGGTCGCCGGCAAGCTGATCCAGCAGTTCGGGCTCACCCCGGTCCAGCTGGGCGGCCTGTTCTCGCTCGAACTCGGCGCTTTCAGCCTGGCCACCGTGCCGGCGTACCTGTGGCTGCGGCGCATGAACCTGCGCACCGCGTCCTACCTGTTCACCGCCGTCGTGATCGCCGGCAACGTGCTCTCCGGATTCGTGGACAGCTTCCCGCTCCTGGTGGCCGTCCGCTTCGTCACCTCGCTGGCCGCCGGCTCGATCACGGTGATCCTGCTGACCCTCAGCGGCAAGACCTCCAATCCGAGCCGGGCCTTCGGGATCTTCGTGGTCTTCCAGCTGGCCATGGGTGCCCTGATCCTGGCGATCTTCCCGGCCCTGTTCGCCGGGGCCGGGGTTTCGGCGATCTACTGGACGCTGGCCGGGCTCGGCGTCGCCTGCCTCCTGGTGGTGAACCGGATCGACGGCGAGGTGCTGCGCCGCGAAGTGCCCGCGGCGGCCGCAGCACGCACCAAGGTTCCGCTCGGCAGGTTCGCGGCCGGCCTCGCCGCCGTCTTCCTCTTCTACGTGGCACTCAGCGGCGTGTGGTCCTTCATGGCCCAGATTTCCGCGGCCGCCGGGACCGAACTTTCCGCGACGAGCCTGGTGCTGTCCGTCGCCACCGTCGCCGGAATCGCCTCCGCGCTCGTGGCCACGCTCCTGGGGGACACCCCGCGCCGCCGCCTCTACCTCATCGCCGGCTACCTGGCCATGGCCCTCAGCGTCGCCCTGCTGTTCGGCGCTCCCGGACTCATCCAGTTCGCGGTTGCGGCGGTGATCTTCAAGTTCGCGTGGACGTTCATCCTGCCGTACCTGCTGTCCACCCTGTCCGATCTGTCCGGCGGCGGCCACGTCATGAACACCACCAACCTGATGATCGGTGGCGGCTTCGCGGTCGGTCCGGTGCTCAGCGGCACCCTCATCCAGTCCAGCGGCGGTTCGTTCACCGGGATGCTGGCCCTGTCCCTGGCCGGGGTGCTCGCGTCCTTCGCCTGCGTGCTGCTGGTGCAGAAGCGCCGGGCCTGAGTTTCCGGCGCCCTTCCTGACCTCCTTTGAAGACACAATTGGGGCAGCACACCGTAGCTATAGGTGTGCCGCCCCGGTTTCATGGGCAAAGAAGGTCAGGAACGAGGCCTCCAAGCCGAGCTTGTTCACGTGGTCTTAGAAATACGGCTTCGTGATCAGCTCCAGGGCGTGGCCCGAGGGGTCCTTGAAGTAGACCCCTCGGCCCCCGTGTTCGCTGTTCGTTTCGCCCGGCCGGGTCATTTGGGGATCGGCCCAGTGCTCGACGCCGGTACTCACCAGCCGCTCATAGGCGCGGCCAAAGTGGGCCTCGTCCACCAGGAACGCGTAGTGCTGCATTTGGATATCCACCGGAGGCTCGGCGAATTGAAGCATCACCCCTCCGGCCAGCGAGACGTTGATGAACGGCCCCCAGCTTGGGGCCTCCTCGGCTTCGAGGATTGCGCGATAGAACTCAGCGGAAACCTTGCGATCGAGAGAGGCGATGATGGTGTGGTTGAAAAGTGCGGGCATGCATAACTCCTTGGATGTGGTTCATTTCGATGGGCAGAAATTCATCGATCCACAGGAGGTGCGCGCGGGGCGCAAGCGCACACAGCGCATGCACGCGTCAGAGGTCGGCCGGGTAGCCGATCCGTGCAGGGCCGAAGCCCGATCCGGTCATCACGCCCGCCAGTCTAGCTTGGATGCGCCTGGACTGAACCTACCCATCCAAATCAGGTGCCCTGCAGCTTCGCGGTCATGCGGTGCGCCTCCTCGAGCAGCAGCTTCCCGAGGAACTCCTGGCGGTCGGGCCTGAACCGCGGCTCGATGCCCGTCAAGGAGAGCGCCCAGGCCGGCCGCCCCTGCCGGTCAAAGACCGCGGCACCCATCCCCCAGCTTCCTTCGAGGACCAGGCCGGGGTTCACCGAATAGCCCGCCAGACGGGTCCGCTCCAGGTTGTCCCGCACCAGTTCTGCAGGATGCCCGACGGCGAACCCGCCGGCGTGCGCCGCCCAGTCACCGAGCAGGGCCTCCTGTTCCTCCTCCGGCAGGAACGCCATGATCGCCGTCCCGGCCGACGCAACGCCCAAGGGAAAGCGCACACCTTCGTGCAGCACGAAGGACCGCACAGGAAACGAGCCTTCTTCGCGGAGCACGCAGACCGTTTCATCGCCCCGCCGGATCGAGAAGAACGCGCTCTCCCCCGTTTCGGCGGCGAGCCGGCGCAAGGAGGGGCGTGCGATGTCTTCCATGGGAAACCGCGCAGCCGCCACGGAACCCAGCAGGAAGATCTCGGGACCCAGGACCCATTTTCCGGTCCCGGCGTCGTGTTCCAGCAGGCCTTCCGCGGCAAGGGAGCTCAGCAGCCGGTGGACGGTGGGCCGGGTCAGCCCGGACTCGCGCACCAGGCCCGGCAGCGAGGTGCCCCCGGGCTTGCGGCCCACAAGCCGCAACAGCGCGGCCACACGGCCCACCACCTGCGCTCCCTGCACCGGAGTTCCGCGCGCCGCCATGATGCCTCCCGTTGAAAATAATCCACAATATGGACAGCCGTCAGCCTACCGTCCACACCATGAGCCGCCAAGCCTTCATCGCATTGACCCTCCCTATGACAAAACCTAGGCTCGCATATCAGTACCGCGAGTCCACAAAGTGGATGGGTCCAGGATTCAATAGCTCGAAGAGGAGTGCCCGATGTCGAAAATCCACGCGACCGCAGCCCAAGCGTTACAGGACCTGATGGCAGACGGCCTGACGATCGCCGTCGGGGGCTTTGGCCTCAGCGGCATCCCCGCAGACCTGATCGACGCCGTCCGGGAGTCGGGCGCCAAGGACCTCACTATCGTCTCGAACAACATGGGCGTGGACGGCAAGGGCCTGGGCGTGCTGATCGAAGCGGGCCAGGTCCGGAAAGTCATTGCGTCCTACGTGGGCGAGAACAAGCTCTTCGCCCAGCAGTACCTGGCGGGCCAGCTCGAGGTCGAGTTCACCCCGCAGGGGACGCTCGCCGAGCGCCTACGGGCCGGCGGCGCCGGCATCCCCGCGTTCTACACGCGGACGGGTGTGGGAACCCTGGTTGCCGAAGGCAAGCCGCTGGAAGAGTTCGACGGCGTCACGTACGTCCGCGAGCGCGCCATCCGGGCCGACGTCGCGCTCGTCCACGCCCACACCGCGGACACGGACGGCAACCTGAACTACCGCTACACCGCCCGCAATTTCAACCCGGTGGTGGCGACGGCGGGCGCCGTGACCATCGCCGAGGCCGAAGCGATCGTCCAGCCGGGCGAGCTGGATCCAAACCACATCGTCACTCCCGGCGTGTACGTGCAACGGCTGGTGCAGGCGAGGGAGCGGGTCAAGGACATCGAACAGCGCACGGTCCGGCCCCGGCGCGAAGAACAGCGCATCGAAGCACTGGCCATCTAAAGAGAACCGAGGAGCACAACCATGGCATGGACACGGGACGAAATGGCCGCCATCGCGGCCAGTGAACTGAACGACGGCGACTACGTCAACCTCGGCATCGGCATCCCCACGCTGGTGGCCAACAACCTGCCCGACGGCGTGCGGGTGGTCCTCCAAAGCGAGAACGGCCTGCTCGGCATGGGCCCGTTCCCCTTCGAGGGCGAGGAAGATGCCGACCTCATCAACGCCGGCAAGCAGACCGTCACCATCAACGCCGGCGGCAGCATCTTCGACTCCGCCACCTCCTTCGGCATGATCCGCGGGGGCCACGTCAAAGTGGCCATCCTGGGAGCCATGCAGGTCTCCGGCAACGGCGACCTCGCCAACTGGACCATCCCCGGAAAGATGGTCAAGGGCATGGGCGGCGCCATGGACCTGGTGGCCGGAACGCCGCGCGTGGTGGTCCTCACCGAGCACAACGCCAAGGACGGCTCGGCCAAGATCGTCACCGAATGCACCCTGCCGCTGACGGGGCCCAGCTGCGTTGACCGGATTATCACCGACCTCGCCGTGTTCGACCTCGAAAAAGCGGACGACGGCGGCGCGCGGCTGCTGCTGGTCCGCCTCGCCCCGGGCGTCACCGTGGCAGAGATCCGTGGTAGGACGGAGGCCGACTTCGTCGTGGCACTCGAATCCACGGAACACCTCGAAGGAACCGTGTTGGAGGTGGCAGGCGCATGAGTTTGAAAGAGCAGTTCGGCAAGGACATCCTGCTCACCGGGTGGGGCCACAGCAAGTTCGGCAAGCTGATCGACTACACCCTCGAATCGCTGATCGTCCAGGTGGCCGGCGAAGCCATCCACAGCTCGGGGCTGGACCCGCGGGACATCGACGAGATCTACCTCGGCCAGTTCAACTCCGGCATGCAGCCCCTGGGCTTCACGTCGTCGCTGGCGCTGCAGTTGTCCGAAGACCTGGCCAACGTGCCGGCGACACGCACGGAAAACGCCTGCGCTTCCGGTTCGGCTGCCTTCCAGCAGGGCGTCAAGGCGGTGCTGGCCGGCACGGCCCGGAACGTCCTGGTGATCGGTGCAGAGAAGATGACCGACGCCGGAGCGGACGTGGTGGGGGCGGCGCTCCTGGGCGCGTCGTACGAGATGGCCGGAAAGTCGTCCACCACCGGTTTCACCGGCCTGTTCGCCGAGGTGGCCCGGCATTACGAGAAGCGCTACGGCGCAGGCATCGCAGGCCCCGGCTTCACCGCGGGCCTCGGCGACGTCCTCGGTTCCATCGCCGCCAAGAACCACAGCAACGGCATGGATAACCCCTACGCCCAGATGCACCGGGACTTCGGCGAGGAGTTCTGCCGCACCATCTCCGAGAAGAACCCCATGGTGGCCGAACCCCTGCGCCGCACGGACTGTTCACCGGTCTCGGACGGGGCTGCAGCCGTCGTGATCTCAACGTCGGCAACTGGCGGCGCGACGGTGCCGGTTCGCCTGGCCGGATTCGGCCACGCGAACGACTTCTTCCCGGCCGAGAAGCGCGACCCCACCGAATTCGCGGCCACCCGCGCCTCGTGGGAGCGTGCGCTGGGCATGGCGGGCGTCAGCATCGACGGGCTGGACTTCGCCGAAGTGCACGACTGCTTCACCATCGCCGAGCTCATCATGTACGAGGCCATGGGCCTGACTCCGCGCGGCGACGGTTCACGTGCCATCCAGGAAGGCTGGGTGTACAAGGACGGCAGGCTGCCCATCAACGTGTCCGGCGGCCTCAAGGCCAAAGGCCACCCCGTCGGCGCCACCGGGGTGTCGCAGCATGTCATAGCGGCAATGCAGCTCAGCGGCACCGCGGGCGCCATGCAGCTGCCAAACGCCCGGCGCGGCGCCGTCCAGAACATGGGCGGCGTGGGCATCGCCAATTACGTCAGCGTGCTGGAAACCGTCTAGCGGTTCCGGATCAGCGCCGCGATCTCCGCGAAGCCCAGGCGCTCCGCGTTCTGCAGGGCGGTGCGGCCCTGGGGGTCGCGGATGTCCGGGCTGGCGCCGGCCTCCAGCAGCAGCCGCACCGCTTCCTGCTGGCGCGGCCCGCCGTTGTTCAGCAGGATGGCTTCCTGCATGGCGGTCCAGCCAAGCTTGTTCACGTGGTCCACGGGAACACCGGCGGCGATGAGGATCTTGATTGTCTCCACATGCCCGTGCTCGCTGGCCGGAATCAGCGCCGTGCCGCCGTAGCGGTTGGTGGCCTTCACGTCCGCGCCGGCCTCGATGGTCAGCTTCAGGACTTCGTTGAAGCCTTCCGCCCCGGCGTACAGGAAGGCCGAATCCTGGATGTCGTCCTTGGCGTTGACGTCCCCGCCGGCCGCGATCAGCTTCCTGACCTGGACTGGATCGTTGGCTTTGGCTGCGCGGATAAGCTGCCGGTCGGTCTCCATCTGGGCCTCCTTGCCGAGGGTCGGCTTGGTAGCGGAAGCAGCCGACGACGGCGGTGCCCCCTCGGATGCCGACGGCACCGGGACGCTTGCCGCCGTCGTGCTTGCCGCCGTCGGGCTCGCGGCGCTTTCCGGAACGGACGGCTGGCCGCCCGCGCACGCGGCCAGGAAAAGTATCAAGCACGCGGCCGGAGCTCCCTTGAAGAAGCTCCGGCCGCCGTTGAAAACAGGCATGGCCTACTGGGCCAGGATGGCTTCTGCGCCGGCCGTTGCGCAGGCCTCGTCGAGGGCGCCGTCCGGGGCGCCGCCGACGCCGATGCCGGCCACGGACACGCCGTTGACCTTCAGCGGGACGCCGCCGGCGAGGAAGAGGGTGCCGGGGAGGTCGGCGATGGAGGGCTTGCCGTTGCCGCTGATGCGGCCGTTGAGTTCGCTGGTGGGGGCGCCGAACGCGGCGGCGGTGTAGGCCTTCTGCTTGGAGGCCTCGATGGTGTGCTCGGCGGCGTTGTCGCCGCGCAGCACGGCTTGGACGGTGCCGAAGCGGTCAACCACGGAGACGGTGACGAAGGGGAGCTTGTCTGCGGCGCACTTGGCGAGGGCGGCCTGGACCGCCTTGGCGGAGGCGGTGGCGGAGATGCGGTTCTGGGCCACCGTGCTGCCTTCGCCGGCGGGGACGTCGACGGCGGGAACAGCCGCGGGAGCCTGGGCGGCAGCCGGTGCCGCGGCAGGAGCGATCTGACCGGCGTTGGCGGCGACCGTGATGCCGCCGGTGAGGATGAGCGCTGCGGCTGCTGCGGAGAGGGTCTTGATGTTGGTCTTGCTGAGCGCCATGGTGACACCTTTCTGGGGGCTTCGCCGGCGTTCCTGCCGGGCTCTTGGTATCCATGCTCCCCGGGAAGGATCCGCAGCACATCGGCATTTCAGCGCGTGCTGCCTCCTGCTTTTGGCTAGCCGTCTCAGCCAAAAGTATGAGAGCCCTTGAACTGCGCGGAATCCGGCCGGTCCGCAGTCCGGCGCAGTGCAATACTTGCGCCATGACCCCAGCAGAAGCCCGGCCGGAACGGGAACGGCAGTTGAATTTCGCCGTTCATTGCGGTTTCGCCGTGCTGATCACGGCCTCGCTCATCCGTTATGTGTTCCGGCACGGTCCTGACGAAAACACCCTGGTGCTGGTGCTGGCCGGGCTCCTGTGCGGCCTCTATGTGGCGGCAGTGCGATCACACGGACCCGCCCGCACCGTGGCCACTTGGGTCCTTGTCGCTGTATGGACGGTGCTGGTGGTCCTCGCGCCGAGCTTCGCGTGGTGTGCCTTCGCGGTGTTCTTCGTGTGCCGCTCCGGGGTGCCTGCCCGGCAGGCGGCTGCCGCGACGGCGGTCACGGCCCTGGGCACCGCTGCCGGGCTGTTCAAACTGAGCGATTTCACGGACGTTGCGGCGCTGCTCGGTCCGCTTGCCGCGGCCCTCGTGCTCACCTTGGTGTACGAGCGCCTGGAAGGGGCACTTGCCCGCCAGGCCGCCCTGAATGACGAGCTCCGCGAAGCCCAGGCCCAGGCCGTGGCTGCCGAACGCGCCGCCGGAACCATGGCCGAGCGCGAGCGCGTGGCCCGCGAAATCCATGACACCGTCACCCAGGGCCTGGCCAGCACCGTGCTTCTCCTGGAGGCCGCTGACCGCAGGGAAGGCCTGAGCCCCGAAGTCCGACAGGCCGCCGAGCAACTGCGCCTCAACCTCGCCGAAACCCGTGGCCTCGTCCATGAGCTCGCCACCGCCGATGCCCCCGAAGAGCCGCTCGACACTGCCCTGGCCAGGGCGGTACGCAAGCATGTCGCCGGGATGCGGGTCGCCGTCGTCGGGCAGCCCCGGGACCTTCCCGCGGAGGTGCGGCATGCCCTGCTACGGATCGCGCAAAGCGCCGCCGCGAACGTGCAGCAGCACGCGCGGGCGCAGACGGCGAGCGTCACCCTGGGATTCCTGCCGGACTCCGTGACGCTGGACATCTACGACGACGGCCTGGGCTTCGTGCCGGACGCCACCGCCGGGCACACCCGGGAAGGCGGCTACGGCCTCCGGGCGATGCGGCAGCGGGTGGAGCAGCTGGGCGGCACCTTCGCCGTGGAGTCCGCGCCCGGTGAGGGTACGGTGATCGGGGTGGAGATCCCGATCTACCCCGCCGATCCCGGGGAACCCGGGCAGTCCGCGCCCGGGCAGTCCGCGCCAGGCGCCGAAGGAGGCCAGCTATGATCACCGTGCTTCTGGTGGACGACCACCTGGTGGTGCGCAGCGGGCTGCGGGCCCTGCTCAGCACGCAGCCCGACGTCGACGTGGTGGCCGAGGCGTCCACGGGCGAGGACGGGGTGGCCGCGGTGCTGGAACACGAGCCCGACGTGGTGCTCATGGACTTGTCGATGGGACCCGGAATCGACGGCATCGAGGCCATCCGCCAGATCCGCGCGGCCCGGCCCAAGCAAGCAGTGCTGGTGTTCACCACCTATGACTCGGATGCCGACATCGTGCGCGCCGTCGACGCCGGGGCCATGGGCTACCTGCTCAAGGACGCCGCCCCGGACGAAATCTTCGCCGCCGTCCGCGGGGCCTCACGCGGGCAAAGCCACATGAGCGCGCCCGTGGCCAGCAGGTTGTTCCAGCAAATGCGCAATCCCGACGAAGCCCTCACGCCGCGCGAGGCCGAACTGCTGATCCTGCTCACCGAAGGCCTCTCCAACAAGGAACTGGGGCGCAAGTTGTTCATTTCCGAGGCCACGGTGAAATCGCACCTGGCCCACATCTACGCCAAGCTCGGGGTGGATTCCCGCGCGGCGGCCATCGCCAAGGCCCTGCGTCGGGAGGGCATGCGGTAGGGGTTCGAGGGCCAACTGACTCGCAGTTGTTGTCGTTTTGAGCGCCCAAAACGACAACAACTGCGAGTTACTTGGGGCTTACCAGTGCGCGCGCCAGTACTGCGGCGCAAACGGGGTCTTCTCCACGGCCTCGCCGAGTTCGCGGGCGGCCAAGGCGGCCCAGTTCGGCTCACGCAGGGCCGCGCGGGCGATCGACACCCCGTCCGCCTGGCCGTTAACCAGCACCTGTTCCGCCTGCTGCGCTGTGGTGATCATCCCGACGGCGGTCACGAAGGCGTCGTTCTCCACGCTCCGTTCTTGCGCGTCGGCGGCCAGTGCCTTCTTCACCTCGTCCGCCAGCGCGATCTGGTAGCCCGGTCCCACCGGCCCGCGGTAGGCGCCGATCCCGCCGCTGGAGAGATCGAACACTGTCACGCCAAGCGAGCGGAGTTCCACGGCCAGCCGCGCGGTCTCCTCGATGGTCCAGCCGCCGTCCACCCAGTCCGAGCCGGAGAAGCGCACGCCCAGCGGCTTCTCCGCCGGCCACACGGCGCGGACCGCGGCAACCACTTCGCGCAAGTACCGGGTGCGGCCCTCATAGGAACCCCCGTACCCATCACCGCGCCTGTTCGTCAGCGGGGACAGGAATTGGTGGATCAGGTATCCGTGGGCCGCGTGGATCTGAATGAAGTCGAAGCCCGCCTCGTCGGCGCGCCGGGCGGCAGCCGCCCAAGCCTGGACGGATTCGGCGATCTCCTCCGCGGAAAGCGGCCGCGGCTCGGCCAGGCCATGCGCAGAGGTGCCCGACGGCGCCACGGTGACCCAGCCGCCGTCGCCGGCCGGAACGGAACCGGTGAGTCCCTGCGAGACGAAGCGCGGCACGTTGCCGTAGGTGGAGGCCTTGGCGCCGGCGTGTGCCAGCTGCACGCCGGCGGCGGCGCCCTGGCTCCTGATGAAGTCGGTGATCGGCCTGAAGGCCGCCGCCTGCTCGTCGTTCCAGAGTCCCAGGTCCTCGGGCGAGATGCGGCCTTCCGGCACCACGGCGGTCGCTTCCGCGATCACCATGCCGAACCCGCCCGCTGCCCGCGCCCCGAGATGGACGAGATGCCAGGGGGTCGGGACGCCGTCGCGCGCGTCGACGGAGTACATGCACATCGGGGCGAGGAAGGTCCGGTTGCGCAGCGCGAGCTGGCCGGATGGGGCGGAAAGGACGGCTTCGGAGAAAAGTGTGCTCACGTCAGTGGGCAACCGGGAGGGGCCAAAAGGTATTCCGGGACAACGAACAACCCGCCACCCAAGTTCGGTAAGTTAGTGCCTGTGAAGATTGCAACCTGGAACGTGAACTCCCTCCGCGCCCGCGCCGACCGGGTGGAGGCCTGGCTTCAGCGCAGCGATTGCGACGTCCTGGCCATCCAGGAAACGAAGTGCAAGGACGACAACTTTCCCTGGGAGCTGTTCGAACGCATGGGCTACGAGGTGGCGCACTTCGGGCTGAGCCAGTGGAACGGCGTCGCGATCGCCTCCCGCGTGGGGCTCGAGGACGTCGAACGCACCTTCCTCGACCAGCCCGCCTTCGGCAAGGCCGGCAAGGACCCGGTCCAGGAGGCACGTGCCATCGCCGCGAGCTGCAACGGCATCCGGGTCTGGAGCCTCTACGTACCCAACGGCCGCTCCCTGGATGACGAGCACATGCCCTACAAGCTCAAGTGGCTGGACACGCTGAAGGGCCACGCCGCCGGCTGGGTCACCGGGAACCCGGAAAGCCAGATCGCGCTGATGGGCGACTGGAACATCGCCCCAACGGACGAGGACGTCTGGGACATCGACTTCTTCCGCGCCAACGCCATGACCCACGTCAGCGAACCGGAGCGTGCCGCGTTCCACGCCTTCGAGGCCGCGGGCTTCACCGACGTCGTCCGCCCGTACACCCCGGGCCCCGGCGTCTACACGTACTGGGACTACACCCAGCTGCGCTTCCCCAAGAAGGAAGGCATGCGGATCGACTTCGTCCTGGCCTCCCCCGCGCTGGCGGCCCGCGTCACCGGCGCGCACATCGACCGTGAAGAGCGCAAGGGCAAGGGCGCCTCGGACCACGCACCGGTGATCGTGGAGCTCGCGGACTAGCCGGAAACGCGGACCGGGCGGATTCACGAGGGCAGGGCAGGCAAACAGGTGAAGGAGGCGGGGCTGCAATGAGCGAAGACTTCTACCGCGGCCAGGCAGGGCTCCCCTTTTCCTCTGCGCTGCGCATCTACGAACCGCTTGAGGCGTTCCCCGAGCGCCAGCGCGAGCAGCTCGAAGCCGGCGGCACCCGCGCAGGTTCCCGGGCCGCCGTCGAGCACGCCGAACTCCTCGCTTCGCTGGGCAGGGTCACCCGCCCCGGCGGCGATCCCTTCCCCACCGGCCGCACGGACCTCGTCCGGGTGACGCGTGCCCCTGCGGAAGGCGGAAAGCACGACGCCGGCCGCCTCCTTTACTGCCCCAGCCAGCTGGTGATCCGCGCTGGACTGGCGGCGAACGCCTTGATGGAAGGCATCCACGGTTCCCTTGCGGAGCTGCTCATCCCGGTGGACCAGAGGGAGAAGCACCAGCTCCGGATCGATCGGATCAATGCCGGCCATGACTCCAAGCGCGTGCACACGCGGGCCTCTACGTGGGGCATCCCGTTCAGCTGGTTCTCCCTGTTCCAGGAGGCTGACCGCAAAGAGGTGGTTGAGGGCAACGGACGCATCCTGACCGTCCGGGTGTGGGTTCCGCTGACCGAGGCCCTGGAGCGTGCACGCTTCGCGGTGGCCAACCTGGCCCTTGCGGCGCCGGACCTGGACATGCTGGACGACCTCACGCAGCTCACCGAATGGCTCGAGATGTTCCACGTGGATTCCATGGTGGAGCTGGACTACGGCGCCGTGGCGGACAAGGTCTACCCGGACGAATCGCCGCTGGATGTGCGGCTGGGCATCGAGTGCCTGGCCGAGGGCGACATGACCGGGGCGGCCGCGGCATACCGGCGGCTCGCGTCGCGCTGGATCCCGATCCGGCAGCTCGCCCGCGCCTCCTAGGGCCCTACGGACGTTCACCGGACGCCCATTCGGTCTTGTGTGCTGCGCCGGGTCCACGGCGGAGCCGTCCCGGTGGAAAGCGCCGACTTCGAAAGCAACGTCAGCCAGCGGGCCGCCAGCAACCTCGGGGAAAAGCGGCGGATCGCGGCCGCGGCGGCCCCGTTCCTTCGCGGCGCGGAAACGGTGTTCATCGATGAAGGCGGAGGAGGCGACGCCGAGAGTTCGGACCGGATCCCCAAATTCCTGCTGCCGGTGGTCCAGCACCGGCTTGCCCACGGCGGGGAGGTGCGCCGTTCCGCCCAGGTGGTCGCGGCTTGGGCGCGCTACGCCGAGGGTGCGGATGAGCAGGGGCAGCCTATCGACGTCGTCGACCAACGCCGGGACGAGGTCATGGAACGGGCGCGGAAGACCCGCACGGAACCTTTGCCCGCGCCACGCTGGAGCGCTGGGCTGCAATCGTTCCATACGGGGGCTGACCACTGATGCCCGGCCTGTGGCGGACCAGGCAGCCTTTGCCGCAAGCCCGCTAGCAGACAAACTCCAGGCACCGGCACAACCGTCTGGTTCAGGCCGCGGGCGGGGCCGTCGTCTCCCGCGCGATCAGGTGGTGCTCGGCGGTGACCGAGTGGATGGCCCCGGACTTCCCGGCGAGTTCCTGGAGGAGCATGCGGGTGCCCAGTTGCGCCTGTTCGAGGGGGCTTTGGGCAATGGTGGTCAGGCCCATGGCCTCGGAGAATTCATGGTTGTCGATGCCGATGATCGAGAGGTCCTCGGGCACCCGCACGCCACGCCGCCGGGCCTGAAGCATCGCGCCGATTGCCATTTCGTCCGAGGCGCAGAACAGGGCGGTCGGCTTCGGCCCGGGCTTGGACCAGAGTTCGTCAAAGGCGGCCTGCCCGCTGCTGACAGTGAAGTTGCCGAAGATGTCCCACTCGGGCGGCAGCGTGCAGCCGGCCTCCTTCATGGCCTTCATGAAGCCGTCCACCCGGAGGCGGGGAACGGCAAAGTTGAGGTCGGAGTCGTCCTGCCCGTGGAGCAGCGCAATCGCACGGTGACCCAGCCTCAGCAGGTGTTCCGTGGCTTCCACGGAGGCCGCGAAATCGTTGATCCCGATGCTGGGGCAGGACTCCACGGGTCCGCCGACCACTACCAAGGGGACGTCGATCCGCTGGAGGTCGTCCACCTCTTCCGGGGTGAGGGACATGCACAGGACCAGCAGGGCGTCGATCTGTTTGTGGACCATGGTCTTGCTGAAGAGGCGCTCCCGGCTGCCGCTTTGCCCGCCCAGGTTGAAGAGGGAAAGGTTGTAGCCGTTGGCGTGCAGCTCACGGTCTACGCCTTCGATGGCCTTGAAGAAGAACCAGCGGTCGACGTAGGGAGCCAGCACGCCCACGGTGCGGGTCCGTCCGGTAGCCAAGCCGGACGCCGACGAGGAGGCGACATAGCCAAGCTCCCCTGCGATCCTGAGGATTTTCTCCCTGGTTGCTGCAGAGACGCGGGGCAATCCCCGCACGGCCCTAGAAACCGTGGCCGTCGAAACCCCGGCCGCCGCGGCGACGTCTTCGATGCTTGTCCCCGCATGCCCTCCGCGCTGGGACCGCTCGCTCGTCTTCGCCAATGAAACCCTCTCCTGAGACCGCACGGAGGCGGGAATTCCCTGCCGAGGGCTGGTATACAGTTTATCCCGCCGGCAGGTTTCCCTGGATTCCGTGCTTTTGTTACTGCTCCGCTAGTGGATCCGGCGCCCGGTCCGCGGGGGCAGCCGCCGACGCAGCCGCACCAGCCCCCACAGGGTCAGTACGGCGGCGAGAAGACCCAAGGCCCAGCCAAGTGCGGGCTGGGCGGTGAGCTCCATCCAGACCGTGGTCGCAAGCAGCACCAGGGTCCAGAAGCCGAGGAAACCGATCAGTATGTCCAGGTCTTCGGCCGAGCGGACCTTGCGCTGCGCATGGACGTCTTTGCCCGCGGGGCCTCCGACGGCGGGGCTGCCGCCGTCGGAAGCTGCGGGGTGTCCGGAACGGCTCACTTGACCGCGCCCGCGGTAAGGCCGGCCACGATCTTGCGCTGGAAGATCAGCACCAGGATCACCAGCGGGATGGTCACGATGGTTCCGGCGGCCATGACTGCGGTGTACGGTTCCTGGTGCGGCTGGGCACCGGCGAAGGACGCGATGGCGACGGTGACCGTCTTGGTGGCGTCCACGGACAGCTGGCTGGCGATCAGGAATTCGTTCCAGGCTCCGATGAAGGTCAGGATCGCCGTTGTGAAGGTGGCCGGCGCCGCGAGGGGCAGGATGACCTTTCGGAAGGCCTGACCCTGGGTGCAGCCGTCGATACGCGCCGATTCCTCGAGCTCCCACGGCATCTCCCGGAAGAAGGAGGTCAAGGTGTAGACCGCCAACGGCAGGGAGAAGGAGATGCTCGGGATGATCAGGGCCTGGTAGGTACCGAACCATCCGATGTTCGTGAACAGCTGGAACAGCGGGGTGATAAGGGCGACGCCGGGGAACATGGATGCGCCCAGGATGAACCCGAGTACCAGGCTCTTGCCGCTGAACCGCAGGCGGGCCAGCGCGTAGGCCGCGAAGACACCGACGATCAGCGAGATGATCGTGGTGACGCCCGCGACGATGAGGCTGTTGATCAGGTTCTGGGCGAAGTGGTTGCCCCGCGATTCATCGAACACCGTGGCGAAGTTGTCGAACGTCACGTGGGTGAAGAAGAACGTCGGGTCGAAGGTGTAGCCGACGTCGCGGAAGGCCGTGACGATCATCCAATAGAACGGTGCCAGGCACCAGATGAGGATGATCGCAGCCTGGATGTAGGTGCGCGCCGGCGCCCAATCGAAGGCGCGACGGGGGACGGGAACATCGGCGTGCCGGGCAGCAGTGGCGGTTGCGGTGCTCATGTCACTTCTTTCCGGTAGTTGCCGCGTCCACGGCGTTCGCGCCGAGGAAGCGGACGAAGATGAACGCGACGAGGAAGATCACGATGAAGGTGATCGTGGACAACGCCGAGGCATTGTTCAGGCCTTGCCTGATCTGGTCGACCACCAGGATCGAGAGCGTGGTGGTGTTGTTCGCACCGCCGGTCATGATCGCGGGCAGGTCGTACATGCGCAGCACGTCCAGCGTGCGGAACAGGATCGCGACCATCAGCGCGGGCTTGACCAGAGGGAGCGTGATCTGGGTGAAACGCTGCCAGGCCGAGGCGCCGTCGACCTTTGCCGCCTCGTAGACCTCGTCCGGGATCAGCTGGAGCCCGGCCAGGATCAGCAGGGCCATGAACGGGGTGGTCTTCCACACGTCCGAGATGATGATGGCCCATTTAGCCGGCCATTCGGAACCGGTCCAGAGGATCTGGGTGCCGAAGAGTGTGTTCACGATGCCTTCGAAGGCAAACATGAAGAAGAACAGCTTCGCGGTCACGGCGGTGGGGATGGCCCACGGCACCAGCACGGAGGCCCGGACCAGAGCCCGGCCGCGGAAGGCGCGGGACATGATGACGGCCATCCAGAAGCCGAGCACGGTCTCCATCGCGACCGTCACGATCGTGAAGAAGAACGTGGTGCTCATGGCGTCCCAGAACTGCGCACCAAGGGTGCCTGGCGGGCAGGGACCAAGCGCCGGGCCGGAACCACACTGCTGCAGCAGCCAGTGGGTGTAGTTCTCGAAGCCGGCGAAGCCGCCCTCGGTGAAGAAGCCGGTGGCCGGATCGAGGCCGGAGTCCTTCTGGAAGGACATGATGATGGCATTGATGATGGGGTAGATGATGACTACCCCGAGCAGGACGAGCGTTGGCAGTATCAGGGTGTAGGCCCAGCGGCCTTGGGTGACCTGGCGGCGGTCAGCGCTTTCCTTGCCCGGCATGTGGTGAGTGCCGGCCAACGTTTCCTTGGCACTGGTCGGCGTGGGGGCCTCAGTGGACATGATGACTCCTGTTCTCCCCTTCCTTGGGGAAGCCGGGGAACCGCCGCTGCGCGGCGGCTCCCCGGCGGGTAGAGGACCGCTACTTTGCAGCGTCGATTGCGGCCTGCATGTCCGCAATCGCCTGGTCTACGGATTTCTCACCCTTCAGTGCTGAGTAGGCGTTGTCCTGGACAGCCTTGGTGACACCCGGGTAGAACGGCGTCACCGGGCGCGGCACGGCGTTCTGGATGGAGGTCAGCAGGGTCGGCATGTACGGAGCCTTGGCAACGATCTCAGCATCGGTGTAGATGTTGGCCTTCACTGGTGCCAGGGAACCCTTCAGGGCGAAGAACTTCTGCTGTTCGTCCTCGGTGAGGAACTTGGCGAAGTCGAGGGCAGTGGCCTTGTACTTGGAGTAGACGCTCACGGCTGCACTGTGGCCACCGAGCGAGGAAGCACCGGGGCCGTCCTTGCCCGGGAGCGGAGCAACGGCAAAGCTGTCCTTCACCTTGGAGGAGCCGTCGGTCTTGGCCAGGTTGTACACGTACGGCCAGTTGCGGAGGAAGAGGAGCTTGCCGTCTTCGAATGCCTGACGGCCCTGTTCCTCCTGGAAGGTGATGCCTTCAGTGGGGATGTTGCCGTCCTTGTAGGCTTCGACCAGCTTGCCCAGGCCTTCCTTGGCTTCGGCCGAGTTAACCGTGGCCTTGCCGGCGTCATCCACGATCTTGCCGCCGAAGGTGTTGATTGCCTCGGCAGCGTTCACCGTGAGGCCCTCGTACTTCTGGAACTGGCCGGCGTAGCAGCCGATCTTGTTCGCCTTGGCGATGGAGCACATGGACATCATTTCGTCCCAGGTCTTGGGCGGGGTGGGGACGAGGTCCTTGCGGTAGTACAGCATGCCGCCGTCGGAGTGGGCCGGAACGGCGAACAGGGTGTTGTTGTAGGTTGCGGCCTTTACCGTGGCCGGCAGGAGTGCGGAGGTGTCAACGGCCATCTTGTCCTTGAGCGGCTGCAACCAGCCCTTCGCGGCAAACTCGGCGGTCCATACGACGTCCACGGTCACCAGGTCGTAGCCCGGGTCCTTGGACTGGAAGTGCTGCACGAGGTCGTCGTGCTGCTGGTCGGCCTTGTCGGTCTGTTCCTTCAGCGTGACCTTCTGGTCAGGGTGGGCGGCGTTCCAACGATCAACCGTGGGCTGCTGGACGGCTGCGTTGTCCTTGCCGGTGACGTAGGTGATCGGGCCGCGGCCGTCCAGGTTGGCAGCTGCATCGCCGCCGCCGCTCTGGGTTCCACCCCCGCCGCCACCGCCGCCACAAGCGGACAAAGAGATGGCGAGCACGCCGGCAACAGCGGCCGGAAGGAGGTACTTGCGAGTTTTCATTTCCGGGACTCCTCGATGAGTGAACCAGGTGGGTGCCGCGACGCGGCTATGTGATGTGGTGCTGCTCACACTAGCGAAATTTGCAAGAAGAATGCAAGCGTTTACACATATTCTCGTAATCGTTAGGAAACACGGGAAATAAACCCGGGCCGCCGCCGATCCACCCCAAAGGACACAGGGGCCGGTCCCGTGAGCCGGTGGGCATTGGTCTGATGGGACGCGCGCAGCACCGCCAGAAGGAACCCCAGGCCCCAGCCCGTGAACGCCCCACCGCCGGGGTGGCATCACGCCGTCATCTACCAGGGCTATCCACGCTCCTTCGCGGATGGAAACGGCGGCGGGACCGGCGAGCTGCCCGACATCACCTCACGGTTGGAGCACCTTTCCGGATTGGGGGCCGACGCCGTCCGACTTTCCGCCGTTCTACAAGTCGCCGCGGGCTGATGCCGGGTATGACGTCGAAGACTCCCGCGAAGTGAACGGCTTTTCGAACGTTGGCCGACGTCGACGTCCTGCTTGCCAAAGCGCCCGGCTGCTTGGGGCTCAAGGTGATCCTGGACCTGCTCCCCAACCACACCTCCGGCCGCCACGAGCGTTTCAAGGCGAACCGTGCCGTGTGGCTGCTCAAGTCCGAAGAGTGGGCAGCACCTTCACGAGCTGATGGCAGGTCCCGCCGTTTCCGGTGGAACCTGCCATCAGTTTCAAGGCCGGGAGTTACTTGTCGCCACCCTTGAAAAGGCCTGCGATTTTGGAGCCCAGGCCCTTGACGTTTTCTGCGACGTCGCCGGCGAACTCCTTCACGTTCTCCACCGCGTCCCCGGCGAACTCCTTGGCGTTCTCGACGGCGTCACCCGCGAACTCCTTCACGTTCTCCACCGCGTCCCCGGCGAATTCCTTGGCGTTCTCGACGGCGTCGCCCCCGGAAACCTGGCCCTCAACGTTTTCGTTGCCGTTTGCTTCGCTCATGGTTCTCTCCTTCTCCTGGTTCTCTTGTTCCTGGTTCGTCGGCTCCACTCAGACGCGTGTCCCCCGGCGGCCCGGGCAAAGCCCAAGCAAAGGGAAAGGTTCATCCCCCTGCCATCAAACTAGGACCCGCCGGAGAGCCACTGCAAGGCAAAACCCCTGTTCAAGGCATATTCCGACACAAAGTCCGGAGGTGTTCACCGCCGCTTCAGGCAAAGGCCACCATATGGGTGGGCCCACGCCGGTGAGGGACCCGAATCAAAGCGAAGCGAGATTCGGGAGCCGGCGGGGACTAGCGGACGCGTTCGGCCTTGCTGAACCTGGCCCGGGCGCCGCCTGCGATGTGCAGCAGCACCGGAGTCCTGCGACCCACCACGGTGTCCAGCGCCTCAACCAGCCCCGAAACCTCAGCTGCGAGTAGCTGCGGGGACACCCCTTGCCTGGGATGCACCCGCACCCGCAGGCCCGGGCGGCCTTGGACCTCATACGTGACGACGGTGACGGCGGCGAGGTCGGGCCGTCCCGCCAACGCCGCTTTCAAGGCCTGCTCTGCCACGGCGCCGCCGATCTGGACTTCGCCGGGGGTGGTTTCGTCCTCGTAGTCCGCCACGATCAGGTTGGCCCGGCCCTTGCCCTGCTGCGCCAGCCACGCCACCATCAGCACAATCAGGATCACCATGATGGCCGCGGCGGCCACCCAGAGCCAGCTCTCCTGGCGTCCGGGAATCCGGGTTTGCTCGGCAAGGTAAACGGCGTGCTCGTAGGCGTCCGAAGACCAATTACGCCACCACTGGGCCACGGCGGGAACACCGGCGAGCAGCACGAACAGGGTGCCGGACGCCATCATGAGCAGCCCTAGGATGCCCACCAAAATCCGGTTGAGGACGTGCGGAGTTCCGTTCATGCTCCGATCACCCCCGAAACGGCGATGTTGACACGGATGGCCGGCATAGGTGAAGGCGACATGGCACGCAGTTCGTCCTCGACGGCGGACTGGACGCGCTGCTCGTGCACCGGGACCCCGGAGGTAGGCCGTACGTTGACCACCACCAGGCGCTGCGACACAACCACCATGACCTGTTCCTGGGTGACGTTCGCCGCGGCCCGGGCGCTTCGTGCCAGGGCCGCGGCGATGACCTCGTCATCCACCACCACGGCCACCCGCGGGTCCTCGAGCAGATGCCGTGCACGGCGGCCCGGGAGAACCGCATTGAGCAGGAAGACCAGGCCGAACATCGCCAGGACCGCGCCGGTCGCGCCGAGCAACAGCGGAGAGATGCCCTCAGGGAGTTTCACGAGGCGCTCGGCCGCGGTCTGCGGATCGATCAGCCAGGGCTGCTGTCCGATGGCCCGCAGCGCGGATTCCAGCAGCCCGTACACACAGACGGCAATGACCAGGACAGCGGCTGCCCCGGCGGCCAAGGCACGGGAAGAGCGGGTCTCGCGGCGGAGGATAGTGCGGATTCCGGGGTCGGTGGGCGCACCCGGCGCGGAACTCTCCGCCAACGGTTGGGTTTCCTGGCCGGGTGTCCCCGTGCTTGTGCCGTTGCTCATTGGACCCGCCCTCCCTCGGTAATGCGGACGCCGCTGATCCGGATGTCCACCCGGCTCAGCATGGAGCCGCTCAGCTCCGTGACCCTGCGCAGGATGTCCGTCTTGGCCGCCACGGCGCGGTCCCGCACGGAGCCGCCTGACGCCTCGACCCGGCCCGGCTCGCGGAGGACTTCAGTCAGTGGCGGGATGCTCACCGGCGCGACAACTGAAAGGGCCAGCAGGCCGCCGTCGTCCGACCATTCGGCGCGGACGTCATGCGCGTGCACGTCCAGTGCTTCAGCGGCGGCTTCGCGGGCCAGGGACGTCAGTGCCTGGGTGCTGATCCGGTTGTGGCCTGCCAGGCCCGCGGAAGCCTGGCGGACGGCCGCGGGTGCTGCACTCATGACGAGGAGCGCCGGCCGGTGATGGCGTCCAGCACGCTGCGGAGGTCCAGCTTCCCGTCGGCAGCGCGGCCCAGCATGGCCCCGATGCCCATGAACAGGAGGGAAACCAGGAAGCCCCAGAGGCCGAACTGGAAGGACATGAAAGCGACGAAGGCACCGATCCCGATGCCGACCACGGTCATGTTCACTGGAGTGCCTCCCTTTCGTTGCCCGCCCTGCCACCCGGTTTCGCCGGCGGTGCGATGTAGACGTCGTTGATTTCGATGTTGACTTCGATGACCTGCAGGCCCACGAGCTTTTCCACCGCGCTGTAGACGGCCGCCCGGACCTGATTGGCAACGTCATGGAGGGGGTAGCCGTAGACGGCCACAAGGATAATGTCCACGGCTACCTGGGTTTCGCCCACTTCGGCACGCACGCCGGCGGCGTGGTCGGAGCTTCCGACGGCGTCCCGGATGGCGCCGAGTGCACGGGAAGGGCCGGACCCGAGGGAAAAGACGCCGGGCACCGTTTTCGCCGCGATGCCGGCTACTTTGGCGACGGCCGAATCCGAGATGACCGTGCGGCCGCTGCCCGCAGCCTGCTCCTCTGTTGCCGGTTCCCCTGTTATCTCTTCACGGTCCATGCCGGTGCCCCTCCCCTTCTTCTGGGTACCACCCTAACGCGTGGCTGCGACAGGGTGGCGGGCTACTTGCAGTTCTTGTCCAGCCATTCCTCGATCGGTTTGGAGAGCTGTTCGAATTCGCCGGTCCCGTACTTACTGAAATCCGAGCCTGCCGAATCGATGAAGGCCTTGAGCTTTTCGAAATGCGGTTTCAGCTCATCCGGAACCTTGGCCTGGAACTTGGCGAGCTCATCCTGGGCCTTCTTCAGGTCCTCGGGTTTCCCGCCCATGGCACCCGCCATGGGCAGGATGCTGATGCTCAGGTAGGTGGCACTGACGGAGACGCAGGCCTCGTTCATCGAGCCGAAGCCGCCGGCCAGCCCACCTGGGCCGTCGGAACTGCCGGTCGACGAGTCCTCCGGTGAGGGCTCCGATTCCGACGGAGACGGCGTCGTGCTCTCCTGCGTTTTCGGGGCCGCCGGAGCCGGGAACGAGCAGCCTCCCAGTGCGATGGCCGCGGCCAGTGCGGCGGCAAGGAACAGCCTGGACTTGAACTTCATGGTTTCCCCCGTTTTCGACGCCGTCCGAGTGCCAGCGAGGAAAGAATACGCCCGCCGTTCACCGCTGA
Source organism: Arthrobacter sp. R-11 (assembly GCF_049913155.1). Taxonomy (GTDB): domain Bacteria; phylum Actinomycetota; class Actinomycetes; order Actinomycetales; family Micrococcaceae; genus Arthrobacter. The sequence goes on along the minus strand of NZ_CP183979.1, from coordinate 469,871 downwards.
ACAGAGGCGGGAAAAGGGGAACCGAAACAACCGGGCGCGTTAAAGAAGAAAAGCACCAATTCCGAAGAATTGGTGCTTCCCAGTGGTGGCTCCGACCGGCGTCGATCCGGTGACCTTTCGATTTTCAGTCGAACGCTGAATCGTCCTACATCCCAATGCTGACAAGGCCGCCGTTTGGTTCTACCAGAGCTTTACCAAAGGAAGAAGCTGAAAGGGAGTTATGGGAGCAACGAATCAAGTCCGGCCGCTGCCTTGAAGAAGTCGTCGTCGAAGAGCTCCCCGTAGGTGTTGATCGTCGTCGTGCCATCCTTGTGGCCAGCGATCCGCTGAACATGCTTCACATTCTTCGTTACCGAGAGGTAGAGGCTGACGGCGGTGTGGCGCAAGTCGTGGAACACCGGCGGCCGGAAATCCATGTCCCCAAAATCGAGACGGATCTCTGAAGACCGAAGCAGAAGATCCCGTTGTTCATCGGAAATGCCAGATTCCGAGGCGAGTGCCTTCCATGTCTCCGGGCCGATAGCACCGAGGTTGGACAACCCGCAGTCGTACTGGAAACCAACCAATGCCGCCAGTGTAACGTCTCCGAACACCGCAAGCCCGCGTCTGGTCTCCGTAATACCGAGGGCGTCTTGCACCCGGCTGACACTTGACGATGCCAGCCGCCTGGCCGGCTCGTAGTACCGCCTGGTGAAGTTGGAGTTGCGCATCGGCAGGCCCTGGGACGAGGGAAACAACAAAGCCTGGGCTGGTTTCCCTTCCACTAGCGCGAGGAGGTTCCCGACGAGGGAAGCTGGCAATGGCACCTCGCGGGCCGCGTGACCTTTGGTTTCGCCCAGGACAAGCCTGCCGTCCACTTCGGAATAAGCCTTGGATACTGATACATAGGGTCTCTCACCGAGATCAAGATCGCCGACGACCAGAGCAGTGACTTCGCCCCACCTCAGTCCGGTGAGTCCCGTGAATCTGACCAGAAGTCCGTATCGACCGGCGCACAGTGCGAGCCGCTCAAGCTGGGCGCGTGTTAGGTAAACAGCTTCCCGGCCGTTGTTCATCTGAGGTACATAGTCACGTCCCCCAATGGCGTCTTTCGCCGGGTTCGTACCCAACACCCTTAGCCCGACCGCGTAATCAAGCATCCTGGAAAACTGTTTGGATGCCCTGGCCCTGGTGTCACTGCTCGCAGTCCTTCCGTCAACCCCTTTCATAGTCTGTGTCCACCGGGCGACACCTGCATATGTCACGCTGCTCAGCGGGTAGTCCCACCAATAGGGCCTTATCAATCGGGAATACAGCCACTCATAACCCTGCACCGTCTTGGGCGTGGCTGGGCGCCTCCCGGATGCACCCACCGACTTGATCCGTTCGAGCCACAGTTCGTGAAGGTCGGCAACTGTCATGCCGGCGGCAGATTTGGGATCGATGTAGGTACCGGCCCGTACCGTCCTGGTCTGATCCCTCAGGAACTCGGCCGCTTCATCCTTGGTTGCAAACCGATGCGTCTTCCACTTGCCCTGCGGGTCCTGGTAACCGGCCTCCCACCGGCGGGGCTTCAGCCGTGTGACAACGGGCGCCTCCAGGTGCAGGTCCCGTGAACGGGTCGTCTGGCGGGCGGCAAATTCCCGGGCCCTGGCCTCGGTGTCGTACTCGTGTCGGAGCCTCTTACCGGAGACCGCCGAGTACGTGACGGCCCAATCCAACTTTCGGATGCCCATGGTTCATGACCCCGGATCTTCTCTCCGCATGCGCTTGATTTCCCGCATAACGTCCTCCGCAAGGACCTCCGTAGACACGTTCCGCTCCCGTTTGGGTAGCGGCGTCGGCTCCTCAGGACCATAGGCTGCCATCGAGCCCTGCCACACGAGCGACTCGCTCATTCCATACCTATCGGCAATTTCCCGCAGGGTCATCCCGGCCCTCCTCAGGTTGGGAAGCCCCGGGAAGTCGGGATCAACATAGAGGACCCCAAGCTCTGTGAGCTCCCCGGATGCCCGGCCCTGCTCCCCACGCGTCAGTAGCGCCCGTCTTCTGGCCTCCTTGATCCGCTGCGCCATGACTGAGGGCGACATATCCACGAGGCCCGCAAGGGTTGCCGTGGCGCGAGTGTTACCCAAGCGAATTTGCTCTGCGTACTTTGCCGCCAACGCGGCGTACTCAATGTTGGTCTTCGGCGAGGTCTTGTCCCGCCAGGCTTCAAACCGGTGTTGGATGAACTCGGCATTTAGTTCCAGCTTCACAAGCTGCTCGGCAGCTACTCGCTGCCTCTCCCTCGCTCGGCTCACCGCGGTTTCGACATAGGACTGCAGACCTTCGGTGTCCATTTTAGGAAGCGTCCGAACAGGTTCCGCCGGGACCGCCACTACTTCTGTAATGGCCCAGGATTCCGGGGTGAAATCGACACGGAGACCGATTGCCCAGCCGTCACCCGACGGACATACGAGCAGAGCGAGGTTCTCGTAAAACCGCTCCTGTGGAGGAAGGGCGGGCCACCCGAGGTCCTCTGCAATGTCTTCGGTGAACTTTCTGAGGGCAGTGCTGGCGTCTTCGGATTTCATGGCCTCACTGTAGTCGCTCATAGTCACCCCCTTCGATTCACAGTTGACAACTTTGATTCCAGGGCACAAACTCTATCTCAGGTCATCAAAGTAATCAACTTTGAACCTAAGAACCAAACTAGGAATGAATGTCATGACAGAACAGAAATCACGGCACGGGACCGAAGACACGGAGATGGAGGTGTCACTGTCGATGTACCTGACCCGGATCGAAGCGGCCCACTACTTGAACGTGCCTGCCCGTTGGCTCGCGAATAACACCCGCCGCGGCCCTCGGTACATCAAGGTGGGAGGGCTGGTGCGCTACTCGGTCGAAGCCCTGGACGGGTTCATGACCGCCAACGAAAGGCGCGAGTAGGACTTCCCAATTCAGCAAGGCAAAGCTGCGACTTCGCAGCCACGGAGCACAGCTTGTTGACCCGCACCGAGGCTCGTTGCCTGCCTCCCCTGCTCGCCAGCCGGAACCTTTGCCTCACCCTGCTCCAGGAGATGGCTATGCTCCGCCTGGCAAGTGGTCCTCGACGAAACGCAAGGAACCAAATATCAGGTGCACGGCCCGTAGCACCACATTGCCCACGACAAACTCGGCGACGTCCCGGCCTATTGGAGACAAGAAGTGAACAATCACGGAGAAAATATGGACAAGATCGCAATCCCGGGCACGCCATCCCGGCCATTGCAATACCTCAGGGCTGTCAGGGAGTCGGACCTTCCGACGGGGACCCGCGCAGTCTGCTGGGCGCTCGCTAGTTTCGCCAACAACAACACGGGGAAGGCCTACCCCACAGTGAAAACGCTGGCGAAGGCTACTGGCATGAAGGAAGGGACCGTCTCAAGGCACACCGGCCTGGCGCAGGAGAAGGGCTACCTGCACAAGGAGCGCCACTTCAACGGCCCCATCACATACACGATTACGGTCCCGATCACTGAGGAAAAGACGGGAGATACGGACACCGAAACGCCTCCGGTCGAGCCGCTTTTGGGGTGGGCAGAAGGGACGGACGAACCCGGCTATTCATTCGGCGGGCCGTAGCTTCACCGGCACATGGTCGGCTAGCCCCCATGACTACGGGGTCGACCGGATTCCAAAATGCGAGGGTGCCATCCGCTGAAGGCCTGCGACCCCTGCCTCCTGATTTCAGTCAACCCCTAGCCTCGAAAAACCGCTCCCTAACTACCTCACCCTTAACTACCTCACGTAGAACGACCCCAAGGGAGTTCTACCCATTGGGACTACCTCACCGGTAACTACCTCCGTGGCCACTGCGCCTGGACAACGCCATAAGGCCGGCATCGACGGCCCTGCTTCGGGCAGGGCCATCACCGGGCTGTATCAAAATACCCAGCCGTAAACGGTAGTTACCGCATCGACGATGACCCCTGCCTTCAAGGGCAGGGTCATCCCCGCCGGTCCAAACCGGATCAATATTTCAGCCGTCCAGGAAAGCGGAGCGCAGCGTCGCCCGAAGGGCGGAGCAAGCTCCGCCCGGCTAACCGCCGCTTCTCGTGCGCGCGTCGGTCATTTTCGGATCCCACTCGAATACTCGAAAAGAGGAAACAATGTTCAAGGCGTTGTCCAAGTGTCTTCCCGTTTAGCGGAAACCCTGAGGCAGGCAATAACTTGGGACGCGAGGAAGCGCCGCTACCTGCGCTTGGGTCTCTGCCACCGCTGCGCAGCACAGGCCGCATGGGGCCACCAACTGGGTTTCTCTCAGTCCAAGCCACCGTGCTCTGACTGCCAGCAAATCGTCGACACTTTCCCTGTGAGAAAGCCAAATAATTGGCATTCCTCTAGCCCCCGCCGCGGTTCCAACTTCTCGGCCCGGGCCCTCCCCGAAAATGGGTCAGGAGTGGCCCTGGATGGGAAATAACTGACAACGGTGAGCTATCCAGCGCCGAGAGGTCCCCACCTCCCTGAGAGCGTCAATAGAGAGCCAGAGAGAGTCAGTAGAAAGGCGTGCGGACGCCCTTGCTGAGTTGTGCCAGAAGTGGCCTGAGTATGCCAACCCTGAACCCAGATGATCCTGGCTTCTTCGTCTAGGTGTTGGCCAAATTGGCAGCTTACGAATCGGTCCCCAACCGCGCCGTTGCCCACCGCGAGGTGCCAGACCGCCAAGGCTGGGGACCAAGAACCACTATCAGAGGATGGACAAATGAGGCAGCCCCGTCAGCCGCGCCAACCACGGAAACCCCGAGTGAAGGAGACTAATCGGATCACGCCCTGCCCCACCTGCGGCGCCCCTGTAGGCGAAGCCTGCTTCCGCATCGCGACCGGCAAGGTGCTAAGCAGGACCCACCGCACAATCGCAGGGTACGCCGCCCGGAGGGACGCCGCCCGGCGCGAGGGCAGGTCCTCGTGAAGGGCCCGGGCGGCTGACGGCGGCATGACTCTGGCGGTCCGGCCGCCCGTCAAGTGAGTTCTGTTGTTACGTCCGGCGAATACGCAAAATGACGCCAAAGGCCGGTGTGAAAGTTCGGGGTCGCCAAGCCTCCGATCCGGGCATCCCTGCGCATTCTCGCGAACAGCTCCACCCATGCACCCGGGTCAGGAGGCCTTGGATGGCGAATAACTGACAACGGTGTGGACTTCTGCACCAAGAGATCCCGACTTCCCTGAGAGCGTCAGTAGGAAGGCGCGTGGACGCCCCTCGGACAGGCAGCTCCTTCCGGATTTCGGTCTGGGCAGTTCAAGACCACAGATGGATCAAACCCCGCGGCATTCTCTTTGTCGCAATCCTGCTTGTTGGCTGGAGACGGGGCGCGAGGTTACTTGTACCAAATCGCTACGCCACCGTGGTGGGAGCAGGTGCCTCGATGGGTCGCTAAGTAGGACAGCGTTCCGTCGTTGCACAGGGCTGTGGCTCCTCCACCGGGTGCCGGGGCCGGTGCCGCAGGGGCCGGCGCAGGGGCGACCGGGGCTGGTGCTGGTGCGGCGGGTGCCTGCACAACGGGGGCGGGTGCCACGGGTGCAGGAGCGGTGGTCCGGACGGGTGCCGGCTTAGGAGCGGCCGGTGCCGTGGCGACGGTGGCCGGAGCTGGCTGGGCCTTTTGGTTGGTGGGCACCGTCTGGTTCTTGCAGCTGCCCAGCACCCTGGCCATCGCGTCGTGTTCGGCTTGAGTGACCCACAGGCTATAGGTGGCTTTGACCGAGATCTGCCGTGCGACGTAGCTGCAGCGGAAGCTCTTGTTCGGCGGCAGCCAGGTCGCGGCGTCGCCGTCGCCCTTCCGGGTGTTCGTAGGCCCGTCGGTGGACTGCAGGTTCAGCGGGTCGTTCGCGAAGGCCGTCCGCTGCTCGAACGTGAGCTGCTGGGCGCCCTTTTGCCAGGCGTCGCTGAGGGCGACCACATGGTCGATCTGCACGGCGGTGCTGGTCGCTGAGCCGCGGATGAAACTGATGGTCGTGGCCGTGTAGGGGTCGGCCAGAGTCCCGGTCTGGACCTTGCAATGGACACTGTTGGTGAAGGTGATCCTGGTGAGGTCGCGTTTGAGGGTGTCGTTGCGGGTGTCGCATCCGTTCCGGTCCACGTCGGCCCAGGCCTGGCCGAACTGGTCCCGGTCGTACCCGGTCTTCGGCGCCCGTCCCTTAACCGGAAGCGTCTCCAGCAGGGTCAGGGCCTTGGTACCGTAGGCGGGCTGCGCGTGAGGCGCCTTGTAGCTGGAGGTGCCGGACAGCACGGCCATGGAGTCGGGGTCCAACGGCGTACCAGTATCGGACGGCGTCGGAGTCGGTGTGGGCGTGGGGGTTTCGCTGGTGACCGCGACACTTTCCCCTTGCGCTGCGGACTGGGAAGCCTGGAGGGGCTCCTTCGGTTTGGCCGGTGCGATCCCGGCACCGACCACCATGAGGACAAGCGCGCCGGCGAGCACGACGGCGCCGGCCTTGCGTCCGCCGCGCAGCATTGCCCAGGATCGCCGGCCGGTCACCACGATGTACAGGCCAGTCAGCAGCGCAAAGAGCGCCAGCATGATCAAGGCTCCAGCGAAACCCGACGAAGCCACGGCGATGCCGACGAAGACGAGTGCAAGGATCGCCACGATGATCGTGGACTTGGCCAGCCGGAACGACCCCGTTCCGGGCGGTGTGTGGTTCGACAAAGAAGGACCCCCATTTCGAGACCGGGCTGCGGTTTCGCTGCCCGTACCGGGTGCGACGACCGCCCCCACCGGGAATCCTAGTATTTGAAATACAAGTTTGTGAGTTTCGCCGGATTATTACACGTGCGGCACGTCTGCGAAAGTCACATAGACTCCCGGGCTCATGGCCCCGTTTCACCTCGGCCCGACGTTCGACGGATCTGCGTTGTGCCACGCCGACGTCGATTTGATCAGCAATGGGCCTCTGCCTGACTTCGAAGCGGCCGTCGAGGGCAATACGCCCCTTGCGTGAAGACCTGTATCGGTTGCAGGGATACACGTTTTCGGTCGTTCTGACCAGGCAAGGGATCAACAGAGTCGGTATCTATTCCGCGAGGATTGCGGCGCTCATTTCCTCGGATCTCGGGCCAACTTTGCAGCCGCTGTAGGTCTGGCTGAGGAATGGAAGAGCGTCTGGGGACTAGAAGGCCCATGAGGGAATCGAGTCGAACCGCCTCTATTCGCCTCCGAGGCCTTCCGCCGATTCGACGGGATGACTACTCCGCAGGTCCGCACCCGGCGAACCGCCGGTGCGGTCTAATAACGAGGCTGGGAAGAGGTTCAAGCGAAAGCAAAAATACCGAAGGAATGTTTTTAATTTATTTGTCGTGCGGTTCACCATTAGCGTAATCTTCGATTGCTATCCAGCGCCAGGAGGCAGGCGTTGCCTATATTCCCAGTCGCTCCCCCCTGAATTTTGTGAGGTTCCCGTGAGTGGTATGGGTTATCGGCGTGGTATTCGCCTGCGCAATTTCCTGATTGCCGTTCTTTTCTTCGTCGCTACTTTCCTGTCGGGCCAAGGTGTCGCCTACGCGGATGTTGCCCCGCCGGGCGGCAACGGCGGGCCGGCAGACGCTCTTGATTCTGCGATTGTCCAGGACGCGAAATTTCTGACCCCGGATGAGGCCTCTGCGGCTGCTGAGGCTGAGGCGACTGGCATTCCTGTTGAGGTGCCGTCGTTGACGACCGAGGTGTCGTTGACCAAGGCACAGCCGGATGGGACCTTCGCTGCAGAGCTTTCGAGCGAGCCGGTTCGGCTCAAGGATGGCAACGGCTGGCATCCGTTGGATACTTCCTTGGTTCCCGCGATGGTAGATGGGGCGAATCGGCTGGTTCCGGCCCGAGTGTTCGCGGATATTTCACTGGCCCGGGGTGGCTCGGATGTGATGGCGTTCATCGGCGATCACAAGGGTGCCGCCGTTACACAGAAGTGGCCGTTCGGGGCATTGCCGGAGCCTGTAGTTGACGGGAACACCGCTACGTATCAGGAAGTCCTTCCCGGTGTTGATCTGGTCCAGTTGGTGCGCCCGACGGGTGTGTCGCAGGTGTTGAAGGTCAAAACACGTGAAGCCCTGGCTGATCCGCGGGTGGCTCAGATGAGGTTCTTCCTGAACGCCGATGGGTCCAGCGTCACGGACCGCGGGGATGGCAAGGGCCTGGTGGCCAAGACTGCGTCCGGGGCGATTGCACTGGAAACGGCCGAGGGGCAGTGGTGGGATTCGTCCTGGGATGGATCTGATGCCGCAGGCCCGGGCGGTCCGGGCTTGAGCTATCCGCTTAGCCTGGGTCTGGGCGTCGAGAACGGTCAGCAGACCCAGGTTTTGGGGATGAGTCCGATCCTGAACGCCCCCAAATTAACGTTCCCGGTGTTCGTGGATCCGGACTGGAACGCCGGTGAGTCTGGGTATACCTATGTGGACTCTCACTGGCCGTCGGTCTCGTACTGGAACGGCGGCGGCGGTTCCGACGGGAGCGTGCATGTCGGGTACCTGCCGGCTGAATGGGACTACACCTACGGTGTTTCGCACGTCACGCGCGGTTTCTACCAGTTCTCAACGTCGGCGTTGGCGGGCAAGAAGATCATCAAGGCCGTCATGAACACCACCGAGGTCTGGTCGCCGTCCTGCACTGGCCGTGCGGTGAGCGCCTATGCGACTAGCACCGTCGGATCAGGGACGACGTGGGGGGCGCAGCCGACCTGGGGCACGAAGTTCAGTACGGTGACGGTAGCTAAGGGTAACTCGGCCTCCTGCCCCGCCGGCACTGTCGGATTCGATATGGGCACGGCGATGTCCGCCTTGTCGACGGATGCGCTCTGGAGTGTGGGCCTGCGCGCGGACAATGAAAGCGACTCTCTCGGGTGGAAGCGCTTCGACAACGATGCGACGATGGTCGTCACCTACGATTCCTACCCGAGCACCCCGGCCTTGTGGTGGATCGATAACGCCCTCTACAGCCCTGCCAAGGGCCAGCCCGGCGCTGTCTATTACACTCGCTTGTCCACTCCGACATTCCATATCATGTCGATGGGCGACCCGGACGGCGACGCTGGCGGCAACCTCACCATGTACGTTTCGGTGAAGAACTCGGCCGGAACAGTTGTGGATTCGGGGACCGAAGGTCCAGGATCACCGGACTATCAGACGCTCTTCACATGGCAGGGCACCAAGGTCCTCCCTGACGGGACATACACGGTCAACTCCTACGTGAAGGATTCCCAAGGCGCGGCTTCCGGCACGCAATCCTTTGCCTTCACCATTGACACCACCCCTCCGAAGGCCCCCAAGATCACCCCCGTCAGTCCGGGAATCACAGCGGTCACTTCCACTTCGGGCTCCACGTCGGCAATCCCCGGCCAGGACGCCGTGCAACTGACGTTGAGCGACGGAGGAACACTCGGGGTCGACAAGTTCATCTATGCCGTAACCAATGACGGACAGGTCACCGCACAGCCGGCCTCGATGGCCTGCGGCACGGCCAATGGCCCCTACATTGCCGTGTGCGCAAGCTCCAATACCGCAACGATCACGCTCAGCCCGATCGATGAAAGCACGACGATCAGTGCGTGGTCGGTGGATGCCGCCGGAAATGTGAACGAGGTCAAGCAGAGCACCACGGCCACGACATACACCCTCAGCACCGGTGGTGAAGCGCCATTGCCGCACACCTTGCTTCCCGTGAATGTCTCAGGCGGCGCGGCCTGGACTGACCAAACCGTGTGCGCCATGGGCTCGCCGGACGTTGCCAGCTGCACGGATCCAACGAACCAGCGGCCAGGAAAGGTCCTGAACCTGTCGGTGCCAGGCGCCCACGGCGACGTCCTTACCGGCGCGGTCGACACTTCGAAGGCGTTCACCACGGCGGCCTGGGTCAAGCCCCAAGGCGGGACCGGGACCCAGTCGATCATGACCCAAGTGGCTTCCTCCGGCGGACCCGGGTCCCGGCTCGGCATCCTCGCCGACTCCAACGGAGCACCCCAATTCGCCCTGCAGGGCTGGACGAGCAGCACCGCTGAGAAGCACGTGCTGAACAACGCATCCACTGGTGTCCAGGACGGCGCCTGGGTGTACGTGGTCAGTGCCTACGATCCCCTCAACAAGCAGCTGCGGATCACCGTGTCCAACAAAGCCCAGGTGACGACCTGGGTCACGGCGACCTCCGGTGTGCCGTTCCTGGCGTCTTCAGCGACCCAGCCGGTCCGCTTCGGATATCTCTCAGCCTCCTCTGCGGATCAGTTCCTGGGATCGATCTATCGTCCCATCATGGCCCAAGGGGTCCTGACCTCAACACAGATCAACAATCTGAAAGTCAGCTTCGATGACAACGGCGAGCAAGGGTTGATGAAATGACACAGCGATCCACCTCCAAGCGCTGGAACTTCTTGAAAAGCGGCGTCACAGTGGCTTCAGTGGCCGCGTTGCTGGTGTCCGGGGCCGGTATCTACGCTGCCGGGAACGTTGAGAGCGGCCCTGGCGCCGAGCTCACCGCTCAGGACCTGCCTGCGGTCACCACGGTTCCCTGGGCCCCCGGCCGCGCCGCCGGGGTGTTGCCCTTCCTCACTGGCGATGCAGGGGTCTCTTCGGGCACCGGCTCCCGAGTTGACGGTACCGAGCAGCTCAGCGTCGGTCCGTCCGCGGCGCGATCCTCCTTCGTCTCCTCAGGTCTGACGGTGAAGACTGCATCCGTGGTGCAGCCCCGCACGGTCGCACCACCACCGAATGACAGCGGCGCTGGCAACTACTCTGCCCTGCCCGGCACGGGGGCTGCTCAATGGGGCTCGACATCCCAGACCGGCGGGTTCACCTGGTCCTACCCGCTGCCTGGCCGGGCGGCACCCGCTGGGGGGTCCCCATCGCTGTCGCTGTCCTACGACTCGACCTCCGTTGACGGGCGGACTTCAGCAACGAACAATCAGGCCAGCACCGTCGGGGACGGCTGGGCCTTGACCGGGCTCGGGTCGATCCGACAGCAATTCGGGTCTTGCATGGATCAGGGAGTCACCGGCTCCTATGACTTATGTGGTAACGCTGGCGGGCAGTCCTTCACTGTCTCTTTCGGTGGCCGTTCCGGCAGGCTCATCAAAGACGCCACCAGCGGAGTGTTCAAGCTGGAGGACGACGACAACACCAAGATCGAATACCTCACCGCCGCGGGGCAGAACGGCTCCTACGACGGCGGCTACTGGAAGCTGACCGACACCGCCGGTACCCAATACTTCTTCGGCCGCAACAAGCTTCCCGGCTGGTTGGCCGGCTCCGCGACCACCAACTCCGTGGACACGGTCCCGGTCGGGGCCGCCACCTCCACCCAGCCCTGCGCGGCAGGGTCCTTCAGCGCTTCCCTGTGCCAACAGGCCTCTGCATGGAACCTGGACTATGTGGTGGACGTCAACGGAAACTCCCAGGCCATCTACTACGGCCAGGACACCAACTACTATGCCTCCCAGCAAGGCACCGGTGCCCGTCTGTCCTATGTGCGCGCCTCCCGCCCGAGCCGGGTTGACTACGGGATGCGCGCTGGATCCGAACTGAACAGCAACGCCGCCCCGCTGCAGTACGTCTTCAGCTACACGGGCCGGTGCACGGGCGTGGACTGCACCAATGGCAGCGACATCCCTACCGGCTTCGCTTGTACCTCCACCGGAACCTGCGACGTCCAATCCCCGACCTTCTATTCCGACCAGCGCCTGCAGACCATCACCACCAAAACACTGATCGGCTCCACCTACCAGAACATCGACTCCTGGGTCCTGGCGCACTCCTTTCCGGATCCCGGGGACGGCACCAAACCGGCCCTGTGGCTGGGATCCATCACCCACACCGCTGCAGACACCACCGCCGGCCGGACCATAGTCACCGAACCGCCCGTGACCTTCGCCGGACAGACCCTGCAGAACCGGGTCTGGGTGTCCGTGTCGGGGCAGGCACCCTTGGACCGGTACAGGATCTCCAGCATCAAACTCACCACCGGTGGTGTCGTATCGGTCAGCTATCTCGCCGCGGAATGCAGCCAGACGAACCTGCCGGCCTCTCCGGAGACGAACACCAAGCGCTGTTTCCCGCAATACTGGGCCCCGACTGACCCGATCCCGGAACCGGCACGCATGGACTACTTCCAGATCTACCCGGTCGCCGCGATCGGCGTAGCCGCGGGCCCGGGCGGCGGCGTCGACATGCTCACCCGTTACCAGTACTTGGGCACCCCCGCGTGGAAGTACCCGACACAGAAATACGTCACCGGCACGGGCGGCTCCCAGATGACCTGGTCCGTGGCAGCCGGTTGGGGCCAGGTGAAAACCATCCGCGGCAACAACGCCGGGACCGCGAACCCCACCAGCATCAGCACCTATCTGCGCGGCCTGGACGGCAACCCCTCCAACACCACCGGAGGAACCCGCGCCGCCACCGTCACCACCACCGACGGCACAGTCATCACGGACTCTGCGTGGCTGGCCGGCACCAGCGTGGAATCTCAGACTTTCCTGGGGGACACCACCACCCGGCTGAAAAGCACCATCACCCTCCCGTGGTCCTCGTCCCCCACCGCGACTTCGACCGCAGCCCTGGGTGCGGCGACAGCCCGGCACATCGGCGCCGCCAGCCGGAAAACCATCCAGGCCTCCGGGCAAACCGCGGCACCAATCAGCGGTACCCGCTCCCGCACCGTCTCCTACACCCATGACGGCTACGGGCGTGTCACCGCGACCAGCAACACTGCACAGACCGGCGGCACGGACGCCACCTGCCAGCTGACCGTCTTCGCCGACAACACCAGCGCCAACCTGCTGGCCTTCCCGGCCACTCAGACCACGCGGCAAGGCGAATGCACCGGTGGGGCCAGCACCGGCAACATCCTTACCGCGTCCCGGACCCTGTATGACGCCTCCACGTCCGCCGATCCCGGCAGCGCCGGATACCAGGCGCCCACCAAAGCCCGCGTCACTCGGACTGACACCGCTACCGCAACCACTGCGGGCTCGGTAACCGCCTGGCAGCAAGGCGTCACGCAGGGGTATGACGCCCTAGGCCGGCCCACAAGCGCCACAGACTCCACTACCGGCACCAGCCGGGTCACGACCACCGCTTACACCCCTGCCACGGGCTTGCCGTCATCGGTGACCCTCACCAACCCGCTCGGGTGGGTCTCTTCACAATCCTTCGACCCTGCCCGTGGCCTCCTGACTACGAGCAGCGACGTCAACGGCAACGTGGCCACCAGCGAATACGATGCCGCTGGGCGCCTGCTGAATCAGTGGGACCCGCTACGCCCGAAAGCCAGCTACCCCACCCCGTCGCTGGCCATGACGTATTCGGTGTCCCAGACCGCGCCCTCGTGGATCCGCTCTATCAGATCGAACAATGGAGGTGCCGGTTACGGCGGCTACACGATCTACGATGGCCTGGGCAGGCTCCGCCAGACCCAGATGCCCTCACCGATTGGCGGGTCCGTCACCACGGACAAGTACTACAACAGTGCCGGGGACGTCTCCAAGGATGTCCACGAGTACTACATGAGCAATAACCCGTCCGGGACCCTGTTCACCCCGACCATCGCCGTACCTTCCGCGACCACCTACGGCTACGATGCCGCCGGCCGGCTGTCGACCACCTCGGACGTGGCCAACGACAACCAAACCCTCTGGACAACCACTCTCACCTACGCAGGCGTCGACACAGTCACCACCACCGGACCCACGCCACCCGGCGGGACCGCTGCGGCTTCGGCCACCCAAACGGTTGAGGATTTGAACGGCAACACCGTCGCCAACATCCTCTTCCGGGGCCCCACCACGGCCTCGACGAAAGACACCAGCAGCTACGTCTTCGATGCCCTCGGTCAGATGACCGCGATGAAGGATTCTGCCGGGTCCACCTGGACCTGGGGATACGACCCCGCCGGGCGTCAGATCAGCGCCACCGACCCCGATACCGGCGCAAGCAGCATCAAATATGACGCCAGCGGCCGGGTTGCCTCCACCACCGACGCCCTCGGCACTGTTACTGCGGACGAATATGACTCCCTGGACCGGTCCACTAAAACCACCGTCACGCCCAGCGGCGGCACCGCCAAGGCCCTGACCACCCACAGCTACGACGCCGGAAAGAAAGGCCAGCTCGATAGCGAAACACGCTACAACGGGGCCAACTATGACCAGGCGGTCACGACCAGCTACTCCAACTACAACGCCGCCTATGAACCCGGCACTGTCACCACATCCGTCCCCGCGGCTCTGGGGACCTTCGCCGGGACCCACACCACCACCACAACCTATAACCAGAACGGCTCACCGAACACCCAGGCACTCCCCGCGCTGGGCGGATTGCCGGCAGAAACACTCCTCTCCGGCTACGACAGCGCGGACCGCCCCATCTCCCTGGAGAGCAACCTCGGCGACGAAATCGCCGCGAACGGCGCCTACAACAACCTCGGATGGCTAGGGTCCTTCCAGCAGTGGGATAAGAACTCGGTCTACGCGACCAACCCGACCATCGGGAACACCGCCACGTACTTCGACTATGACGCCACCACCCAACGCGTCGTTGCTGTCCGAAGCACCAACAAATCGAAGGGTGTGATCGCCGACCTCGGCAAGGTCAGCTACAAGTACGACGCTGCCGGCAAGCTCACCAACCGCAACGTCACCTGGGCTTCCCGCACCGGCCAAGCCGCCGATAACCAGTGCTTCGCCTACGACTTCGCGGCTAGGATAAGCGCGGTCTGGACACCCACGGCGGCCTGTGGTACCGCCCCGGTCTCCACCGCCACCAGCGTCACCGGCCTCGGAGGACCCGCCTCCTACGCCCAGACCTACACCTACACCACCGGTGGGGACCGGGCGCAGGTCAAACGCTTCGGACCCACCGGGGCACTGTCCTCCACCGAGGCCTACAGCTACCAGACCGGCACACACCGCCTGACCGGAATGACCAGCACCCTGCCCACAGGGGCAGCAACAACATACTCCTTCGCGTGGAACGCCGCCGGTCAGATGACCACCAGGGCTGGCCAAACACTGAAATACACTCCCGACGGCAAACTCGCCGGCACCACCGGCGCGACCACCGTGCCGGCCAACCCGAACCCGAACAGCAGCGCCGGCAACCCACCAGGGACCACCGCCACCAACGACACCCAGCGCTACTACACCGCCAGCGGAGACCTGATCGGCATCACCGACGGGACAGGCACCACCTTCAGCTACGGCACAGACACCGCCCATGCCACCACCACAGGCACGGTCACCGCCACCCGCTCATACTCCTTCGCGGGAAAAACTGTCGCCCAGCGCACCGCCGCTGCCGGGACAACCCAGCTGGAAATCGCGCTCAGTGACAAGGTCAACACCACCCAGACCATGGTCCTGCCCACCACGGCCACCGCAGGGACCACCGCGCTCGTCCGGTTCACCGACCCCTATGGCCTGGCCCGCGGACCGGACCTCTCTGCCGTCGGGAACGCCGTCTACAGCACCGCACCCGCAGGGGCACGAGGAGTCGCCTCCAACGCCGCCAACCCGGCCGGATTCGGTGCCGTCAACGGCTACATCAGCAAACTGAGCGACACGCAATCCAAACTGACTCAGGTCGGGGCCCGCGAACTTGACCGGGTCCTGGGCATCTTCACCGCACCAGACCCGCTCTTTGACACGGCGAGGGTTGGCAGTACCAGCGCCTATGCCTACAGTGCCCACGACCCCATCAACCACAGTGACTCGACTGGTCTGGACTATGTCATTGACGATCTGTTCGGGTTGGCCGTGATCGCCGCTGTCGCGGCGGTAGGTACCTGGTACACCCAGTATGCTGCGCCGCGTCTCGAACACGGGATGAACGACACAATCCGCGGCTTCAACGGCTGGGTGAACAGTTGGACCCCACCTGCCGCCAGCGCTGAGGGGGCCAGTATCCCGGCGCCGGCAGCCAGCAGCCTTCCCATCACGGTGCCCGCAGGCACGGGTCTTTCTTTCGAGACAACGAGCGTCGGAATCTCATCAGGAGGAACCGGATTCTCATCGGGAGGATGGGGAAATACAGGGGCCGACGGCGGAACCGCCCTCGCAGGGTTCGCCGGCCTCGCCGCTGGTGCCGCGGCACATCAGGCATTAGCTTCAGACGCCATGCGAGAACAAAACCTCGCCCTTCACGCCGCGTCCGAAATCGCCACCGCCACACTAGGCAGGCAAGGACTATCCGCCCAAGCAACCTCGGGCGCCGGAAGCACATCCGGAGCAAGCGGCGGCAGCGCATCAAGCGCCTCCACGGGAGGTGCTCTTCCACCCGACGACGAGGATAACAACAAACCCAAAAAGCCAGTCCACGGAAACTCCGCCGATAGTCCCGCGCAGACCTACTTGTATCGCCTATACAAGGAGACTGGAGAGTACCTCAAGACCGGGATATCAAAGAACCCGTTCACCCGATACACCAAGTCATTCATGGACGATAAGGTGATGAGAATCATGCAATACGGAACACGGAGAGAGATGCTGAATCTGGAGCGCTTCATCGTTGAGCGCGACGCAGGGCCGTTGAACTTTGAGCGATGGGCCGGAAAGTTCTGGGACGATATCCTGTGACTGAATCCTTGGAGAAGACCAAAACGTTCTCGATCGGTGTCATTGTCGGAGGACTGACGCGCGATTCGAAGAGCTGGGAAGAACATATCGTCGCGCTCATGAACGACGTCAAACAAGCCAGAGAGGGCATTGCCTCCGATTTGAACTTGAATGTGGAGTTTCAAGTAACGGGACACCTCCTGGCTCCTGATTTCGAAGGAGTCCGGACCGGGGCATTCAGGAAAAAAGATAGCCTTCTCAAAATCCAAGTCGCCGTTCCAGCGATGGCTTCCGATTCGCCGAGGGACGACCTGATCGATTTTCTCTGGAAGGCTGTTGATGAGGCCGAGGCCTGGACGATTCGACGCAAACTGAAGTTCGACCTGACGCCTCTTCGTGAAATCGTCGCCCGCCTTGAGTCTTAGACGTGAAGAATTGCCCGTCGGGACGGACATCGGCATGTACACCTACTCGAGCAGTGGTGGAGGCGCGATCGACATCCGTGTGTCCGGTGGCTCCCGAATCCGAATCCACGTGGACCAGCGATGACCGCTAGGACACCTCTGGAAGATCTGCTCGTTGGTGGGCTTGAAGACTGGGCTGACGCAGGATGGGCACTTCAGTCGGCGCGGCTTACGGGCGAGACCGATCCGATCGCGATGCGGGATCTCACGCTGGACCTGATTGCTGAGACGCTGCGGAAAGGTCTCATGACCGCTGGCGACATCATCGGCAACGAGCATGTTCCGTGGCATGGGGATCCGGAACAATGGGTGAAACGCATTCGCCTGGAATGGCTTGATGAATGGCGCGACGATGTCCCCTCTCCGGGTGCGATCGTGTGGTTGAGCAACACTCCGGCCGGCGACCAGATCGCCCGGGATGTCCTCACTCGAGAGGGTGGCCAATAAAGCGCTTGATCACCGTTATGACCGGCGATCCTCGCGGACTGGTTCATGGACGCCCCGTCCGCGATCGTGTTGGTTCCGATTGAGCGACACCATTCCCACTGTATCCAGGTGCCGGAATGAGGGCTGCAGCGCGGAACCGTTCAGGCGGCTTTGACAACGGGCAGTTCGGTCCATTCGGTGGTGTAGCGAGGGCTGAGCATGTCGCGTCTCATGGACCAGTCCGGGCCGCCCTTGAGTCCGGCTACGCCGAGGCCGATGGAGCTCCGGCCGAAGCGTTGGGCGACGTCTTCGATGAGCGGGCCGATACGGCGTTCCTCGTGGGCGTTCTCGAACAGTTCCAGGGGTGGTTGGTTGCCGCTGGGTCGCAGGTCGGTGACCATGATCCCGGCCCGGACGTATTTGAGGCCGTCGTGGATCCTGGGCACCAGGGCGTGCGCGGCCTTAGCCAGGATCACCGGATCGGCGGTGGGCATGGGCAGCGGTACCACCACGGAGGGGTAGGAGGTGTCGGCGGGATTGTAGTAGGACGTGGCCGCGAAGGCTGTCAGGACTTTGGCCTGCAGTTGGTGCTTGGCCAGGCGGGCGCTGGCCTGCTGGGCATACACGCTCATGACCTGGCGCATTGCCTCTGGCGTCCGGATCGGCGTGGAAAAGGACCGGGAGAAGATCAGTTGCTCCCGGCCGATGCGTTCTTCTTCCATCGGGATGCACGGGGTTCCCTGAAGTTCCAGGACGGTGCGCATCATGACCACCGAAAACCGGTCCCTGATCATCATCGGGTCGGCTCGGGAGAGGTCCCTGATCGAGTAGATGCCCATGCCGGCCAGGCGCTTAGCCAGCCGGGTTGCCACACCCCAGATCTCATTCACGGGCAGGCGCGCTATCAGGGCCTCGCGTTCGGCGGCCGGCACGGATTCCCAGCGACACACTCCCCCGAAGGCCTTGTTCTTCTTCGCCCATTTATTGGACAGCTTCGCCAGGGTCTTGGTCGGGGCGATCCCGACACAGACGGGCACACCGATGTGGCTGCTGCAGGCCTCCTTCATGGCCCGGCCCAAAGCCAGGAGGTCCTCCCCGCTGCCTTTGACGCCGAGGAAGCACTCATCAATGCTGTAGACCTCCTGCCAGGCCGAGTACCGGGCCAGCAGGGCCATGACGCGTGAACTGATCGAACCGTAGAGTTCGTAATTGGAGCTACGGGCCTGAAGGCCCCATTCCTTGGCCCGCGGCGCGATCTTGAACCACGGCTCACCGAGCACGATCCCCAACGCCTTCGCTTCATCGGATCTCGTCACTGCGCAGCCGTCGTTGTTGCTCAGCACGATGACCGGCCTGCCCTCCAGGGAAGGGTCGAAGATCCGCTCGGCCGAGGCATAGAAGCTGTTGACGTCCACGTGCGCGATCTCCTGGGTCCGCGGCATCGTCGCTGGTCTAGACATAGTGAAGGCACCGGGTCACGACACCCCAGATCCGTAGCTCCGCTAGTTCGGGCACTCGGATGGAAGGGTATTTCGGGTTGGCAGCCTCAAGGACCACCCCCGCAGCGGTGATCCGCAACCGTTTGATGGTCAGCTCCCCGTCCAGGATCGCCACTACCACCGACCCGTCCTTCGGCTCCAAGGCCTTGTTCACGATCAGCTCGTCCCCGTCGCTGATCCCAGCCTCCTGCATCGAGTCCCCCGACACGCGGACAATGAAGGTGCTCGTCTTGTCCTGGATCAGGTGCTCGTTCAAATCGATCTCACCCGAAAAATAGTCCTGCGCCGGGGACGGGTAGCCGCACTCCACGGTCACCGGAGCCACCGGAACCAGCCACGGCACCACCCTCGCCACTACCACGCGAGGGTCCAACGCAAGACTCATGACACACCCCTATTCGAAAATATGTTCGAATATTAGTGTAGACCTGCCCGCCGACATTGGAGTGACCTAGCGCAATTGCAGCCCATGCAGGATATGAGCCTGCGACATGCATCCATCATCTAAACCGGTTCGGCTTTCCGTGAGGGGATCCTCCACCCGGATACGTGGCTGAAACGCCAGGGCGAAGGATCATTGCTAAAGAAATTCAAGGTTGAGCCCTCGGAAGCGCGTCTGCGATGAAACTCCGCACAACAGCTCCGCGGCCCTAGCCGTTGAGCAACTTCGCCTTTTGCCGCTCGAACTCGTCCTGCGTCACGACACCCTGATCACGGAGCTGGGCGAGGTGCGCGAGTTCGGCCGCGACTCCCTGTGCCGGGGCCGCTGGGGCGTCAGGGGCGGCCGCTGGCGTGGCGGCGATCCGGCGGGCGCGGTTCCACAGGACAAACCCGAGGAAGAACACCACGACGCCGAGGGCGATCACTGCCCACCATAGCGCCGACCACTGCGCGGCGGACGCCTTGCACGCGGACTCGTAGTCTGTTTCGGGGAGGGTGCTGTAGCCCAGGTGCAGGTCCAACTTCATCGCATTGTCGTAGGCCCGATCCAGGTCCGCCTTTCTTGCCGATTCCTGGTCCGGCAAGAAAGCACCGTCGCAGTACGCACCGACGGGGACTTTGAAGCCGCAGACGATGCCCGCAATGAAGATCCCGATGCCAAGGACGAACGGCCAGAACGGTCCCCAGGGCTTCTGCGGTGCTTCCATGGTGTCCCCCTTTAGTTTTCGAAACGGCATGTGGCCGCAAGACCACCCTGCCCGTGTGCTGCCTGACGCGCAACACTTGGCTGCACTTGAATTCTGCCCACGAAACCCTCGCGCACAGCCAACGAGGGGCCTCCCGGACGACCTCCCAGAGACGGTCGATCCTTTCAGGCGTTCTTCGTCGGTTCCTTGAAGATCGAGCGCCAAGGGCGGACTGGAAAGTGAACGATAGGAGCCAAGAGTGGACGGCCGAAGTAGAGTCCGCCTTGGCCAATTCCAATCGGCAACCGTCGTAGCCCGCCCAAATTGGGCGTGCCTGAATATGCGGGCGGGGTGGATGGCGATCACACTGCCCCGTCCCACCCCGTATGAACTCGTTGACTGCAGGAGAGCAACAGGTGCCTCCCGGAGGGCTAAGGCCCGAACGGCGCCCGGCAAGGGTTCCTCATACGGACGCCTGAACGCCAGGCTCGTCGCCGGCCTGTGCAGGGACGGCCGAACGGCTCAGCATCAAGTTGGAATTGCGGTTAGCCCGGGACGTTGTCGGCAAAGCTCCTTTCTCAGATTCAAGAGACCTTTCAGATTCAGGCGACGACGCGCTACCCTGCCTCATGACCGTATGGATCGTCGCCTCGAAGCACGCCACCTACAGGAGCGAGGATGCCTTCCGAGAACTCGAGGAGGTGAACTGGAGTGAGACGCAGTCGGCACACATCGCCCTCGGCGACGTCGTCTACCTGTACATCACGAGGCCGGTTTCGGCGATCGGCATCAAGTGCTCCGTGACGGCGGTCGGCCTTCCGGAGCCGGACATCGACGACGGGGACTATTGGGTGGACGAGAAGGAGATGCTCGAGCGCATGCAGCGCCGCAGCTGGATGCGACTCAAGCGAATGGCGGTGTTCAGCGACGAGCAGCGCGCTCAGCTGAAAGGCACGGTGCTTGAACGGTACGGACTGCGTGGTGGGCGCGTGCAAGGCCGACAGCGCGCAACAGATGAGCTCCTCGCCTATATCGAGTTGATCGAGCAGAGAGGAACGATCACAGGCGATGACGTAATCGCCGAGGCCGGCGAGTTCGAGCCGAACGAGGTCGCACGCTTCACCGATCAGATCGCGCGAGGCGATTTTGCTGTGCGCGACCAGATCGTCGCCGCGAAGACTCGCGGCAGTGCGCAACGAGCTTTCGCCGAGGCGGTCAAGAGCAATTACAACGGGCACTGCGCGATCACAGGCATCTCGACGCCCGAGTTCCTAGTCGCATCCCACATCGTGCCGTGGAGTAAGGCACCAGAGATCAGGCTCGACCCGAGCAACGGGATCTGCCTGTCAACCTTCGTGGACCGCGCGTTCGACACGGGATTTCTCCAAATCGGAACGGATTACGTTGTTCGGATCGACTGGGTGAAGGTTGGCGATGACGAGGCGCTAAAGGACGCACTGGAGCTCTTCGATGGCCGGCGTGTGGCGATGCCAACGCGCGACGTGCCACAGCCGGACTACCTACGTCGACGCCTTGCCACCGAGTACACCACTGCCCGATAGTCGATCCTCTACTGGACGGTCCGCCACGGATCTTGGGGGGGAGTTACTGGTGCGGCGGCGTCGCGGCTCTAATGACCGCGCGGCTACTTCTGTTTCTTAACCTTGGTACTCGCGGCACTAGTCCGCGATTTGGCCTTCAGAATCTGCGCGAGGTCCCGCGGAGCTGAGGCTGCTTCTCGATTGTCTACTACGGTCGATCCATACGAGCGTCGAGAGGTGCCCGCAGCATCGCCTCTCGGACCTGATCGATAGACGTTCGCGCCCGGGTAGTTCTGCATGGTCATATTGTCTCCGACGCTGGATTGAGCCCTGCTTGGAAGTAATGCTTTCGCTTTACCCACTTGAAGCCTTCGTGCTTTGTGATCGTAGCAATCTCAATCGGGCCGCCGACAGTTGCCCCGCCGGGCGAGAAGCGGACGTATTGAATCGTCGCGTGTACTAGGAATTCCGCGAGATCGATCGCGTCCTGTATCGGCATAGCTGGCACGACCAGTTGGGTCTGCACCTGCTGCTGGATTGCGACAGCTGTCTGCTGAGCCTGGGGCCCTGGCACACCGAGGTTGGACAGGGCGGCGGCGGTGTCGAGGCTCACGCCTGTCAATATGCGCGTAATCGCCTCAGGCTGCCCCCACCAGAATGCGCCGGTATCTCCCGCCAGCAATTCCACTGGGTTGCCAGCGTTCGGCCCGGTCGTACTGATGACGAAGACGCGAGGATCCCCGGAGTCGCTTGAGTATCCGCCAACGAGGTACCCGAGTTCTGGCTTGTGCTCTTCGTCCACGTGTTGGTGCAGCGGGACGAAGCGATCATCGTGGAAAAACTTCGCTACCTTCGAAGCTACATCTTCAATATCGTAGGCCTTCGGGTCGAGCGCCCACGAGTCAGCATTCGCTCCGTGGAACTTGGTGCGGAGGTCCTTGCTCAGCGTAGAGATCGAGGCCGGACCAATGTTGCCGAGGCCCCAGGTCATCGCACCGATGGGGAGCTTCTTGTGAAGGTTGAACACCTTATTGGCGTTGTTATAGATGTTTACGATTGCGGTCGAACCATCCGGCTGTGGAGCGGTGAGCGTTGTTGCACTGTCGGCCGCGAGGACCACTCCATCGTGCACCTTGATGAGGAGGGCGATTGTCACTCCATAACAATTGCACGTACGATGACCCGTTAGTCAATACCTCAGCGTCGTGACGGACTCCCGAGTGTCCGCTAGCCGGTCCCAACCGCGTCAGATCGCCACTGCTGTTGCTTTCTTCGAGAATACTGTTCCCGGGCCCACGCTGATTCCCATAACACCCGCCCGCAAAACTGCCCGGTGAAGGTACCCCAAACCCTCCACGCCAGATCGTTTCAAAACCCCTTTCTGTGAGCTTCAGCTATTCAGGCAAAGGCCATTGCTCAAACTACGGTAGAAGTTGCGGGGGGAAGCGCTCTACCTGCTGCTTCGGCTTGCGACAATAATGGGGCTCATGTGCGGACGCCTCGTGATGTCCGACTCGGCTGCGGACATTCAGGACTTCTACCTGGTCAGCGAGGTGGTCGATCCGGACTAGGCCGCGAGTTGGAATGTCGCCCCAACAAACGCCATCCCCCTCATAGTTGACCGGCGCGGGAACGAGGGCGAAACAGTATCCTGGAAGCTTGTCACCGCACGCTGGGGCCTCGTGCCCTCGTGGGCCAAGGACACCAAAGGTGCGGCCCGGCTGATCAATGCCCGCATGGAAACCGTCACCGAGAAGCCGTCGTTCCGGAAAGCTGCTGCGGCCCGGCGAGGACTAATCGCCAGCGACCGGTACTACGAATGGGAAAAGGCACCAGGTGGGAAGATCCCGACCTACCTGCACGGGGCAGAAAGCAGGCCCATGGCATTCGCGGCCCTATTCGAGAACTGGCCGGATCCGACTCTGCCTGACGAGCATTCGGAAAAGTGGCTGCGAACCGCCACGATCATCACGACGGCGGTCCCGGGCCGGTACCCGGGCAGCCTCGTCCTGCCAATCAGATGTGAATTTCGCGGGCTAACCCCCTAACGAGGATCAGCTTCAGCAGGAGTGTCCTGGACAGGAATTTCCTGTCTTCCCTTGAGCCAACTCTTCCGGGGGCGGGCCTCTTTGCGCTTCGCCTGCTTCTTCTTCTCAACAGCCTCGTATTGCTCCCTACGAGCACGAGACTGAAGGGGAGGCGAACTCCGGAGCACATAGTCTTCAATGAACGCATCCCCATCAAGGACATTGGCAACCAGCCTCTCGCGTCGCCGGGTAAACAAAAACAAGAAACCGCCAACAATAATCAATGTGTATGAGCCGGCGTACAGGAGGATGGCACGCAACGACAGCGAATCCATGACCTGAGCAACGCGACCTAAGCTGTCAGCAAGAGCTAGGACTGTAGTGAGGACCGTAACAAGTAGCCCGAAAACCTTCCACCACGTCCGAGCGCCCACTCGCACGAGTCGGGCGGCGACGAGATCTAACGTCAGCACTTTCAGTGCATATTGCGCCGCATCAAACTCTGCCGTTCCAGGCTCGTGAAGCTTCACTACAACGGACATGTCGGTCACGGCCTTCTTGAGCCGGGAGGCTCTGGACAGTTGTATGCCTCCCGTAATGAGGCTGGCGACACCTGTTGAGCCGACTACGGCCGCAACTACTACTGCAACGGCTTCCAAATCCATCTTTACCTCGGATCGACAAGTGAGCCAAAGCGGGAAGTTGCCGCCCCGGCCTGAAGACTATAACCCCACCAATTCTGGACTATGTTTCAAGACCTTTCCGGGAGGCCGGCAACGTACGCAGCCCGCATTTCATGGTGATCGAACTCCCCTGTTACACGCTATTTATTGGCCTCCCACTCTGCTTCCATAGGGTTGAACGGACGTATCAACCTACCCAAAGGAGAACCGCGTGAGTCGCGAAATGGAAGATCCTTCGTGCTCAGGTGAGCTACGGCTCCCGCCACCAAAAACCATGACTGCCAAGGAGCTTCTAGAGGAGATGGGTGAGTTGACTGTCTTTGCCACTCCAACCGAAACGAACGGTTCCGAATCTGAGAACGTGCAAGGGAAACCGAAGGACACGAAGGAGAACACTCCCCGAACCGACGCCGAAGGCTCAGAACTCTCAGGAGGCTCCACCGAGGACCCCGGTGGAGGGGTTTGGGCGGTGCGGCCATCTGCCCCGAGTTTGGATAATCAGACTAAAGAACTCTGGCATTACACGGACGCCAGCGGTTTTATCGGGGTTATCACCAGCCACACCCTTTGGGCCACGTCACTTGGAGCGTTGAACGACTCAGCCGAGTACAAACACGGACGTGAACTCCTCGATCAAATTCTCAGCGAAGTGCTGGACTCTCGGTTTGTCCATCCGGTGCAGAAGGAGTACCTGAAGGGAATCGTGGACATTTCCGACGTGACCGCTACACGCCCAGGTCTCTTTGTCCTGTGCGCCTCAATGGCCGCCCACTCACTCGCACAGTGGCGGGCGTACGGCGGATCCCATGGGCACGCGATCACTCTTGACCCGAAGAAAAAGCTGGCGATCTTAAGCCCGGAAGCCAAGGAGAATACTATCGACACCATCCCGCATGGTTGGAGAAAGGTACTCTACGACCGCGAAGAACAGGCGAATTTGATTCTTGAGACCCTAGCCTCCGTGGCCTATCAGGCTCCGCTCGACGGAAGAAGCCCATCCCGCGCCAATGAATTTGACCGAGCAAACGCACTGCTTATCAATGAAGGTTTAGCGCACTGCAAGGAGCCAAGCTTCGCCGAGGAACAAGAGGTCCGTATTCTGATTCAGGCCCCATCATCCGCAGCTATTCACTTCCGGCATGGCGCAACAGGAGTTACCCCCTACCTTGTGCTCACTGGCACCGACGACCCAGCGGCGCGCCCCACCCCTACGCCGCATCCGCTTCCGATCCGTGGCACGGTTGTCGGACCTTTCACTGATCGAAATGCGTCCGCCGAAGGGACAGTGGCACTGCTGGAAGCGACAGGCTATGGCGCTAGCGTCTCGGTCTCGACTTCAACACTTAGGTGACAGGCTGGCTACTGCCGGCATCGGTTTACCTTCGCGGTGTTCATCGGCACCCACCGGAACAGCCAGGAACTGGATCACGTCTGCAATAACCCCACGTGCTGCCGACCGAACTACCTCCAGCCAGTAACAGGGAAGGTCAACCGGGCCCGGCGCGATGAGGCCGCGCGGTTCCTCGCAAGCCATCCGTTCCACCTTACGGACTGGGTCTGTGCGACCACCCCCGAACTGCTTTGGTGGCGGGGATGCACGGCCTGCCCGCCACGCCTTCAGCCTGGCGAACCGTCGCCATGGATCGCGCCCTGCTTCCCAGCCCTTTGGAGGAATCAAAGGAAAGCAGATAGGAAACACCTGCAGGGGCATTGCCAAATTGCCCCAGGTCCAAGGCTGGCTTCCGAAGCCCGGTCGCGGAAACTCGACACTGGGAAGTCCGCGCTGAAACCGACGTTTTGAAGTTTGACCTTGGCAAACAAAATCACCCGAAGACCCCCAGGTAACCGGTCGGGGGGTGCCCGCGCGGGCCTTACGCGTCGGGTTTCTGCATTGCGCGTCGCCCGCCGCGGTACGGGCTGCTTGCTGCGGGCCGGTTCGCGGCGACGAAAAGCTCCTCGATATCGCATTCAAGGACAGCAGCGATGTCCCACAGGCGCTCGTAGGCGACGCTTTTCCGGCCCCATTCGATGCCGATGATCATGTTGCGGCTCAGTCCGGACTCCAGCGCCAGCGCTTCCTGTGAGAGCCCCTGCCCGAGGCGTAGTTCCCTGATTCGTGCTCCGACCAGCGTCCTGCGTTCGGTCCACCGCTGCGTCTGCTCCTCGGAGGACTGGTGCGGGCGGGTGGGCATGAATCCATGCCAACTAATAATGTCAGCCTTGTCTGCTCCACTAGTGATACATAGGTATGCTCGCCGGAGAAAGGACAGACAACATGACGGTGGCGGAGATCAGGAGCGAAGCCGCATCGGCCGGCTTCACCGATTCAGGCGAAGTCTTCGTACAGGAAGAGCCTGAAAGGCCGGCGTCGACCGGACCACGCGCCTGTATCGGGCCCGGACGGAACGGCCAGCAGTTCTGCGGCAAGCCCACCGACACGAAAACTTCGGAGCTGTGCGCCTCTCACGCTCTTCAAAAGAAGAAGAACAAGCCTCTTCAGCCGCTCCGGACGAGAACAGAAAAATCAACGTGCATCGGACCAGCGCAGGATGGCGGCCCCTGCGGCCGCCGGGTGTACAGCCGCCCGGTCGGGCAGGACGAGGGCGTCTGCAAGACCCATTACGACCAGTTGCAGCGCCGCGGCTCCATGAGCCCCATCGAGCTCCGTCTCCCGCCGTTGACGGAAATCTGCTGGGGCCCGGGCCGTGACGGCGACGAATTGTGCGGCCGCCTCGCCGAAGCCCGGGACACGCTCCTGTGCGCACCACACGACAGGCAATTCCAGAAGAACAACGGGATCCTCAAGCCAATCAGGAAGGTCAACACTCCCGACGGCCCGTGCATTGGCCCCGGCTCCGACAATGGACTGTGCGGCCTGCCCATCAAGAACAAGACCCTCGGCCTGTGCGGCGGGCACTACGGCCAGCACCGTGGGGAGAAGGAGCTGACGCCGCTCAAAGCAATGCGCAAGCGCGGGGAAGTCACCCGGTGCAGATTCCCTGGCTGCAGGTACAACGATGCCCCCGGCGGGGAGGGCTTGTGCCATCAGCACTGGAGGCAGGGGCGCAACGGCCTGCCGCTCACCCCTTTTGAGTCGAAGCCCCACCGCGGCACGGCAGTGCTGGACCGGGACCCGGACGGAAACAAACTCTGCACTAAGTGCCAAGAATGGAAGCCGGAATCTGACTTCACAAAGTCTTCCAGCTCGCGGGACAGGCTGAATTACATTTGCCGGCGATGCCAAGCATCCCAAAGGATGAAAGCCAAATACGGCCTCGACCTCGATCAGTACGAGGCCCTGCTCGAAGCCCAGAACGGCTGCTGCGAAATCTGTTACCGAAAGGCAGGCCACACCCGCTTGGCCATAGACCACGACCACGAGTGCTGCCCTGGTGAAGCGTCATGCGGCAAATGCATCCGCAGCCTACTCTGCACAAACTGCAACCAAGGACTAGGACTCTTCAACGACGACAGCGAAAGCCTCAGCCGCGCCTCGGCCTACGTCGCGAAATATGCTGCAAAACGTGCTTCCGCCGCATGAGCGGCGGCGGCATTTCGACACTACGCTTGTCAGCAATTCGGCCACCGTGCTGACTTGACGTCTTCAGTGAGTGGACATTGCTGTGGGAAACGTTGCCCAAGCCGTTGTCCTTAGTTTCCACTCGGGCCGACGCAGGGGCGGGTGGTAACCCCACCCGACCTAAACTCCAGCACCCACGCCCTTGCCGTTGCGCTCCGGGACCGCAATATCAACAGGATGTCCACGGACTACACATCTCGACGCCGACCCAGTTCAAGTCGGGGCCCGTGCCAGCCGTGTTGGATCGCTTTGACGACCGGTCCACGAGGGGGTGGGAGTGACCCCAGCCCGGTCGAAGATCCGCCCGACAGGCAAGTTCCTGGACCCGTTATCTTTCGGTGGTCTTACGAACGATGCGCCGGGACAGCACCAGCGGTGCACCGGTCAGGATCACGCGGCGGCCCCATGGCCGAGGGCAGGAGGTAACCCCCGCTCGACCTCAACTCCTCCCGGCGGTGATGTGGTAAACGTTGTCCACGCCGTTGTTCTCCGTCTCCACTCGAGCGGAACGCAGGGGGTGGGGGGTGACCCCCGCGCGACCTAAACTCCGCCCGGCGGTGATAGCGGCCAGCGTCGCGTACGGGTTCGAAAGCTCCACATTATGGAAATTTTATTCCGTGATTGATTGTGATTCGGGTCCTATTGGCAGCCGGTCCGGCCAAGCTCACCGTGGAGCCCGGTACATGACGGGCGCCATGAGTCTCCGACGGTTGGGCAGCCGTCATGATTTGCGACACCGACCACGTGAATCTCTACCAAGGGAATACCAGAGGCCCGACTCAGATTTCGGCTGATTCCGACTGATTTGGACTGAATCCTCGTCCCAGCCGGGCAAAGAAAAAACCCCGCATTTTCCATATAAACACTGGAAACTACGGGGTTCTCGCTGGTGGCTCCGACCGGCGTCGATCCGGTGACCTTTCGATTTTCAGTCGAACGCTCTACCAACTGAGCTACAGAGCCTTAGGTGTTTTATCACCGTGATAGCCGGAATCTCTTCCGGCCACCAGAGCGACCCTGACGGGACTTGAACCCGCGACCTCCGCCGTGACAGGGCGGCGCGCTAACCAACTGCGCTACAGGGCCTTGCTTGTTTGCAGTATCTCTACCGCATTTTTCAAGGCTTCCAGCCTACCAGACTTTTCAGACTGCTTTGACCAGTTCCTTGCGTACCCCCAACGGGATTCGAACCCGTGCCGCCGCCGTGAAAGGGCGGTGTCCTAGGCCGCTAGACGATGGGGGCCTGGAACAATCCGGATTTGCGGCAGAAAGGATCCCTAGGAATCTTTCCTGATGTTCGCTCGTCCGAACTGGACTCTAAAACTTTAGAGCATGGGAGCTGATATTCCCAAATCGAGGTCAGCAGGCCCGCTTGGAGCCCCCGCAAGCTTGGCAGTTTCTTGCTGCAGGACGTCCGAAAATCGCGAGCCAAATGTCGGTCCGCGGGGATAGTTTGGCTGCATGGCCACAAGCATCCCCACCACTCCCCAAAACACGGCGCCCACCGGCAGCCAGGGCATCAGCAAAGCCGGCGTCGCCGCCGTCGTCATTACCGTCATTCTCTGGGCTTCGGCCTTCGTCGGCATCCGGGCCGTAGGGCCAAGCTTCTCCCCCGGCCCCCTCACGCTCGGCCGCCTCGTGGTGGCCGCCGTCGCGCTCGGCGCGGTGGTGCTGCCCACCATCAGGGCCTGGCCGAAGGGCCGTGAATGGTGGCCGGTCCTGGCCTACGGGGTGATGTGGTTCGCTGGTTACAACGTGGCGCTCAACGCGGCCGAACACATGCTGGACGCGGGGACGAGCGCCATGCTGATCAACGTTTCCCCGATCCTGATCGCGGTGCTGGCCGGATTCATCCTGAAGGAAGGTTTCCCGCGCTGGCTGATCATCGGCAGCGCAGTGGCATTCGGCGGGGTGGCGATGATCGCCCTGGGTTCCGGGCAGCGCTCGACGGCGGATGTCGCCGGAGTGCTGTTGTGCCTGCTTGCCGCGGTGCTCGCCTCGGTCAGCGTGATTGTCCAGAAGCCTGTGCTGCGGAAGTTCACCGCGGCACAGGCCACCTGGTTCGGGATCATGGTCGGCGCACTTTGCTGCCTGCCCTGGGCGGGCCAGCTTGTGGGCGAAGTCCAGGCAGCCCCACTCCCGGCCACACTGGGGCTTGTCTACCTGGGCGTCTTCCCCACGGCCATCGCCTTCACTACGTGGGCATACGCCCTGTCGCTCATCGAGGCGGGCAAACTTGCCGCCACCACTTATCTGGTCCCCGGCACCACCATCCTGATTTCCTGGGCGCTGCTCAACGAGGTCCCGAGCATTTGGGGACTCATCGGCGGCGTCGTGTGCCTGGTGGGCGTCGGGCTGACGCGGCGCCGCTCCCGCTAGGAAACGGCACCGCCTGGAACGGCACCGCCTGGGACTGGCTAGCGCGCCATGCCAGCGAGCAGTTCGCGGTGCGTGGGCGGATTCGCGCCGGGCCGGCTGACGGTGATGGAGGCGGCCATCGAGGCCGTCTGGCCGATCCGCTCCAGAACCGTCGGGGCAAGACCTTCGCTGCCGCGCAGCAGCAGCCCCATGATGAGGGCGGACATGTAGGAGTCTCCGGCGCCGATGGTGTCCGCCACCACCGAAGGAACTGCAGGCACGGTCAGCTGGGTGGCCCGGGTTGCCATGAGCGAGCCCTTGCCGCCCTGGGTGACCACGGCTAGGTCGGCGCCCAGGCCAAGGATGCGCTCGGCGGCTTCCTCGAGCGACTTCCCCGGGTACAGCCAGCCTGCGTCGTCTTCGCTGAGCTTCACGACGTCGGACAACGGAACGAGGCCTTCGAAGATCCCGAGCGCTTCGGCGTGGCTGCCGAGGAGGTCCGTGCGGATATTGGGGTCGAAGGTGACCATGCAGCCGCCCTGGGCCTGTTCCAGCAGGTTCCGCACCACGGCGGCCCCGGGCTCCAGGAACGCCGCGATCGAACCGGTGTGCAGGATCTTCGGCGCGTACGGGAGGGTAGCCGGAGGCAGCGCCCATTCGATGTCGAAGGTGTATTCGGCAGAACCGTCGGCCGCGATCTCGGCGGTCGCCGTCGCCGTCTTCGCCAGCGACTGGGACCCGGGCAGCAGCACGACCCCCGCACTCGCGAGGTGCGCCGCGATGGCCTCGCCGCGGGAATCGCGCCCGACGGCGGTGAGGAGGCCGGCGCTTACGTCGAGCCGGCCCAGGCCGTAGGCGACGTTCGCCGGGGAACCGCCCGGGTACTCGGTCTGGCCCTGGGGCGAATTGACGATGTCGATGAGGGCTTCGCCGACCACGACGACGTCGAGCGGCTCCGGCGAAACGGATTCGGTGGGATTCATGGTTTCCTTCGTTTTTTGTCGGGTTACCGGGCGCGCCGTTTGTTGGGTGGCGCGACCGACTGGCGTTCGATCAGGGGGCATGTCAAAAGTTCGGTGCGGCCGAAGCCGGAACCGGCGGAGCGTGAACCGGCAAGGACCAGCTCGACGGCGCGCCGGCCCATCTCGACGAAGGGCAGTTCGAGCGTGGTCAGGCCGGGGCGCAGGTTCGGAGCCAGTGTCTCCTGGTTGTCGAAACCGACCACAGAGACGTCCTCCGGGACGCTGAGCCCGAGCGAGTCCAAGGCCTGGTAGGCGCCCCAGGCGGTGCGGTCGTTGGCGCAGAAGATGGCGGTGGGCGGATCTTCCAGGGCCATGAGCTCCAGCGTGTTCGCGTAGCCCCCGCGGACCTCGCCCTCACCGTTGCGGAGCAGCTGCGGGTCCTCCGCTATGCCCGCCTCGGCGAGCGCGCGCAGGTGGCCGGCGCGGCGGCCCGCCGCGGCCGGCAGCCCGAGCTCGTCGGGAATCCCGATGTTGACCATCGCGATCCGCCGGTGCCCGGCGTCGAGCAGGCGCCTGGTGGCTGTGAAACCGCCCAGCTCCTCATCGGGGGCGATGCTGGGGAGCCTGCCGCGGCGGTCCCTCGAATTGAGGACGACGGCGGGCACCTCGCCAAGGGCTTCGGGCACCTCAAGCACGCGGTGATACATCCCGGCATAGACGACGCCGGCGACCTTGTAGGAAAGCATGGTCTCCAGGGAGGACTCTTCCAGGGCCTTGTCCCCGCCGGTGTTCACCGTCAGCAGGAGCAGCCCGGCCTCCCAGGCGCGAGCCTGCGCCCCTTCGATGATCTTGCCGGCGAAAGGTGCGGTGGCCACGAAGTCCCCCACGAAGCCGATCATTCCGGCAACGCCCCCGCGCAGCACCTTGGCGTGGGCGTTCGTGCGGTAGCCGAGTTCCTTGGCCGCTTCCTGCACTCGGTGCCGGGTCTCTTCGGAAAACCTGGTTCCGGAAGCGTCATTGAGCACCAGGGAAACAGTCGCCTGGGAGACCCCGGCAGCGGCCGCGACGTCATGCATCGTGGGGCCTGTCCTGTTGCCGACGCGGCTCATGGGGGGCTACCTGTCTGCGGAGTCCGCGGGGCTGGGAGGTGAGGTTCCGGGCTTTGGGCAATACGTAGGTTATACGCATAACTCAAGCCCGGAAAACTGTATCCCCCGTCACTCTGCAGCGTCAACGGCCGCAGCGGTTAGAGTCAAAGAATGTCCTCCCAGCTGCCTCCCGGTTTGCCTATCCGCCCCGACGGCGCACCCTTCGACATGTCCGAGGAAGACTTCGAGGCGGCGGTGAGCGATGCCTTGCTCCTGATCCCGCGCAGAATCGCCAGGGCCATGGACAACGTGGCGGTCTTCATCGAAGACGACTACGTCCCGGGGCCGGGGGAAGACCCGGACACCGTGCTGCTCGGCCTCTACGAAGGCGTGCCGCTGACGGAACGGGATTCCTGGTGGGAGGCAGGCTCGCTGCCGGACCGCATCACGATCTTCCGGCAGCC
Source organism: Arthrobacter sp. R-11 (assembly GCF_049913155.1). Lineage (GTDB taxonomy): Bacteria > Actinomycetota > Actinomycetes > Actinomycetales > Micrococcaceae > Arthrobacter. Next base: position 437,128 of record NZ_CP183979.1, on the reverse strand, counting down.
CATTCTGGACATCTGCTCCACCCGGCAGGAAGTAATCGACGAGGTGGCGGTCACCGTGGTCCACGAGATCGCCCACCACTTCGGCATCGACGACGAGCGCCTGCACGAACTCGGCTGGGACTAGCGAAGGCCGGCGGGGACTAGCCTTGTAACCATGGGGCACGACCACAACCACTCGCACGGCATCACGGCAACGGGGAAGCACCGGAAGCGGCTCATCGCCGTCCTTGGCATCACCCTGGCGGTGGTGCTGATCCAGGTGGCGGGCGCCGTCGTCTCCGGTTCGCTGGCACTGTTCGCCGACGCCGGCCACATGCTCTCGGACGCGGCGGGGGTCTTCATCGCACTGCTGGCGGCCTGGGTCGCCACCCGCCCGCCCAGCGAGCAGCGCACCTATGGCTACCAGCGCGCGGAGGTGCTGGCGGCCCTGGCAAACGCGCTGATCCTGATCGTCATTTCCGTTGTGATCCTGATCGAGGCCATCCGCCGCTTCGGCGACTCCCCCGAGGTTCATACGGACACCATGCTCTACGCGGCCGTCCTTGGCGCCGTGGCCAACCTGGTCTCGCTCCTGATCCTGCGCGGTTCCCAGAAGGAGAGCCTCAACCTGCGCGGCGCCTACCTTGAGGTGCTGGGCGACCTGCTGGGATCCTTCGCAGTCATCGCCGCTGCCGTGATCATCATGGTCACCGGCTTCCAAGCCGCGGACCCCATTGCATCCATCCTGATCTCCCTGATGATCCTGCCCCGGGCCTGGCACCTGCTCCGGGACGTCGTGGACGTTCTCCTCGAGGCCAGCCCCAAGGGTGTGGAGGTCAGAATGATCCGCGAGCACATCCTCTCCGTGAGGGGCGTGGTGGGCGTGCACGACATCCACATCTGGACCATCACGTCCGGCGTTCCGGTCTTCTCGGCCCATGTGGTGGTGGAGGACAGCATCTTCAACGCCACCAGCACGGACCGGCTCCTGGACCAGCTCACCTCGTGCTTGGGCTCGCATTTCGACACGGACCACTGCACCTTCCAGCTGGAGCCTGCCAGCCACTCGGAGCACGAGACCCATCAGCACGCCTGAGAGGTGTCTCCCAATCCTGCCGGCCAGATGCTGATGGCGCGCAGAACGGCGCCGCCCCGGCAGGTCGTGCGGGTGGCCACCCCGCGCCATCGTTTAGGCACAGTCCGCCGCGGGAGCGGCCGATGGCGTGATCGGCCGGTTCAGCAAACAGATTCATGTAATTCGACGGGCCCTGTGGTGCGGGGAAGGTGCGTGTAGTTCAAGGAGCCGAAACAGCCGCATTCTCGCCAGCGCTTACACCAAGGCACAGGCTCCAGGGAACCGAGGGGAGAGCGATTCTCCGTTCAGCCTGATGGTGGGGGGAGAGGATTCCACCGACAAGGCTGGCGGTGTTGGTGGCGATAACGACGCCGTTTTGGTCTACGATGCACGTATTTGGAGGCAAGAGCCGAAGGAGTGGTTCGAATTCGGCCTGGAGACGGCTGACGAGGACGTCCACGGCCGCGACGCCTGCCATCTTGCCCACCCGGGTTACACGTTTGGTGAAGGTGATGACGTGCTGGTTGGTTCCGAGGGCGTCGATGTAGGCGTAGCTGGCGTGGACCGTGTCATCAGCGTCAGACGCTGGCCACCATGGTGCCGTCGAGTAGTCATAGAACTCCGGATCCATTTCGAATCGCTGCGGCGACTCCGGGCCAGACGGAAAGTAGCACCAGATGGAGCCCGGTTCGCCGAAGTAGGCTTTTTCGGCTATGAACCCAGTGCCGTACAGCGCCGGCATGGCTTTCAGATTCTCGCGCGCTACGTCGTAGACGTTCTCCAGCTCATCCAGCCTGCCTCTCTTTGCGTGGTCGAGGCCCTCTTGGGCGGCTTCTTCGACGGTCGTAATCGAAGCAGCCACGGCCCCTTCGAAACTCAATGCGAACGATTCCACGGCGGAAATGGCATTATCGATGCCTTCATCGGCAAGCAGCGAGCCTGGCGGCGGAGAGTCCATGGACAACCGCAGGTCGATGAGGCGGTTCATGTCCCCGCGAACATGCTCCTCGGCGAGGGTCCGGGCGCCAGCGGCGTCCCCGGCTCGTATTGCGTCCACGATCATCGCGTGCTCTTTGGCCGCCACGCGTCGGCGGTCAGAAGCCCCGGTCCATACCAACGCCCCGACTTCGGCTTGCATAGCCATCTCCTGACGGGTGAACAGGACGGATCCTGACGTGGCAGCAAGCTCCACGTGGAACTGACTATCCGCCCGCATCATTTCAGCGGGCGTCTTCGCCGTCGCGATCATCGCCGCCATCGAAGCGAGTCGTCCGATAGGGACCTGCTGCGATCGGCCGGCCGCCACGGCCGCGGCTGAACCGGCCAGGACAGCACGGTATTCGCGGATGTCGCGTAGATCCTCAAGGGAGTATGCGGCAAGAGTGTCCCGCTGGGCCTTGGCGATGTCTCCAGTGTTCGCCCGCACGAAGCTTCCGCCGCCCCTGCCGCGTCGCGTTTCCACAAGTCCCAGGTGACGAAGCTCGGCGAGGGCGGTTCGCAGGGTCATCGTGGAGACTCGCATCCTTGCCGCGAGTTCGCTTTCACTGGGGAGCTGGGCGCCGTCTTCGAGTACGCCCAGCTCGATCGAATGACGGAGCCGAAGTGCGATCTCCTCACCACGCTCGGCTGTCTCCAACGGCGCGAACGCGAGCCGCTCTCTCCAACTGGACATGGCCACCCCCTTGAAACGATGCAGTAGGCGTTTTAAAACTTTGACATCTAATCTTGTATGTCTATTGACATCTAAAATTAGAGTTCTAAGGTTAAGTGTATCAGAAGGCGGGATCGGGGGCCCGTACCACCACCTCGATCAGCAGCAAGGAGTCACGGTCATGTTGGACAGCACGGATGTCGTCCACATATGGCGTCAAGCAGGCAACACCACGCCGGTGGACCGCCTCAACCTCTATGCGCAGGCGCTTACGGCGGCCTGCCCGGTCGGCGCCTACCGGACACTGAACGATGCGCAAGAAGACACGGCGCTCCTCGCCTTGTTCCGGGTTGACCATCCCTATGCGACCCTTCCTTCCTTCCATCAAGTGCCTCCCCTGGCACTGTCGGGCTACCACCAGTTGCTCTACGACCTGGCTCGCGAAGGATTCGGCCCAAGCGATGGGTTCGACACCCGAGAGCCGAGGTTTGGGTACGCATCCGACGCGGACCCACGCCAGCGTGTGCACGCCCTGGCTTTCAGCGGTGGCGAACTACCATGAAACGCCGCAGCTCCGGGCCCTTCACCACCCAGCTCGCCCTCGGGGGCATACGCTTCCAGACAGTCCTCCCCCAGTGGCCGGCACCAGCACAGGTTCGGGCGAACACCCCGGAAGCATGGGATTCGCTCATGCGGGACCTCGACGCCGGCTTCCCCGCAGCGCGACACAATAGAAGGTAAGTCGAGGATTACCGGTCCCAAACACGCTTAGGGCGTGTCTCCTAGATTCTGAGCCGGCGGCCCGGCAGTGGGCCCGCATTCAGCCGCTGCGCTGCGACAAGATCGCAGCCACCTACCGGGGCGGCACCGTCCTGCGCGCCATCAGCATTCGGGCTGACAGCATTAGGAGCAACGCCCTAGCCCTCGCGGTCGATCTGCAGGTAGCTGAGTCCGCTCACATCAAGCCAATACCGGGTGGGAGTCTCCACCAGGCGCAGCAGGACGCCTTCGCAGGAACGGCAGCGCACAACGATTCCCGGCGCGTCGGAGTAGACCGATGCCTGGGCGACCACGCTGACAGCGCCGCAGTGCCGGCACCGTCCGATCGCCGCGATGATGTCGAAGCGGAACAGTTCCCACAGCGCACCCGCCACCGCATTTCCGTCGAGATGGGATATCGGATTGCCCGCAGTCCCCGCAATGTCCTGGTCCTCAAAGCGCGGGTCTTCAGAGCCCGGAGCCGCGCCGCTGTTGCCACTCACCGCGTTCCTCCCGTCCCGCCGAAGCGTTCGGTCTTGATCGTGGCGGCGGGATAACCTGCCTGCACGAGCCATTCTGCGACTGTTTCGACAAATACCGTCTGGCCGCAGACGAAGATGTCCGGAGCGGGGTCGGCCGGCAGGATGTTGGCCAGCAGCGTTTCTGCTGTGAGCCGCGCCGGTAGGCTCGGCCAAGCCTCGGGCACCTTGCGTGTGTAGACGTAGTCCACGGTGAATTTGGCGGATTCCCGGTCCAGCGTCCGTAGCTCGTCCTGATAGAAGCCAGTCTCAGGTGATTTGAGCGAGTACAGCAACCGGAACTGCGAGGGATTCCCGGATTCCTCGTGCGCACGGACCATCGACATGAGCGGCACAACACCCGATCCTCCGGCGATGAGTTGGACGGGGTTCGGGTTCGACGGCCGCCAGACGAACCAGCCTCCCACCGGGCCCCGGATCTCCAGCTGGTCGCCTACCGCGAGGTCCCTGACGAGGTAGGGCGAGACCTCGCCGTTGGCCAGTTCGTCGACCGTTATTTCGAGGACTTCGTCCATGCGCGCGGAAGCGACGGAATAGGACCGCACTGCCGTGTATCCGTCGTCCGCGGTGAGCCGGATGTCGATGTGCTGGCCGGCGAGGTAGCCGTCCAGGCCGGCCACCCGCAAGCCGATGGTCCTCGACGTTTCGGTTTCGGGAACGCCGCTGACGACGTCGGCGACGCGCCACATGGTGCTCATCGGGCCTTCCTCACGAGTAGCGCTCTTCCCGCCAGGGGTCACCGTGCAGGTGGTAGCCGTTGGATTCCCAAAAGCCCGGAACATCGTCCTGCGTCAGCTCGATCCCGTTGATCCATTTGGCGCTCTTCCAGAAATAGAGATGCGGCACAAGCAGCCGCGCGGGTCCGCCGTGGGCCCGCTCCAGTGGCTCGCCGTCGAATTCCCAGGCCACCCATGCACGGCCATCCAGAAGGTCGTCCAGCGGAACGTTGGTGGTGTATCCACCATAGGAGTGGGCGGTTGCGAACTCGCAGCTTGTCTGCACGTCCTCGAACAAAGCATCAAGGGACACTCCCCGCCACGAAGTGCCCAATCGGGACCAACTGGTCACGCAATGGATGTCCGTGCGGATCTCCACCTGTGGGAGCGCCATGAAGGAATCCCAGGACCATGTGTGGCGCCGTCCCGTCTCCGTCGTGATGAAGAATTCCCAGTCGTCGAGGGGGATGTTGGGCGCGGGTCCGGCGGTGAGCACCGGAAAGCCTTCTGTCTCGTATTGCCCGGGTGGTATTGCCGGATTGCCCCTCTGCCGTTTTCCGTGAAAACCGGACGAAATGATTCCCATCATGTACCTCCGCTACGGAGCTCCGGCCGACTGTGATCGGTTCCATCACGATAGGGCAACCGCCCGGCGGGGTCCAGACATTCACCCCCGCGGCGAAGGGCTCAGCGGATTCCGCTGTCAACAACGAGGGTGATGTGAACAGGCTGCTCCGAGATGACCACCTGCTCGGAGGCAGTGGAGGCGTAGCCGCCGACGTTTGTTGCCCTGATGACGTAACTGCCGTCAGGCAGCGTGAAGCTGAAGGCGCCCACGGTGTCAGTGACCGTTGAGCGACGGACGGTGTCTCCATCCAGGGCGACCACGGAGGCTCCTGATACCGGGCGCGGCGCACACTCCATGCCTGGACGTTCCACGGGACAAACCGGGGCCGTCAGGACGTAGCCGGTAACCAGGCCGGAGTGGCCGGCCGGCTGCCCGGAGTCGCTGGTGCACCCGCCCAGCAACAGGGCCCCCGCGGCCAGCAAGATCAGCTCGATCCGCGCCACATCGCCACCAACCTGAACCCGAATACGTCCGCGAGGAACAGCCGTCAGGCTGCACAACACCTTGGATACAACACCGAGTATCCACCCTCCGGAAGCCGGAAAACAGGCCGTCCAGACGTGCCCCGCCGGCCGGGCCGATGGTGCCTGTTTCGACCTTGAACCCCGGTATGGCCAAGCGGATACTTTGACTTACCAGGACTCTGGCAGGAACTCCCGTTCGGTCTCCCAGACGTTCCAGGAACGGAGGAGGAGAACAATGAACCGGAGATGGTATGTCCGCTCTGCGGCGGCGATGGCCGCTGTTGCGGTCTGCACGCTCGGGCTGAGCGGACCTACGGCGGCCGCAGAGCCGTCGGGGAATGCGAGTTGCCTGGGCATCGAGGCTTCGGCGGTGTCGCCACCGGGCTCGACCGAGGAGTTTCCGGGCGGCATGCCCGAACTGGTGCGCTTTGTGAAGGATCAGGCGGGTAAGCTCGGTCCGGTCGCCAGCCAGGTAGCGAGGATACACGCGGGATCGCACGAGGCCTGCGATGAGGCCACTGGAGGCTAGAGCTAACCTTCCTGGCCACTTGTGACCCCTGAATCAACGGCAATGATCGGGCCCTCAGCCTTCGGGGGTCACCGGGCCCTCAGCCTTCGGGGGTCACCGGGCCCTCAGCCTTCGGGGGTCACCGGGCCCTCAGCCTTCGGGGGTCACCGGGCCCTCAGCCTTCGGGGGTCACCGGGCCCTCAGCCTTCGGGGGTCACCGTTCCTGCTGCGCCGTCCACGGTGATCGTCTGACCGCTGCGGATCCGGTTCGTCGCGTCCGGAACCCCGACGACGGCGGGAATCCCGTACTCGCGCGCCACGACCGCCCCGTGCGAATTGGCTCCGCCCATTTCCATGACCAGGCCTCCGGCGGTCAAGAAGAGCGGTGTCCAGCCGGGGTCCGTGGACGGCGCGACGAGGATTTCCCCGGGCTCCAGCCGGGCGCCCACCGGGTCCAGGATCACCCGGGCCACGGCGGTCACCGTCCCGGCCGAGGCCGGGCTCCCGGCCAAGGCCCCGTCAGCTGACGCGCCGACACCACCGCGGGCTGCCACGGCTTCCGGTTCGGTGCCGTCGGACAACAGGACCCGGGGTACGTGGCGGCGACGGAGTTCGAGCTCGTAGGCCTCGCGCCGCTCCGCGACAAGCCCGCGCAGATCGGCGCCGTCAAGGGCACTGTGCGCCTCCGTGAAATCCAGGAAGAACACGTCCTCGGCCGCAGCGATCCTGCCCTGCGCCGCGAGTTCCCCGCCCACCAGCGCCAGCTGCGCCCGGGCCGCGGCTAGGCCCTCCACGAGCCGGTATTTAGGGAGTTCCCGCATGCCGGCGAACGTCCTGGTGCGGGCCAGCGCCCCCTTCACGATCCTGGCGTGGAGCGGGCTCTTTGCTCGGGCGCGGGCAACAAGGGCGGCAGCTTCCGCCTCGGCTTCCCGGGAGGCTTTCGCGAATTGCCTGTCCGGCGCGAGTTCCGGGTCTTCAAGCCGGAGATAGTTGGCCAGGACGCCGATGATGTGGGTGGGGTCGTCGGCCCAGCGGGGCATCCCGAGGTCGATTTCGGCGACGGCCCGGTGCCCGTACTCTGCCAGGAACGAGGCCAGGCCCGACTGCGCGACGGCGGGCAGTCCGCCGTCGTTGTACCGTTCCGCGAGGTCCCGCGCCGCCAAGGACCCGAACGCCTCCGCGGATGCGGGGTCTGCCTTGACGGCCTCCGCCAGGTGCCAAAGGGCGAGGTCCATCTCGGTGGTCACGTTGTTCGGCAGGCCCCGGATGACCAGCTGCAGTTCGTCCCAGGGCGCCTCCTTGCCCAGGATCCGGCGGACCAGTCCCAACATCGCGAAACCGGCGATCGCGGGCGGCAGGGTGTTGGGCAGGATGGCGAAGAGTTCACGGCCCAGGATGCGCTCAGCGTGCTCCAGCCGTTCCCGGGGGCTTGCATCCGCCGGGACGTCAATGCGGGCCTGAAGTGTGTCACCAAAGCGCCGGGCCCGCTCCAGCGCGGCGTCCGGGCGGAACAGCGCGCGCAACAGCGTCTCCGGGACCCGGTATTTGGCAAGCACCGGGGCCACATGGCGGATCAGCCGGAACGGGGTCCTGCTGGTGACCGCGAAGCGCGGATCCTCGAACAGTCCACGCATCACCGCCGCCGACCGCGCCTCCATGACATCGAAGACCCGGGGCACGATTTTCCGGCCGGTGCTGCTGCGGAGCACGGCGCTGAGGTCGAAATAGATTCGCTGCCCGGCTTCGTAGAACGGCGAAGGACCCTTCCTCGGATCCGGCACGTCGAAGTGTGCGGCTTTCGCGACCGATGCGCCGATGAGCCGGATTGCGGCCAGCCCCATCGGGGTGAGCGGCCGGGTGAGTCCCTGGGCGAGGCTGAAACACAGGTAGGCATGCGCCCGCGGCGACGACGGCGGCCTGGTGACCTGCGGGTAAAGCGTGGTGATGGGTCGGGCCTGGGTCAGCCACAGCTTGCCGTCGCCGTCGATGGCCCACTCGGTATCCTGCGGGGCGCCGTAATGATCCTCCACCCGGCGGCCGAGGGCCGCGAGCGCGCGGATCCGGGCGTCGTCAAGGCAGGCTTCGCCTTGGCCGTCTGCGCCAACCGCTCCACCGGGGTTCTCCACTCGTTCCGTCCCGCCACCGGGGAGCGGGCGGATCACCAGCGTCCGGTCCCCCGGCCGCCGTTCGGTGATGCTTCCGGTCACCGAGTCCACCACGAAGTGGTCCGGGTTCACAGCACCGGAAACAACGGCATCGCCCAGCCCCGGGCTGGCGTCGATGACGGCTTCGTGCCGGCGCCCGGTCACCGGGTTGGCGGTGAACAGCACGCCGGCCGTGGCGGCGTCCACCATAACCTGGACGACGACGGCGAGGCTCACCGCGGCGTGGTCGATCCCGTTGCTGGCGCGGTAGCTGACGGCGCGGTCGGTCCAGAGCGAAGCCCAGCATTTCCGGACCGCTTCCAGCACGGCATCCGTGCCGACGACGTTGAGGTAGGTGTCCTGCTGGCCGGCAAAGCTGGCGAACGGCAAGTCCTCGGCCGTGGCGGAAGAGCGGACCGCCACCGCGGCGTCGGGCCCCAGGCTCAGGTACGCCTCCCGTACGGCGGTCTCGACGGCGGCCGGCATTCCGGCGTCGAGCACTGCGGTACGGGCGCGGGCGGCCAGGTCCGCCAGTCTTTCGAGATCATCCGCCGGCGCTGCTGCCAGCTCGGACAGAACGGGGCCGATCGCGCTGTCCGGCGCCTCGGCCCGCAGGGCCTCGCGGTACGCCTCGGTTGTCAGGCAGAAGCCGGGCGGAACAGGCAGGCCCGCTCCGGTCATTTCGCCGAGATTGGCCGCCTTGCCGCCCACTTCGGCGAGCATGCCAGCCCGGATTCCGTCCAGGCCGATGATGAACCCGGAAGACGTTTTCGCTTCAGCCATGATGCCCGCCTAGGGACTGTGTGGGAAGGTCCGTGAACCGGAAGGCCTACGCGGCCCCGAGCATCGGTCCGAAGTCCGCACGATCGGCCAGGCGCGGATCCTCGCGGTCCGGAACCACCATGACGGGGCCCTTGGCGTGATGCAGGACGCCGTCCGAGGTGGAGCCCAGGAGCATTCCGGTGAAGCCGCCGCGGCCGCGGGTGCCCAGCACCACCAGTTCCACGTTGCGGCTTGCCTCCACCATGACGTCCACAGGGGAACCGTCCAGCAACTGCGTTTCAATGGTCAAACGCGGGAAATGGCTCCGGATCCAGGCCAGCCCGGCGTCCAGCTGGACGCGGATGTCCTTGAACAGGGCCTCCCGGTCCAAGGGGGCCGGGACCCAGGCGAGGGATCCGCTGTATTCGGGAACGGCGCAGATCACGCGGAGTTTGGCGCCCATCCGTTCGGCGGCCTCTGCGGCGTCGAGCACTGCCACGCGGGCCTGCTCGGACCCATCGACGCCCACTGCCACGACGTTTTCGATGGCACGCGGCCCCGACTTGGCCCTCTCGGCCTTGACGTGTTTGTCCTCAGTGGGCTCGCCGAGCCGGTCCCCGCAGTAGAGCGGCACGGTAACCGTGGGGCACTTGGAGTGGGCCGGCAGGGCGCTGCTCACGGAACCCAGGAGACGGCCCACGAAACCGCCGCGGCCGCGGGTGCCGAAGACCAAGAGCTCGGCGGACGCGGAGAGCTCAAGCAGCACGCCGGAGGCATCGCCGTTTTCCACCGAGCCGTCCACGTCGATCGGATAGACGGAGACCTTCGAAAGGGCCTGGCGCACGATTTCCTCGGCGCCTTCCCGGATCACGGAGTCATCCACGGTGGCGTAGCCACCGTCCAGGCCGGACGCGGCGAAGATCGGCACCGAGTAGGCGGTCACAACGTGCAGCGGAAGGTTCCTGCGTTCGGCCTCCCGCGCCGCCCACACCAGGGCGCACTGGCCGTGCTCGCTACCGTCCACACCCACCACAATGCCGCCCGGGGCAATGGTGGGTTCCTGCTCGCTCTCGTGCTGGTCCATGGGGCCCGCCTCCTCGCACAACTGGCTTCATTGTTGCCGTAATTCTGCCAGAGGCCGCTGCCCTGGCTTGCCTTCCCTGGCAGGCCGCGGGTCGGGGCCTCCAATGCTCACTATTCTCGGTTCCCGGGAACGAATCAAGCAGCCTCCCAGCGCCCCCGAACCGGCTACCCCCGGGCCGGAAAATTCTGTAGTGTTCGATGCACGACAAGCGGAAATGTGTCCTACGGCACACTCCGTGATGTTGTGCGCGGCCGCTTGGGGAAACCGGACGCCACCCCCCTGACTGCCTACGGGCGGGCACTATTCAAGGAGGAACCAAGCGTGCAGTTCATGCTTGCCCCGAATGCGGAGCGCACCACCACCGTGGTGATCGGCGCCGGGATGCCGGGCCTTGCCGTCGCGAGCGAGCTCAGTCGCCGCGGCGTGAATGCCATTGTGGTCAGCGGCCTCAACGGCCAGGCCTTCCGCTTCGCCGGGACTTCGACCACCGGAGCTTCCACTTATACGGGCAAGCCGAGCCGCTGCGAAAGGCCGGATGCGGCGTCCTTACAGGAACGCAACGAGATCCTGCGCCACCTGCGCAATTATGCAGCCAGCCACCACCTGGACGTCCGGACCACGACCCCTGCCGTCCGCCTCGACCGGCTGGCGCACCAGCGCCCCGTCGAAGAGAAGGTGTGGGCGATCCATACCGAACAGGGCGTCCTGCTTGCGGACAACATCGTGCTGACGCGCTGCGGGCAAAGCCAGTTGCGCCGCATGCTCGCGGAACTGGGCATCGCGATCGGCCAGAACTTCACGGCTGCGCTGCGTGCCATGGGCATGTACTTGGTGGGAGTCGGCGAGCTCGTCAGCCCGACCCCGAAGGAAGTGCTGCGCCAAGCCAAGGTGGTGGGGCAGGCAATTTCGGCGAAGGTACACCCGGACAACGTCCACGCCGCGCTGACCGGCAGCTTCCCCGTGGTTTCCGCGCTGGCCTAACGCCGCGTTTGGCCAGCGATGGCCTACTCTCCGCCGGGCTCCTCATCGTTGCCGGCGGCCAGCTTGCGGCGGGCAGTTACGCCCAGGAACACAAGCAGGGCGAGGGCGACAACGGCGAACCCGACGATGCTCCACGGGAACGGCTGGGAAGCGTCCGGCGCCTTTTCGGGCGTCGCGGAAGCGCCGGGTGCGGCCGTCCCCGCGGAAGGAACCGTCCCTGCCGAAGCAGCCGGCGACGGCGACGCGGACGCAGTGCCGCCGCCCGGCGTCGTGCTTCCTGCCTGGGCGGTGAAGGTGAAGTTTCCTTCGATGGGGTGCGAATCCGAACTGACCACCCGCCACACCACCGTGTACTTGCCCGCCGGTGCGCCGGGGCTTAGCTTCTGTGAGACCACCGCGTCCACGATCTCGACGGGCCCGTCGGCCCAGTTCTGTCCGGAAGCATCGTTGACGGCGATGGACGCGCCAAGCGCCAAGGGCCGGTTGTTGAAGGTGACCGAGACCGTGTCCGGGACGGCCGCAACGGTGGAACCGCCGGTCGGCGAGGTGGACTCCGCGACGTCGTGGGCGGAAGCCGGGGCAGCCCCGAAAATCACCGTGGCCGTGAACAGAAGGGCAGCAACGGCAGTGGCCACGAGCTGGCGGGCGGGACGCATGGTCAGATAACTCCCTTGTATTGGCTTCCTTGCGGTGTTGGCTTCCTTACACCCTAGGCGAATTTCCCGGGGCTCTCTGCTGGCCGGGCTTAGGATTTGAGAGCACACCCCCAACACGTCCCGGAGATATCCATGCTCAAACAGGGTTCAGCCATCGACCGCTATTTCAAGATTTCGGAGCGCGGTTCCAACTATTCGCGGGAAATCCGCGGCGGCTTCGCCACGTTCTTTGCCATGAGCTACATCGTGGTCCTGAACCCCCTGATCCTCTCCGGGGCCGACTCCAATGGCAACAGCCTGGGCTTCACCGCCGTGGCTGCCACCACCGCATTCGTGGCCGGCATTCTGACCATCCTCATGGGCGCCTGGGCGAAGCACCCCTTCGCCATCGCGACCGGCCTGGGCGTTAACGCCTTCGTGGCCGTGACCGTGGCCTCGCACCCGCGGCTGACATGGCCGGACATGATGGGTCTGGTGGTGCTCTCCGGCCTGACCATGTTGATCCTGGTCCTCACCGGCTTCCGCACCGCCGTGTTCAAGGCCGTCCCGGCCGCGCTGAAGACGGCGATCGTGGTGGGCATCGGCCTCTTCATCGCCCTGATCGGGCTGGTGAACGCCGGCTTCGTGCGCCGCATTCCGGACGCCGCCGGCACCACTGTGCCGCTGGGCCTGGGCGTGGACGGCAAGCTGCTGGGCTGGCCCACGCTGGTGTTCGCCGTCGGCCTCATCCTGACGATCGCCCTGGTGGTCCGGAAGGTCCGCGGCGCCATCCTGATCGGCATCGTGGCCTCCACCGCGCTGGCCGCCATCCTCGAATTCACCCTGCACATTGGCCCCAGCTTCGACGGCAAGAACGTCAACCCGCGCGGCTGGTCCCTCGTGGCGCCGAAGTTCACGGAGTGGGGCGCCCCGGACCTGTCCCTGATCGGCAAGGCGAACCCCTTCGGCGCCTTTGAGCACCTGGGCGTCATCGCCGCGGCGCTGCTGGCATTCGTGATCCTGCTGAGCATCTTCTTCGACGCCATGGGCACCATGGTGGGCCTGGCCAACGAGGCCGGCACCGTGGACAAGAACGGCGACATCCCCAACGTGGACCGCGTGCTCCAGGTCGACGCGCTCGGCGCGATCGTGGGCGGCGGCTCCTCCGTGTCCTCCAACCAGATCTTCGTGGAATCCGGCGCCGGCATCGGCGAAGGCGCCCGCACCGGCCTGGCCTCGATCGTCACCGGCCTGCTGTTCCTGGTGGCCATGTTCTTCACCCCGCTCATCAACCTGGTGCCGTTCGAGGCCGTGGCCCCGGCCCTCGTGGTGGTGGGCTTCATGATGGTGTCCCAGGTGGGCAAGATCGACTGGCAGGACTGGGGCGTGGGCATCCCCGCCTTCCTCACCATCGCCCTGATGCCCTTCACCTACTCGATCGCCAACGGCCTGGGCGCCGGATTCATCTCCTATGTGCTGATCCGCAGCTTCCAGGGCCGCGCCCGCGAGGTGCACCCGCTGATGTGGGCAGTCGCCGCGGCGTTCCTGCTGTTCTTCGGCATCGGCCAAGTGGAGGAAATCCTGGGCATCAAGTAGGCCTCTTCCGGGATTCCGGACACCGCACCGCAGGCGGCGCTGTTTTTCGGGCGCGGCCTGCGGTGTGCTTTAACCATGGAAACGAGCACTCTCCCCGTCGACGTCCGCCCCGCCCCCTGGACTGGACGTTTCGATGGCGACGGTGCGGAGCACCGCCGCTGGTGGCAGGCCATCTCGCCCTACTCCGGCGGCGACGCAGCCGCCCGCACCCGGCCCGCCGTCGTCGTGGGCTTCTGCAGCGACGAAGGCGTGCGCCGCAACCAGGGGCGAGTGGGTGCCGCGGCCGCTCCGGCCGCGATCCGCGCCGCACTCGGGCCGCTCGCCTACCACCTCGACCGCAGCGTCTTCGACGCCGGTGACGTTGTGGTGGAAGACGAGGCCCTGGAGGACGGCCAGCAGCGCGCAGGGACCGTTGTGTCCGCACTTCTCGACGCCGGCAACCTCACCGTGCTGCTTGGTGGCGGGCACGAGACCGCATTCGCCAGCTACCTGGGCGTGGCCGGCTCCTCCGCGGTAAGCGGAACAGAAACAGACTCGGGCAAGCGCCTGGGCGTGCTGAACCTGGACGCGCATTTCGACCTCCGCGACGAAGCCGTGCCGAGCTCGGGCACGCCGTTCCTGCAGATGGCGCGCGCGGAAGCGGCCGCGGGCCGCGAACTGCAGTACGCCGTCGTCGGAATCTCGGAGGCGAACAACACCCGCACCCTGTTCGACACGGCGGACCGGCTAGGCGTGAAATACCTGCTGGACGAGGACTGCTCGGCGGGTGCCGCAGAGGAGTTCGTGGCGTCCTTCCTGGCGGGCATCGACGTGCTGTACCTGACGATCGACCTGGACGTGCTGCCCGCCGCCACCGCGCCCGGCGTCAGCGCGCCCGCCGCCTACGGCGTGCCGCTGCCGGTGATCAGCGCAGTGTGCCGCCAGGTGGCGGCCAGCGGCAAGCTCCTCCACCTGGACGTCGCGGAGCTGAACCCGGAGTTCGACGTCGACTCCCGCACTGCAAAGGTGGCCGCGCGGCTGGTGAACACGCTGCTCGACTGACATCTCACGGCGCAAGCGAAGGCAACATCGGGACACCTCGGGTAACCCCGCGTCGTGCGGGGAAAGGCGGCGCAAACAATGTTGGAGCAGTGCCGCCAGCCTGCCTAGTCTCGATGCACGTGGTGTACCCAAGAGGCCAGGGAGCTGCCTGCAAAGCAGCGCACGCGGGTTCGAATCCCGCCACCACGTCTTACATTCGGAAGCCTTTACCACCGGCCCCGCGCCAGCCATCATGAGATGAGGCGCAGGGACTTCGCCGACCGCCCCAGCACGGCCGCTCCCTGATCAGCCTGGTGCAGCGGAGGCGCAGCGACATGTCACCCAGGATCGAGCCAGCGGACGGATTCCTGACCGACTACTACGAGCACGTGGCCGACGACGATGTCCGCAACTACACCCCCGAGACCCTGCTGGAACGCGCCCGCTACCACCGTTCCCTGGCCGAACGGCGGGAGCCCGGACAGACCCTCATCGGTGTCCTGAACGAGACCGACGCCAGCCTGGTGGCCATCGTCACCGACGACTTGCCCTACCTGCTCCCCTCCGCCACTGCCGAGATCGCGCGCGACACCGCCGTCATCCGGCTGCTCGTCCATCCCACTTTCACCGTGGTCCGCGATCCGGCCACCCACCGCCTGATCAGGATCCACCGGGGACCGCACCGCCTGGGGCTGCCGGCCGGCGTCGAACCTTCGGCTGCCGGTGCACCGGCCGCGCCGGACGCCGGACCGGATACGGACGACGGCGACACAGACGCCGGCGGCGCCCTCACCGAGGCATGGCTGGCCATCGAAATCCCCCGGCTCGCGGACGAAGTGAGCGCCGACCGCCTCACGGAGAGGCTGCAGACCGTCATCAACGACGTCCGCGCCGCCGCGGAAGACACCGCGGCCATCCGCAAGGAGCTGGCAGACGAAATCCGGCGGCTGGAAGGCGTGCCAGATAGCCAGGAGGCCCGGAAGCTGCTGCTCTGGCTGAACGACGGGAACTTCATCTTCCTGGGCTACCGCGGGCGGCGCGGGCTGGGACTGCTCCGGAAGGCCGCGCCCGCCGATTCCGCGCCGGCCGATTCCGCGGCGCCCGGTTCCGGAGGCCCCGATTCCGGAGGCCCCGATTCCGGAGGCCCCGATTCCGGAGGCAAAGCCCCCGTCCTCACCCTCACGAAGTCCACGCTGCGCTCCACGGTCCTCCGCCGCGCCTACCTCGACGAAATCAGCCTGGGCGGCGAGCGCGTCGGCGGACGCACCTTCGTCGGGCTCTTCTCACCGAGTTCGACGGCGCGTTCCGCCCTCGAGATCCCCGTCATCAAGGACAAGGTAGAGAAGGTGCTGCAGGGCTTCGGCTTCCCGCCTGCCTCGCATTCGGGCAAGGAACTGCTGTCCGTCATCGAGGCCTATCCACGCGACGAGCTCTTCCATATCGATGCCGAGCAGCTGGCGGCGCACGCGCGGGACATCCTGCGCCTCCAGGAACGCCACAGCACCCGGCTGTTCCTGCGCCCGGATTCGCATGGCCGCTTCATGACGGCCCTTGTCTTCCTGCCCCGTCGCCGCTATAGCACCGCCGTGCGGCTGAACATCGAACGCGAACTGCGTGAGGCTTTGGGGTCCGACGCCATCGAATTCGAACTCCGGCTGGGCGAATCCGCCATGGCGCGGGTCTTCTTCCGGATCCTGCTGCCGCACGCCGCCGACCGGCCCGGGGGTGCGCCTGCGGTGATCGATTCCGCGGCGCTTGAGCAGCGCGTCATCGCCGCCACGCGCTCCTGGGCGCAAGGCCTGGACGAGGCATTGCAGGTGCGTTTCCCCGCAGACGAAGCCGCACGGCTCTCACGCCTCTGGGCCGCAGCGTTCCCTGCGAGCTACAAGGCCGATTACGAGGTCGAGGACGCGGTGGAGGACATCGCGAAGTTCGAGAGCTTCACCCCCGGAAACGACGACACGACGGACCCCCTGCTGACCGTTTACCGGCGCCCGGGGACGGCGGTCCTGTCCGAGGATGCCCGGATCCGGCTCTACATGACCCGTCCGCAGAGCCTCACCCAGATCCTGCCGTTCTTCCACAACCTCGGCCTGAAAGTGCTGGACCAGCGGCCGTTCACCGTGCTGCGCGCCGACGGCCGGCAGTTCTTCCTGTACGACCTCGGGCTCAAGTACCCCCGCGGGGTGGACCCGCTGGCCACCGGCGAACTGCTGGCGGGGTCGTTCTGCGCCGCGATGCGCGGTGACTCGGAATCGGACGCCTTCGACCAACTGGTCCTCCGGGAGGGCCTCGGCTGGCGGCGGACCGCCATCCTGCGCGCCTACGCCAAGTACCTCCGGCAGCTCGGCAGCACCAACTCCTACGGCTTCATCGCGGACACGCTCCGCGAAAACTCCAAGGCAACCCATGCGCTGCTTGACCTGTTCGAGGCGAAATTCGATCCGGACCGCTTCACTCCGGACCTCTTCGAGCCAGAGGTCCTCGACCCCGGCCCGGCCGACGGGGAGGGGCTGGACGGGGATGTGTTCGAAGGGGTCCGCAGTGAATACAGCCACCGGACCCAGGCCGTCCACGCTGCCCGCACGAAGCTGAACAAAGCCATCGACGCCGTCCCGGGCCTGGACGCGGACCGCCTGCTGCGCTCCCTGGCGAGCCTGGTGGAAGCCACCCTGCGCACCAACTTCTACCTGGGCAAGCCGTACATGAGCTTCAAGCTCAACCCCTCGGGCATCCCCGCTGCACCGGCGCCCCGGCCGAAGTTCGAAATCTGGGTCTACTCGCCACGGGTTGAAGGCGTCCACCTGAGGTTCGGCCCGATCGCCCGCGGCGGACTGCGCTGGTCAGACCGGCGCGAAGACTTCCGCACCGAGGTCCTGGGCCTTGTGAAGGCGCAGACCGTGAAGAACGCGGTGATCGTTCCCACCGGGGCCAAGGGCGGCTTCTTCCCCAAGGTCCTGCCGGATCCGGCGGAGGACCGGGCGGCATGGCTGGCGGAAGGCCAGGAAAGCTACAGGACGTTTGTCCGCGGCCTGCTGGACCTCACGGACAACCTGGTGCCGGATCCCGACGGCGGCGGTGAGGGCCGCGTGGTGCCGCCGCCCCGCGTGGTGCGGCACGACGGCGACGATTACTACCTCGTGGTGGCCGCGGACAAGGGGACGGCCTCGTTCTCGGACCTCGCCAACGCCCTGGCCGCGGAGTACGGATTCTGGCTCGGCGACGCCTTCGCATCGGGCGGTTCGGTGGGCTACGACCACAAGCAGATGGGCATCACCGCCCGCGGCGCGTGGGAGTCGGTGCGGCACCATTTCAAGGAACTGATGATCGATTCCGGGGCCGAGGACTTCACGGTGGTGGGTATCGGTGACATGAGCGGCGATGTCTTCGGCAACGGCATGCTCCTCTCCGAGCACATCAAGCTTGTGGCGGCCTTCGACCACCGGCACATCTTCCTGGACCCTGCGCCCGACCCGGCGGTTTCCTACACCGAACGCAAGCGGCTCTTCAAACTCCCCCGCTCGTCCTGGGCCGACTACAGGCCCCGAAAGCTCAGCCCCGGCGGAGGCGTCTTCTCACGCGCCGAGAAGTCGATCCCCATCAGCGAGGAGGTCCGGCTCGCCTTGGGACTGGAAGAAGGCACGACGGCGATGACTCCGCCTGATCTTTTGCGGGCTGTCCTCATGGCCCCGGTTGACCTCCTGTACAACGGCGGGATCGGCACCTACATCAAGGCGTCCACAGAGTCCCACACCGAGGTCGGGGATAAGTCCAACGACCCCATCCGGATCGACGCCGCCCAACTGCGCTGCCACATCATCGCCGAAGGCGGCAACCTCGGAATCACGCAGCGGGGCCGGGTGGAGGCCGCACTGGCCGGCATCCTCGTGAACTCCGATGCGATCGACAATTCGGCCGGCGTCGACTGCTCGGACCATGAGGTGAACATCAAGGTCTTCCTGGACCGGATGATCGCCGCGGGCAGGATGTCCGCAGCGGAAAGGACTGGCTTCCTTCATTCGCTGCAGGACGAGGTGGGACGCCTCGTGCTGAAGACCAACAAGGACCAGAACACGCTTCTCCTTAATGACAAGCAGCTGGCCCTTGAATGGAGCCCCAGCTTCGAGCGGACCATGGACTGGTTGGAGGCAGTCACGGACCTGGACAGGGAACTCGAATGCCTCCCCGGCAACGAGGAACTCAGGGCACGCGTCCAGACGGGCAAGGGACTGACCACGCCGGAACTCGCCGTGCTCGCGGCGTACGCCAAGATCGAACTCGCCCGAGAACTCACCGAGGGTGGTCTCTCCGACGATCCGTGGTTCTCGCATACCCTCCAGGTCTACTTCCCGCGGCAGGTCACCGAACGGTTCGGCGAGCACCTTTCGACGCACCCGTTGAGCCGCCAGATCGTTGCCACCGTTGTGGCGAACGACATGATCAACATGGGCGGCATCGCCTTCGCTTTCCGGGCCATGGAGGAGACCACGGTGTCGGCGACGGCGGTGGCCCGCGGCTTCGTGGTCATGCGGCAAATCTGGGACTTCGACGCAATCACAGGGGCCATTGCCCAACTGCCGGCCAGGTTGGCGAGCGAGCACGGCGCCGCCGTCGCCCTCGACATGCGGCGCCTGCTGGACCGCTCCGTCCGCTGGTACGTGACCCACGACTTCCGTGACAAGCCCGTTGCCGACGCACTGGCCCGTTTGGAGGGGCCGATGTCCGCGATGCGGGCCAACTTCACGAGCTTCCTGCACGGCATCAACCTGGCCCATTCGCTGAAACGCATGGCGCACACGGACTCCGTTGGGCTGCCGCACGAGTTGGGCGTCAGGGCCTCGGAAATCCTGGTCAGCTACGGCTTGCTGGACATCTCCGCGATCGCCGAGGAACTGCAGGAACCGCCGCAGGCAGTGGCCGAGGTCTACTTCGCAGTGTTCGAACGCATCTCGGCCATACCGCTGCTGGAGCACATCACGATGCTTCCGCGGGCCACCCATTGGGAATCCTTGGCCCGGGCCGCGCTGCGGGACGACATGTATCTGGTGCTGGCCGACATGACCAAGGCGGTGGTCCGGCATACCGCCCGTTCCTCGGCCGCGGCCGCGGATCCGGTGGAACGGATCACCGACTGGGAACGCGGAAACATCGAGCAACTTTCCCGGATCCAGGAGACCATTCAAGAGGCCATCAAGCCGGGCCCTGTGGACATCGCCGCGCTTTCGGTAGCCGTGAAACTGCTCCGTGCAATGGTTCGCCGCTGAGACCGTCGCCACAGGCTGACAGTCATCTTACGAATATTCGCCGCCACCCTCTATGATTGATGGGTCGCCTTCGCATGCGGCAAGTAATAGGAGGCCCCCAGTGACTGTTGTAATGACTGAAGAACGCGAAATCCACCTGACCTTTTCCAATGGCCAGGAAATCCACGACGGCCTGGACCAGGCAGTCAACACCCTGATCGAGGATGCGGCGGAACATGCTGACTGCGGCATCCTGGTAACCCGCCACGAGCCGGGAAGCTACACGGTTGCCTTCGACGAGTCCGTGCCGTTCGGCCAGACCCGCGAAGCAATCGCAGCCTGAGCCCGGCGCCGGGCACAGCAAAAATCACAGGGAACGGCCCCCTGAGCTACCGTTCAAGCTCAGGGGGCAGCTCCTCTTTAACGGGATTCGCCATCTACAGCGTGCAGCCGCAGCTTTCGCGAAGCAGGACTTGGACAGGAAGGACCCTGTGCTCGCACGCCGATGGGACCTCGGCCATCCGTTTACTCAGGAGTTCGACGGCGACGCGGCCCATCAGGTCCATGGGTTGGCGGACCGTGGTGAGCGCCGGCTGCATGAACCGGCCTGCATCGATCCCGTCGAACCCGGTGACTGCAACTTCTTCCGGAACCTTGACCCCGGCCTCGCTGAGGCCCTCGATGACACCTAGGGCGGTCTGATCGTTCGCGCACACGATCGCCTCGGGCAAGTGCGGCCGGCCAGCCTTGTCGGCGAGCAGCGCTGCGACGGCTTCGCGTACGTCCGACCTGCCGGTCGTCCCGCCCAGGACAGTGCCGTCCGGGGCGGCAAGACCGGCTGCCTCGAGAGCGTCAAGGAACCCCTGGTGCCGCGCGTAGCGGTCGTAGTCATCGATGGGCCCGGCGAACCAGAAACTCCTGCGCCCGTGGTCTTCGATCAAGTGCTTGACGAGCCGACGCATCCCGGCCTTGTTGTTGACAGTCACCGAAGACATGGCCATGGGGTCTTCAGGGAGTTGGGCAACCAGGACGATGGGCTTGGTCCGGGCCAGGTGGACGAGCGTTGACTCGGACATCACATGGGGGAGCACCACGAGGCCGTCTACCCGACGGGCGATCTCGTCCAGGGCCACGCCGCCGGAGTCCAGCTTCTGCCAGCCAACGGCTAGCGGAAGGCCGCGCACAGTGCATTCGAGTTCCACGCCCCGGAGCACCTCGTCGGCAAAGAGCGGGTAGAGCCTTGGACTGGTCGCCGACTCGCGGACCAGAGGGACGTCGTCGTCGTCGAGCAGTTCCGGCATGGCCAGTTCGTCGGGCTCGTGACCGCTGAACGAGTACATGCCGACGACGCCGCTGTGGCGCTCGGCCAGGCCCCGCGCGAGGCCGCTCGGGATGTAGCCAAGTTCCTCGACTGCCTTGCGGATCGCCTCCTGCGTGGCGGGTCGGACCTTGTCTGGGGTGCGGAAGAACCTGGAGACGGAGGCCGTGGAAACGCCCGCGGCCTCCGCGACGTCGTAAACCGTTGGCGTGGTGCTGGTAGACACAGAATCCCCTTCCCCGAGGGCGTTCGACCACAAGGTCACGTTGCCTGGCCAATCGCCGAGGCTAACACATACCGTACGCGCATACATCCCTGAAATAAAAGGGGACGTGACCCTTGCCACAGCAAAATGTATGCGCGTACACTCGATTGCACGGGCCGGTCGTCGACGCCGAACAGGAGCCCATATGCTCTCCCCTCCCCGTCCCTTGAGAGAGGAACAATGATGTTTAAGAAACGAGCAGCCCTGCCGGCACCAAAAATGCTCCATCCCAAAGCCACAAAAGCAGCCGCCATCGGCCTTGCCGCAGCCCTGCTCCTGACTGCCTGCGGACGCGACAATGGATCCGGTTCCGGATCCATTGAATCAGCTTCCCCAATTGCCTCTGGCCCCGCGACCGGTACAGTCACGGTGTGGGCGCAGGGTGCCGAGGGCGCCGCACTGCCGGCCTTGGCAAAGGAATTCGAGGCTGCCAATCCCGGCGTAAAGGTCAACGTCACGGCCATCCCCTGGGATGCCGCCCACAATAAATATCAAACAGCCATCGCCGGGGGCACCACCCCTGATATCGCCCAGATGGGCACCACCTGGATGAGTGACTTCAGCGATGCCTTTGAGCCCACACCCAGCGCAGTCGATACCGGCGACATCTTCCCCGGTTCGGTGAAGTCGACCGACGTGGGCGGGACCAGGTACGGCGTCCCGTGGTACGTGGACGCCAACGTAGTCTTTTACCGCAGCGATCTTGCGGCAAAGGCTGGCCATGAGGCCTTCCCCACGGACTGGGATGGCTTCAAATCCTTGGCCAAGGACCTCCAGAGCAAGGCCGGCGCCAAGTATGGAGTCGCGCTCCCCGCAGGCGGGGCGGACTCCTTCCAGCGCATTCTCCCGTTTGTCTGGTCGGGCGGGGCTCAGTTGGTGAACCAGGACAGCACCAAATGGACGCTGGACACTCCCGAGCTCGGCGAAGCTCTCAACTACTACAACAGCTTCTTCACCGAAGGCATCGCCGACAAGAACCCTGCCACCGGTGCCGGTGCGGCCGAGTCCGCGTTCGTCGACGGATCCGTTCCCATGTGGATCGGCGGTCCGTCCGGGATCGGCGAGCTGGAAAAGGCCGGCGGCGCGGGATTCGCCGACAAATACAAGGTGGCCTTGGTCCCGAAGCAGAAGTCGGCGACCTCCTTCGCCGGGGGCTCCAACCTGGTCGTGTTCAAGAAATCCCAGAACCGGGACGCGGCATGGAAGTTCATCCAGTGGCTTTCCCAGCCCGACATCCAGGTCAAGTGGTACAAGGCGACAGGGGACCTGCCCGCATCCCAGTCTGCATGGAAGGACCCGTCACTCTCCGGTGATTCCAAACTTTCCGTCTTCGGCGACCAGCTCAAGGACGTCAACTCCCCGCCGTCCTTAACGACCTGGACCCAGGTGTCTGCCGCCGCGGACACCCAGCTGGAACAGATCGTGAAGGCAGGCAAAAACCCGGCCTCGGCCCTCAAGGAACTGCAGTCCACGGCCGACTCAATCGGGACAGGCCGCTGAACATGAGCACGACGTCCAGCCGCACCCCATTGCCTCCCGCATCCCGGTCGCCCAGGGGTGCGGCCGGACCCTCCTCGCGCCGCCGCAGGCAGGCACTCATCGCATGGATGTTCGCGGTCCCGTTCGTGGCGATCTTCGCCGTGTTCATGCTGGTCCCGCTGGTTTCCTCCTTCGCGATGTCCTTCACTGACTTCACCAGCCGTGACGTCCAGAACCCGGCCGCGGTCGGCTTCGTCGGCATCAAGCAGTACGCCACGTTGTTCGCCAACGCGCAGTTCGTCCATTCGATGCTCAACACGGCCTATTTCGTCCTCGTCGGCATACCCCTGACCATGGCCGTGTCGCTGGCCCTCGCTGTGGCATTGAACAGCGGGATCAAACGCTTCCGGACGGCGTTCCGCGTCGGGTTCTACACCCCCGTGGTCACCAGCATTGTTGCCGTGGCTGTCGTGTGGCGGTTCATCCTGCAGCCGGACGGCCTGCTGAACACCATCCTGGGCGCTGTGGGAATCCACGGCCCTGACTGGCTCAACAGCACGACGTGGGCCATGCCCGCCATGATCCTGATGGCCGTGTGGCGGAACATGGGCACGCTGATGATCATTTTCCTGGCGGGGCTGCAGAACGTATCGGCGGAAATGCTCGAAGCCGCCGAAGTGGACGGTGCCAATGCCTGGCAGCGGTTCACCAGGATCACGCTGCCCACCCTGCGGCCGACTCTGCTGCTGGGCGCGGTGCTGCTCTCCGTCGGCTACCTGCAGTTCTTCGAAGAGCCGTTCGTGATGACCAAGGGCGGCCCGCTCGATTCGACCCTGTCCATCAGCTACTTCACATACAACCAGTTCGGGTTCGGCAAATACGGGCTGGCATCTGCCGCCAGCTATGTGCTCTTCGTCGCCATAGCGCTGCTGAGCCTCGTCCAGTTCCGTGCCCTCCGGTCGAAGGACTAAGCACTGCCATGACGCTTCCCACACAAACCCTCACGCCCGGCCCCTTGCGGACCGAATCCGGTGGACCTGCACGCCGTCCCCGCCGACGCGGTCAGCGCGGCCGGCCCCTCACATATATCCTGCTGCTGCTTGCCGTGGCTGCCACCATCCTGCCGTTCGCATGGATGCTGCTGGGATCCTTCAAGACCCAAGGTGAACTCCTTCGCAGGCCTGCCACTTGGTGGCCACAGGAGGGCACTCTTGCCAACTACACCTCCTGGTTCACTGAGCTGCACATCGAGAAGTTCTTCGCCAACAGCCTGATCGTGGCCGTCGTCACGGTCTTGGGCAACCTGCTTTTCTGCTCGATGATCGGCTATGCGCTGGCGAAGATGGACTTCCCGGGGAAGCGGTTCCTCTTCTTGCTGGTGATGGTGACCCTGATGGTGCCCGGGGTGGTCACGTTCGTTCCCCTCTTTGTCATGGTCAGCAAACTGGGGCTGGTTAGCACCTACCCGGCGCTGTTCCTTCCGTTCCTGGCCTCGCCCGTGGGCGTCTTCCTGATGCGCCAGTTCATGCTGGGCATCCCGGATTCAATCATTGAGGCGGCACGGATCGACGGAGCCAGCGAGTTCCGGACCTTCACCCGCGTAGTGATGCCCCTTTGCGGACCGCCTTTGGCCACGCTGGGGATCCTGACTTTCCTTGGCTCGTGGAACAACTTCCTCTGGCCGCTGGTCGCGGCCCAGAGCGAGGACATGTACACCCTGCCTGTGGCGTTGTCCCTTTTCTCGACCGGGCAGAATGCCACCAATTACGGCCTGCTGCTGGCCGGATCGGTTTTGGTCATTACCCCAATCGTTGCCCTTTTTGTGGCGCTGCAGCGCTTCTTCATCCAAAGCGTCGCCGCCACCGGCATCAAATAGCGCTTTTCCCCCAACAGCTGAGAGGTACCACCGTGAACCACCTGCAGACTTCCATCGCGCCCAACGGCACCCTTTACCGGGATTTGAACCGCAACGGGGTGATGGATCCCTTCGAGGATCAATCACTCAGCCCGGAGGAACGGACGGCTGACCTCCTGGCCCGGCTTAGCCTCGAAGAGAAGGTGGGTCTGCTTTTTCACACAGTCATTGAGACTGGACCGGACGGAACCCTGTTGGAGCGCCCCGGAAATATCAGCAAGTCCGGAACGTCTGCCGTCGTCGCGCAGAGGTTCATGAATCATTTCAACGTGCACGCCCTGGGGACACCACGGCAGGCGGCCCGCTGGAACAACGCAATCCAGAAACTCGCCGAATCGACCCCGCACGGCATACCGGTCACGATCTCCACGGACCCGAGGCACGCCTTCATTGAAAACACCGGCGTCTCGTTCAATGCGGGCCATTTCTCCCAGTGGCCCGAACCCATCGGCCTCGCCGCCACCGGCAGTACAGAGCTGATCCGGCGATTCGCCGACGTCGTACGCCAGGAATACACCGCCGTCGGGATCCGTGCCGCGCTGCACCCAACGGTGGACCTTGCCACCGAACCGCGCTGGGGCCGACAGGCCGGGACCTTCGGCCAGGACAAAGAACAGACCTCGCGGTTCGCCGTCGAATACCTCAGGGGACTCCAGGGCGAGTCCCTCGGCCCAGGCTCGGTTGCCTGCACCACCAAGCACTTTCCCGGCGGCGGCCCGCAACGCGACGGCGAAGACCCGCACTTCCCCTACGGCCGTGAGCAGGTCTACCCCGGTGGGCGCTTCGAGGAGCACCTTGAACCCTTCCGGACCGCCATCGCCAACCACACCAGCGCCATCATGCCCTACTACGGAATGCCCGTCGGCCTCGAGCTCGATGGTGAACCGATCGAAGAGGTCGGCTTCGGCTACAACCGGCAGATCATCACCGGGCTCCTGCGCGAAAAGCTCGGCTACGACGGGGTCGTCCTCAGCGACTGGGAGCTCGTCAATGACAATGTCGTGGGAGACAAGGTACTGCCGGCCCGTGCCTGGGGCGCAGAGCACCTGACCGCCGCCGAACGCATGGAGAAAATTCTCAACGCCGGTGTGGACCAGTTCGGCGGCGAGGAGTGCACCGATCTGCTCATCGGCCTCGTCCGTGACGGCCTCGTCAGCGAAGAACGGATCGACGAATCCGCCCGCCGGCTGCTGCTGGTGAAGTTCCAGCTTGGCCTCTTCGACAACCCTTACGTGTCGGAGGACGCAGCAGCCGTCCTCGTTGGCAACGATAACTTCCGGGCTGAAGGACACCGCGCCCAGGCACGTTCGGTGACCGTGCTGACTGACAGCAAGACGGACGGAAGCCGCCTGCTGCCGCTCTCCGACAAGCCGCGTATCTACGTCGAAGGCCTGGACCCGGCAGCCTTGTCGGGCACTGGACTTCCTGTTGATGCGCCCGAGGACGCCGACGTCGCCATCATCCGCCTCCACGCACCGTGGGAGCACCGACAGGATCTGTTCCTTGAGGAGGGCTTCCATGCCGGCTCCCTGGACTTCCCGCCCGGGCTCATTTCGCGGCTGGCGGCCCTCTCCAGGAAGGTTCCGTTGATCGTTGACGTCCGTTTGGACCGCCCGGCGATCCTCACGCCGCTGACCCAATTCGCCAGCGCGCTGGTAGGCACTTTCGGCGTTTCCGACGCTGCACTTTTGGACGCCATCACGGGGCGAATCCTCCCGTGCGGGCGTCTGCCCTTCGAGTTGCCTTCCTCCATGGACGAGGTGCGCGCCTCGCGGCCCGATGTAGCGTCCGACACTCGGTCACCGCTCTTCGTCAACGGGCACGGCCTGTCCCTGGTCCGGGGCGCCGACACCGCCTGATCTCCTGTCCTCATCGCCGACGTGCTCGGCCCATTCTGTCTCCGGGCCTTCCTGCCCTTCGGCGAGGGCTTCCCACATGGCCAGGTGGGACATGAAGTGCTCCGGCGCGGCGCCGTGCCAGTGCCACTCCCCCGGCGGCGTGTAGACGGTGTCCCCTGGTTTCATCACGATGAGCTCGCCGCCGCGGGACTGCACGAAGCCGACGCCGTCCGTCACGTGGAGGGTCTGGCCGTTGGCGTGCCGGTGCCAGGCAGTTCGGGCGCCCGGTGCGAAGCGGACGAGGTTCACCCGCAACCGCGAAGGCCATTCGCCCTTGGCGATGACGTCGAAGTGGACGTCGCCGGGGCCGCCTCCGGGCTGCTCAACACCTTCCATCAGCTGGGCAGCAGCCTCGGAATCGGAATCCTGGTGACGGCGTCGGCCGCCGCGGGCCGAGGTGCAGCAACCGCGGCGGAGGCCCTGGCCGAGCGGGTCGGCGCCGCCCTCACGGCAGGCAGCGTCATGCTGTGCCTATGCCTGCTGGCCTGCCTGGTGCTGGTTGTGCCGGCGAAGGCCGACGCGGGCACCCGGCGGTAGGCAGCAAAAAACCGGGGCTTGTTCGCGGTTTCCGCTGCGAACAAGCCCCGGTTTCATGGAGCCTCAGTCTTTCAAATCCAGCTTACGCGCCGGAAACGCACTATGCCCGGCGCAGCTCCACGCCGTCGGACTTCATGAAAAGCTGCTTGGCGGCCGCATCGGCGCCCGGACCGGCAGGCTCAAGCCAGACCACGTTTCCGCTAGCGGAAACCTCCTGGACTTCCCCCGCCGCAATCACATGCGCGTGCTTGACGACCTCGATCCGCTCCCCTGCGGCCAGGCTTGCCCAGTCGGCAACGGTGGCGGCATGTGAGATTCGCCTGGACAGGACGGATCCGCGTGACTTCATTGAACTTCTACCCCTTTGTGGATGTTCGTATCTTCGGTTGTGTATGTCATCCGACAGGTCCGCGACATCATCGGCGCGGACATGCCGTACCCAATAAGTTCTACTACACCGAAGGCGCCCCGGACGCGGCTGTTGCCTAACATTTCCGGGGCGCCATCCAATGTTTACTTAGACCGCATTTCCTTCGGGATCAGGCGAGGATTCCGACGGCGGATTCGGCGGCTTCGCGCACCGCGCCGGAGCCCACCAGACGGTCGGCCGCTTCCAGCTCAGGCGAGAGGAAACGGTCGGTTCCGGGACCGGCGACGACGGCGCGCAGCACCTCGAGCACGGCCGCACCGGCGGGGCCGGGGGTCAGTTCGCCGCCGGACAGTTTGGTGCGGATGTCGATGGCGCGGGCGCTGGTGACCAGTTCCACTGCCAGGACCCGGCGGAGGTTCTCCACGGCCTTGCGCAGCTTGCGGGCGGCGTGCCAGCCCATGGAGACGTGGTCTTCCTGCATGGCGGAGCTCGGGATGGAGTCGACCGACGCCGGAACGGCCAGCCGCTTGTTGTCCGAGACCAGCCCGGCCTGGGTGTACTGGGCGATCATCAGGCCCGAGTCCACGCCGGGATCGTCGGCCAGGAAGGCCGGCAGTCCGTGCGAGCGGGCCGGGTCCAGCATGCGGTCCGTGCGGCGCTCGGCGATGGAGGACAGGTCCGCCACGGCGATGGCCAGGAAGTCCAGCACGTAGGCCACGGGGGCGCCGTGGAAGTTGCCGTTGGAGGACACGCGGCCGTCCGGGAGGACCACGGGGTTGTCGATCGCGGCGGCCAGTTCGCGGGTGGCCACGAGCTCGGCGTGGGTCACGGTGTCGCGGACGGCACCGGCAACCTGCGGGGCGCAACGCAGCGAGTAGGCGTCCTGGACGCGGGTGTCGCCTTCACGGTGCGAGGCCACGATCGGCGAGTTAGACAGCACCTTCAGCATGTTGTCGGCGCTGGCGGCCTGGCCCGGGTGCGGACGCAGGGCGGCGTGCAGCTCGGGCAGGAACACCTGGTCGGTGCCGAGCAGCGCCTCCACGCTGAGCGCGGCGGTGATGTCCGCCGTCGTCATCAGCATGCGGAGGTCCGCAATGGCCATCAGCAGCATGCCGAGCATGCCCTCGGTGCCGTTGACCAGCGCCAGGCCTTCCTTCTCGGCCAGCGTGACCGGCTCGATGCCGTGTGCGGCGAGGAGCTCGGCGACGGCGGGGCGGCCTTCGACGCCGTACAGCTCGCCGTCGGGGCCGAAGGCTTCGCCTTCACCCATGACCACGAGTGCGCAGTGGGAGAGCGGGGCGAGGTCGCCGGAGCAGCCGAGGGAGCCGAACTCGCGGACCAGAGGGGTGATGCCGGCGTTGAGCACCTTGACGAAGGTCTCGAGGACCTCGCGGCGGACACCGGTGCGGCCGGAGGCCATGGTCTTGGCACGCAGGAACATGATGCCGCGGACCACTTCGCGCTCCACGGCCGGGCCCATGCCGGCGGCGTGGCTGCGGATCAGCGACTTCTGCAGCTGCGTGCGCAGAGCGTTGGGGATGTGGCGGTTGGCGAGGGCACCGAACCCGGTGGAGATGCCGTAGGCCGGGGTGTCGCTGACGGCCAGCTCGTCGATGTGGGCGCGGACCTTGGCGACGTTGTCCAGGGCTTCCTGGGAGATGGTGATCTGCGCGCCGTGGCGTGCGACGTTGAGGACGTCCTCGGCGGTGACGCCGCTGGAACCGAGGGTGACGGTCAGCGCTTCGTTGGTTGTGATGGTCACGGTAGTTCCTACTTCTCGTTCATCGGGATGCGGACGCCGCGTTCGGCGGCGACTTCGATGGCGCGCTCGTAGCCGGCGTCGACGTGGCGGATGACGCCCATGCCGGGGTCATTGGTCAGGAGCCGCTCGAGCTTCTCGGCCGCGAGCTCGGTGCCGTCGGCCACGGAGACCTGGCCGGTATGGATCGAGCGGCCGATGCCCACGCCGCCGCCGTGGTGGATGGACACCCAGGTCGCACCCGAGGACGCGGCGGTCAGGGCGTTCAGCAAAGGCCAGTCCGCGATCGCGTCCGAGCCGTCCTTCATGGCCTCGGTCTCCCGGTACGGGGAGGCCACGGAGCCGGAGTCCAGGTGGTCACGGCCGATCACGATCGGGGCCTTGACCTTGCCCTCGGCGACGAGCTTGTTGAACAGCAGCCCGGCCTTGTGGCGTTCGCCGTAGCCCAGCCAGCAGATACGTGCCGGCAGGCCCTCGAACTCGACCCGTTCCTGGGCGGCGTCGATCCACTTGTGCAGGTGCTTGTTCTCCGGGAACAGCTCCTTGATCGCTTCGTCGGTGACGCGGATGTCTTCCGGGTCCCCGGACAGGGCCACCCAGCGGAACGGGCCCAGGCCCTCGCAGAACAGCGGCCGGATGTAGGCCGGAACGAAGCCGGGGAACTCGAACGCACGCCCGTAACCGCCCTTGCGCGCCTCATCCCGGATGGAGTTGCCGTAATCGAACACCTCGGCCCCGGCGTCCTGGAACTCCACCATGGCCTGCACGTGCCGGGCCATGGACGCCTGGGCCTTCTTCGTGAACCCTTCCGGATCGGCCCCGGCCTCGGTGTGCCATTCCTCCACGGTGATGCCCTCGGGCAGGTACGACAGCGGATCATGCGCACTGGTCTGGTCGGTCACGACGTCAATGGTCAGCTCCCCTGCCTGGTGGCGGCGCAGCAGCTCGGGGAAGACCTCCGCAGCGTTGCCGACGTAGCCCACGGACCAGCCGCGCCGCTCAGCCTTGGCCTTGCTCACCTTGGCGATCGCGGCATCCAGGTCGGTCTCGACCTCGTCCAGGTAACGCTTGCCGACACGGCGGCGCAGCCGGGACTCATCCACGTCCACGATCAGGCAGGCCCCGTCGTTCAGGGTCACGGCCAGCGGCTGGGCCCCGCCCATGCCCCCGCACCCGCCGGTCAGGGTCAGGGTCCCGGCCAGCGGTCCTTCGGTGGAGCCTTCCGCGGCCGGTGCCGGGTGGCGGCCTTCGGCGGCGAGCTTGTTCCCGACCGCGGCGAAGGTTTCGTAAGTGCCCTGCAGGATGCCCTGGGTGCCGATATAGATCCAGGAACCGGCCGTCATCTGCCCGTACATCATCAGGCCCTCGGCCTCCAGGCGCCGGAACTCCGGCCACGTCGCCCAATCGCCCACCAGGTTGGAGTTAGCGATCAGCACCCGCGGAGCCCACTTGTTGGTACGGAACACACCCACCGGCTTGCCCGACTGGACCAGCAAGGTCTCGTCCTCTTCCATGTCCTTCAAGGTCTCCGAGATCGCATCGAACGCCTTCCAGGACCGGGCGGCACGGCCCGTGCCACCGTAAACCACGAGATCCTCGGGGTGCTCGGCAACCTCCGGGTCCAGGTTGTTCATCAGCATGCGCAACGGCGCTTCGGTCTGCCAGCTCTTCGCGGACAGCTCAGTACCGCGGGGCGCCTTGACCGGGCGCGTCCCGGTGGTGAAATCGGCGGGTGCCATGTTGGCTCCTTCGTCTCTGGAGGGGTGGTGGGGGAAAGATCTTCTGTATCCAGTAGAGCCTGTCCGCGACGGCCGCGGAATGGCTTTTCTGGGGGTGGTGTCCGGCATTCCAGACAAGCGCAGGAGTCCGGGATGAGGTCCCGCCGGCTTGCCCAACTGACTCGCATTTAAGGTCGTTTTGAGCCTCCAAAACGACATCTATTGCGAGCCAGTTGGGCCGGGTCCTAGTGGGCCGGGCGCCCGTAGATGCGATTCGAGAGCTCGTCCGCGGCCTTCTGGATGCGGGCGGCGAGCGCCGGCCATTCCTCTGCCGGCACTTTGTCCTCGAGGAAGGTCACGGCGACGGCCGCCGTCGGCCATCCCAGGTGGTCCGTGACGGCGGCAGCAACAGAGCCGAATCCCGGAGTCACCTCGCCGTGTTCGGTGGCGTAGCCGCGCTGGCGCACTTGGTCCAGGTGCGAGGACAGTGCCGAGTACTTCATGATGGGCGATTCCATCTCATGCCGGGCCGAGAAAGCGGCCGCGTTCGGGTAGAGGGCCCGCACCTGCGACTTGGGCAGGGCGGCCAGGATGGCGCGGCCGCTGGCGGTGAGGTGGCTGGGCAGGCGGACGCCGACGTCGGTCACCAGGGAGGGGCGGTTCTTGGCCCGCTCTTCCACAATGTAGAGCACGTCGCGGCCGTGCAGCACGGCCAGGTGTGCACTCTCGCCGATCACATCCACGAGGGAGGCAAGCATCGGGCGCCCCAGGCGGGAGAGCGGCTCCTGCCGGGAGTAGGCGGAGCTGAGTTCGAAGGCGCTGATGCCCAGCCCGTAGCGCTGCTCCTCGTGCAGGTGCATGACGAATCCGTTGGATTCCATGACGCCCAGCAGGTGGTAGACGCTCGAGCGCGGCAGGCCCAGCGAGGTAGCGATGTTCGACGCCGCCATCGGCCCCCGGCGGGAGGCCAGCAGTTTGAGGATTCGAAGGGTGTTTTCGGCGGCCGGGACTTTGGAAGTGGCTTTGCCTGGCGCCAGCGGCTGTGCGGTCATGGTTCCTCGTCAGAAGTGTCGGTGTCCGGTATCCCGTACTTAAGCTTGCGCCGACCGGCCCGCAATCCGAAGCCCGGTCCGGCGAGTGGTGTCTTGAATCCCAGACAACTGCGTGGTTGCCATGGCCGTGCTTGGAGCGTGCCGGCCGCTCAGTCCTTTCCGAGTCGCGCAAAACCGGCGTGCAGCTCGCGGACGATGACCGTTCCGCTGCCCAGCATTTCGGCCTTCCTCCTGGAACGGGCCAGCAGCTCTTCGCTGGGGTGGCCGAAGATCTCGATGCTCTTCATCCGGATGAACGGGCCAATCGGCGGGAACTTCGGGCCGGCCACATCCAGGTGGAACATGAGCGACTCCATGTCCTCGTGGAAATGCAGGACGCTCATTTCCGTTCCGTCCTCGGAGAAATGAACGGTGTAGCCTCCGATCCGCGGCTCGTTCTCCTCCACGAACGCGGCCAGTTCGGCCATCGCGTCCTTCAGTTCCTCCAGCTTCCCGGGGAGGACCTCCGAGGTGTCGAGGTATGCAATGAAATCACCCATGGCGCCGTTCCTTTCGTGCCGATTGCCCAGTGAGTCCCAGCCCTACAATTCTCCGGCCGTCTGAGATGAAAGACACCAAGGGCCCGTGAAACCAATCACAGGCACCCCGAAAATGGTCTGCTGGTTAACGATCCCCCTCCCAATGACGAGAAGGTTATTCGCATGCAACAAGCACCAAGCGCCGCCAGAGCGGCCACCGCCGGTGCGGCGGCCGGCCCCGCGGCGACCGCACTGAACCGCGGCCTCAACGTCCGCCATATCCGCTTCATGGCCCTCGGATCCGCTATCGGCACGGGCCTGTTCTACGGCTCGGCCGCCGCCATCCAGAAGGCCGGCCCCGGCGTGCTCTTCGCATACATGATCGGCGGCGCCGCCGTGTTCATGGTGATGCGTGCCCTCGGTGAGATGGCCGTGCGGCACCCCGTTTCCGGCTCCTTCGGCCAGTATGCCAGCCGCTACCTCGGCCCGCTGGCCGGCTTCGTGACCGGCTGGACCTACGTCTTCGAAATGGCCATAGTGGCAATCGCCGACGTCACAGCGTTCAGCATCTACATGGGCTTCTGGTTCCCGCAGGTTGACCGCTGGATCTGGGTCCTGGCCATCATCCTGTTCCTGGGAGCCATGAACCTGCTCAGCGTCAAGGTGTTCGGCGAACTCGAATTCTGGTTCTCCCTCATCAAGGTCGCCGCCATCATCGCCATGATCGCCGGCGGCGCCGCGATCATCGTGTTCGGCTTCCAGGCCGGCGGCAGCAGCGTGGCTCCGGGCCTCGGGAACCTGGTTGACCACGGCGGCCTGTTCCCCAACGGTTTCGGCGGCGTCCTGGCCGCGTTCGCCGTCGTGATGTTCGCCTTCGGCGGCATCGAGACTATCGGCATCACCGCAGGTGAGGCAGCCAATCCCAAGAAGGTCATCCCGCAGGCCGTCAACACCGTTCCCGTGCGCGTCCTGCTGTTCTACGTCCTCACCCTCGGGGTGCTGATGAGCCTCTTCCCGTGGAACGAGATCGGCAGCAACGGCAGCCCCTTCGTGCAGATCTTCGACGGCCTGGGCATCCCGGCCGCGCCGCACATCCTCAACGCAGTGGTGATCACTGCCGCTCTGTCCGCCATCAACTCGGACATCTTCGGCGCCGGCCGGATCCTCTTCGGCCTCTCCCAGCAGGGCCATGCACCGGCCAGCTTCGGCAAGATCTCCCGGCACGGCGTCCCGTGGATGACCGTGGTGCTGATGGGCGGCATCCTGCTGGTGGGCGTGGTCCTCAACGCAGTGATCCCCGAAGACGTGTTCGTCATCATCGCCTCGATCGCCACCTTCGCCACAGTGTGGGTGTGGGTCATGATCCTGGCGTCGCACGTGGCCATGAAGCGGGAAATCGCCCGGAAGGGCCTGCCGGCATCGGAGTTCCCGTCGCCGCTGTGGCCCGCCGCCTCGGTGCTCACCATCGCCTTCATGGCCCTGGTGATCGTCATCCTGGGCGTCTTCGAGGACACCCGCGTTGCGCTCTACGTAGGCGCAGCCTGGCTCGCCCTGCTGGTGGCGGCCTACCGGCTCTGGGTCCGCGGTGGCGGACGCCAGCGCGCCGAACTGGTCGACGAGACCGCCGCGATCCCCGTGGTGAAGGAAGGCGCTGCCGTCAAGGAAAACTCAATACGCTCCTAGCCTGGGCCATCCACTGCTCCGTAACTGCCGTTTTGAGCGCTCAAAACGGCAGTTACGGAGCAATCGACGGGGATACGCCTCACCGCGCGGACCAGCCGCCGTCCATGGTGTAGCTGGCCCCGGTGACCATGCCGGCGTCGCCGGAGGCCAGCCAAGCGGCCAGCGACGCAACTTCCGCCGGTTCCACGAGCCGTTTCACGGCGGCCTCGGTGAGCATCACCTTGGCGAGGACCTCCGATTCCGGGATGCCGTGCAGCAGTGCCTGGTCCGCGAGCTGCTTCTCCACCAGCGGCGTGCGGACGTAGCCGGGATTGATGCAGTTGGACGTCACGCCGTGCGCACCGCCCTCAAGCGCCGTCACCTTGCTGAGCCCCTCCAGCCCGTGCTTGGCCGAGACGTAGGCACTCTTATACGCCGACGCCCGCAGCCCATGCACCGAGGAGAGGTTGATGATCCGGCCGAAGCCCTGGGCGTACATGTGCGGCAGGGCGGCCCGGATCAGCAGGAAGGGTGCTTCGAGCATGAGTGCCAGGATCCGCCGGAACTCTGCGGGCTCGAACTCCTCGATGGGCGCCACCTTCTGGATCCCGGCGTTGTTGACCAGGATGTCGCAGTCGAGGCTGAGCCCGGCCAGTGCCTCCGTGTCCAGCAGGTCCACGGCCCAGGCGGTGCCGCCGAGCTCATCGGCGAGCGCTTCCGCAGCGCCGGCGTCGACATCCGCCACCACCACCTTGGCGCCGCGGGCCGCGAACTCACGGGCGCACGCAGCCCCGATGCCGCCGGCCCCGCCGGTGACCAGTGCCTTCCGCCCGCTGAGCGGCCCCGCGCTCACGCCTCCGCCCCCTTGCCGGCGGGCAGCCCGTGCAGGCGGGCGTCGGCGTCGTCGATGTCCTCCAGGGCGGCGCCGCGGGTCTCGCGCAAGGTGAGGACGACGACGGCGGTCACCGCGCAGGCGAGCAGCAGGTAGAGCGCTGTGGGCAGCCAGGAGCCGGTGTCCTTGAGCCATTGGGTCGCCAGCAGCGGGGCCAAGGAGCCCGCGAAGATCGACGTGACCTGCGAGCCGAGGGAGACGCCGGAGTAGCGCATCCGCGTGGGGAACAGCTCGGACATGATGGCCGGCTGGCCTGCGTACATGAAGGCGTGCAAGCACAGGCCCAGGGTCACGGCCAGCACGATCACCACGGGATTCAGGGTGTCGAACATCGGGAAGGCGAAGAACGGCCAGGCCGCCCCGGCCACCGCGCCCGTCAGGTACACGGGCTTGCGGCCCCAGGCATCGGCCAGCCGGCCCACCTGCGGGATGACCACGAAATGCACCACGTGGGCAATCAGCAGGGCGAGCAGCAGCGAAGAAGTGTCGTACTTGTGCACGCTCTTGAGGTAGACGATCGAGAAGCTCACCACGAGGTAGTACATGATGTTCTCCGCGAAGCGCAGTCCCATGGCCTGCAGGATCCCCTTGGGGTACTTGCGCAGCACTTCGCCGACGCCGTAGCTGACGGCCTGCTCCTTCTCCACCTGTGCTTTGGCCTCCAGGAAGATGGGGGCTTCCGTGACGTGGGTGCGGATGTAGTAGCCCACGAACACGATCACCGCGGAGAGCCAGAAGGCCACGCGCCAGCCCCAGCCGAGGAAGTCGGCGCTGCTGAGCGTCTTGGACATCACGAACAGCACCAGGGTGGCCAGCAGGTTCCCCACCGGCACGGCTGCCTGCGGCCAGCTCGACCAGAACGCCCGCGATTCGTTGGGGCTGTGTTCGGCCACCAGCAACACGGCCCCGCCCCATTCACCGCCGAGCGCGAAGCCCTGGATGAAGCGCAGCGCCACCAGCAGCGCGGGCGCCAGGTAGCCCAGTTCCGCGAAGCCCGGGAGGCAGCCCATGAGGAAGGTGGAGACGCCCACGATCACGATGGTGAGCTGGAGCGTCGGTTTGCGTCCGAGCCTGTCGCCGATCTGGCCGAAGACGATCCCGCCCAGGGGCCGGGCCACGAAGCCCACGGCATAGGTCAGGAAGGCCTGGATGACGCCGTCCAGCTCATTGCCCGTGCTGGGGAAGAAATACTTGCCGAAAACCAGGGTGGCAGCGGTGGCGTAGAGGAAGAATTCGTACCACTCCACCACTGTGCCCACCATGGAGGCGGCCACGATCTTCCGCAGGCCCTTGCCTTTCGCCGTTTGGCCCGTCTCTGCCAGGGAGCGCTGCTCTACGCCCATGTCCAGCTCCTTTGTGTCCTCGTTGACACGTGCTGTGATCCACAACACGAATGACCTGTTGAGTCTTGCTGCACATTCCTCGCAACTCAATGGCCAAATCAGCACCGCAGATGTGCAGAATTGCAGATATGAATCCGAATCCGGACGATCTGCTCGTCCTCCTGGCCGTGTCGCGCACCGGCAAATTCACGACGGCGGCCCAGGACCTGGGACTGAACCACACCACCGTCTCGCGCAGGATCGCCGCACTGGAGAAAGCGCTCGGCGGCCGGACCCTCGCCCGCGCCGCCGGCGGCTGGGAGCTCACCGAACTCGGTGCCGAAGCGGTTGCAGTTGCGGAGCGGATCGAGGCCGCGGTGGGAACGCTGGAAGCGGAGGACCGGGCGCCGGACCCGATTGCCGGCGTCGTGCGCATGACCGCGACCGACGGCTTCAGCGCGTACATCGCGGCACCTGCCATCGCCCGGCTGCGGAAGCAGCACCCGGGCCTGAGCGTGGAGATCATCACCGTGACGCGCAGGGCCCTGCAGCAGCGCTCCGGCCTGGACCTGGAGGTGGTGGTGGGCGAGCCGCAGGTGCACCGGGCGGAGTCGGTGCGGCTGGGGCAGTACATGCTGGGCATGTACGCGTCACGGGAGTACCTGGCGGCGCACGGCACCCCACGCACGGTGGAGGAACTGGTCAAGCACCCGTTGGTGTACTTCGTGGATTCGATGCTGCAGGTGGATGACCTTGATACCCCGCGGAGGCTGGTCCCCTCCATGCGGGACGGCGTGTCGTCCACGAATGTGTTCGTGCACGTGGAGGCCACGCGGGCCGGCGCCGGCATCGGCTTCCTGCCGTGCTTCATGGCGGGGCGGCACGCTGACCTGGTGCGGCTGCTTCCCGCCGACTTCGCCGAGCTGCTCCCCTATTGGCTGGTGCTCCGCCCGGACTCGATGCGCCGCCCGGCGGTTGCCGCCGTCGTACGGGCCCTTCAGGAGGAGACGGCGGCCCGGCGGGACGTGCTGTTGGGCGGCTAGTCGCCTTGCTCTGTGGGCGCGGGCGGATCGTGGCGGATCTCGGCGCCACGGGCAAAGGAGCGGACTTGGGCGTCGTCCCAGATATGCGCCGGGACGGCACCGCCGAGGAGCTTGCGGGCCAGCTTCGGGTCGTCGCCGAACGGTGTGTCGCTGCCGGCCATGATCATATTGCCGTAGCGGCGGCCCTTCAGCATGGCGGGGTCGGCGATGATCAGTGTGTGCGCGAAGGTGTCAGCGATGGTGGCGGCGTCCTGGCGGGCGTTCCTGAGGTCCGGGCTGTCGCCGGAGTTCGCCACGTAGAGCCCGCCCGGCGCCAGGACGTTGCGGGCGTGCACGTTGAATTCGCGGGTGGTGAGGGCGCGCGGAGTGAACGCCCCGGCGAACACGTCGCGGATGATCAGGTCCCGGCTCTGCGGCGTGAGGGTTTCAGTGACGGCACGGGCCTCGCCCACCCGGATTCGGAGCAGCGGCGCCTTCGGCAGCTCGAACCAGGCGCGCACGTAGTCGGCCAGTTTTCCGTCCAGCTCCACCACCACCTGGCGGGCTTCCGGGTAGGCGGCGTGGACATACCGCGCCACCGAACACGCCCCGCCGCCCAGGTGCAGGGCGCGCAGCTTGGGCCGGTCCTCCGGGGGCCACACGGATTCCACCAGCGCGGCGATCCAGCGCATGTATTCGAAGTCCAGGAAGAGCGGATCCGCGAGGTCGATGTGCGAGCTCATCACGCCGTTGATCTTCAGGAGCCAGCCGTTGGAGTTGTCAGGATCGGCCACCAATTCGCAGTCCCCGGTGTCGATGTAATAGACGCCCTCCACTGGGCCCTTCGGCCGGGCGCCCTCGGGCAATTCGACGACGCCGCTCCCCCGCCTGGCGCTGCTTGCCTGCCGGGCTGGGCTGCTTCCCTGCCGGGCTGACCGACCGCGCCGTGCCATCAGCAGGGTCCTTGGTGAGTCATGGTTCTAAGACTAGTCCCCGCCGCCGACCCAAGCTCGCCGCGCTCGCCCAGAGAACCCTGGGGGCGCCAGCCATAACCCCAATCCGCCCCGAAGACCGCGACGTCGTCGTGCTGCCTTGTCCCTAACCGGCCGGGTCCGAGCGTGCTGTCCGCCACACACTCGGCGACTGTCCATTGGCTTGCTTGAACGCGCGGCTGAACGCTTCCTCGGACTCGTACTCGATGCGCCTCGCGATCGCGGCGACGGTCATTTCCGTGGTGGCGAGCAGGTCCTGAGCGACGCGCATGCGCCACTCGTTTACGTAACGGATCGGAGACAGGCCTAGTACCTCGCGGAAGCGAGCGTCGAGCGATGACCGCGACACCGCCGTCGTCCTGGCGAGGTCCTCGACGGTCCACCTGCGTCCCGGTTGCCCGTGGATAGCCTTCATCGCGGGGGCGAGCACCGGATCACGTACGGCCGCGAGCCAGCCCCGGTCAGCCCCGGGCGCGGTTGACAGATACAGTCGCAACACCTCAATGATCAGCATCTCCGGCAGCTTCGTCCGGCGAATTCCCCCGCCACCGGGAGCTTGCTCAAGGGCGTAGGAGATACTGGCCTCGAACCACGACCGCGCAGGACCGTCCGTTGCGGGTACGACGAAGGCGGACGGAAAAGCCCTCAGGTCAGGGGCGAACAGTGGGTCCTCGGAGTACAGGCACCCGCAGACGATATCCGTCTGGGAGCCGCCCCCTCCGTAACGGAGCGTCGGCATCCCGTTCCATGGCGGCGGGGGAACGACGGTCATGGCCGACGTCGGCTCGACCGGTTCCTCGCCACCGACAACGAACTGGTCGCCGTACGGGAGCACGATCACCTCGCCGGCGCTGGCCCAGATGCGCTCGCCTCCCTTGGCCGAGACCCAACAGCGCCCCGATGCCACGACGTGGAACAGAACCAGGCGCTCGGCGCCTGGATGCATCATCGCGGCGAATGCGGGGCCGCCCAGATCGGACAGCGCCCACCGTTCGGTGAACTCGCAGCGCATGAAGATGGCGCCCTCGAGGCGGATGCGCTCGAGAGCATCGTTCAGCGACTCGACGGGAGCGCCGGCTCCCTCGTTCATCTCCCGACCAACCTTGGCGTCTTCATCAGGTCTTTCGGTTTCACCGTCATGGCCAGCAGCGGAGCCAGCCACCACGATTAATCGTGTCATCGGTCGCTGGAAAACGCCATCGGAGGTGTGTTGAGATGACCAGCACTATTACGGAATTGTGGAAGCAGCACGGCGGAAACCCCGTCGAGAACTACGACCGGTTCTTCGTCCCAACGATCGGAACCGCCTGGGCCACTGCCCTGCTCGACGAGGCCGATCTGCGCCCCGGTGAGCGGGTGCTCGACATCGCATGCGGCACCGGCGTCGTGGCCTGCCGCGCCGCCGAACAGGTCGGGCCGAGCGGATCTGTGGCCGGCCTCGACCTCAGCCCAGGCATGCTCGAGATCGCGCGCGCGAAGAGTTCCGAGATCGAGTGGCACGAGGGGGACGCTGCGGCGTTGCCGCTGCCCGATGGTGCCTTCGACGTCGTCGTCAGTTCGCTCGGGGTGCAGTTCGTCGAGGACAAACAGTCGGCTCTTCGCGAGATGCGCCGCGTCCTTGCGCCCGGTGGGCGTGTCGCCATTGCAACGGGCGGGCCGACTCCGCCGCTGTTCGCGATCCTCGAGCAGGCGCTCGCGCGGCACGTGTCACCCGAAGTGGCGGGGTTCATGCGCGCGGTGTTCTCGCTCTACGACCCGGAGCAGATCCGAACGCTGGCGACGGACGCCGGGTTCGACGACATCGACGTCCGGTCGAAGGGGTTGACGGTTACCCTGCCCGCCCCGGCGGAGTTTCTCTGGCAGTACGTCCACAGCACCCCCCTCGTAGCCGCGATCGCGCCGCTCGACGACGCGCGACTGGCCGCGCTGGAGCATGACGTCGTGGCCGGATGGCAGTCGTTCGTGAGAGGCGGGGGTTTGGTCTTCGAGGGGAACGCCGTGCTCACGACGGCGAGGCGGAGCAACGGATAGTCCTCCCTTTCAGCGCCCGATCAGCAGCGCACAGCACGTTCAGACGGGCAAGGTTCTCACAGGCCGATGTCGATGCAGCCGAGACGATCGCGGTCCCGTCAAACCGCAACCCCAGGCTTTTCACCCTCCGACGGCGGGACGCACCATGCGGATCTCCGGCAGTTCCTCCCACTCGGCCGGGAGGAGCTCGCGCTTGCCGTCGGGCGCGAAGCCGTTGCGGCGGTAGAAGGCCTGGGCACGGGGATTGTCTTCTAGGACCCAGAGGTACGCCGCCTCCTTGCCGATCACGGCATCCAGCAATGCCTGCCCCACGCCTGTTCCGTGGACGCGCTGCAGGGCGTAGATCAGCTGCAGTTCGAGCCCGCACGGCGCATCTTCGTCACGGGAGGGCGCGGCAAAGGCCATGCCCACCAACTCGCCGCCGGCGTCGTGGGCGAGCACCGGCTGATAGCTTCCGGCCAGCGCTTCCCTGTGGCGTTCGATCCGCTCGTCCATGGCTGCCTCGCGCGTCTCAAAGAACTCTGCCGGCAGCAGGTGCCCATAACTTTCCCGCCATGCCGCCAGGTGCAGGCGCGGGACGGTTTCGGCGTCATCGGGTGTGGCTGTCCGCAGGGTAAACGCCACTTTCACACCACCCTTGCGATCGCGAAGCCGTCCCAACCCTTGGTCCCCACGGTCTGGATGGCGGTGGCGTCGAGCCGCGGGTCCTGGCCCATCATCTCCAGGGCAGCCGTGATTCCGGGGGCGTTGATTTCGTCCATGGAGTTGTCCAGGATGGCGCCCTCCCAGATGACGTTGTCCATGACAATCACGGTGCCGGGCCTGCCGAGCCGGATGGCCCAATCTAGGTAATTCGAATCGTTCTGCTTGTCGGCGTCGATGAAGACGAAGTCGAACGCATCCCCGCCTGCCAGCAGCGGCAAGGTGTCCAGTGCCGGCCCCACCCGGATGTCCACCTTGTGCCCGACCCCGGCGGCGTCCACGTTTTTCCGGGCCACCTCGGCATGCAGGGGCAGGTATTCGCAGGTGACGAGCTGGCCGTCGTCGGGAAGTCCTTGGGCCATCCAGATCGTGCTGAAGCCGGCCAGCGTGCCGATCTCCAGCACCCGCCGCGCGCCGCTCAGCTGCACCAGCAGCTTGAGCAGCTTCCCGGCGTTGGGAGCCACCTCGATGGCCGGCATGCCGGCGTCGACCGCGGAACGCAGCGCCCGGGACAGCTCGGGGCCGGGATGCACGACGGCGGTGGACAAGTATTCTTCGACCTCTGCCCAGCCGTGCTGGATCCTGTGTTCGAACATGGCCCCCAGTCTGGCACCCGGGCCGCGGGCTGGGAAGGCCGCCGACATGGTGGAAGAGTAGATCCATGGGAAGTCCACTGCCATACAAGACCCCAAGATCCCTGCCCGCTTTCACGGTGGAGTCCGGATCCTTCAAGGACGGCCAGGCGCTGCCGCCGGCCCAGACCAGCGCCCGCCTGGGTGTATCGGGCGGCAAGGACGAGTCGCCCGGGTTGGCCTGGAGCGGTGCCCCCGAGGAAACCAAGGGCTATGCCGTCACCGTTTTCGACCCCGACGCGCGTTTAGGGTACTGGCACTGGGCCGTCGTCGGGATTCCCGCCACGGCGGCCTCCCTGCCGGCGGGCGCCGGCACTGCGGACGGCTGGCTGCTTCCCGCCGGTGCCTTCCAGTTGAAGAACGACGGCGGCACCGCCGACTACCTGGGAGCCGCACCGCCCAGGGGGTCCGGACAACACCGCTACGTCGCCGCTGTCCATGCCCTCGACGTGGCGGACCTTGGCCTCAAGGCCGGCACGCCGTCGTCGGCGCTCGGGCCGCTGCTGGACCGCCACACCTTGGCGCGCGCCACGATCACCGGCGTATTCGAGCGGCACTGAACCCACTCGGAAAAAGGCGTGCTCAGGAATCCTGGGCGGAGATGGCGTCCTCGAGCCGCTCGACCTTCCCGGTGAGTTCTCCCGAGTAGCCTGGCCGGATGTCGGCCTTGATGACCAGCGACACCCGGCTGCCGTACTTGCCCACGGCCTCGGTGGCCCGCCTGACGACGTCGAACACTTCGTCCCATTCGCCCTCGATGGTGGTGAACATGGAGTCGGTGCGGTTTGGCAGGCCAGAGTCCCGGACGATCTTCACGGCCTCGGCAACGGCGTCGTGCACGGAGCCGTCGGCCGCGGCAGAGGCTCCTTCGGCGGGCTGGCCGGACGGGGCCACGGAAAATGCGAGCAACATGGGCCAAGTCTTTCATGGCATGCCATGTCACAAAAAGTGTCCGCCGCATCAGATCGGATGTTCACGGCGCCCGCGTTGCTAATCTGGGCAGCATGAGCCTGCCCCCAGAACGCAAGCCGCTTCGGGCCGATGCCGCCCGGAACGTGGACAAGATCATCACCGCGGCGAGGCAATGTTTCCGCGAACTGGGACCGGACGTTCCCTTGCAGACCATCGCTTCCACCGCCGGCGTCGGCCCGGCCACCCTCTTCAGGAACTTCGCCGACAAACAGCAGCTCGTCCTCGCCGCCTTGTCCCGCCAATTGAGGCTGCATGTGGATCCGGTGGCCGAGGAGGCCCTGGCCGGAATGGACGCCGCACAAGGGCTCATCAAGGTGATCGACGCCGTCGTGATGGTTGCGAGCGAGGACGCCAACCTGCTGGGTGCGGTCGCCGGGAGGCGCAACCTGCTGATGGGGATCACAGGCGGGCTGGTCGATTCCATGGCGGTCCTGCTGGCGCGAGGCCAGGGGCAGGGCTCGCTGCGCAAGGACATCACCATCGAAGACATGATCCGGCTGGTGGCCATGCTGATCGGCTCCGTGGACACCATGGAACCCGGCTCGAAGGCCTGGGAACGGCCGGTGGCGCTTGTGGAAGACGCGATCCGCACCGAGCGCCCCGACCGGCCGCTGCCGCCGCAGACCCCCATCCCGGGCGTCTTCCTCTAGGCCGCAAACGCAGCTCCTTCGTAGGGGTTCAGCTCGCCGCCCGTTGGTGCTCAAATGGGAGGGTTAGACCGGCTGCCCGAGTCCGACCACGGCCTCGGCCATTTGGAAGGAAGCACATGTCTGATCCCCAGGAAGCCGCCGCGGACAGCGTGACATCGCACGGCAGCGAGAGCGAGAACCCCGCGATCCCTTCGCCGCAGCCGAAGCGGCACAGGCCCCGGACGAATGCCGACTGGTGGCCGAACCAGCTCGACCTCTCGGTGCTCCACACCCACCACCCCGCCGGGAATCCGCTCGGGTCAGGATTCAGTTACGCGGATGAGTTCCGGAACCTCGATGTCGAGGCTCTCAAGCAGGACATCGTCGACGTGCTGACGACCTCGCAGGACTGGTGGCCCGCGGACTTCGGCCACTACGGCGGGCTAATGATCCGGTTGAGCTGGCACGCGGCCGGCACCTACCGTGTCA
Organism: Arthrobacter sp. R-11; assembly: GCF_049913155.1. Taxonomy (GTDB): domain Bacteria; phylum Actinomycetota; class Actinomycetes; order Actinomycetales; family Micrococcaceae; genus Arthrobacter. The sequence continues at coordinate 393,170 of NZ_CP183979.1, read as the reverse complement.
GCGACGGCCGCGGCGGCGCCGGCGACGGCAGCCAGCGGTTCGCGCCGCTCAACAGCTGGCCCGACAACGCCAACCTCGACAAGGCCCGGCGGCTGCTGTGGCCCGTGAAGCAAAAGTACGGCCAGAAGATCTCCTGGGCGGACCTGCTGGTCCTCGCCGGCAATGTGGCGCTCGAGTCCATGGGCTTCAAGACCTTCGGATTCGCCTTCGGCCGCGAGGACGTGTGGGAGCCCGAGGAGATCTTCTGGGGACCTGAAGACACGTGGCTGGGCGACGAGCGCTACATCGGCGAGGGCAAGATGGCGCCCAACGTCGGCGCCACCGAGATGGGCCTGATCTACGTCAACCCAGAGGGCCCCATGGGCAATCCCGACCCCGCCGCGGCCGCCGCGTTCATCCGGGAGACGTTCAGGCGCATGGCGATGAATGACGAGGAGACGGTCGCCCTGATCGCCGGCGGGCACACCTTCGGGAAGACCCATGGCGCGGGCGATGCCGACGAGCACGTCGGCCCGGAGCCGGAGGCTGCCGCCTTGGAGAACCAGGGCCTGGGATGGCTCAGCAGCTACGGTTCCGGCAAGGCAGGCGACACCATCACCTCGGGGCTGGAGGTGACCTGGACGGACCGGCCAACCCAGTGGAGCAACCGCTTCTTCGAAATCCTCTTCGGGCACGAGTGGGAACTCACGAAGAGTCCGGCCGGCGCCAATCAGTGGGTCGCGAAGGACGCCGAAGAGATCATCCCGGACGCACACGACCCGCAGCGGAAGCACCGGCCCACGATGCTCACCACGGACCTCTCGCTCCGCGTCGACCCGATTTACGAGCAAATCTCCCGGCGCTTCATGGAAAACCCCGACGAGTTCGCGCTGGCCTTCGCCAAGGCCTGGTACAAGCTGCTGCACCGCGACTTGGGGCCGGTGGGACCGCACCTGCTCGGCCCGTGGGTTCCCGAACCGCAGCTGTGGCAGGACCCGATCCCGGCGGTCGAGCACGAACTGATCGACAAACAGGACGCCGCCACCCTCAAGGCCCGGCTCCTGGACTCGGGACTCTCCGTCCAGGAGCTCGTCAACACGGCATGGGCAGCCGCGTCCACGTACCGCAAGACCGACAGGCGGGGCGGGGCCAACGGGGCCCGCATCCGGCTGGAGCCCCAGCGCAGCTGGGAGATCAACCAGGCAGGACAGCTCGAAGCCACCCTGCAGGCGATCGAGTCGGTGCAACAGGAATTCAATGCCGCAATGAACGGGGGCAAGAAGGTATCGCTGGCCGACCTCATAGTGCTGGGCGGCTGCGCGGCGGTGGAGAAAGCCGCCAGGGACGCCGGCGTCGAGGTGACCGTGCCGTTCGCCCCGGGCAGGGCCGACGCGTCCCAGGACCAGACCGACGTCGAATCCTTCCAGTACCTCACCCCCCGGGCCGACGGGTTCCGAAACTACGTGCGTCCCGGCGAGGAACTGCAACCGGAAACCCTGCTGGTCGACAAGGCGTACCTGCTCGACCTCTCCGCGCCGGAGATGACGGTGCTTGTGGGAGGCATGCGGGCCCTCGGCGCCAACCTCGGCGGTTCGCCGCACGGTGTCCTGACCGGGCGGCCCGGGCTCCTGACGAACGACTTCTTCGTCAACCTGCTCTCGCCGGGCACCCAGTGGAAAGCCTCGGAATCAGAGGAGAGCGTCTTCGAGATCCGGGATGTCTCCACCGGCGAGACGAGATGGACAGCCACCGCCGTCGACCTGATCTTCGGCTCCAACTCCCAGCTCCGGGCGCTGGCCGAGGTCTATGCCAGCAGCGATGCGCGGGAGAAGTTCGTCCGCGACTTTGTGGCGGCCTGGGTGAAAGTCATGGAACTGGACCGCTTCGACCTCCGCTGAGAGGCGCTCTTCCGGGCCCGGCCGCGGAAGCGGCCGGCCCGCTCAGCCCCGGCCGGACTCTCAGCCCCAGCCGAGCAGCCGCAGCCCCGCTGCCGCCGCGGCACCGGCAATGACCACCACCAGGAATGGCGCCCGGAGCCACAGCGCGACGGCGGCCGCGACGAGTGCGCCGACCCGGGCATCGAAGGCAAGGGACTGCCCCGCGGCAAAGGCGTTGACCACCGTCAGGGAGGCCAGCAGCCCGATGGTCATGGTGCCCGCGATGTGCATGGTGCGCGGGTTCTTCAGCAGGCTCCGCGGCACGAAATAGCCGGCCAGTTTTGTGGCATACGCCAGGACGCAGGCAGCAAGGATCCAGGGCCAGAGGTTCATTCCGCTCCCTCCCCGTGACCGCCTCGGCGGGAGTCGCCGCGGCCGGAGTCGCCGCGGCCGTGCGCATAGGGGTCGATGTCGGGCTCCAGTCCCTCCTCGCTGCGGGCGTGGCTGAGCCAGCCGAAGACCCCGGCCACCGCTGCCGCCACCAGGATGGGGACGCCGGGCGGCACGAACGGGACCGCCAGGAGCGTCGCCACGGCGCAGACGACGGCGATCGCCCACGGCTCGCGGCCCTTCAGCCGGGGCCAGAGCAAGGCGAGGAAGGCGGCGACAGCAGCGCCGTCGAGCCCCCATTGCTTCGGGTCGCCCAGCGCGTTCCCGGCGAGCGCTCCGACGGCCGTGAACAGGTTCCACAGGACGTAGATGCCGATTCCGGCGGTCCAGAATCCGCGGCGCTGCTCGTCCGGTTCGGACTGGCCCGACGCCGTTGCCGTGGTTTCGTCGATGCTCAGCTGGGCCTGGAGGTACTTGAGCTTGCCTTTGGGCAGCAGCAGCGCGTTCATCTGCATGCCGTAGATGCCATTCCGCAGGCCGAGCAGGGCCGCCGCCGTCATGGCCGCGACGCCGGAACCGCCGCCGGCCACTACGCCAATGAAGGCGAACTGCGAACCACCGCTGAACATAATCAGGCTCAGCGCCATGGTCTGCCAGAAGTCGAAGCCGGACGCCACCGAGAGGGCGCCGAAGGAAATCCCATAGAGCCCCGTGGCGATGCTGATGGATAGGCCGACCTTCACGGCCGGGGATTCGAGCAACTTCGGGGGCATGCCTTCATGCAACCACAGCCCCGCCCGGCGCCCTAACTCCAAGCCTCACGCTCGGTTCAGCATATTGAACTGAGTTCAGCATAGTGTTAGCGTTGCTGGACAATTCCAAGGAGGAACCGCATGCGCATCGCCCGTCTCCAGACCCCTTCCGGCCCCGCCCACGCCGTTTTGCGCGGGGAACGCTGGGAGCACATCGAGGACGTCTTTGCGGACGAGCTTGCCCCTACCGGCGCCTCCACCTCCGCCGACGACGCCGAACTCCTCGCCCCCGTCCGGCCGGCCGTGCTCTTGGGCATCGCCCAGAACCTCGGCAACAACAGCCACCCGCTCCCCATCCAGGCGTGGCACAAATCCGTGCACACGGTCGCAGCACCGGGCGCCGATATCGTGGCGGTGCGCGGGGCGGGCACCGTGAACATCGAAGGCGAACTGGCCGCCGTCATTGGCAAACGGGCGGAGAACCTCACGCTGGAGAACGCCCTGGAACACGTGCTGGGCTACACGGTGGTCAACGACGTCACCAATGTGGAGCAGAACCAGACAGACGAGAAGATGTTCCAAGGCAAGGCCGGCACCAACTACACCCCGCTGGGTCCGTGGATCGAAACCGAACTCGAGGACCCGGAGAACGTGGCCACCACGGTGACCGTCAACGGCGAGACCAAGGCGAAGTCCGGTTCCTTCAACCTTTCCTCCTCGGTGGCCGCATGCCTGGTGTACGTCACCCGCTGGCTCACACTGGAACCGGGTGACGTCATCATGACCGGCGCGCCCAACACCTTCGTGGCCGTGCAGCCCGGGGACCACGTGGAAATCACGCTGGACGGGATCGGAACGCTCGCCAACACAGTGGTTTGACCCAACTAGCTCGCATTAGTTGTCGTTTTGAGGGCTCAGAACGACAACAATTGCGAGCTAGTTGGGCGACGCCGGGTCAGTTGGGCGAAGCCAGGTCAGTTGGGCGAAGCCGGCGTGTAGACGATCAGCTTGAGCGACGGGGCGTCGGCGAGGGTCAACTGGTGGTGCTCGTAGACCCCGGTGCCGCCGCCGGGACGGTTGAAGGACCGGGTGCGGGGCGTGAAGCCGCGGATCCCGTGGGCCTCCCATTGGGCCCGGAACTCGGGGCTGGCCTGCAGCAGCCCGGCCACCAGGCTGGCTTTCCGGGCGTCCTGGATGCGGGATCCCGTCTCGGCCCGGAACTCGGCCAGGAACTGGGCGCTGGTCTGTTCCCAGTCGGGCAGGAGCGCCCGGACCGCCGGGTCCGTGAAGACGAGCTTCAACAGGTTCCGCTCCGGGCCGGAGACCTCCAGCACCCTGGGGAACAAGGCACTGTATGCCTGGTTCCACGCCACGATGTCCCAATTGCCTTCCAGGGCCAGCGCCGGGTTGGGATCGATGGCATCGAGGAGCCGCTGCACGTGCTCGGTGGTCTCTGCGGTGCCCGGGCCGGGAGCCGGCACCGCATAGCCGAAGGGCGTGAACAGGTACCGCTCCCCCGCTGCATCCAGGCGCAGCACGGTGGCCAGCGAGGCCAGAACCTCGCGGGAGGGATTGACCTTGCGGCCCTGCTCCAGCCAGGTGTACCAGGTGACCGAAATGGCGGCCAGGAACGCCACCTCCTCGCGCCGCAGTCCTACGTCCTTGCCCCGGGCCGCCTGCGGAAGCCCGTAGGCGCTGCGCACCGCCTGGCGACGACGCGCGGTCAGGAAGCTTCCGAGTTCCTTGCGCCACGCTTCGGTTTCCGCCACATCTGCCTCCTCTCGCCCGCATTGCTCAAGAAGCAACTCTAGTACTGCCACTACCAGTATTGACGCCGTCTTGGTGCCCGGGTTATTCGCGCGAGAGACTGGGGAACATGCCTGCATACCGTTCACGCACTGTCACCCACGGCCGCAACATGGCCGGAGCCCGCGCACTGCTGCGCGCCTCCGGCGTCGCCAACTCGGACATCGGCAAGCCGATCATCGCCGTTGCCAACTCCTTCACCGAATTCGTCCCCGGGCACACGCACCTGGCCCCCGTGGGCCGGATCGTCTCCGACGCGATTCTCGCCGCGGGTGCCGTGCCGCGCGAGTTCAACACCATTGCCGTGGACGACGGCATCGCCATGGGCCACGGCGGCATGCTCTACTCGCTGCCGTCCCGCGACCTGATCGCCGACTCCGTGGAGTACATGGCCAACGCACACTGCGCCGACGCCCTGGTCTGCATCTCCAACTGCGACAAGATCACCCCCGGCATGCTCATGGCCGCCCTGCGCCTGAACATCCCCACCGTGTTCGTTTCCGGCGGCCCCATGGAAGCCGGCCGCGTGACCCTGACCGACGGCTCCGTGCGCTCCCTGGACCTGGTGAACGCGATCGCCGACGCCGTGGATGAGTCCATCTCCGATGCAGACATCAACCTCATCGAAGAAAACGCCTGTCCCACCTGCGGTTCCTGCTCCGGCATGTTCACCGCCAACTCCATGAACTGCCTCACCGAGGCCATCGGCCTCTCGCTGCCGGGCAACGGCTCCGTGCTGGCGACCCACACCGCGCGCAAGGCGCTGTACGAGAAGGCCGGTTCCACCGTCGTCGAGCTGGTGAAGCGCTACTACGACGGCGACGACGCCTCCGTGCTGCCCCGCTCCATCGCCACCGCCAAGGCCTTTGACAACGCCATGGCCCTGGACATCTCGATGGGCGGCTCCACCAACACCATCCTCCACCTGCTGGCCGCGGCCCAGGAGGCCGGCGTGGACTACGGCCTGGCCGAGATGGACGCCAAGTCCCGCCAGGTGCCCTGCCTGGCCAAGGTGGCTCCGAACGTGGCCAAGGACAAGACCTACTACATGGAGGACGTGCACCGCGCCGGCGGCATTCCCGCCCTGCTGGGCGAACTGAACCGCGGGGGCCTCCTGCACAAGGACGTCCACTCCGTACACTCCTCCGACCTGGACGGCTGGCTGGACGACTGGGACATCCGGGGTGGCAAGGCCACCGAGGAAGCGCAGGCCCTGTGGCACGCGGCTCCCGGCGGCGTCCGCTCCTCCACCGCGTTCTCCCAGTCGAACGAGTGGACCTCCCTGGACACCGACGCCGAGGGCGGCTGCATCCGCTCCGTGGAGCACGCCTACTCCAAGGACGGCGGCCTGGCCGTGCTGCGCGGCAACGTGGCCCTGGACGGCGCCGTGGTGAAGACCGCCGGCGTGGACGAGTCCATCTGGACCTTCGAGGGCCCGGCAGTGGTCTGCGAATCCCAGGACGAGGCCGTGGAAAAGATCCTGAACAAGACCGTCAAGGAAGGCGACGTGGTGGTCATCCGCTACGAAGGCCCCAAGGGCGGCCCGGGCATGCAGGAAATGCTCTACCCGACGTCGTTCCTCAAGGGCCGCGGCCTGGGCAAGAAATGCGCCCTCATCACGGACGGCCGCTTCTCCGGCGGCACCTCCGGCCTATCGATCGGGCACATCTCGCCGGAGGCCGCCTCCGGCGGAACGATCGCACTGGTCCAGGACGGCGACATCATCCGCATCGACATCCCCAGCCGCTCCCTTGAGCTCCTGGTGGACGCCGCCGAACTGGATGCCCGCCGCGAGCGCCTTGAGGCCACCACCGGATACCACCCGGTGAACCGCGAGCGTGAAGTCTCCGCGGCCCTGCGCGCCTACGCGGCCATGGCCACCTCGGCGGACAAGGGAGCCGTGCGCGACGTTGACTCCCTCTACCGCCTGACCTCGCCGCAGCCGGCGGCCCGGTAGGTCCCGCCCGGCACAGTCATCTGGCTGGCAGTTGTTGTCGTTTTGAACGCTCAGAACGACAACAACTGCCAGCCAGTTGGGTTTAAGACGTGGAAAGCTGCGCCAGCACCTGGGCCGGCTTGTTCGTGGTGATTTCGTGGATGCCCAGGCCCTGGCAGAGGGCCACGTCGCGTTCGGAATCCACTGTCCACACCCGGAAGCGGCGGCCGGAGTCGAGCCAGCGCTGCACGGCACGGGCGTGCTTGCGGACGTAGTCGATCCCCGGCCCGGCCAGCCCCACCTCGCAGTCGTCCAGGATCCGTTCGCCTTCCAGCTGGGCAGCCTTCATCACATTTGCCACCGCGCCTCCCGTGATCCGGCCCAGGCCCAGCTCCTCGCGGATTTCCTCCACGCTCACGTCATCCACCAGCTGGCAGATGTGCTGGCCCGGAACGGTCTGCAGCAGGTGCTTCACGGAGTCGGGGCTGAAGCTCATGAAGGACACCAGGATGTTGTCCAGGCGTGAGCTTTCCGCGTCCCAGCCCTCCCTGAGCAGGAGTTCCAGCAGCCGGTCCTCCAGCTTCAACTGGTAAGGGCTGGGGTGCTTGAGTTCGATCGCGAGCCCGATCTCCCGCCCGGCGCCCCGCAGGAGGTCCAGCAGTTCGGGCAGGGTCAGGAACTGCTCGGAGATTCCGCCGTACTCGTCGGGAATCCGGGCGCCCTTCCACGACGAGAAGTCCAGGGTGCGCAGTTCGGCCAGGTCCTTCTCGGCCACCGGCCCGGTGCCGTCGGAGGTGCGGTCCAGGTTCGCGTCGTGCAGCAGCACCAGGTGCTGGTCCCGGCTGAGGTGGATGTCGCACTCAACTCCGTCCGCGCCGTCGGCGATCGCCTTCAGGTACGCCGCGCGCGTGTGCTCGGCAAAAACAGCGCTTGCCCCGCGGTGCGCGTAGACCAGCGGCCGCCGCAAGGGGGCGGCGTTTTCCGAGGAGTCGCTTTCGGGTGCCTCGATAGTCATGCTGCCACGGTAGCCCACCCGCCCTTCGGCCACGGGGCTACGCTGGGCACATGCAGGTGAACTCTGAACAAATCCCGACGGCGGAACAAAGCCGCGCGGCAAACGAACCGGAAGCGCGCACCGGCGGGGCGGCCGCCGTCGGGCATTCCGCCGACGTGTCCGCGAGCGACGCCGCCAAGGCCGGGGCCCTGCGCCGGATGAAGAGCTTGGCTCTGGCGCTGCTGCTCGGCATGGCGGTGGTGTTCACGGTGGCTTTCGCCCTGCAGAAGCAGTACCCGTGGCTGGAGTACGTGCGGGCCGCGGCCGAGGGCGGCATGGTGGGTGCGCTGGCGGACTGGTTCGCCGTGACGGCCCTGTTCAAGTACCCGATGGGCCTGAAGATCCCGCACACCGCCATCATCCCGCGGCGCAAGGACCAGATCGGCGCCTCCCTGTCCGACTTCGTGGAGAGCAATTTCCTCTCCGAGCAGGTGGTGAAGGACAAACTGGCCAGCGTGGACATCGCCCGCAAGGCCGGCGAGTGGCTGCGCTCCCCCGGCGGGCCCGAGCGCGTGGCCAAGGAAGGGTCCGCGCTGATCCGCGGCGCGTTCACCGTGTTGAACGACGACGACGTCCAGGCCGTGATCGAGGGCATGGTCCGCAAGCACGTGCTGACTCCGCCGTGGGGACCGCCCGTCGGCCGGATGGCCGAGCGGGTCTTCGCCGAGGGACACCACCACAGGCTGGTGGACCTGCTGGTTGACCGCGCCGCGGACTGGGTGGCGGACAACCACTCCACCGTGAACCGGCTGGTCTCCGACCGTTCGCCGCTGTGGGTGCCGTCGTTCCTGGACGACATGGTGGGCGACAAGGTCCATACCGAGCTGTCCAAGTTCATCCGCGCCGTGCAGGCGGACCCGGATCACCAGGTTCGTCTTTCGATCGACACTTACCTGACCGAACTGGCCTACGACCTGCAGCACGATCCGGCGATGATTGCCCGGGCGGAGGGCATCAAGGCGCAGATCCTCGGTGATCCGGAGGTCCGCGAACTGGCCTCCCGCACGTGGGGCACCATCAAGAACGCGCTGCTGACCGCCGTCGACGATCCGGACTCGGAGCTCAGCCTGCGCTTCAAGACCGCGGTGCGCGATTTCGGCACCCGGTTGGTGGACGATGCCGAACTGGCCGGCAAGGTCAACGCCTGGATCGGCGACGCCGCCGGGTACCTCGTGAACACCTACCGTTCGGACATCGCCGGCGTCATTTCGGACACGGTGGCACGCTGGGACGCCGAAGAGACGTCACAGAAGATCGAGCTCCAAGTGGGCAAGGACCTGCAGTACATCCGCATCAACGGCACCGTGGTGGGTGCGCTGGCCGGGCTGGCGATCTTCACGATGGCGCATTTGGTGTTCGGCTGACGCCTGCTATCCCGTCAACAGGCATGCTCAGCGAACGGACATGCTCGGCGCTGGGCGCCAAGGGAAGAGTGGGGATCAGGCGAACGGCGCGATCTCCACACCGGCGTCTTCCAGGCCCTTCCGGACCGCGGCCGCCAGTTCCACCGCGCCGGGAGTGTCGCCATGGATGCACAGGGACTCGGCCCGGACGCGGATCACGGAACCGTCCACGGCCTCCAGCTCCCCGTCGCTCGCAAGTCGCACGGCCCGCTCGACCACCTTGCCGGCGTCGTGCACCACGGCGCCTTCCTGGGAGCGCGGCACCAGGGTGCCATCCGGCAGGTAGCCGCGGTCCACGAAGGCTTCATGGAACACGGGGTGGCCCACCTCGCCGGCGAGCCTCAGGAACGCCGAGCCCGGCAGGCCGAGCACGGGCAGTCCGGGGTCGTAGGCCTGGATGGCGGCGACGACCGCTTCGGCCTGGTCCGTGTCGTGCACGATCCGGTTGTACAGCGCCCCGTGCGGTTTCACGTAGTCCACAGAGGCGCCGACCGCGTGCGCGATCCCGTCGAGCGCGCCCAGCTGGTAAAGCACGTCGCCGTAGAGCTCATCGAAGGACATGTCCATGCTGCGCCGGCCGAAGCCGTGCAGGTCCCGGTAGCCGATGTGCGCGCCCACCCGGACGTCCAGTTCGGAGGCGGCCCGGCAGCTGTCCAACATGGTGATGGGGTCCCCGGCGTGGAAGCCGCAAGCCACATTGGCGCTGCTGACGAGCCGGAACATTGCGGCGTCGTCCCCGATGGTCCAGGAGCCGAGGCCCTCCCCCAGGTCAGCGTTAAGATCCATGGTTTCCACCCTCCGGGAGTGTGTTGTTGTTCGTGTACGAGTCCGGTGCGTCGGCCAGCAGCTCGCCGGGAATGGTGTCCGCCAGCGGCCCGAAGGCGTGCTTGGCCGAGGCCACCACGGCCCGGCCCATCATCAGGTTCCCGCCGCCGCCCACCACGGCTCCGACACCAAAGGGCAGTGCCCGGCCGAGGAAGGCAGTGCCTTGGCGCTTCAGGAGGTTCCGGAGGAAGGCCCGCTGGATGGCGTCCCGGACCACGCCGAAACCGCCGCCAGGTAGCTTCCTGCTGAGCGTCTTTCCCCAGGCTTGAGTGACGCCCTTGCCGCGGCCGCGGCTTTGTCCGCTGAGTGCGCCGAGCAAGGCCGTTCCTTCCTCGCCGAGCATGATCGCCATGACCATGGTTCGGGCGCGGTCCGGGTCGGTCAGGTGGATGCCGTGCAGTTCGGCAAGCGACGCCGCGTACAGGGCGGTCGCCTCCAGGAAACCGACGGTTGCCAGCCCGGACAGTCCCAGCGAGGCTGCCGTTCCCAGTCCGGGCACGACGGCGGTGGCTCCCACGGCGGCTCCCCCGCCGGTGACCGCGAGCAGGTAGTCCCGCTCCAGCTTGGCGGCCAGCTGAACGGCCGTGGCGTGCGGGTGGCGGCGACGCAGGCGCCGGAGGTTGGCAAGGACCAGCGGCCGCTGCACATCCACCGCGCGCAGGAGCACGCTGTGGACTCCGGGCTTGGCGTTGCCGTGTTCGTCGAACACCGCCTTGTGGACGGTCTCCTGGGCAATCTTCACCGCCGGGTTGGGGCGCTTTGCCATGCTCACCTCCGCCTTGGAAAGAGTTCGGGTCCAACTCCCCAAGCCTAGCTTGCAGGGGTCCCCGACCGAGCTTGCGAGGTTGGGGAGCAAGCGAGGCGCTAGTCCCCACCGCCTCCCTATCCTCGCTTCGCTTCGGCCAGGGAACCCGGGCGGCGTGGGCCCATGCGACAACCCCCCGGCGTAGACTGGGAGCGTTCGCAAGGACCGGTCCGAGCCAGGACAGGAAGTATCCGGAATGAAGAAGAACAGCAATCTGAACGACGTCAGGCACCACAGCGACGCGCCCGCCGAGGGCGAAACCGAAGGTTGGGTTTCGCACGACACCGGGCTGCACAGCCAGGATCCCGCCGAGGGTCCGGACGAAGACGAGCCCGCCGGCCAATAGCCCAAAATCCCCGGCGATCCTAAACTTTAAGCGTGGCTCCACGCCTGCTTGCGGGATCTCCGGGGGACGCCAAACCGGGGCAACTGTTGGAGCGTGTACTCGACGAAGTACACGCCCTGCACAAGGCTGATGCCGCCAGCCTCCGTGCCCTGCGGCGCAGGTTTTCCGCCCAGATCGCGACGGCGGACGCCGCCGTCGTCTTCGAACTCGCGGACGGCCTCCGGGCAGCCGGCTTTGACTGGCTGGGCTGGGAACTGATCAATGCGCACGACGCCGCCTTCCACTCGCTGACTGCGGCCAGCTTGCAGGAACTCGGTTCGGAGATCGCGTCCTGGGGCCAGGCCGATGCCTTCGGCACCATTCTCAGCGGCCCGGCCTGGCGCGAGGGACTGGTCAGCGATGCCGACGTCGCAGGCTGGGCCAGGAACGGCAACCGCTGGTGGCGACGGCTGGCGCTCGTGTCCACCACCGTCCTCAACACCCGCTCCCGCTGGGGAACTGGCGACCGCGACCGCACCCTCGCCGTCGTCGTCCTCCTCATGCATGACCGGGACGACACCGTGGTGAAAGCGCTCAGCTGGGCGCTGCGCTCCCTGGTGCCGTGGGACCCGGGCGCGGTGCGCACCTTCCTGGAAGCGCACGACGGCGAACTCGCCTCACGCGTGAAGCGCGAGGTCCGCAGCAAGCTGGAAACCGGGCTGAAGTCCCCGCGTCGGCACTGATCCCGCCTGCACCGTGCCCCCATCGAAACGGCGAAGTTCCGGCGGTAGGCTGGGCTGATGGCTGCCCCGCGAGCCCTCCGGCCCTTTGCGCACCGTGAATACCGCGTGCTGATCACCGCCCTGGCCATTTCGATCTTCGGTTCCGGCATGTGGGCGGTTGCCATGGTGTACCAGGTGATCCAGCTCGGCGGCGGGCCGGTGGAGCTGTCCCTGGTGGCGACGGCGGCGGCAGTCGGCCTGGTGGCGTTCGTGCTGGCGGGCGGGATCGCGGCGGACAGGGTGCCGCAGCGGCTGCTCATCATCGCCGTCGAGGGCGCCAACCTGGCAGTGATCGGCACCGTCAGCCTGCTCTCGATGACCGGGCTGCTGCAGCTCTGGCACCTCACCGCCGGCGCCTTCGTCCTGGGCGTGGGCGCGGCGTTCTTCTTCCCGGCGTACTCGGCGATCCTTCCGCGGATCCTTCCCGCCGAGGACCTGCTCGCAGCCAACGGCATGGAGGGCACCATGCGGCCGATCCTGCAGCAGGCCGCGGGGCCCGCGGTGGCCGGTGTGCTGGTGGCCTCGCTCTCGCCGCCGTGGGCGGTGACCGGGGTGTCCCTGTGCCACCTGACGGCGTTCATCGTGCTCAACCTCCTGGGCCGGCACACCCTGGATGCGCCGGCGAACGGGGCTGCGGGCGGTGGCTCCAGGGGCTCCGGTTCCCCGCGCGGTTCCGGCGGCGCCGTCCGCTCATTCCTGCACGACCTGCGCGAGGGCGTCAGCTACACGATCCGCACGCCCTGGCTGCTATGGACCCTGATCTGGGCCTGCCTGTCCGTGCTTTTCATCATCGGCCCGATCGAGGTGCTGATGCCCTTCGTGGTCCGCGACCAGCTCCATGGCGATTCGCGGATGTTCGGCTTCCTGCTGGCGGTGATGGGCGTCGGCGGTGCGATTGCCTCGCTGGCCACGGCCTCGTTCAAGCTGCCCCGGCGCTACCTCACGGTGATGCTCGCTTCCTGGGGGCTCGGCAGCCTGCCCCTGGCCGCCGTCGGGATCATGGACAACTTCTGGGTGCTGGCCGCGGCGCTGTTCATCTTCGGCGCCACCGGCAGCGTGGGCATGGTCATCTGGGGCACGTTGCTGCAGCGCCGGGTCCCGCCGCATCTGCTGGGGCGGATCTCGAGCCTGGATTTCTTCGTGTCGCTGGCGTTGATGCCGGTGTCCATGGCGCTCTCCGGGCCCGCTGCGCAGGTGGTGCCGATCTGGCTGATCTTCCTGGCCGCCGGCGTGGTGTGTCCGCTGATGTCCGTGGTGGCCCTCTTCGCGGCGCACATGCTGAGGGACGAAATCGAGCACCCGCTGGACGCTGAGCCGACAGCTGAGCCTACGGCCGGGGCTGCGCCTGCCGAGGAGGCTGCGGCTGGTGAGGAGGCTTTGGCCGGCGAGGAGACTTTGGCCGGTGAGGAGGCTTTGGCCGGTGAGGTCGAGGCTGACGGGAGCGCAGACGCGGACGGCGTCCGCGGACACTGAGCTGCTCCCGGGGGCGATGCCTTCCCATTTGCCTGTTCCGTTTGCCGGTGCCGGCCGCCGGTGCCGGCCGCTATTTCGCGCCCAGAGCGTCCGGAATTGTCCGACAGATGCTGAGACCGGCGCTCCCTGACGGGCTGAATCCCTTATGCTCAATGGGCGCCCCGCGGAACTGAATTCGCGGTGATGTATTGGGGGATATTTTGACGCACAGTTTTAGCAACGCCGGAAACCGGGCGGGAGCCGTTGTTCTCGCCGCAGTTCTCGTGGCTGGACTCGCAACCGGGTTAGTGGACTGTACGGGAACGGAAACGCCAGCCGCGGGGCCGACCGCAAGTCCTGTTGTCACCGGGGTGAAATCCGACCCGGCAGAACAGACCACGGCCGATAACCTGGCTGGGCTGAAAGTGCTCGATTCCTTCGGCAACGTGGACTTCTACACCACGGCGGCCGGCGACACCCTCGCCAAGGTCGCGGCGGCATTCGAGCTTTCAGAGACCAAACTCGCCGGCTTCAACAAGCTCCCTGCGGGAGCACCGGTCAGGCAAGGAACGAAACTCCGCTTGATTCCGCCGTCGGGCCCCGTCGCTGGTGCGCGCGGCGCCGCCGCAACGGATGCCAACGGGATCCCGTTGAGCTACGTGGTGGCGGACTTGGATACCCTCGACGGGATCGCCTACCGTTTCGGCATCACGGAAGACCAGCTGGCCGAGGCAAACAAGGTGCCCTACGTCCACGAGCAGGGCAATGTGTACTTCCTGCACCCGGGCAGGACCATCGCGTTGCAGAAGAAGCCGGTGGATCCGAGGTCGGGCAAGGGCCAGGCCACCAGCAATTCCTTCGGCCACGCGATTTACTACACCACCGTCGACGGGGACTCCTTGGACAGCCTCGGCTACAAGTTCCGGCGCACTACCGCCCAGTTGCTCGAGTACAACCCCGGACTGAGCGTGGGATCCCCACTTCCAGCCGGCACCAAGGTGACCCTCATGCCGGGCGAGGCAACGGTCGACGGCGCAAGGGGCACCTTCAGCCGGAACGCTGACGGCGTGCCGCTGACGTACACGACGGCGGCGGGAGACACCGAACGCCAGGTTGCGTTCCGCTTCAACTTGGAGCCGGCCGAGCTGAGCGCCGCGAACCGTCCGAAGACTGCCGGCCCCCGCACCTGGTACGAATTCACAAGCGTCCCGGACGGAGAACTCGCCGCCGGACAAACCATCAGCCTCTCGGGCGCCAAGCCGATCACCAAATAGGGGCGGTCGACCGGAGGAACACTTGAAACCAAAGGCGCCGGTGCAGCTGGGATCCAGCTGCACCGGCGCCTTGCGGTCTCTAGCCTTCCAGCGTTCCGACCACCGGCACGCCGGCGGTCGGGAACAGGCTCGGGAAGACGGACGGAACCGGGGCGTGAACCGCCTCGAGCGGCAGCGTGACCGTTTCGGGCCCGACGACGACGCGCTGGCCGCGGACGCTCACCTCCAGTCCGGTGCCGCCGCCGGACAGTCCGCCTTCGGAACGTCCAAGGTGGTCCGCACGGGCCGAAAGGGCGATGCTGCCGGGCCGCAGTTCCACGTCCAGCACCTGCCCGCGGAGCCGCAGGCGGAAGGACAGGCTGTCCCACTCCTCCGGCAGGCGGGGGTCGAAGTGCAGCACCTCGCCCTGGTCCCGCATGCCGGCAAAACCGCACACCAGCGAACTCCAGATGCCGCCCGTGGATGCGATGTGCACGCCGTCCACGGTGTTGGCGTGGGTGTTGTCCAGGTCGATGAACAGCGCCTCGGTGAAGTGTTTCAACGCGACGTCGGAGTATCCCACCTCGGCGGCGATGATCCCCTGGACGCAGGCGGACAGCGTGGAGTCGCCGGTGGTGATGGGGTCGTAGAAGTCGAAGGCGCGCTGCTTCTCCTCCGCGCTGAAGTCCTGCCACTGCAGGAACATCGCCAGCACGGTATCCGCCTGCTTGAGCACCTGGTGACGGTAGATCACCAGCGGGTGGAAGTTCAGCAGCAGCGGGTACTTGGACCGCGGGGTGTTCCAGTCCCAGGGCTCCAGCGTCATGAAGTCGTTGTCCTGGGAGTGGACCTCCATGTGCGGGTCGTAGGGCAGGGACATCCGCTCGGCCGCCTGCCGCCAGATGATCCGCTCGCTCTGCGGCACGTCCGGGTGCTCCAGCTCCGCCGCGGCCCGCAGGTTAAAGCGGGCCATGACGTTGGTGTAGAGGTTGTCGTTGACCACTGCCGTGTACTCGTCCGGGCCGGTGACGCCGTGGATGTGGAACATTCCGTCCTTGCCGAAGAAGCCCAGGGACGCCCACATCCGGGCGGTTTCGATCAGCAGTTCGGCACCGATCTCGTTGGCGAAAGCGGTGTCTCCGCTGGCCCATTGGTAGCGGTTGGCCGCGAAGGCGATGGCCGCGGCGATGTGGAACTGGGCGGTGCCGGCGGCGTAATAGGCGCTGGCTTCCAGGCCGTTGATGGTGCGCCACGGGAACAGCGCGCCGTCCACGCTGAGCTCCTTGGCCCGGACCCGGGCGTCGGGCAGCATGGCGTGGCGTGATTCCAGGACCTGCCGGGCCGCGGCCGGGTTGGTGTAGCTCAGATACGGCAGCAGGTAGATCTCCTGGTCCCAGAAGTAATGCCCCTCGTAGCCCGAACCGCTCACGCCCTTCGCCGGGATGCCCGCAACTCCGGCCCGCGCCGTGGCCTGGGCCAGCTGGAAGAGGTTCCAGCGCACGGCCTGCTGCATCTCGGCCTGACCGCCGATCACGATGTCCGCCGTGGCCCAGTAGTCGCGGTAGTGCGCCGCGCTTTCAGCCAGCAAGGCGCCGAAGGTGGCCAGGCGCAGCTCGGCCTCCGCGGCAAGCGCTTCGCCCGGCTCCTCAACCGTTTCATCGACCGCGTTCACCACATAGCTGACGCTCTTCTCAAGACGGAAGGTCTCGCCGTCGTTCACTGCCAGGACGTAACGGACAGTCGATTCGTCCTCCCCCACTACCGTGTCGAAGGGCTGGCCGTCGAGGGAGATCCAGTGGTCCACTGCCAGGCCGATGCGCTGCCGGGATTCCGCGGTCTCCCAGGCAAGGCGGAGCGAACCGTCGGAGCCCTGCAGGTGCAGCGGACGCAGCACCCGGCCGGCGTGGCGGCCGGAGCGCCGCGGGTCGTGGGCCGAGTGGTCCTCCACAGGCTGGTCCTGCCGGTTGAGGACGGCGGAGGTGATGTCCACGGAGGTGGGGCGGTCCGCGCTCAGGCTGAATTCGATGCCGAGGCAGCCGCGGGAATCGAAGCCCACCACCCGCCGCTCAACGGTGGTGACAACAGCGCCGGAGCGGCATTCCCAAGTGACGGCGCATTCGTACACGCCGGTGGCGAAGTCCAGGGTGCGCCGGTAGTCGCGCACGTTGGACTCCCCGAGGGAGAGCTGCTCGCCGTCGACCATCACGCTGAAGTTGTTGGCGTCCGGAACGTACACGATCCGCTGCCCGGTGCGGGCGAAGCCGTAGGCGTTCTCGGCGTGCTTGATGTCCCAGATTTCGTGGAAACCGTTGATGAACGTGCCGGGGAGATCGCCGTCAGCGGGGGCCCAGTGGCCGCCGCGGATTCCGAGGTGGCCGTTGCCGAGGCTGAAAAGGGTTTCAAGGGTCCCGGCGTCGCCGGGGACATGGATGGATTCCACGAGCTTCCAGGGTTCACAGGGGAAGCGCAGCCGGTCGGAACTGATCAGTGCCATGGGGAGGTGCCTTTTCGAACGGAGGGGTTGGGGGGAGGTTCGGAACTTGGGGGGCTCAGAACTTGGGGAGGGCCTGGGGTTCAGAGCTTGGGGAGGTTCAGAGAAGGTCGTCGAGGTCATCCACCACGAAGGTGGCCCCGGCGTTGAGCAGGGTCTGGCGGCCCGCACCGCGGTCCACCCCGATCACCGCCCGGAAGTTGCCGGCGCTGCCGGCCTGCACGCCGGAAACCGCATCCTCCACAACGATGCATTCGTCCGCCGGAACGTCCAGCAGGCGGGCCGCGTAGTCGAAGGTCGCCGGGTCAGGTTTGCCGGGAAGCCCGACGGCGGCCGCCACCTCTCCGTCGACCACCACCGGGAAGTAGCCGTCCAGTCCGGCGGCCTTGAGTACCGCCGGCGCGTTCCGGGAGGAGGAGACGACGGCGAGCTTGAGTCCGCGCTCCAGCGCGGCGTGGATGAAACGGACGGAGCCGGCGTACGGCTCCACCCCGCGGGTGGACACAATTTCATTGAAGATCAGGTTCTTGCGGTTGCCAAGGCCCTGCACGGTGGGGCTGTCCGGGGCGTCGTCCGTGGGGCCTTCGGGCAGGGTGATCCCTCGGGAGGCGAGGAAATCCCGGACGCCGTTGAAGCGCGGTTTGCCGTCGATGAAGTCGAAGTAGTCGCTCTCCTGGTAGCCCTCGGCGTGGCCGGCCTCGGCGAGGTAGCCGTCGAACAGTTCCTGCCAGGCCTGTTCGTGCACCACCGCGGTGGGCGTCAGCACGCCGTCGAGGTCGAACAGCAGGGCCGAGGCACCCGTCCAGGTGGAGCTCAGGGCAGCGTGGGATTCAGTCATGGTTCTTGTCCGTTCGGCGTTTGCGGCGCGTGGTCTTGCGTTCGATGAGTTTGGTGTCGAGGAAATGGCTGGTGGGCTGGTGGTCCTGCTCCGGATTCAGCAGGCGTTCGCAGAGCAGGTTCGCCGCGAAGGCGCCCTGGTCCGCAACGGGCTGAGCCACCGTGCTCAGACCGAGGAACCAGCTCATGGGGTGGTCGTCGATCCCGATCACGGACACGTCCTTTGGGGCGCCCAGGCCGTGCTCGCGCAAGGCCATCAGGGCTCCGAAGGCGATCTCGTCGCAGTCGGCGAAGAGCGCGCTGGGCAAGCCGCGGTGCGCGATGAGCTCGGTCATGGCACTCCGCCCGCCCTCGATCGAGGAGCCGGCATTGACCACAAGGTCCGGGTGGACGGTGAGGTCATGTTCGGCCAGGGCACGGCTGAAACCATCCAGGCGGTTGTTGCTGGTGCGTACGGAATGCCCGCCCAGTTCCCGGCCGGAAAGCACTGCCAGGTCCCAGTGGCCCAGCTCCAGCAGGTGGGAGGTGGCCGCCCAGGCGGCGTGTTCGTCGTCGATCCCCACGTTATCCCAGGGGACCCCGCTCATTCCAACGCTGGCGACTGCCAGTCCGGATCCTGCCAGGGCGTCGATTTCCTCGGCGTCGAGGTCCACGTTCAGCAGCAGGACCCCGTCCACGCGCTGGCGCAGGGCGGCAAGGTCAGCGAACACCCGGCTCCTGACCTCGGCGTTATTGCGGAGGCTGACCAGGACGGTGTCGTGACCGCCGTCGGCGAAGACTTCCTCGGCCGATTCCACTGCCTGGGCGAAAAACCAGGCCGTGGCTGTGGGAGCGATGATGGCGATGGAGCCTGTGCTTCCGCCGGCCAGCCGTGCGGCGGCGGAGGATGCGCGGTAGCCAAGCTTCTCTGCGGCTTCGGCAACCTTGCGGTGGGCCTTTTCGGACACATTGGGCAAATTGCGCAGGGCCCGGGAAACGGTGCAAATGGACAATCCTGAGAGGACAGCAACGTCCTGGATGGTGGCGCGCTGGGCACTAACCATGCAACACGGCCTCAACCCTTTCCATGCTTGTTGAACGGTACGGCGACTCACCGCATCGAGAAATTGTAAGCGTTTACAATTTTGCCTATCAAGGGCTGCACGAACGCGTCGCCAGTGTTACGCGGGCCGCACTTCAGCGGAGGACATAGTGGCGCAGGAAGGTGCCCACATCGGCCAGTTCCATGGCCTCGATCCGGTGGCCCATCCCGGGGTAGGTGCGGGCGGTGAGGGCGGTGTTTTGCTCCAGCCAACCGGCGGTGTATTCCACGGCGTCCTCGTTGATCACGGGGTCCGCTTTGTCCCGGCCCCAAAAGAACGGCGGCCGGGTGTCGAAGGATTCACTCATGGCCAGCAGTTCGTTGTCCAGGACGAAGCCGGACAGGCCCACCGTTGCCTTGAAGCCGTGTGGCCGGAGCCGCAGCAGGGTGCTGGCCATGGCCATGCCTTGGGAGTACCCCAGCAGGCTCACGCTGCTGTGCTTGCCCTTGACCGAATCGATCCATGCGAACACTTTATTGGCGGCCGTGATGACGTCGGCGAAGTCGTTGGCCAGGAAGTAGTCCAGCAGGAACCAGCCGTAGTCGTCGCCGATCACCATGGGAGCGCGGGGCGCGGCGCAGGTGAATTCCTCCGGCAGCTCCGGGAAGAGCTTGGCCATGCGCTGCTCGTCCGTGCCGTAGCCGTGCATCATCACCAGCAGGGGCGTTCCCGCACGCTCGTTTTCGGGCTTGGACCAGAGGACGGTATCCATGGGGAAAAGCCTAGCGGGGCGACGCCGGTCGCCGGGGCCAGGGCTGGCCATCGAGGGCTCGATGCACCGGGATCGCGGGAAGCCTGCGGGGTCGCCGAAACGTTCCAGCGTCCCCGCAGCCCTCCAGCGAATTCGCGGCACCCCGATTGCCAAGCACCCATACCCAACGCGGCAGGCCGCCGTCGGCGCCGGTTCCCGACGGCGGCCTGCCGCCTGTTGCTATTAGCCCCTAGCCGAGGGCCGGGCTGCGGGTGGCGCCCGGGCGGCGCGCGGCCTGCAGCGCCAGCAGCGCCTCGCGGGTATCCGGGTTGGTGACGGCGTCGATGGTGGTCCAGGCCATGCCGAGCGCGCCGTCAAGGGCGGCCTGCTCGCCCGCGGGTGATCCGGCGTCGGCGGCGAACTCGGCGGTGTGCGGAACACCGCTGGCACCCAGCACCGAGATCATCGGGTGGATGGACGGCACGGCGTGGGACACGTTGCCCATATCCGTGGAACCACCGCCGAGCCGGCTGGTCTGCACCACGGTACGGCCCATGGCGGTCAGGTTCCGATCCCAGGCTTCGGCGAGCAGGGTGTTCTGGACCAGGTTCTCGTAGCGCGGTTCGGTGGGGGCGACCTCCCAGGTGCAGCCGCTGGCCCGGGCACCGCCGGCGAAGCAGTTCAGCATGCGCTCCTTGACGTCCTCGAGGGTCGCCAGGTCATGCGCGCGGACCTCGGCGCTGACCACCGTGCGGGCCGGGATGATGTTGGTGACTTCGCCGCCGCGCTCCACGAAGGCGTTCAGGCGGATGCCGTCGGCGAGCTGCTGGCGGAGCAGGCCGATGGCCACGAGGGAGATCGTGGCGGCGTCGCCGGCGTTGATGGCCTTATCCGGGGCGGCTGCGGCATGGGCCGCACGGCCGTTGAAGGTGACGGCGAAGCGGTCAACCGCCTGCGTGCGGGTGATGGCGCAGCTGAGGTCCTCGCCGGTGGCGCCGTGCACCATCATGGACACCGTGGCCTGCTCCCAGGCGCCGGCTTCGAGCAGCAGCGCCTTGCCGCCCCCGTGCTCCTCGGCCGGCGTGCCGAGCAGCACCACCCGCAGGCCGAGTTCGTCCGCAACTTCGCCGAGCGCGAGCGCGGCGCCGAGGCCCGCCGTCGCAATGATGTTGTGGCCGCAGGCGTGCCCGATCTCCGGCAGGGCGTCGTACTCGGCACAGATCACCACGGTGAAGTCCCCACTGCCGCGCACCGCTTCGAAGCAGGTCTCCATGCCATAAGCGCCGCGCTCGACGGCGAAGCCGGCCTCCTCCGCGACTGACGCCAGCGTTTCAGCGGCGAGCCGTTCCTCGAAGGCAAGTTCCGGGTTGTCGTGGATGATCCGGCTGACTTCGCGCAGGCGGTCTTCCCAGGAGGCGATGGTGACGGAGGCCCCCTTCTTGAGGGTTTCGACGTCGACGGCGGTAGCTTGGCTGGGCATGGTGGCCTTTCGGGTGTGGCGGGTTCGGCGGGTTGTCGGTGCAGCGGGCTGCGTCAGTGGTGGCCGAGGCCGAGCGTGAACTGGGCGATGACCACGGAGAAGAGGTACGAGGAGGCAATGGCGACCAGGCCCACCGGCACGATCCGCCAGCCGATCCGGCGCAGCAGCGGGATGTCCTTGCCGAGGCTCAGGCCTGCAACGGTGAGCACCACGGTGCAGATGGACAGGAAGTTGACGCTGCCGACCATGGTGATGAGGGGCTTGGCGATCGGCGAGACCGGGCTGGAGGCCAGGGCACCGAGGGTGATGATGAAGACCATGCTGGGCACTTTGCCGCGGCACAGCCTGGACAGGCCCAAGCCGGCCAGCAGCAGCGCGTCGATGATGAGGTAGCCGCCCACGATGTTCCATGAGAAGCCGCCTGCGGCGATCGAGGCAATGAAGACGCCGATTACGGTCAGGACGGGCATGGCGATGTAAAGCGGAACCCGCACAGGGCCGCGGTTCTCGCCTTCCGCGGAGGCGGATTCGACGGCGGCCGACTCGACGGCGGCCATGTCCGCGGGAGCGGCGGCGGCCGCGGGAGCGGCGGCGCCCGCGGGAGCGGCGGCGCCCGCGGCGGCGGCGGTGCCCGCGGCATCTGCGGCGGAACCGAGGTGCGGGAAGCGGCGGATCAACGCGTGGTAGATCTTGTCCGCGAGGGGCAGTGCGATCCAGATGCCAACGTAGACGCCCAGGAGGCTGGTGATGACGTTGGAGGTGCCGGCGACGGCAACGATCTGGTCCTTCAGCTCGGGGAACTGGGCGGCCACGCTCGCCGCGCCGGCCGCCATCATGGAGCCGGAGCCGACGCCGGCGCCCATGGCCAAGGCCAGGGGGTCGAAGATACCCAGGGAAGCGGTGACGGAGGCCAGCAGGGAGATGAAGACCGCACCGAAGATGGTGCCGAAGACGTACATGGACAGGACGCCGCGGTACGGGTGGGAGTCGGTGCCGTAGCGCTCACTGACCATGGCGAAGGAGCCTTCGCGGTCGATCGAGAAGGTAGCGCCGATGGTGGCCGGACCCATCTTGAGCATGACGGCCATCGGGAGGGCGAGGATCAGGGTGCCGAGCAGGTGCCCGACTTCCTGGAGCAACAGGGCCGGGCCGGCGCGGAAGAGCAGGGGGAGGTTGGGGCCCATGGTGAACGCCAGGCTGCCCACAAGGATCAGGACGGAAATACCCATCAGTGCGCCGGCTGCGGACTGGAAGGTCCGGGGAAGGGGTCGGAACTTCTGCGAGGAAACGATCCCGCCTGCCAGGATGCCCCACACCATCGGGAGGATGGTGATCGCGGCGAACCCGACGGGAATGACCATCGGGCCGATGAGCTGGCCCAGCGTTGCGATCAGCAACGCGAGCCCGCCGATGGGCCAGAGCCATGCCAAGGAACGTCTGGTGCGCTTGGAGGCGGCGAGGAGAGTTGTTGAAGTCATGGGATTTCCTTGCTGGGGACTGATGATGGAAACCGAACGGGCTTCTAAGCTATATAACGCGCATCACAGCGCCTCGGATATGCAGGAAATTCAAGAAAGTTATAGGTTCTATGCAGGATTTTGATTTCGACGAGCGCGATCTCCGCCTTCTGCATGCCTTGCAGGTCCGCCCGCGCGCGCCGTGGACAACCCTGGCGCCAGCCGTCGGAGCGGACCCTGTGACGCTCGCCCGGCGCTGGGAACAGCTGCAGGAGGAGGGCCTGGCCTGGATCGGCTGCTACCAGGGTGCCGGAAGGGGCGTGGTGACGGCCTTCCTGGAAATCGAGTGTGCGCCGTCGAGCATGGCCACGGTGACAGAAGAACTGGCCAACGACCCGGAAGTGCTGACGATCGACCTGACAGCGGGCGGGCGCGACATGGTGGTCACCCTGATCTGCAGGGACGATGCCGAGCTGTCCCGGTACGTGCTGGACCGGCTGTCCACGGTGGAAGGCATCCGCAGCATGCGCACGCACCGTTCCATCCAGGTAGTGGCCGATGCCCAGGTGTGGCGCCTGCGCTCCCTGAACGCGGGCGAGGTCAAGGCGCTGGAGCGGGCCGTTGCGCCCCCGAAGGAGCTCCTGTCCAGGGTTCCAGCGGACATCGAGGACGGTCTGCTCCGGATACTCCGCGAGGACGCCCGCGCCTCCGTGTCCAGGATTTCCGGCGAGCTCGGAATCAGCCAGGCCCGGGCCCGGAGCACGCTGAGCACGGTCCTCGCCCAGCAGCGCGTGGTGATCCGGCTTGAGGTGGCCCGGCCGTATTCGGGCTGGCCGGTATATGTATGGTTCTTCATGCGCGTGCCGGCAACCCAGGTGGGTTCGGTGGCCGGGAAACTCGTTGGCCTGGACGAGGTCCGGCTCGTCACCACCACGGTGGGCAACTACTCGCTGGTGGTGGCCGTGTGGCTGCGCCGCATCGAAGACATCACCCTGCTGGAACGGCATCTCGGCGAGCGTCTGCCCTTCGCGGAGATCGTGGACCGCTCGATCGTGCTGCGCACCCCGAAGCACCTGGGCATCCGGCTCGACGCTTCGGGGCGGCGCGTCGTGGGGTAGGCGGACATTTCGACGGCGGGCGGAGGAGAGCTCCGGGCATGGCCCCGGCTGCCGGCAAGGAGAGCTCCAGGCGTCCGCCTTCTGGTCGGCGCATCGTGAAAAAGGATTCCGAAGGCCGCTGGCACAAGGGAGGCGCCGGCGCCTGGGCCAAGTTCGGAGGACTCCCAAAAAAGTCAGTGCCTGGTGGTGTGATGGGTTTATGGAGATCACCAGCAGCCTGGATAAGGGGACGCAGCCCGTTGCGGCGTCCTCTCCGTTGTTGGTGCTGGACGGGCTGGTTTCCACGCTTGAGTCTCTGGAGTCGGCGATCGCCGGTTTGCAGGCCTTGCGGGAGTACACGCTTGCCATGGCGTCGCGGCTTGCGGAGGTGATGAACGACGGCGGCGGTAACGACGGCGGCGGCCCGGCCTCAGGCTCTGCGGTGCCGTCCGTGTTGAATGGCGCGCGGTGGGATGCCGCGGAGCTGGCGCAGCGGGCGGTGGCGGCCGAGATCGCCACGGCCACCCGCGCCAACGACCGTACCGTGCAGCGGCAGATGGGCCAGGCCGTGGAGCTGCTGGACCGCTTCCCGGCCACGTTCGGCGCCCTCGCCCACGGCAGGATCAGCCTGGCCCATGCCCGGATGATCCAGGACGCCGGTGCGGCACTGGATGATCCCGCCGCCCTCGCCGGGTACGAGGCCTCCGTCGTGCCGTGCGCGGAACGGCAGGCTCCCGGCCGGGTGCGGCGCCTTGCCGTCCGCGAGGCCGAGAAAGCCCAGGCTGCTCCTATGGGCACCCGGCACGAGCGGGCGGCAGGGGAACGCCGCGTCTGGGTGACACCCCTGCCCGACGGCATGGCCGAACTCGCCGCCATCCTGCCCGCGGCGGTGGCCTACGGCATCCACGACCGCCTCACCCGGATGGCCCAAGCACATGCCGAAGCCGGCGGAAACCAGACACCCGAAACTGCTGGAATGCACCGAAGCACTGATCAGCTCCGTGCCGACCTCCTCGCGGAGCTGCTGCTGTGCGGCGCCCCGACCGGACACGACACCCCGGACGGGCTCCTGACCGCGATCACCGCCCGGGTGGACGTCACAGTCCCCGTCCTGACCCTGATCGATGGCGAGACGGTCCGGACCGCAGGCAACGCAGCCGCAGGCAAGACCGCTCCGGGCCACGCCGCAGCGAGCAGCAGCACCCGCGTCCCGGCCGAACTGAACGGGCAACACCCCATCGACCCCGCCACCGCACGGATCCTCGCCGGACAGGCCACCGCGTGGAACAGGGTCCTGACCGACCCCATCAACGGCGCCGTCCTCGCCGTGGACAGGTACCGGCCCGGGGAGGACCTCAAACGCCTCCTCACCGCCCGGGACAGCAGGTGCCGCTTCCCCGGCTGCGGAATCAAGGCCCGCGAACTGGACCTGGACCACACGCACGACGCCGCACTCGGCGGGGCCACGGAAACCGGCAACCTCGCCGGACTTTGCCGGCGCCACCACATGCTCAAACACCACACCCGCTGGACGATCCGCCAAACCGGGGCCGGGGTCCTGGAATGGACCAGCCCGAGCGGCCGGAAATACACAGACTCTCCACCCACACCTGCAAGCTACACGGCAGGCACCGGCAAGACCCCAGGATCGATCCCCGCTAACGCCGCCAGACAAGGTGGAGACACCGGTCCTCCGCCACCGTTCTGAACCGCCTCTGAGCCGCCCCGGTTTTCCTCGGGCCTTGCCGGCTCCCTACGCTGGCTCGGCTCCCTACGCTGGCCCAGCTCCCCCGCGCTGGCTCCGCCGCGCTCGTCAAGTCCGTTCAGGCAGCCGGAAAGCGAAACGGTCCTCCGGTGACCAGATGTGCTGGTCGTCGCACCGATAGCCACGCAGCCACGCAGCCACGCAGCCACGCAGCCACGCAGCCACGGCCGACCATCCACCACCCGAAGATAGAAGCTCGGATATTTGTCGTCCTCGCTTAGAGGCGCCGAAGCAATCGTGACCGCGCCCTTGGGCGCTCGGCCCGAGGACATCACTGAGTCGGGCGCCGTCCCCTGGGCACGCCAGGCGAGGCGCAAGTACGGACCCGTGTCGGGAGGGCAGAGCAACAGCCCTTGCTTTTGCGCGGACTCCCGCACCGCAATCTCGTCGCGACTCACGCTACTGCCATCGCCGTCGGACACTCACCGGACGTTACGCTACGACGCCGGCGTCAGCGCCAGCCATTCCTGGCCCCGAGCGTCGAGCGGGGTGCCGTCGGCCACCCGCATCTCGCGTTTGCGGTTCTCCATGGTGATCGTGGCGAGGGTGGCCCAGCGGCTGCCGAACGCGGCCTCCGGCGCGGGGACGCAGCAGAGGCCCGGCTCGCCCGGACCGGAGTACAGGAAGGGCACAATCTCGTCCACACTCCCGGGCAAAGGACCCTCGTCCAGCCGGGACTGCACCAGGGCCAGGCGTTGCTGGGAATCCGGGTCGTAGAGCCCGGGCTTCTCCCCCGCCGCGAGTCCCGCATCCAGGAAATGGTTGGTGTGCGCCAGCGTCCCGTTCTCCGGTTGGATGAGCACGGCCGCACCGGGGCCGATTTCCGCCGTCACCGCGGACGCCTCGTCCATGAGGGTCAGCGCTGTGGAGGTGGTGGCCCCCGCGGAGCACACGATGTCCACGGCCTCCGCCACTGAACCTGCGTTGGCCAGGACCTCGGCGGCGACGAGGTGGACGGGAACCCCGGCCGGCCGGTCGTCCTGGTGGCCGAGGATGTTCAGGAACACGGACACCCCGGCATCGTTCATGCCGATTTTGCCCAGCATGCCGTGCTCCGTAAGGCCCACGAAGGACCGCGCCGGCCCGGCCACGGACTGCAGGTGCCAGTACGGGTCCAGTTCCTCGTGCCAGTCCCAGGTTTGCACGCCGAACACGTGGCTGCCCTTCCGGCCGATCGTGGAGCATTCGCCCGGCCGGGTGCCGAGGGCCTGGGAAAGGATTTCGGTGCGCCCGTTCAGGGCCGCGATCTGCCAGCTTTCGACGCCGGCGCCGTCGGCCGTGCCGCTCATCTCCGCGGCGAGCCGCGGCGACCAGGAGGCGACGGCGTCGAACAGCCGCTCGGCGTCGGACCTCACCGTGGTTTCCGGGACGCCGACGGTGCGGAACAGCCGGAAGTACGTGTCGAGTCCGCCGAGCAGTTCCGCGCCGAGCGCGGCGCTGCGCTGCTTGCCGCGCTCGTAGGGGTCGGGGCTGTCCAGGGTGATGACGGTCCGCTTGGTGGGGATTTTCATGCTTCGTCTAGCTCGCAATCTCTGAGTTAAGGTGTTCGATCACGCCGCGCCTGGGTTTCCAGCCGGGCTTCGGTGCGCACTCCAGCAGGAGTTTCGTGTAGGGGGAACTCGGCCGGTCCAGGACGTCGCCCACGGAGCCGCGTTCCAGGACCTTTCCGTGGCGCATCACCAGAACGTCGTCGGCGATGTTCCGGACCACGGAGAGGTCATGGGTGATGAAGAGGTAGCTCAGGCCCTTGTCCCGGCGCAGTTCGTCCAGCAACTCGAGCACCTGGGCCTGCACCGAGACGTCCAGGGCCGACACGGCCTCGTCCAGCACAATCACCTTGGGTTCGGCAGCGAAGGCCCGCGCGATCGCCACGCGCTGCTTCTGCCCGCCGGATAGGTTCGCGGGAAGCGACTGCGCATGCGCGTCCGTCAGGCCCACGCTCCGGAACAGCTCGGAAACCCGGGCCTTGCGCTGGGCAGCGTTGAGCTGGAAATGGGCCCGGAGCACCTCGTCGACGGCGGTCCCCACGGGAAGCCGACGGTTGAGGGAGCCGTTGGGGTCCTGGAAGACCATCTGGACGGCGCGGGCCCGTCGCCGCTGCTCCCTGCGCCGGAGCGATGCCGTCACCGGGGCGCCGGCGATGGACACCTCGCCGGAGTCCTTGGTTTCCAGGCCCACCAGCACCCGGGCCAAGGTGGTCTTGCCCGAGCCGGACTCTCCCACCACGGCCATGCAGCTGCCTTCGCGGACGGTGACGGACACGTCGTCCAGCGCCCGCACTGCTTCGTGTTTTCCGCTCACGCGGAAGGTCTTGTTGAGTCCGGAGATCTCGATGATGTTGCTGCTCACAGGATGCTCCCGATCTGTGGTTGCGGCGCCGGTGCCAGTGCCGGCTGTACGCCGTCCAAGGTGGGCCGGATGCTCATCAGCATCCGCGTGTAGGGGTGCTGCGGGTTATCGCGGATCTGTTCCGGGGTGCCGATTTCCACGATCTCCCCGTACCGCATCACGGCCAGGCGGTCCGAGACGGCGGCAGCGAGGTCCAGGTCGTGGGTCACGAAGATCATGGACATGCCCAGGTCCCGCCGCTTCTCGTCGAGGATTGCTGCCACTTCGGCCTGGGTGGTGACATCCAAGGCCGTGGTGGGTTCGTCCGCGAGCAAGAGATCCGGCTTGCCGGAGATGGCACCGGCGATCACCACGCGCTGCAGCATGCCCCCGGAGAGCTGATGCGGGAAGGACTTCAGCACGCGGTCCACACTGCGGATGCCCACCTGTTCAAGCAACTCCCCTGCCCGGAGCCGCGCGGCCTTGGCGTTGCGGATCTCCGGCATGCCCTCCAGGAGGTACGTCTCGATCGGCAGCACCGGGTTGAGCGAGGCGTGCGGGTTCTGCGAGATCAAGGCGATCCGGCCGGCCCGCACCCGGCGCATCCGTTCGGCCGGCAGGCTCAGGAGGTCCTCGCCGTCGAACATGATCCGGCCGCGAACCGCAGCATTGCGCGGCTCGATGCCGAGGATGCAGCGCAAGGTCATGGACTTCCCGCTGCCGGATTCCCCCACGAGGCCGATCGCCTCGCCGCGGCCCAGTTCAAGGGAGATGCCCTTCAGCACCGGCTTCAACACGCCGGTGTCCGGGTCCTTGATGCCGAGTTCCAGTTGCCCAATACCGATCAGTTCGGGACCGATCATCGCTTGCTCCTTCCGGCCGCGGCGCGCCCGCCCAGCCGTTCGCCGATGTAGGCCATGGCCGCCACCGTGACCACGATGCACAGGCCCGCGTACAGGCTCTGCTCCGGGAAACCCTGCTGCAGGGATTCCTGGCCGTTGGAAATCATCAGGCCCCAGTCCGCTTCCGGGGGCTGGATGCCCAGGCCGAGAAAGGACAGCGCCGCCAGGTCCACGATCGCGTAACCGAAGTTGATGGTGGAGCCCGTGAGGATCTGGGTCCAGACGTTGGGCAGGATGTGCCGCACGGTGATGGTGAAGCCGTTGATTCCCTGCAGTTCCGCGGCCTTCACGTAGGGCAGGTGCCGTTCGCGCAGGGCCACGCTGCGGATCACCCGCGCGCTGTAGGGGATGTACGCCACGGCCAGGGCGATGGAGGCCGTCACCAGTCCGGGGCCGAAGATCGCGACGCCGAGGATCGCCAGCAGCAGGCTCGGGAAGGCGAACAGCACGTCCAGGACCCGGCCCAGGAAGGCGTCCACCTTTCCGCCGAACCAGACGGCGGTGAGGGCCAGCGCGGAGCCGGCCACCGCCGTCGCGCCCACCACGATCAGCGGCCCCAGCAGGCTGGTGCGCGCCCCGGCGATCAGCCGGCAGAAGATATCGCGGCCTGCCTGGTCGGTGCCGAGCAGGTGCTCGGCAGAGGAGCCGAGGTGCCGCTGGGTGACCGAACCGACCGTGGGGTCGTAGGGAACCAGGAACTGCCCGACGACGGCGGCCAGCACCACGGCGGCGACCACGCCGACGCAGGCCATGCCGATCCAGCCAAGACGGCGGCGGGCACCGGCCAGGCGGCTGGTGGGACTGGCGGGCGCGGCCAAGGCGTCAGCCAGGACGGCAGTTTCGCTTGCTGCGGTTTCGCTTGCTGCGGTTTCGCTTGCAGTCGTTTCCTTCACTGCCATGGCATTCACTGTCCCTTCTTCAGGCGGACGCGGGGGTCGATGACGGTGTAGAGCAGGTCCACGAGCAGGTTCACCACGCCGAAGGCAATCACCATGATCAGCGCGATGGCCTGCACCACGGCGAAGTCCTTGCGCTGCACGGAGTTGACCAGCAGGGCGCCGATGCCGTCCAGGGTGAAGGCGTACTCCACCACGAACGCCCCGGCGACCAGGCCCGCAATGTGCATGCCCACCGCCGTCGTGACCGGCAGCAGCGAGTTCCGGACGGTATGCCGCCACAGGATGATCCGCTTCGGCAGCCCGCGGGCGACGGCGATCAGCACGTGCTCGGATTCGCTCTCCTCGACGATCGCCGTCCGGGTGATCCGGGCGATGACAGCGATCGAGGGCAGCGACAGGGCCAGCGCGGGCAGGGTCAGGTGCCAGACCCGGTCGACGGCGCCCTCCCCGGCGCCGAAGACCGGGAACCAGCCCAGGCCCACGCTGAAGACGGACATCAGGACCAGCGCGGCGAAGAAGGTGGGGACGGCGATCCCCAGGTTCGACGCGAAGATCACGATCCGTTCGGCCACCCCGCCGCGGGTTCCGGCCAGGATGCCCAGGCCGATGCCGCCGATGATGATCAGGACCGCGGCGTAGACCGCCAGGGACAGGGTGGTGGGGATGCGGCTGGCGAGCAACGCGCCCACGTCCTGCTGGGTGAGCAGCGAACGGCCCATGTCCCCGGTGAAGAGCCCGCTGAGCCAGTTCCAGTAGCGCACCGGAAGCGGGTCGTCGAGGGAGTACTGCGCCCGGATGGCCTCGAGGACCTCGGGGCTGACGGTGCGGCCCTGGACCAGGAACTGCTCCGGGCTGCCCGGGGCCAGGTAGAGGGCGCCGAACACGATCATGCTGGAGGCGATCAGCACACCGCCAAGGGCCAGCAGCCTGCGTATCAGGAATCTCACGGCTTGTCCTTTTCTGTCACGTTTCCTGCCGCTACTTGCCGCTGCCGCCGAGGTCGGCAGCCCAGGGGTAGTAGAGGTAGACGAAGGACGCCGGGGCACCCGTGACGCGCTTGTTCATGTAGAGGCGCGTGGAGCTGTCCACCACGGGAAGCCAGGGTTCCTTGTCCATGATCAGGGCTTCGGCTTCGACCGTGAGCTTCGCGCGTTCCGTGTCATCGGTGGTGGCGCGGGCCTTGTCCAGCAGCCCGGTGATCTTCGGATCGGAGAAGCCGGAGTAGTTCTGCATGCCGCCAGGTCCGGCGATCGCTGCCAGGTGGATCAGCGGGTCAGCCACGTTCATGTAGTTGGTGGTGACGAAGGCATCGGCGCCGGCACGGGCCTTGGGGTCGGAGAAGAATGCACCGAACTGGGCACCTGGAACGCCACTGGGCTCGATCTTCAGGCCGAGCTTGGCACCGGCGTTGGCGAACTCGGAGATGATGTCCGCGTAAAAGGTGCGGTCGATCGGGTAGACGATCTTGATGGGCTTGGACAGGTCCACCTTCGCGTCCTTGATGACCCTCTTGGCTTCCTCAAGGTTCGGCGTGACGGCGGGCAGCTGCTTGCGGGCGGCTTCGAACACCTCGGCACCGTAGGCCCAGCCGCCGGCCGGCACCAGGGACTGGGCCGCCGTCGAGGTCCCTTCATACACGGTCCTGGCGATCGCCTCACGGTCGGTGGCCAAGGTGAGCGCCTTGCGGACCGCGGGATCGCCCAGGGTCCCGGTTCCGGTGCTGATGATGGCCATGTTCTGCATGGACTTGCCACGGAAGAGCTGGCCGCTGCCGGACTTGGACAGCTGGCCCACCGCGCTCAGCGGAACGTCGTAGCTGCCGTCCACGGCGCCGGTGGCGAGGGCGTTGGTGATGGAGGCGGGGTCGGTGATGAACTGGATTTCGACCTGCTTGGTCTTGGCCTTCTTGTCCGTCTTCCAGTAGCCGTCGTAGCGCTCCAGCGTGATCGAGACGCCCTGCTTCCAGGAGGCCACCGAGTACGGCCCGGTGCACATCACTCCGGAGCCGGGGTTGCCGTAGTCCACGCCGGCCTTCTCGCGCTGAGCCTTCTCCACCACGGCACCCACCGGGGTGGCGAGGTTGTTGTTGAAGGTGGCGTCCGGCGTCTTGAGCTTCACCGTGACCTCGTTGGGGCCGGTCTTCTCCACGGAGGCGATGTTGGCCGTGACGCTGGAGGCCCAGTAGCTGATTTCCTTCGGGTCCAGCTGCCGCTTGAGGCTGAACACGACGTCGTCCGCGGTCATGGGCTTGCCGTCCCAGAAGGTCACGCCGTCCTGGAGTTCGTACACGTAGGCGGTGTTGCCGGCGTTCTTGACGCTCTTGGCCAGGTGCGGCTTGATCGAGAAGTCCGGCTGGATCTGGAAGAGGCTTTCGCACAGGTTGGAGACCACGCCGCTGGCGGGGTAGTCGGCGGCCTTGATGGGATCGATCGACGGCGGTTCGCCGAAGTTGTTGTTCCAGACGATCCGGTCCAGGGTGCCCGTGGGTGCGGGCGTGGTAACGAGCAGGTCCTTCGAATCGAGGGCTTCCGGTGCCTTGGCGTTGCCGCCGTTCGAGCATCCGGCGAGCAGCAGCAGGACGCCGGCGGCCCCTGCGCTGATGAGTTTCTTGTTCACTAAGTCTCCCGAGCTTGTTTTGCGCCGCCCCAAACGGCTGGATGTGGAATGTGACGCTAGTTACCCAAAACGTTTTGGGCAATAGCTGCACCAAAAATCCCCAAATCGTTTTCAGCCCAGTGTTTTAGGGCTTACTCTGGCTACCATGACCAAGCAGACCCAGCCATGAGCCCACGGAACGCCCGGACCACCATCCGGGACGTCGCGCGCGAAGCGGGCGTCTCCGTCACCACGGTGTCCCACGCCCTCAACGGCAAGGGGATGGTGGCCGATGCCACCCGGGACCGGATCGCGGATATCGCGCGCCGGATGCATTACCGGCCGCACGCCGTCGCGAGCGGCCTGCGGAACAACCGCCTTGGCGTGCTCGCGCTCGTGCTGCGCCCGTTGGACACCCTCGAGTCCTTCCTGCCCGACGGCGTGGACTACTTCGTGCGCTTCGCCGGCGCCGCCTCGCTGAGCGCACTGGAGCATGGTTACGGGTTGATGCTGCTGAGCGATCCCACCCTGCCGGAAACCCCGAGCGTGTCCCTGGCCGCCGACGGTTTCATCATCACCGAGCCCGTGGAGAACGACCCCGTGATCGACCTGCTGCTGGCCGAGGAAATCCCCTTCCTCACCGTCGGCAAGGACCCGGCACGCGATTCCTACGGCAGCTTCATCGAACCAAACACCGCCCTGATCACCGCCGAGGTCCTGGACCACCTCGCGGACAACGGCGCGCAGCGGGTCGCAATCGCCATCGGCACGGACCGCAACCAGTGGAATCTCGCCACCGAGGACACCTACCGGGAATGGTGCGCGGAACGGGGACAGGAGCCCGTGATCCTGGTGCAGCAGGAAACCAGCGGGCTGGCAGGCGGAAAGGTCCTCGCCGAGCAGATCCTGGCCATGGAAGATCGGCCCGACGCCGCCTACTGCCTCACAGGCCGCCACGCCGCGGGCCTGCAGGCCCGGCTGGCCGAAGCCGGAATCTCCACACCCGGCGACTTCCTGCTGGTGGCCGGCTCGGATTCGGAGCAGACCCGCAACAGCAATCCGCCCATCACCGCGATGGACCTGATGCCCGAAGCGACGGCCCGCGCGGCCATCGCCGCCCTCGTCGAGCAATTGGGCGGCACGCCCAAACGGGACGACCACGACGGCGGTATCGACGGCCGATTCATCATCCGGGAGTCCAGCACGCGGTAGGCCCAAGCAGCCTCAACGGGAGCCCAAATACCCCGTTAACATGACGCACGCGTTACGCGGCCCTCACGAGCCATGTCCGGCGATCTGTGTTTGTGTTGTTTTTTATTGACATACCCACACGAACAAAGATAGAGTCAAGCAATTCCACATCATGTGATGGTGGTCACCAACCGGATTCTGCTAGTACGCAATGGAGGGTATGTGTTCGCT
This sequence comes from Arthrobacter sp. R-11, assembly GCF_049913155.1. Lineage (GTDB taxonomy): Bacteria > Actinomycetota > Actinomycetes > Actinomycetales > Micrococcaceae > Arthrobacter. Next base: position 359,485 of record NZ_CP183979.1, on the reverse strand, counting down.
GAAGAGCGCCAGCAGCTGATCTCCGGGCTCGTTGCCGAACTGGGCCGGGTCAGCGTGACCGACCTCGCGGAACGTTTCAGCATCACCACCGAAACCGTCCGCCGGGACCTCGCCGCCCTTGAATCCGCCGGCAGCCTTCGCCGCGTCCACGGCGGCGCCGTCCCCTCGGACCGTTTGAGCACCCGCGAGGAAAGCGTGGGCGAACGGGCCATCCAGCGCCAGCCGGAGAAGCTCCGCATCGCCCAGGCCGCCCTGGCCCTGATCCCCGAGGCTTCCGCCGGAAGCATCCTCCTGGACGCAGGTTCCACCACCGAAACCCTCGCGGGCCTGCTCGCCTCCCAGCGCAGCAACGGCGGCGACGGGGAACTGGTGGTCATCACGCACGCGATCCCGATCGCCGCACGGCTTTCCGGCAACCCGGGCATCGCACTGCAGATCCTCGGTGGCCGCGTCCGCGGACTCACCCAGGCCGCCGTCGGGCAGTCCACGGTCGATTCCGCCTCCCGGCTCCGGCCGGACATCGCCTTCGTGGGCGCCAACGGCATCCACGCAACGTTCGGGTTCAGCACTCCGGATCCCGAAGAAGCCGCCGTCAAGGCCGCCTTCGTCACCTCCGCACGCCGCGTCGTCGTCGTGGCGGACTCTTCCAAGCTGGACGCGGAAACCCTCGTCCAATTCGCCGCCCTGAAAGATGTAGACACCGTGATTACTGACCGCGAACCCTCTGAAGAGCTCTCGGCCGCCCTGGCCGAAGCCGGTGTGGATGTCGTGCTCGCATGATCGTCACACTGACTGCCAACCCCAGCCTCGACCGCACGGTCGAGCTCCCCGCCGCCCTGGCCCGCGGCGAAGTGCAGCGCGCCGTCGCCGTCCACCAGCATTCGGGCGGCAAGGGCGTCAACGTCTCCCGCGCCCTGGTGGCTTCCGGCCTGGACACCGTGGCCGTCCTGCCGGGCGGCGAATCCGACCCCGTACTCAGCGGCCTGCGCGAGGACAAGGTGCCGTTCGCGGCCCTGCCGATCGCCGAGCCGCTGCGCAGCAACGTAACCCTCACCGAGCCGGACGGTGTCACCACCAAGATCAACGAACCCGGCCCGGAGCTGAGCGCGGAACAGCAGGAAGCCCTGATCGGGCTGCTGCTGGAGCGTTCGCAGGGCGCCAGCTGGGTGGTCCTGGCCGGCTCCCTCCCCCCGGGAGTTCCGGCGGACTTCTACGCCACGGTGGCTGCCCGCCTCCGTAGCGCGGACGACGGCGGAGCCCCCTTGATCGCGATCGATTCCTCCGGCACCCCGCTGGCGGCGGCGATCAGCGGACGCGGTGACGGCAAGCCGGACCTGCTGAAACCGAACGCGGAAGAACTGGCCGAACTGGCCGCCGCGGCAGGCTTCACTGACCACCACACCGCCGAGGAACTGGAAGCGGATCCGCGCCTTGCCGCCCGGGCCGCAGCCGCCGTCGTCGGCTCCGGTGTGGGAACCGTCCTTGCAACACTCGGTTCCAAGGGCGCCGTCCTGGTAACCGCCGACGGCGCGTGGCTGGCCACGCACCCGCCGATCCGGGCCGTCAGCACCGTAGGTGCCGGCGATTCCTCCCTTGCCGGCTACCTGCTGGCCGCCACCCAAGGCGGCACCCCGCAGGACTGCCTCCGTCAGGCTGTGGCACACGGTGCCGCCGCTGCTTCGCTGCCGGGCTCCACTGTCCCGGCAGTCCACCAAACAACTCCCGACGCCGTAACCATCACGGCCCTTTCGAAGGACTAACAGTGACAGAGCTCATCAACCCCCAATTGGTCGCCCTCGACCAGAATCTCGGCGAGGCTCCCGCCGACGTCATCCGTTTCCTGGCAGGCAAAGTGACCGACGCCGGTCGCGCCACCGAGGTGGAAGGCCTGTTCGCCGATGCCTTCGCCCGCGAGTCCAAGACCGCCACCGGCGTGCCCGGCGGCATCGCGATCCCGCACTGCCGCTCCGCGGCCGTGACGGTGCCGTCGCTGGCCATGGCCCGCCTGTCGCAGAAGGTGGACTTCGGTGCCAAGGACGGCCCCGCCGACCTCATCTTCTTCATCGCAGCCCCCGACGGCGCCGACCAGGAGCACCTGAAACTGCTCTCCAAGCTGGCCCGTTCGCTGATCAAGAAGGACTTCACCGCAGCCCTGCGTGCGGCTTCCACCCCCCAGGAAATCGTGGAACTGGTGGAGGGCGCCCTCGCCGACAAGCCTGCCGCCCACGTTGCCGAAGCAGTGACGGCGCCCGTCGCCGCCGCTGTAGGCGCGGAATCCGCCGGCTTCGCAGCGCCCGGCGCGGCCCCGGCCCCGATCGGCGGCGCTGGAAGCCCGGCCGGCCCGAGGCGCATTGTGGCCGTCACCGCCTGCCCCACCGGCATCGCCCACACCTACATGGCTGCCGACTCGCTGGTGGCCGCAGCCAAGGAAATCGGCGTGGACCTGCAGGTTGAGACCCAGGGATCCTCCGGCGCCAAGCCGCTGGACCCGGCGGTGATCGCAGCGGCAGACGCCGTGATCTTCGCCGTCGACGTCGACGTCCGCGGCAAGGAGCGCTTCGCCGGCAAGCCGGTCATCAACGCTCCTGTCAAGCGCGGCATCGACGAGCCGGAGAAGATGGTGTACGAAGCCCTCGCCGCCATCGAGGACCCCCGCGCCCACCGCGTTCCGCACGCCGGTGCCGAGGACGAGGCTGAGCGTCAGGCCGAAGAAAAGGGCGAGCACATCGGCCAGAAGCTGAAGAAGGCACTCCTCACCGGCGTCTCGTACATGATCCCGTTCGTGGCCGGCGGCGGCCTGCTGATCGCCCTTGGCTTCCTCCTGGGCGGCTACGACATCACCGGCTTCGCCGACAAGATGCTCGCCCAGAACAACCTCTTCAACCTGCCCACCGAATACCCGGCCCTCGCCTGGGGACCGCTGGGTGCCTACCTTGGCGCGGTGCTGTTCAAGATCGGCGCTTTGTCCCTCGGCTTCCTGGTTCCGGCCCTGGCCGGCTACATCGCCTACGCCATCGCGGACCGGCCCGGCATTGCCCCCGGCTTCGTGGCGGGTGCAGTCTCCGGCTTCATGGGTGCCGGCTTCCTTGGCGGCATCGTCGGCGGCCTGCTGGCCGGCTACATCGCCCACCAGCTCGGCAAGCTCAACGTGGCCCGCTGGCTGCGAGGCCTGATGCCCGTGGTCATCATCCCGCTGCTGGCTTCCCTCGTGGCCTCCGGCCTGATGTTCCTGGTCCTCGGCGGACCGATCGCCCAGCTAACCAAGGCCCTGAATGACGGCCTCTCGGGACTGACCGGCGCCGGTGCCATCCTGCTCGGTATCATCCTCGGCCTCATGATGTGCTTCGACCTCGGCGGCCCGGTCAACAAGGTGGCCTACTCCTTCGCCGTCGCCGGCCTGGGTACCGCTTCGGTCACCAACCAGGCCCCGTGGCAGATCATGGCCGCTGTCATGGCTGCCGGCATGGTTCCGCCGCTCGCCATGGCTCTTGCCTCCACCGTCCTGGACAAGAAGGGCTTCTCCTTGGCCGAGCGTGAAAACGGCAAGGCAGCCTGGCTGCTTGGACTGTCCTTCATCTCCGAAGGCGCCATCCCCTTCGCGGCAGCCGACCCGCTGCGCGTCATCCCCGCCAGCATGGTGGGCGGTGCCGTGACCGGTGCCCTGTCCATGGCCTTCGCGGTGGGTTCGAAGGCTCCCCACGGCGGCGTCTTCGTAGGTTTCGCTATCGACAACTTCCTCCTGTTCCTGCTGTCGATTGCCGTCGGCGTCGTTGTCACAGCGCTCCTGCTCATCGCGCTCAAGCGCTGGGCAGTGAAGAAGACCGTTGATACTGTTGCGGCAGCAGCCTGACAACGCCGTTAGAAAGCAACTAGAGGACTAATCCATGCAGACCTTTTCAGGTGTTGGTGTCGCTCCGGGCCGGGTTTTGGGCCCCGTGCGGCAGATGCCCAAACCGGTGCAGGAACCCCACGCGAACGTGAACATCCCCGGGGATGTCACTGTCGAATCGCAGGCGGCCCGGGTGAAGGACGCGGCCAAGGCCGTCCAGTCCGAGCTCCGTGCCCGTGCAGCGACTGCGTCGGGCGAAGGCAAGGAGGTCCTTGAGGCCACGGCGTTGATGGCAGCGGATCCGATGCTGATCAAGTCCGCGGTCAAGCTGCTCAAGCCCGAAACCCCCGGCGGCGCGCGTACTGCAGAGCGCGCCGTCTGGGAGGCCGCCGCCACGGTGGCCGACACCCTGAAAAGCCTCGGCGGGTACATGGCCGAACGCGTCGCCGACGTCCTGGATGTCCGGGCCCGGATCGTCTCGGAGCTGCGGGGCCTGCCGGCCCCGGGCATCCCGGCCTCCGCGGAACCCTTCATCCTGGCTGCCGAAGACCTCGCCCCGGCCGACACGGCCACCCTGGACCCGAGCAAGGTCATCGCCCTCATCACCTCCGGCGGCGGGCCGCAGTCGCACACCGCGATCCTGGCCCGCGCCCTGGGCCTGCCCGCCGTCGTCGCCGCCACCGGCGTGGACGGGATCGCCGACAACACCGAGGTGTATGTGGACGGCGCCGCCGGCACCATCACGGTGGAACCCGGCGAAGACCTCCGGATCGCAGCGAAGGCCTGGGCCACCCAGGCGTCCACCCTGGCCGCGTTCACCGGTGACAACGCCCTCGCCGACGGCTATCGTGTCCCGCTCCTGGCGAACGTGGGCACCGGTGCCGACGCCGTCAAGGCCGCCGCTGCCGGTGCCGAGGGCGTCGGCCTGCTCCGCACCGAGTTCTGCTTCCTGGACCGCGACACCGAACCCACCATCGAGGAACAAATCCAGGCCTACGGTGCCGTGTTCGCCGCCTTCCCCGGGAAGAAAGTCGTGGTCCGCACCCTGGACGCCGGTGCAGACAAACCCCTGCCCTTCCTCACCAACGCCGAAGAACCCAACCCTGCCCTGGGCGTACGCGGCTACCGTACCGACCTCACCAGCCCCGGGGTGCTGGGGCGCCAGCTGCAGGCCATCGCCGCCGCAGAAGCAGCCCACGAGGCCGAGGTCTGGGTCATGGCCCCCATGATCTCCACCGCGGACGAGGCCGCACACTTCGCATCGCTGTGCGCCGATGCCGGGCTGAAAACCCCCGGCGTCATGGTCGAAGTGCCCTCCGCAGCGCTGACCGCGAATGCCGTGCTCCGCGAAGTCTCCTTCGCGTCGCTGGGCACCAATGACCTCACCCAATACGCGATGGCCGCCGACCGCCAGCTCGGTCCCCTCGCCACCCTGAACGACCCTTGGCAGCCTGCCGTCCTGAACCTGGTCAAGCTCACCGCCGACGGCGCCGCCACCGCCGCAGCCGCGAGCGGCCACGCGAAACCCGTCGGCGTCTGCGGAGAGGCAGCGGCCGACCCCGCCCTGGCAGTTGTGCTTGTCGGACTCGGTGTCACCACCCTCTCCATGTCGCCCCGGGCCTTGGCCGGCGTCGCCGCGGTCCTGAAGACCGTCACGCTCAGCCAGGCCCAACACCTGGCCCACACCGCCCTCGCCGCACCCAGCGCGGCCGCCGCCCGCCACACCGTCCGCGAACACCTGCCCGTCCTGAACGACCTCGGCCTCTAACAGCCACCGAACCAGCAAGGAGAACACACTATGCCTGAACGTACCGCCACTATCGCCAGCCGCGTCGGCCTCCACGCCCGCCCCGCCGCGATCTTCGCCGAAGCCGCCGGCGAACTCGACCTCGAGGTCACCATCGCCCGCCAGGGCGAACCCGCCGACGAAGCCATGGACGCCGCCTCCATCCTCTCCCTCATGAGCCTCGGCGCAGCCCAGGGCGACGTGGTGGTCCTGCGCGCCGAAGGCACCGGGGCCGACGAAGCCCTCGACAAGCTCGTCAAGATCCTCGAAACGGACCACGACGCCGAATAGGGCCCCACCGTTCTAAGCAAAAGAGCGTGCCTTCCCCGCGGGGAAGGCACGCTCTTTGTGTTTTGCTGGAAGGGTCTCCCGATCAGTCCTGCGCCGGCTCCGCCACCGCGGCACCCGCCGTCATGGTCTCTGCGCTGATCATCCACGCGAGTTGCTCAAGCCGGGAGATGACCGCGTGCAGCAGGTCCGCCGTCGTCGGGTCTTCCTCGTCCACCTGGTCATGGACATCGCGCATGGTCTGTACGGTCCGCTCGACCCGTGCGGTGATCAGCTTGACGGCGTCCTTGGTTGCGGTGAGCCCTTCGGGGAAGGGCTCCAGCCTTGTCCCTTTCGCAACGGTGGCGCTGCGGCCGTCCGGCAGGGCGTGCAGGGCCCTCATCCGTTCGGCTGTTTCGTCGGCGAAGGCCCGGGTGGCCGCGACGAGTTCATCCAGTTGCAAGTGCAGGTCCCTGAAGTTGGGGCCCACGATGTTCCAGTGCGCCTGCTTCCCCTGGAGTTGGAGTTCGATCAGATCCGTCAGGACCATCTGCAGGTTTGTTGCCAGGGTTTGCGATGCCTTCATGTCTTCCTCTCAAGATGCTGATCCAGTGCCAAGCCAGCAAGTGCGCGGGATCCACGGTGCGGGCCACTTGCCAGCTTACGTCCACGACTCTGGTTTAGTAAGCATGCTTACTAGTAATATGTTGGCATCTGGGCCAGCCCGCAGGTGCGTTTTCGAAGCGGCGCTGAGAAGGTTCGGACAACCGAAAGGAACCGGTCAATGTCGACGATTTCCCATCCCGCGTCTCCCAACGAGGCGCCGCAACCGAACGCGGAGCCCATCTGGTGCGGGAACTGCAACACCACCGACCACCTCATCCTGGACAGCATCGAACCCCTCAAACCTCCCGTCGACGGGCTTGTCGACATCGCCTACATCTGCGTGGAATGCGACACCTTCTACGCGCACACCGCCATCTTCCTGGAGGCAGCCGCCATCCTCAACGAACGCGGAAACACTATCGGCGTCCTGCAATTCGGCGGCGAATACGTCCACTGCGGACGGCCGATGCAACTGGCCGGCTCCGCCCACCGAAGCCTGCACGCCCCGATCCTCACCGACGATCCGGGGCCAGACCCGGCCGCGGACCTGCTCGATGTCTACTTGAAGACCAAGGTGCTCCAGTGCAGCTGCGGATTCCGGATGGAGCTGCCCGCCTAGCCGCGCTCCGGCCCCGGCTGCGGCTCAGGCGGCGCCGCGTCCGGATCGCCGGGCACCGGGAAAGTATCCGGGCCCGGGGGCGCGGGGAACGGCCCCGGATCGGGCGGCAGCGGCGGCTCGCCCGGCGGCAGCGGCGGCTCGAAGGGCGGCGGCTGGGTATCGGGGTCCGGCGGCAGGGGCTCCGGCGGGAACGGCGACGGCGGCCCGAACGGCGACGGCGGGTCCCCGGCGTCGGGCGGTATGGCAGGCGGGCCCCCGCCCCCGGGAAGCTGCCCGTCGGGTTGGACCGGCGAAGGGAAAGTGCTGCTCATCGCTTCCTCCAATTTGAGTTGGCGTTTATCTCCAGCACTCCCGACGCTAACGGCCGGTCGGCGCGGAGTCCAGCCTCGTGGGAAAAATACTCAGCAGGCTTAGCTTCCCATTGAATTCCGCGCCGTCACCCCATAGCGTGAACCCCAGGCGCAGCGGAGGTTGCCACATGGACGAAACATGGATTCCGGAAGATGACGACCGCGGCGAGTCTCCGAACCAGAAACTCGACCGCAACTGGATGGAACTCCTCCAGGAACTCAGGGTGCTCCAAACAGGCGTCCAGATCCTGGCAGGCTTTCTGCTGACGCTGCCGTTCCAGGCGAAATTCGAAACCCTGGATTCCTTCCAGGTGGGCCTGTACTTGTTCAACGTGATGGTGGCGGCACTCACCACGGCGCTGATCCTCCTGCCGGTGAGCGTGCACCGGCGGCTGTTCCGGAAGCGGCTCAAATCCGTGCTCGTCGCCAGTGCCGACTTCATGGCCAAGAGCGCCCTGTGCGGGGTGGCGGTGCTGATCGTGGGCACCGCGCTGTTGGTGTTCGACGTCGTTGCCGGCCGGGGTGCCGCGCTGATCGCAGGCGGGGCAATAGTTTTGGTGCTTCTGGTCCTGCTGCTCGCCGTGCCGTTGTGGCTCAGCTACCGCTCGCGGCGCCCGCCCGGATCCGGCCTTTAGGAGAAGACATGCCCCGATGGTTGAAGAACAACGGACTGCTTCTGGTCAACGCCGGACTATTTGTCGTCTTCCTTGGCGGCATGGTGGTCTCCGGCGCATCCGCTTACAACGACGACCAGCTGACGCATGGCCAGCAGCCGGTAAGCATCTTCGGCTATCTGCAGACCGGGCAGTTCGTAGAGGCCGTTTTTGAAAACTGGGAATCCGAATTCCTGCAGATGGCCATGTACGTGGTGCTGACGATCTTCCTTTTCCAGAAAGGCTCATCGGAGTCCAAGCCGATCGGCAAAAAGGCGGCACAGGATGAAGACCCGCGCAAGGCGGAAATCAACCCGAACACGCCGTGGCCGGTCCGTAAGGGCGGCTGGATCCTGGTTGTCTACGAGCACTCCTTGTCCAGCCTGCTGGTGATCCTGTTCATCGGCTCGATCCTCATGCACGCCACGGGCGGAGCGGCGGCCTACAGCGAGGAACAACTGGCCCACGGGATGCCGGCGGTCTCCACCTGGGAATTCATGGCAACCAGCCAGTTCTGGTTTGAGTCTTTCCAGAACTGGCAAAGTGAATTCCTGGCGGTCGCTGTTCTTGTAGGCGCCTCAGTCTTCCTGCGCGAGCGTGGTTCGCCCGAGTCGAAGCCGGTGGCCGAACCGCACCACGAGACCGGGGCGTGAGGTGCGTGGAGGCTCAGGCCTTCTTGGCGCGGGCCCGTTGCTTGGCGGGCGCCTTCTCTTCCGCGGCGGCTTCCTTCGACTTCGCCCTGCCGGCAGTCTTCGGCGCACCGGCAGACTTGGAACCAGCGGCAGCACCGCCGCGCTTCTTGTCCAGGCTGCGTTTCAGCGCCTCCATGAGGTCGATGACTTCGCCGCCTTCGCCTTCGGCGGCCTGCACGCCGAAGGTCTCTTCGGTGTCCAGCGAATCGCCGCGTTCAAGTTTCGCCTCGATGAGTTGGCGGAGCTGCACCTGGTAGTCGTCCGTGTACGCCTCGGGGTCGAAGTCGCGGGCCATGGAATCGACCAGCGCCGAGGACATCTCCAGTTCCTTGTCCGAGATCCTGATGTCCGAATCCAGCGCCGGGAAGTCGGCCTCCCGGACCTCGTCGTCCCAGAGCAGCGACTGCAGCATCAGCACGTCGCCGCGCACCCGCAGGGCGCCCAGCCGGGTCTTCTGGCGCAGGGCGTACTGGACGATCGCCACCCGTTCGGTGTCCTGCAGGGTGCGCAGGAGCAGCATGTAGGCCTTGGGCGATTTGGAGTCCGGCTCCAGGTAGTAGGGCCGCTCGTACATGATGGGGTCCAACTGCTCGGCCGGAACGAATTCCACCACCTCAATGTCGCGGCTGTTCTCCTCCGGAAGGGACTTCAGGTCCGCGGCAGTGAGGACCACGGTGCGGCCTTCCTCTTCGAAGGCCTTGTCGATATCCTCATAAGCCACAACTTCGCCGCAGACTTCGCACTTGCGCTGGTAGCGGATGCGTCCCCCGTCCTTGTTGTGGACCTGGTGGAGGCTGACATCGTGGTCTTCGGTGGCGCTATACAGCTTGACCGGAACGTTGACCAGCCCGAACGCGATAGAACCCTTCCAAATGGCCCTCATGCACTAAGTGAACATCACATCAAGGCGGAGGTGAAGAGATGGCAGAGCGCCAGAAGGAGCGCGTGAACGTCGAGGGACGCGAACTGACGCTGACCAACCTGGGCAAGATCATCTACCCGGAGACCGGCACCACCAAGGCCGAAGTACTCGAGTACTACGCCGCCGTCGCGCCGTTCCTGATCCCGGCGGCCGCCAACCGGCCGGCAACCCGCAAGCGCTGGGTGAACGGCGTGGGGACCGCGGAGAAGCCGGGCCAGATGTTCTTCCAGAAGAACCTGGATGCTTCCACCCCGTCGTGGGTTCCGCGGGTGACCATCCAACACAGCGACCACACCAACGACTACCCCCTGGTGAACAACCTGGCCACCCTCACCTGGCTGGCGCAGATCGCCGCCCTGGAAATCCACGTGCCCCAGTGGCAGGTGGACGCCGAGGGGACCATGCTCAATCCGGACCGCCTCGTCCTGGACCTCGATCCCGGGCCCGGCACCGGCCTGCACGAATGTGTGGAGGTGGCCAAACTCGCACGCGCCATCCTGAAGGACGTCGGCATGGACCCGGTTCCGGTGACCAGCGGCAGCAAAGGCATCCACCTCTACGCAGGGCTGGATGGCACGCAGAAATGGGAGCAGGTTTCGGCCTTCGCGCATGAATTGGCCCGTTCCCTCGAATCCGACCACCCGGACCTCGTAGTGAGCGACATGAAGAAGACCCTGCGCGGCGGCAAGGTCCTGGTGGACTGGAGCCAGAACAGCGGGAATAAGACAACGATTGTGCCGTACTCCCTGCGCGGACGACCGCACCCCATGGTGGCGGCGCCACGCACCTGGCGGGAGCTTTCCTCCCCCAAGCTCGAGCACCTGGATTTCACGGCCGTGATGAAACGTGTGAAGGACGGCAAGGACCCCTTCGCCGCTGTGGCGGCGGGGCCTTCCGGGCATCCGCCCGCGCACCTTGGCGGGGACGGTCCGGGCGGGGAGGACGACGACGGCGGCGCGGCAGGCGTGCACCCGCGGCTCACCGACTATGTGCGGAAGCGCGATCCGGGCCGGACCCCCGAACCCTTCCCCGCCGTCGGGCAGCCCGCCGGGAAGCAGGCGGACGCGGAGGAGAACCCGGCTGGCGGGATCTTCGTGATCCAGGAACACCACGCCCGGGCCTTCCACCTGGATTTCCGACTGGAGCACCACGGCGTGCTGGTTTCCTGGGCGCTACCGCGCGGCGTGCCCGAAACCCCCAACAAGAACCACCTGGCCGTGCACACCGAGGACCACCCGCTCGAATACGCGCAGTTCCAGGGGATCATCCCCAAGGGCGAATACGGCGCGGGGACCGTGAGCATCTGGGACAACGGCACGTACGAATGCGAAAAATGGCGCGACGGAAAGGAAGTGATCGCCACCCTCACCGGCCGGCCGGGCGGCGGGCTGCACGGTACTCGGCGCTTCGCGCTCATCCGCACCGGGGAGTCGGATAAGCAGTGGCTCATCCACCTGATGAAGGAACAGCCCGGGCACCACGCGGTTTCCAAGGAAGCGTCTCCGGCGGCAGCCTCCCCCGCCACAGCCTCCCCCGCCCCGCGCAGCCTCGCCGCACCGCCGGACTACGCACCGATGCTCGCCACGGCGGGAACGGCCGGGGACCTGGCCGGAAGCCGCTGGCTTTTCGAACTGAAATGGGACGGTTTCCGGGTGCTGGTCTCACGCTCCCACGGGAAGCTCCGGCTCGGCAGCCGCACCGGCAAGGACATGACGGCCACCTATCCGGAACTGAGCGATCCCGCCATCTGGCCCGAATACGACTTCGTGGCGGACGGCGAAATCGTGGCGTTCGGCAAGGACGGACGGCCGAGCTTCGAGCAGATGCAGAAGCGGATGAACCTCACCAAGCCGGGCGATGTGGAACGCGCCCGCGCCGTGGCTCCGGTGCAGCTGATGCTCTTCGACCTGCTGTATGACGACGGCGGCGAACTGGTTTCCCTGCCCCTGGAGGAACGCCGCCAGCGGCTGGAGTCCTTCATGGAGGGACTGCCCAAACCGGGCGGGGCGGGGAAAGGCAGTCCGCTGCATCTGTCGGAGGTCCTGGACCACGACCATGAGGAGATCCTGGCCAGCGCGGCCGAGCTTGGCTTGGAGGGAGTCATGGCCAAGCGCGCCGAGAGCCGCTACCTGCCAGGCCGGCGCAGCCATTCCTGGATCAAGCTCAAGCTTGAACAAAGCCAGGAAGTGGTGCTGGGCGGTTGGCGGCCGGGTGCCGGAGCCCGGCGCGGCACCATCGGGGCACTCCTGGTGGGAATCCCCGACGGCGGCAAGCTGCGGTTCGCGGGCAGGGTCGGCACCGGCTTCAAGGACTGGCAGCTGCGCGACATCCTGAAGCGGGTGAAGGAACTGGAGCGGCCGGAGTCGCCGTTCCTGGACATCCCGGCCGAAGATGCGAGCACCGCGCACTGGGTTTCCCCGGAACTCGTGGGCGAAGTGACGTTCGGGGACTGGACCGGAAGCGGCCGCATGCGGCATCCGGTGTGGCGGGGATGGCGGCCGGACAAGTCGCCCTCGGACGTGCGCCGGCCCAACTAGCTGGCAGTAGTGGTCGTTTTGGGCCCTCAAAACGACATTAACTGCGAGCTAGTTGGGCCGGTCTGTTGCTTGGGTCGATCTACGAGGAGTGCGGCATCTGCGGACGGCTGGTGCGGTGCACCGCTGTCACAGCAGCGCCCTGGCCCGAACGGCCGTGGCTGGTGCCGCGTTCCTTGGGGTGCCGGCGCTTGCCGTTCCCGTCCGGCCAGGTCTGTCCGCCGGCCGAGGCGAGAGTGGTGGCTACTGCAGCGCGTTCAGGCATCGGGGCCATGTCCATGGCTCCGGCCAAGTGCTGGGCGAGCTCCGGATTGATGTTTTGTGCTGCATGATTATCGGCCATTGTTCTTCCTTTCCACGGTGAAACGAAGGGTTTTCAGGGTACTTCCTGCCGGCGGGACGGGCTACCAGCGGACCTTCTTTTCGGTCTTTGCGAGCTTCCCGCTAGCGTGCGTCGGCTTGTGGCCGCGGCCGGTGCTTTGCCAGCCGGGGCCGGACCCGCCGCGGGACTTCTGTTCCAGCATCGCCTTTTGGGCGTCGCTCAGCTTGGACATGACGCCGCCCTCCTGGGCAGCGCCCTCCTCGGCGGGCTTGTTCGCGGAATCGGCAGTCATACAGTGCTCTCCTTAGCTTCAAATGCCGTCAGAGGTGCCGGAGATGCGGCGTTCAAAGTACCTTTTGCTGCGGAACCTAAGGAACAGGTTGCGGATGCGGGAAAAGGGGAACGACGCGGAGGCATGGCCTCAACAGGCGTGGATTTTTGTTCGGATCAAACGCAGCGGCGCGGGGAGCCCGGGCCGGCCGGTCTACTCAAAAATCAGTGTTCCCATGCCCACTACCCTAGGCAGACTCACCGGCCCTTGTGAACCCCCGACTTTTCCGACCTGCGGCGCCCGTCCGCGTCGGGCATGTCCCAGGCCTGCCGGTGGGCTAGCATTGCAACTCAGACGACCCATGCCGGGTCCCGTATCCAGGAGGTGAGACCCATCAACGCAATGGCAATAAGGGTGCTCCCTCCGCAGTCACTTCCCAGCCGGGCCTAAGCGGGCCGGAGAGCACCCCTCGGTATCCCGAAAGGCTCTCCTATGTCCCCATCCCCCGCGCACCACACCCATTCCAGCCTCACTTTCCGCCTCCGTTCCGCGGGCTGCGTTTTCGCCGAAGAGGAAGCCGAGCTGCTCCTCGCCGAAGCAGGCTCGCCGGCGGAGCTGGAACGGATGACTGAACAGCGCATCGCGGGTTTTCCCCTCGAGCAGGTCCTCGGCTGGGCCGGATTCCGCGGCCTGCGCATCGCCGTTGATCCCGGTGTCTTCGTCCCGCGCCGCCGCACGGAGTACCTCGTCGAGCTGGGTGCGCGGTTCGCCCGGCCCGGCTCCGCCGTCGTCGATCTCTGCTGTGGTACTGGCGCGGTCGGTGCCGCCCTCGCCGCAGAGGTTCCGGGAATCGAGCTGCACGCCGCGGACATCGATCCCGCCGCCGTGCGTTGCGCGCGCCGCAACGTCGAGCCAGCCGGCGGGCAGGTCCACGAGGGCGACCTCTACGCGGCGCTGCCCCCGTCGCTGCGGGGCCGGGTGGACGTGTTGCTCGTCAATGCACCCTATGTGCCCACGACGGACATCGGGACCATGCCCCAGGAAGCCCGCCTGCATGAGCCGCTGGTAGCGCTCGACGGCGGATCGGACGGCTTGGTGGTGCAGCGGCGGACCGTTGCGGAGGCTCCGTTGTGGCTGGCGCAGGGAGGCCGGCTGCTGATCGAAACGAGCGTACGGCAGGCGCCGGGGACGGCGTCCCTCTTCGAGGCCGCCGGACTGCACCCTGAGGTGCTGCACTCCGAGGAACTCGATGCGACGGTGGTGCTCGGATTCCTCCCGGAATGAGCACGCAAAGATCACAATTAGATAACGGTCCATGTCAGGGGCCGGAGATCCGCATGATCACGCGGGTATCCGGGCCATGCGCACCGTTACGAAAGGGCCCAGACTACGCCGGATTCCGCTCCGCGGGCAAGGAAAAAACCCCGGGGAATCCGGCCGGGCCCGTAAAATTGAAACCCTGCCCGGAGCGGGGCAGCTGTACGTCGCAAGCAAATGACCTCCTTAGGAGGGGCCCAAATGCCCACAGACCAAAGCATCACCGACTCTCCGAAAGGCGCCAGGAACGCCACCGGACTTACCGCATCCCCATCCCGCGGTTCCGCAAAATTGAAGTTTCCCGTCCGCCGCCGGCTCAAGGTTTCCGACGTCAACGTCGTGGACCAGCCGATGCTCAAGAAGGCCCTCGGCGGCACCATCGTCGGCAACACCATGGAATGGTATGACGTCGGTGTCTTTGGCTACCTGATCACCACCATGGGTCCGGTGTTCCTTCCCGAAGCCGACCCCTCGGTCCAGACGCTGTTCCTCCTGGGAACGTTCGCCGCCACCTTCGTCGCCCGCCCGCTCGGCGGCGTCGTGTTTGGCTGGCTGGGCGACAAGGTGGGCCGCCAGAAGGTGCTCGCCGCGACCCTGCTGCTCATGGCGGCAAGCACGTTCGCCGTCGGGCTCTTGCCCGGCTACGCGCAGATCGGGATCTGGGCCGCTGCCCTGCTGGTGATCCTGAAGCTCGTCCAGGGCTTCTCCACCGGCGGCGAATACGCCGGCGCCACCACGTTCGTGAGCGAGTACGCGCCGGACAAGCGCCGCGGCTACTTCGCAAGCTTCCTGGACATGGGTTCCTACATCGGCTTCGCCCTCGGCGCCGCCCTGGTGTCGATCCTGCAGCTGACCCTGGGCCAGGCGGCCATGGAGGAATGGGGCTGGCGCCTGCCGTTCCTGATCGCCGGCCCGCTCGGCGCGATCGCCATCTACTTCCGGAACAAGATCGAGGAGTCCCCGCAGTTCCAGGCCGCCCTCGACGCCCAGGAAGCCCACGCCGCGCAGGCCGCTGCCGGCGACGCCGCCGTGGCCAAGGGACCGATCGGGATCATCAAGGCATACTGGCGCCAGATCCTGATCGCCATGATCCTCGCCGCCGCAGCCAACACGGTGGGCTACGCCCTGACTTCCTACATGCCCACGTACCTCACCACGTCCAAGGGCTACGACCCGGTGCACGGCACCCTGCTGACCATCCCCGTGCTGGTCATCATGGCCCTCTGCATTCCGCTCACCGGCAAGCTCTCTGACCGGATCGGCCGCCGACCCGTGCTGTGGATCGGCGCGCTGAGCACCATCCTGTTCTCGGTTCCCGCGTTCCTGCTGATCGGCATCGGCGAGATCTGGTCCACGCTGGCGGGCCTGGCACTCATCGCCTTCCCGGTGACCTTCTATATCGCCAACCTGGCCTCGGCGCTCCCGGCCCTGTTCCCGACGTCGAGCCGTTACGGCGGAATGGGCATTGCCTACAACTTCTCCGTGGCGATCTTCGGCGGAACCACGCCGTTCATCGTGGACGCCCTGATCCAGGGCACGGGCAACGACATGATGCCCGCCTACTACCTCATGGGCACCTCCGTGGTGGGTGCGGTCACCATCTACTTCCTGAAGGAATCGGCCCAGCGTCCTTTGCCTGGCTCCATGCCGAGCGTGGACACCCCGGCCGAGGCCCGCGAACTCGTGGCCACCCAGGACGAGAACCCGCTGATCGACCTGGACGAGCTGCCCTTCGAGGACCTGGTTGATGCGGCAGCTTCTGGCAACGGCCCGCAGCCGGGCGCCCAGAAGGAACCCGTCGCCGTAGCCTAGGGGCGTCCCGGTTCGCCCCGCCCACCGGGCGCCTCCTACCAGAAGCATCGGCCATCGCCTTAGACTCGGCAGATGGCCGATGCTTCCGTGGGTTCTTCCGTGGGTTCCCTGCACCATCTGGAAATCTGGGTCCCGCATTTGGAACGCGCCGTGGTCGAATGGGGCTGGCTGCTGGCAGAACTCGGGTACACGCCGTTTCAGCGGTGGGCCAAGGGCTGCAGTTGGAAACTGGGCACCGCCTACATCGTGGTTGAACAGTCCCCGGATCTCACCAGCACCATCCACCGGCGAACCGACGCCGGCATGAACCACGTTGCGTTCCATGCCGGCAGCCGCGAGAACGTGGACCGGCTAAAGGACCTCGCCGTGGACTCGGACTGGTTCGAGCTCTACGCGGACAAGTACCCGCACGCCGGAGGCCCAGAGCACTACGCTGCGTTCCTGATCAACTCTGATGGCTACGAGGTGGAGCTGGTGGCGGAATAGCGGCCACCCCCAAGCCGTCAGGGGCCCAAGCCGTCAGGGGTCTGCGTCAGCGGCTGAAACCTCGGGCGTCCTGCTCACGCGACCGATCCCTTGAGCAGATCGACGAGAGCCTCGCTATGGGTCAGTTGCGGATGGTGCCCGGCACCCGGCACCGAGATCAGCTCAACGTTCGGAAGTGACTCGAGCTGCTCAACCGCGCCCGGGGCGATGGGATCGTCGCTTCCCGTGATGATGCGGACCGGACCACTGAATCGCCCAAGCGCTTCCTGGAGTTCGGCACGCCACTGCTTCGATCCCGCAAGGGCGAGTTGCGCGGCCACCCTCTTGGCGCTGCTTCGCTTGAGGTCACTGAGACTGGACTCGAGAGCAGCCGCGCTCGCCTCCGATCCGGTCAGTTGGTGTGACAGTCGTGCCGGGTCGGTGTGTCGCAAGTAGGTGCTTACGAGCGGCCGCAGGCTGGCCAAGGCACCCATCGGGGCTTGGAGGAAGAACGGCGCGATGAGCGTGAGGGACTTGACCTGCGCAGGGAGCCGGTCAGCCGCGGCTACTGCCGCAGCCGCACCGATGGAATGGCCGATGAGGTCAGCAGCTTCCCCACCCAGCACAGCGGGCAGCCACTGTTCCCAGTCCTGAACGCCTGATCCGCCGCTGAGGCCGAGTCCGGGCAGGTCGACGACTCGCGCGCCGATCCCCGACGCCACTTCGGCCCATGTGTCTGCGTTGACTGGCAAGCCGGGAAGGATCACCCGGCTGGATCCGGGTACGCCGAGCTCGAATGTCCTCAGACCGCCGGCGTCGACGAATCGACGGCCGTCAGCCTTGACGGCACCGAAGCGATGCGCGGCCAAGTGGTCGGCCCAACGTTCGACGGAAACCAGCACGTCGGGCGTCTGGATCCCGTGCCTCTCGGCCAACTCGACGGCGGACTCTGTCGGATAGCGATCCGCGGACAGGAAGCCGAGGGTCTCCGGATCCGCCTTGGTGAGCCACTGCGGGAGCCGCTTGATTACACCGACCGGAATCCTTAGCCGCGGGACCTTCCCGCCGAGATGCCGGCCGACGTGCGTGAGCAGCTCTGCCAGCGGCGGGGTGGCCTCGTCAAGGACCCAGTAGGCCTTGCCCGCAGCAGCCGGATCGATCGCTGCTGCCGTCATGAAGGCGGCCAGATAGTCGACCGTGACGACCGGGAGGAACGTCCCTTCGTTTCCGGGCAGTGCGGCTGCGGTGCCTTCCCAGATCTGCTCGATGGTGGTGGCCAGCCCGATGTGCTGGTCGGACTCGCCGGTCACGCTGTCACCGATCACGCTGGACGGATTGACGATGGTCCAAGGGACTCCGCGCGCCAGGGCCCGGGCCTGGAAGATGGCGTCGGATTCCACCTTTGACGCTTCGTAGGCGCCAAGTTCCTCGTAGACCGCGGCGCGGTGGTCGTCTGACCACGGAACAGTCGTGGGATCCTGTCCGCCGACGCGGTAGCCCGACACGTGGACGACCCGCTGCAGCTCGGGTAGGTCCGCGGCGAAATCGATCAGCTTCTCGACGATGCCGACGTTCGCGCTGCGTGCCTCCTGGGCGGTCATTCCGAACCGGTAGGACCCGGCGCAGTTGTGGATCTCGGTGATGGACGGGAATGCCGATGGGCCGCCCGTGACGATCTCAGGTGCATCGAAGTCGGCGATCGTCGTGCTGATGCTCCGTGTCAGGCCACGCTCCCTGAGCCATCGCTCGACACGCGCTCCGGACTCGGCGGTCCGGACTGCCGCCGTGACGTTCGCACCAGCCTCGGCAAGGGTCAGGACGAGGTGCCGGCCGACCAGTCCCGAGGCCCCGAAGACCAGGGCGTGACGGGAAGCTGCGCGTGTCATCGTGTCCCCTCAACGGTCTGGCAGCGATGGTTGATGAGCTCCGCCACGACGTCAGCGGCCGCAATCAGGGGTTGGGTGCTCTGCATGGCGCGAGAGACGATGACCGCCCCCTCGATCGTCGACACGACAACAGTTGCCAGAGACCGGGCCTCCTCGGCGTCAACTCCATTGGCCTCGAAGAGCGCGGCCGTCGGGACGATCCACGACTCGAAGGCGGTGGCGCATGCCTGCCGCAGTCGCTCGCTCTCCGCGCCCATCTCCAGGGTGACGACGGAGACCGGGCAACCCAGCCGGAAGTTGCTCCCGCTGACGATGGTCGTCAGGGCCTCAATCGCGGCGCGGGCAGCCTCGGCCGCACCGCCCGCGGAAACTGCGGCCTCTGCAATCAGCGTCTCGAACTGCTTCGCGGCGAGTCCGACTGCTGCGACGCCCAGGCCCTCCTTCCCGTCGGGGAAGTGGAAATAGATCGACCCCTTTGGTGCTGCGGCGTGTTCAATCACAGCATTCAGGCCCGTGCCGCTGTAGCCGCTGGTCTGGATGAGCTCGAGCATGGACTCTGTGAGCCGTGCCTTTGTCAGGTTTCCTTTGGATGCCATGAAGAAAAAGTAGACCAGTCTACATATTTTTACAAAAGCGGTGAGAAGCCATCAATAGCGTCGTCGTCACCGGCTCAGCGGCCAAGGCCCTGCAGGTACCTGTTCCGCTCCTCGATCAGGTACTGCATATAGCGGCCCAGGAAGGCCTTCTCCACGAGGCGGCCGAGCACTCCGAACGGCGCGGTGAACTCGACATGGTCCACCACCAGGGTGCCGCCGCCGTCGGGCCCTGAACCGGCCGGCCCTGAACCGTCGGGCAGGAACTCATGCACGTGCCGGAAGGCACGGAACGGGCCGCGCTGCTGCTCGTCGGTGAAGGAATCCGGGAAACTGAACTGCGTGATCCGGCTGGTCATCCGCACCGGCAGTCCGAAGTGCCGGGCCCGCCACGTAACCACATCACCCAGGGACATCAGACCGGCGGTCACCCCGGCCACCGCCCGTTCCCCGGACTTGGCCATCGAGCCCAGATGGACATCAACGCTGCGGGAGAGGTCGAATGCCTGCTCCGGGGTCATGGCCAGCAGGGTCCGGCAGGTAAACGAGACCGTCATGTGGCGATCCTGCCATGATGCTGCGCACATTGTGACCGGGCTGATAGCGGGGCATCCGCACCGTTTGGTACTTTTCCGGAAGACCCGGTCACACGAAGAACGGCGGTATCCCCCGGTGCGCAAGCTCCTCTCCCTCGCCCGGGAACTCAACTCGATCGGCCCCGCGAACAACGACCGCGTCTCCGCCGTGCGCGTCGCACTCAGCGTGGCGGTGCCCACCCTGTTCCTGCTGGCAATCGGCCGGCCCGAGCTCACGCTGTACGCAGTATTCGGCGGCCTCACCGCAATGTACGGCAGGAACGAAAGCCACCAGCGGCGGCTCAAGCACCAGCTCCAGGCGGCGGTGGTCCTGCTGGGCGGCGTCACCGTAGGGACCTTCCTCGCCGTGAACCACATCCATTCCTGGGCGCTGGTCCTGGTTGAAGCAATCCTGGCCGGGCTGGGTTCCATTTACTCCGACCGGGTGCGGCTCAAACCCAACGGGCCGTTCTTCGGCATCCTCGCCCTCGGCGCCTGCGCCTCGGTTCCCCTGACAGTTCCTTTCGGGGTGGCCGTGCTGATCGCGGCGGCATCGGCGTCGTTCTCGCTGCTGGTCGGCTTCGCGGGCTGGATCAGGGTCCGCACATGGAAATCCGGCGCCACGCGCCGCGCCCCGGCACTGGCTCCGAGACTCCGGCAGGCCGCCGTCGTGCATGCCGCCCGCTACGTGACGGCGGTCGGTGCCGCCGGAGCGGTGGGGGTGCTGAGCGGCAGCGGCTATCCGCACTGGGCGATGGCTGCCGCGGCGGTCCCGCTGGCCGGGGCGGACATGCCCAGCGCCGTCAACCGCGGCATCCACCGCATTGTGGGCACATTCCTGGGCCTGGGCGTGGTGGCAATCGTACTCTTCCCGGGCCCGCTCTCCCCCTTGCAGTACCTCCCGGAGACGGCGGTGCTGGTGGCGCTGGTGATCATCTGCCAGTTCTGCACCGAGCTGTTCATGACCCGGCACTACGGCTGGGCCATGGTGTTCTTCACGCCCGTGATCCTGCTGATGACGGAGCTCGCAGCGCATACGGACCCCGGGCGCATGATCAAAGAGCGCGCCGCCGAAACCTTGGTGGGTGCCCTGACCGGGATCGCCGTGGTGGTCCTTATCCGTTCGCGGAGGCGCCGTCCCGGGAAGCCGGCAGCGGCCGCCGGGGCGGACCTGCCGTAAGCCGGGCGGGCAGGACCCGCGCGATGGCGGTCAGCACCTTGTAGCGCTTGGTGGGAATCGAAATGGCTTTGCCGTTTGCATTGTCAACCAGCGCCTCACTGACCACACGGTCCGCCTTGAGCCACATCCACCGCGGAGCCACGGACTTGTCCATCCCCATCCGGTCATGGAATTCGGTATGGACGAAGCCCGGGCAGAGTGCCGTCACCTTGACCCCGCGGGCCGCGTAGGCGAGGTTCGCCCAGCGGCTGAAGCTCACCTGCCAGGCCTTGGCGGCGGAGTAGCTGCCCCGGTTGGCGAACGCCGCCACACTGGCCACATTGATGATCCGGCCCGAGCCGCGCTCCAGCATTCCCTGCAGCGCGGCATGGCAAAGTTCCATGGGGGTCTGGACGTGGAGTCGCAGGTGCCGTTTTTCGTCGTCGGCGCTGTTCTTCTCGAACGAGTGCAGCAGGCCGATGCCTGCATTGTTGACCAGCACGTCCACCGGCCGCGAGGCGTCCAGGAGACGCTCGACGACGGCGGCCACTCCGGAGTCGTCGGCAAGGTCCGCGGGAAGCACCTCAGCCGTGATGCTGTAATCGCGTTCCAGGACTTCCGCTGCGGCACGCAGGCGGCCGTCGTCGCGCGCCACGAGGATCAGGTGGTGGCCCTGCTCGGCGAGCTGCCGGGCGAACTCCGCGCCCAGCCCCGCGGTGGCCCCGGTGACGAGTGCGGTGAGGGCGTTCGCAATGGCTGTCATACGCCAAGCGTAGTCCTGCCTTCACTGGGAGCAGCGGTGCTTTGCCCGGCAGCGTCACGGACCTTCTTGCCTCGGATGTAGCCCACCACTCCCAGCGCGAGGACGCAGCCGAGGGTGCCAAGGGCGAAGGCTTCGAAGGTCGGCTGCGGAACGCCCCAGACCGCTTCGAAGTCGTAGTCCAGCCCGAAGAGGGCCTCCAGGGTTCCGGGGAAGACCGCCACCCACGAGCCGATGAGGATCCAGAGGAAGCAGACGGCGCCCAGCACACGGAACACGGCGTCGGAGACGGGAACCTTGAAGGGCCGCACCGTATCCGGGTACTTCCTGCGCAGACTGACCGCCGCCGGAATCGCCAGGAGGTAGCTGAGGAGGAAGGTGGAGATGGCGATGGTCAGCACCACGCCGAAGAGTGCGCTGCTTGTGCCGCTGAGCTGCATGGCGGCGAGCATGAACAGCGTGGCCACTATGCCGGAGAGGGTGTTGACGCGGATCGGCGTGCCGAGCTTGGGATGGAAGCGGCCGAAGAAGCCGCCGAAGAACGAGCCGTCCGCGGCGGCCATGGCCTGCATGCGGTCGCTGATGATCATCCACGCCGCGCCCTGGGAGACGAGGACGAAGCAGAAGATGATGGCCGAAACCGCGAGCATGGCCTCCGCCACGGGCCCGAACACGGTGTAGACCGTGGCCACCGCACCGAACAGCCCGCCGATGCCGGTGATCTGCTCCAGCGGAACTACCAGCAGGATGGCCAGGATCGGCAGCAGGTAGCTTGCGGCGGCGATCATGGAGGAACGCGCCACGGAGATCGGGACGTCCTTGGCGGGGTTCTTCATCTCGCCGGCGGCGCTGTTGCCGGACTCGAAACCGAGGAAGGAGAAAAGCAGCAGCGGGGTCACGCCGAGGAAACCGGCGAGGGTGGGTGAGAAGAAGCCGAGGTCCAGGCCGTTGAAGCCGTGCTGCAGCCCGTAGACCAGCGTGACGACGATGAAGAAGGTCAGGAACACAACCTTGAGGATTGCACCGAGCGAGGGCAGCCACTTGCCGTGCTTCAGGCTGATGATGGCCGAGGTGACCGTGATCCAGATGAACACCAGCTTAAAGAGGTAGTCACCCACGCTGCCGGCCTCCACATGGCCCACATACTCGGACCAGGTTTCCACCGCCACGAACGCCATGGCGCCGCCCACCCAGACGGGCTGCGTGACCCAGGTGAAGAGGGAAGTAATGGCGGCAACCACGCGGCCGAAGGCCATCTTGGTCCAGATGTACACCCCGCCTTCCTCGGTGAACGCGCCGCCGGTCTCCGCGAAGATCAGCCCGTACGGGACCATGAAGGTGACCGCCAGGATGAGGGTCCAAGTAAAGGTTTCGCCGCCGAAGCCCGAAACCTGGCCCAGGACCTCCACGGAGATGACGGCCGCGACCACCAGCAACAGGATGTCGAAGCGGCCGAGGGATTTCTGCAGATGCTTGCTTTGCTCCTGGGCAAGAGCCGTCTGGGCGAGACGCTTTGTGGCTGTTGGCTGATCCATGATCGGTCCTTTGCTGCTGCTTGGGGATTTGCTGTTGAGCAAGAGGGATGGGGGGTTGTGTCAGCGTAGAAGGATGAATTGCATCACGTAAACAATGGAATATCGATGAGAGTCATCGGTAATTCTGATGCACTTAGCCGAACTGGATCCACGTCGTCTTGGGCGCCGTGTAGTTGTCGAAGGCGTGCAGGGACAGATCGCGTCCGAAGCCGGACTGCTTGAAGCCACCGAAGGGGGTGGTGTTGCCGAGGGCATCGACCGTGTTCACTGACACCGTGCCGGCGAGCAGCTCCCCCGCCACCCGGTGCGCGCGCGAGAGGTCCGAGGTCCACACGGACGCGGCCAGGCCGTAGTCGGTGGCGTTGGCCAGCCGCACCGCCTCCGCTTCGGTCTCGAAGGCCTGGAGCACGGCGACCGGCCCGAAGATCTCCTCGCGGTGGACCTCGTGGTCGGCGGGCAGTCCGCCCAGCAGCGTGGGTTCCAGGTACGCGTCGGAACCGCGGATTTCCCGGCGTTCGCCGCCGAAAAGCACCTCGCCTTCGGTGCGGCCGCGCACGATCCAGCGCTCGACGTCGTCGGCGTGCCTGCTGCTGATAAGCGCACCGTTGCCGTCCAGTCCTGCCAGCGGGTCCGCCGGCGCGTAGCCGGCCGCGGCAACGGTGAGCAGTGACGCGAACTCGTCGTGGATTTCCCGCTGGACCAGTATCCGGGAGTTGGCCGAGCAGACCTGCCCCTGGTTGTAGAACGCCCCGAAGGCGGCCTTGGCGGCCGCAGTGGCGAGATCGTCCGTGTCCGCGAACACGATGTTGGAGCTCTTGCCGCCGGCTTCGAGGCTCAGCCGCTTGAGGTTGCTGCGACCGGAAGCTTCAAGCAGGGTCCGGGACACGGCCGTGGAGCCGGTGAACGCCAAGGCGTCGACGTCCATGTGGTGCGCCAGCGCGGCCCCCACCTCACGGCCCGAACCGGTGACGACGTTCAGCACCCCGTCCGGCAGGCCGGCCTCGGCGGCCAGTTCGGCCAGCCGCAGGACGCTCAGGGAAGTCAGTTCGGCGGGCTTAAGTACCAGGGTGTTTCCTGCCGCCAGCGCGGGAGCAAGCTTCCAGACGGCGATCTCCAGCGGGAAGTTCCACGGCACGATGGCAGCCACCACGCCCAGCGGTTCCCGCGTCACGAGCGCCGTTGCGCCCGGCGGCACTGCCGGCAGTTCGCCGGACTGCTTGTCGGCCGCCTCGGCGTACCAGCGCAGCGTGGAGATGGCTCCCGGCACGTCAACGGTGGTGGTCTGCAGGATCGGCTTGCCGCTGTCCAGGGTTTCCAGCAGCGCCAGTTCGTCGGCGTGGCGTTCCATGAGCCCGGCGAGCGCCAGCAGCACTCCCTTCCGCGCTTCGGCCCCCACGCGGGACCACGACGGGAAGGCGCGCCGGGCGGCGGCCACCGCAGTGTCGACGTCGGCGGATGTGCACGCGGCCAGCTCGGCCAGGATCCGGCCGTCGACGGGGCTGATGGTGGGACGCTTACTGCCAGCGGAGACGCGGCACCCGTCCACGAAGGCGCGGCCGTCGATCGCGAGGGCATCGGCCCGGCCCTGCCAGTCGAGGGAAAGAACGGTGGAAGTGGTGTTCATGGTTGCTCCTTTGTTGTCAGGGTTGCTTCTTGGAGTGTCATCCGGGGACGGCGGTGCAGGCGGAGCGCTACGGAAGCGCCCATCAGGCAGGCCAGTTCGACCGCGATGAGGACGAGCATGGAACCCGAATGGCCGGACGGCGCCGCGGCCAACGCGCCGTGATGACCCCCGGCGCCGGACGATGCCAGCAGCACCAGGTGGATGAGGATCATGGCGGCACTCATGGCGATCAGGTGCCCGGCGGCACGCCCGGCGCACCGCACCCGGAGCGCCATCGGCGAAGCGCAGGCCAGGCAGGCCGCACCCATCGCCGCCATCAGCCAGGCCATGGCTCCGGCGGGGGCGGCCAGGGCGGCCGCCAGATGGGCTGCGGCGCCGGCCGTCACGGAAGTGCCGACGATGCCCACCGGAATCCGGGCGCGCAGGAGGCTCCCTGGGCGCAGGGCGGCAATCTGGTTCATGGGTTTTCCTGCCTGCCCGGCGTGAATCAGTCGGGGACTTTACGCCGGGGCTGTGAGGTGGCTAACATCAAAGCGTTGGTTGAACAGTTGTACCATCAAAAACAGACTTCAGGAAGTGCCATGACCTTTCAGACGACCCCCTTGGCCACCTTGGCGCAGCACCCGCTGGAGCAGCTCTCGGGCCGGGAAATTCACGAGGCCCGCCGGATCCTGGTGGATGCCGGCCTAGTGGCCGACACCACTCGCTTCGCCTACCTCGGCCTGGTGGAGCCGCCGAAATTGGCCCTATACACAGCCGGAGACGGGGCCGCTCCGGACCGCATTGTCCGGGCGATGCTCTGGGATGCGGCCCTGTCCCGCTCCCTCGACGTCCGGCTCACCCTCACCACCGGAGAAATCCTTGAACAGCGCGAACTGGATCCCGCCGTCGACGGCCAGCTGCCGGTGCTGATCGAAGAGTTCGGGATCATCGAGGACATCCTCGCCGCGGACCCGCAGTGGAAAGCCGCCCTGGCGGACCGCGGCTTGACACCGGAGCAGGTGCGCGTCGCGCCGCTCTCCGCGGGCGTCTTCGAGTACGAGAACGAGGAAGGCAAGCGCCTGCTCCGCGGCCTGGGCTTCCGGCAGGACTACCCGGGCGACCATGCCTGGGCTCACCCGATCGACGGCCTCGTGGCCTTCGTCGATGTGGAGAACCGCCGCGTGGACCACCTGATCGACGACGGCCCGGTGCCGGTCCCGGAGATCAACGGAAACTACACCGATCCGGAAATCCGCGGCGAGCTCCGAAAGGACCTCAAGCCGATCGAGATCACGCAGCCCGAAGGCCCCAGCTTCACCCTGGAAGGCAACTTTCTTTCCTGGGCCGGCTGGGATCTGCGGGTCGGCTTCGATGCCCGCGAAGGCCTGGTGCTGCACCAGCTCCACCACACGCACAACGGACGCAGGCGCCCACTGGTGCACCGCGCGTCGATCTCCGAAATGGTGGTCCCGTACGGCGATCCGTCCCCTTACCGGAGCTGGCAGAACTACTTCGACTCCGGCGAATACCTCGTGGGCCGGGACGCGAACTCCCTCAAGCTCGGCTGCGACTGCCTGGGCGACATCACCTACATGTCCCCTGTGGTGGCCGACGATTTCGGCAACCCGCGCACCATCGAAAACGGCATCTGCATCCACGAAGAAGACGCCGGCATCCTGTGGAAGCACACGGACGAGTGGGCCGGCTCCAACGAGGTGCGCCGCAACCGCCGCCTGGTGGTCTCCTTCTTCACCACCGTTGGCAACTACGACTACGGCTTCTACTGGTACCTCTACCTGGACGGCACCATCGAATTCGAGGCCAAGGCCACCGGCATCGTGTTCACGGCCGCCCTGCCGGACAACTCCTACGCCTACGCCTCCGAGATCGCCCCCGGCCTGGGCGCCCCGTTCCACCAGCACCTCTTCAACGCCCGCCTGGACATGATGCTCGACGGCGCCGCGAACCGCGTGGAGGAACTGGACCTCGTCCGCCTGCCCAAGGGACCGGGAAATCCGCACGGCAACGCCTTCACGCAGAAGCGGACCCTGCTGGCCCGCGAATCGGAGGCAGTCCGCGACGCCGACGGCCGCAAGGGACGCGCCTGGCACATCAGCAACCCGGACTCGCTGAACCAGCTCGGCCACCCCGTCGGCTACACCCTTTACCCCGAGGGGCAGCCCACCCTGGCGATGGCCGATGATTCCTCGATTGCCTCGCGCGCCGCGTTCGCCCGGCACCACCTCTGGGTCACCCGGCACGCCGAGGACGAGCTCTACGCCGCGGGCGACTTCGTCAACCAGCACCCGGGCGGCGCCGGCCTCCCGGCCTACGTGGCCCAGGACCGTGACATCGACGGCCAGGACCTGGTGGTGTGGCACTCCTTCGGCCTGACCCACTTCCCGCGCCCGGAGGACTGGCCCATCATGCCCGTGGACACCACCGGTTTCACGCTGAAGCCGCACGGTTTCTTCGACGCCAACCCCACGCTCAACGTGCCACCGTCGTCCGCGGGCCACTGCGCCGCGTCAGCCACAGAGACAGCGGCACCCGCGGACACTGCAAAACCCTGCCACTGATAAGGTGACGACGGCCGGGCCTCTGCCCGGCCGTCGTCGCACGTCCCCGCAGTCCCCGGCATCCGGAGAGGAGCAGCATGCCCCGCTTGGTCGACCACCAGGAACGGCGCCGTGCGATCATCGAGACCACGTGGCGGCTGATTGCCGGGCAGGGTATCGAGAACGCCAGCATGCGGGACATCGCCCGGGAATGCGGGTATGCCGCACCCGGCGTGCTGGCCCACTATTTTCCCAACAAGGACGCGCTGCTCCTGGCGTCCTACGAACTGATCTGCGAGCGCACCAACGAGCGCATAGCCGCAGGCACCGCCGGCCGCCGCGGCCTTGCCGCACTGCGGAGCATGTGCCTGGAGATCATCCCGGCCGACCCGATCACCGTCGTGGAGGCCCGGGTTGCCGTTTCCTTCTGGCAGCGTGCCCAGACGGAGGACGCGCTGCGCGCCGTGGGCCGGGAGGCGCTGCTGCATTGGCGCACCTTGATGATGGACTTCCTTGCGCAGGCGGAGCACGACGGCGAATGCGCGCCTTTGGCGGATCCGGATGCAGTTGCCGACGAGCTGCTGAACATCATGATGGGCCTGCACGTGACCTCGATGCTGGACCCGGACACGGTCACGGGCTCCCGGCAACGGCACCTCATGGAGCGTGCGCTGGGCCGGCTTACTCTGCAAGCGGCGCGGACGTCCGGCTAGGAGCGCGTCTCCTGTACCGGATGTGGCCGGCGTTGTAGGCTCGGGAACTATGGCTCTGCGACTTGTTCAGGTGAATTTCAAAGCCCGGGATGACGCGGCGCTCGGCCGGTTTTGGGCTGACGCACTCGGCTGGGGCGTTTCCAGCGAAGGACCCGGGGTAACCAACGTTGAACCCGTGGGCTTCAACTGGCCGGACCCCACCGCCGTCTGCATCGATGTCGTCGCCGTCCCGGACCCGGAAACGGTGAAGTACCGCGCCCACCTCGATCTCGCCACCACCTCCGCGGCCCACCAGGAGGAACTGGTGGCACGCCTGCTGGAGCTCGGCGCCACCCATGCCGACATCGGTCAGGGGGACGTCCCGTGGACAGTCCTGGCCGACCCGGAAGGCAACGTGTTCTGTGTCCTGGAGCCCCGGGAGATCTACCGGGACACCGGGCCGATCGCCACAGTGGTGGTCAACTGCTCTGATCCGCGGGCGATGGCGCGGTTCTGGAGCGAGGCCACGGACTGGACCCTGCACGAGGTGGACGACAATCACGCGCGGTTGCGTTCGGCCAGCGGCGTCGGTCCATACCTGGAGTTCCTGCGCGTCGAAGGCCCGGAGACCCTGTGGAACCGTGTGCACCTCGACGTGAAGCCCTACGCCGGGGACGATCTGGAAGCAGAAGTGGCCCGGCTGCGGGCCCTGGGAGCCACCGACGCGGACGTCGGCCAGGGTCCTGATGTGTCATGGCGCTGCCTTGCCGACGTGGAGGGCAACGAGTTCTGCGTCCTCGCCCCGGATAAGGCTGCGTTGGATATGGCAGGGGTCCCGGACTAAGTCCCGGAGCCTAGGAGCGAGCCGCCTTGGCGGCGGCGATCTGGTGCCGGACCGCCTGCGCCACCGCGCGCACCCGCGCCGTGGGACGTTGCGTCCGCAGGTAGGCGAGCACGGTCTTCAGGTCCGGCACGTCGTCCTGGATTTCCACCGTGGCCAGCTTGCCGCCGTCGTACGTCAAACCGTGCTGCGGACGCTGGTGCAGGATCGAATAGCCCAGCCCCCGCGCCACGAAGGTGCGCACGGTTTCGTAGCTTGCCGAACGGAACCTGACGTCCGGCTCCCGGCCGCCCAGGCGGGCGATGGAGAGCATGAGGTCGCGGCTGTGCGGCAGGTCCAGCAGCACGAAGGGATCGTCCTTCAGCGCGGACATTTTCACGCTGCCCGCACCGGCAAGCTTGTGGTCCGGGGGCACCGCCAGGTAGGGCCGGGCGGTATCGACCACGGAGGTGGCCATCGCCTCGGGGAGGTCCAGGTCATAGCAGAGGGCGAGGTCGGCCTGCCCGCTGAGCAGCGCCGCCACGCACCCCGAAGTATCGGATTCGATGACGTCCATTTCCAGGGCGGGATGGTCTTCGCGGAGCTTGCTCAGGACGCCCGGGAGTAGGAACGGCGCAAGCGTGCTGAAGCAGGCCATGCGGATGCGCCCGGCAACGCTTTGGGTTTCCCCGCGGGCGTGGTCAAGGCTTTCCTCCACATGGGCCAGGATGGACTGCGCGTCGCGCAGGAACAATTCGCCCGCAGGGGTCAGGACCAGGCCCTTTGACCGCTGCCGGATGAAGAACTGGGTGCCCACGTGGCGTTCCAGCTGGGCGATCGCGGCCGACACTGCCGACTGGGCCACGTTCAGCCGGACGGAAGCCCCGGTCATGGACAACTGGGCAGCGGCCTCGACGAAATACCGCAGTTGGGTGAGCGTGACATCCATTCACCGAGCATATCCTTTCATCTGTTTTTTCGATACAACTGTTCTAAAAGGACTGTTGGACAGATTTCGACGGCGGGCGGGAAGCTGATTCAAAGCATCCACCGAGACGAAGAGGCAGCGGCCAAGTGAAGCATCAGCGCATCCGTACGTTCAACACGAAGGACACCTACCCGGAGCAGAACCTGGACAACGATCTGTGCCAGGCAGTGGTGGCCAACGGCGTGGTCTACCTCCGGGGCCAGATCGGGCAGGACCTGGACACGCGCGAGTCCGTGGGGATCGGCGACGTCGAAGCCCAGGCGGAAAAAGCCATGGCCAATATCGACATGCTGCTCAAGGAAGCAGGCAGCAGCCTCGAGGACATCGTCAAGGTGACCGTCTACATCATCGATCCGCGCTACCGCGAACCCGTCTACCGCACCATGGGCCGCTGGCTGAAAGGCGTGTTCCCGGTGTCCACGGGCATCGTCGTCTCGGCACTGGCCCGGCCGGAATGGCTCGTGGAAATCGATGCCACCGCCGTGCTGTCCACCCGGAACACGTCCACGGAGGGAGCGGCGTGACCTTCAGCATCGCAGCCACCGACGGAAACGGCAGGTTCGGCCTCGCGGTTTCCTCGTCCTCGCCGGCCGTCGCCGCCCGCTGCGCGCACCTGCGCGACGGCGTGGGGGCCGTCAGCTCGCAGAACATCACCGATCCGCGGCTCGGCACCGCCCTGCTCGACCGCCTCCAGGCGGGATATTCCGCGCAGGAGGCGGTCGACGCCGTCGTGCACGAATCCCCTGCCGCCGCCTACCGGCAGCTGGTGGTCCTGGACGCCCACGGGGGTTCCGCGGTGTTCAGCGGCGGGCACTCGTTGGGCGTGATCGGCGAGGGCCGCGGCCCGCGCAGCGTGGCTGCGGGGAACATGCTTGCCGGGCCCGGAGTTGCCCAGGCCCTCTGCGATGAGTTCGAGGCGACGTCCGGGGAACTCGAGGTCCGGCTGATGGCCGCCCTGCGCGCCGCGGAGGCGGCCGGCGGCGAGGCGGGGCCGGTGCGCTCGGCCGGCATGTCGGTGGTCTCCGGACACGGCTGGCGGGACACCGACCTGCGGGTGGACTGGCACGAGGATCCGATCGGGGAGCTCGGCCGGCTGCTGGAGGTCTGGCTTCCGCAACGAAACGACTACGTGGTGCGCGGCCTCGACCCTGCGGCCTCAGTGGGCTACGGGGTGCCCGGCGATGAGCGCTGAACCGGCCACAGCGATGACTCCGGCCGCACAGCGTGCCCGGGTGCTTGAGGCGGTCACCGCGCAGCACCCGGCGCTGATCCGGCTGTCGGAGACGCTGCACGCCAATCCGGAGCTCGGTTGGCAGGAACACAAAGCCGCCGGCTGGACAGCCGCCTACCTGGCCGGGCACGGCTTCGCCGTCGAGGAGGGGTACCTGGGCTTCCCGACGGCGGTCCGCGCCGTCGTCGGGAACGGCTCCCGGCGCGTGGGGCTGATGGCGGAGTACGACGCGCTTCCCGGGCTGGGCCATGCCTGCGGCCACAACATCATCACCGCGATCTCCTGCGGAGCCGCCGTCGCCCTCGCGAAGTTCGCCGCCGGGCGGGACCTGACCGTGGAGCTCTACGGCACCCCGGCGGAAGAAGGCGGCGGCGGGAAGATCGAGCTGCTGAAGAAGGGCGCCTTCCGTGGCCTGGACCTGGCCATGATGGCCCACCCCAGCCCGGTGGATTCCGCCGAGGCCAGGCCCTACGCGGTGGCGCACAACCATGTGGAGTACCGCGGCAAGTCGGCCCATGCCGCCGCCTACCCCGAGCAGGGCGTCAACGCCAACGATGCCTTCGTGGTGGCGCAGGTGGCATTGAGCCTGCTCCGGCAGCAGCTGCCGTCCGGGACCCGCGTCCACGGCATCCAGACCCGCGGCGGTGAAGCGCCCAACGCCATCCCAGAGAAAACCGAAGGCCGCTGGTATGTCCGCGCCGAATCCCTTGCCCAGCTGGGAGAGCTGGAGCAACGGGTCCACCGCTGCTTCGAAGCCGGGGCCGTGGCGTCCGGCTGCGAACTCTCCGTCACCCCGGAATCCGAACCCTACTCCGAGTTCCGCACGGAGCGGCGGGCGCTGGAGCTGTACATCCGGCACGCCGAATCCCTGGGTCGGGACTTCAACGCGCCTCCGGAGCAGGCCACCATGAACCGGGCATCCACCGACATGGGCAACGTGTCCCAGGTGGTCCCTGCCATCCACCCATACATCGGCCTGGGCTGCTTCCCCGCGGCCAACCACCAGCCCGAGTTCGCCGCGCACTGCGTCGGCGAGGCGGCCAACCAGGCGATTCACGACGGTGCCGCCGCCCTTGCGCTGACGGCGCTGGACTTCCTGGCGGGCTCCGGGAAGCCGCGTTGAGCACTACAGCCCCGGGGACCGCGTGGTCCCCGAGGAGGCTTACCGGGGCATCAGCATTGTTACAGGTAGTCCCCAGCCCGTTCCCGTGCGATCTCCAGCAGGGTGGAGTGGAAGGCGACCTCTGCCGGGGCGTAGACCTTGTCCTGGCGTTGCGCTAGGAGCACCCGCCGCAAGGGTGCGTCGGAGCCAAGGCTGATGACCCGGACATCGGGGTGCTGGAGGGCAACGGCAGTCTTGGGCACCATGGCTACGCCCATGCCAACGCTGACCATGGCTTGGGCCTCCTGGTAGTCGTTGGCCAGGAAGCCAATGGTTGGTTCAAAGCCAGCCTCGTGGGCGGAACGCTGCAGTACTTCCACCACGGGGTGGGCCTCAGCGCGGACAATCCAGGATTCCTTGCGGAGTTCCTCCATCCGGATCTCCTCCCGGTCGGCGAGGGGGTGATTGCGGGATACCAAGAGCACGGTGCTTTCGTGGAAAACCTCGGTCAAGCGGATGGTGTCATCGTGGAAGCGATTCCACGGATAGTCCCAGAGCAGGCACAGGCCGGTCACCCCGGACTGGAGGTCATTGACGAGTTCATCAAAGCGGGCGCTCCGCACGGACAGGCCGATGGCGGGGTACCGCTTCTTGAAGGCCCGGATCACCAGGGGGAGGAACGAACCGGCAAGAGTGGGAAAGGTACCCACGGTCAGCGAGCCGCGCTTCAAACCCGCGATTTGGTCAAGGTCGCTCCTGGCGGCGCTCATTTGCGCGACGATCTTTCGTGCGTGACCTGCCAGCACCTGGCCTGCTTCCGTGGGCACCACGCCGCGGGAGCGCCGATTCAGCAATGGCTGGCCGACTTCCTGCTCAAGTTTCCTGAGTTGTTGGGACACGGCAGACGGCGTGTACAACATCAACTCGGCTGCAGCGGTGATGGATCCCTGCTCCACGACTTCAACCAGCAGTGCCAGGCGCCGGATATCGAAAAGACTTTGGTTGTCATCGTTTAGCAACTCTTTACCCTCCGGTTGGAATGGTCAATTCTATACATTCCTGCCTTGCGGCCCGGGCTCGCGGGGCGGCTCTTCAGGTCATGATCCATTCCGCTGCGACTCCTCGCGCCTTGCCTCACATTGAATGAAGTAAATCTACATCCCCCGACAGATATCCAACATTGTCTTCATTTGTGATCTGGCTCAATCTCGAACTATCCCCCTCAACACTTGGGGGCCTCGGAGAGCAAGGAAGAGATCATGAAGATCGAAGCGGAGTGGATGCGCGGAGGCACCAGCAAATGCTGGGTGTTCGAAACGGCACATCTGGAAGAGACCCAAACGAGCCCGGATGTGCTGCTTCCGCGGCTCTTTGGCAGTCCCGACCACCGGCAGATCGACGGCGTTGGTGGGGCAACCTCAACAACCAGCAAGGCAATGATCCTCAACCGGCCCCTCAGTGGCGACGTCGATGTCGAATTCACCTTCGCGCAAGTGGGCATCGAAGAGGCAGCGGTGGATTGGGGCAGCAATTGCGGCAACTGTTCTGCAGTGGTCGGCCTTTACGCCATCGAAAAAGGCTGGGTCATTCCCACCGGGGATGTCACTAGGATCCTTACGCGCAACACCAACACCGGCCAGATCATCATCCAGCAGGTAGCCACGCCCTCAGGAGCGTTGCCGATCTCGCCTCAGTCATACATGCCTGGAGTGCCGTTCCCCGGCTACCAGGTTGGGCTTGGATTCCAGGATCCTGCGGGCAAAACCACGGGCAGGCTTCTGCCGACCGGGGCGGCCCTCGACACGGTGACCGCCGGCGGGACCCGCTGGACCGTCTCCATGGTGGACGCTGGAGCGCCGGTAGTAATACTCCGGGCCGGGGACCTCGGCCTTGACCCCGAGCGGCACGACAGTTGGTTCGGCGGCGTTGAGTTGCAGCTGCAAACCCTGGAGCGCATTCGGCGCGAAGCAGCCGTTCGGATGGGACTCGCGGCAACCGCCAACGAGGCGGCCCGCGCCGTCCCCAAAGTCGCGATAGTTGCTCCCCCCGCCCGGTCCGACCGGGAAAGCGACGTCAGCGTCATGATGCTCTCCATGGGCAAGCCACACCCCGCCCTGGCAATCACGGGAAGCATCGCGCTCACACTTGCCGCCCGAACTCCGGGCACCGTCATGAACGAATTCATGGGCGACACACCTCAACCCACCCTGCGGCTGCGCACCCCAGCCGGGGTGATCAAGACCTGGAGCGAGGAGCGGGACGGATCCCAGTTCGTCGGCGTGGACCGAACAGCCCGCACCATCGCCTCCACCACCATCCACCTCCCCGAGGTCGTCGACAGCTCCGTCAACGCCTCCCTCGCCGGCGCTACTCGATGAAGAGAGAGCATCATGACTAAAACCGCAGAGAAAACCGCACCAAGCAACACCTATGGAGACAGCTCCCAGCGACCCAGGCGTCGCCGTCGTATCCTGCTGGTGACGGCAGCCACCATCACTGTCCTGGGCCTGGTCGCCCTCCTGTTCGGCGGCGTCCTGGGCAACCCTTCGGCTGCCTCGGAGTCGGAGCCAACCATGACCGCCACGCAGATCGTCCCGCTCGTCATCCTCGTTGTGATGTTCGTGGTTGCTACGAAGTGGCCTTTGAACATTGGCGTGATGGGACTCGTCGCCTCCTTCGGTGTGGGCTACTTCGTCCTCGGAATGAGCGACAAGCAGATTCTGGAGGAGTTCCCTGCGAGTATCGTCCTGACGATCATCGGCGTCACTTACTTCTTCAGCATGGCCCAACGGAACGGGTCGATCGACATCATCGTGCAGAGCTGCGTCCGCATGGTCAGGGGCAAAACCATGCTGCTGCCATGGGTGTTCTTCCTCATGGCCGCCGCCCTGACCGCACTGGG
This sequence comes from Arthrobacter sp. R-11, assembly GCF_049913155.1. Classification (GTDB taxonomy): domain Bacteria; phylum Actinomycetota; class Actinomycetes; order Actinomycetales; family Micrococcaceae; genus Arthrobacter. The sequence goes on along the minus strand of NZ_CP183979.1, from coordinate 324,633 downwards.
CACCTTCAGCCCCGCCGCAGTGGCTCTATTGGCACCGGCAGCCCTCGGACTTGCCTATGAGTCGCGTATCCACCCCGTCCTGATGGGCGCCTTCGTCATCAACGGCGCCCACGCCGGCGGCTTCTCGCCGCTTTCCGTTGCCGGCGTGCTGGTCCACGACATCGCCCACAAGAATGGGTTCCCCATTGACCAGGGCGCACTGTTCCTGGCCAGCTTCGCCCTCAATCTCATCCTCTCGGTACTGACCATTGTGGTGTTCGCCATCTTTGGGAAGCTGCGCGACAAGCATGCCAATGAATACGCCGGGCTGGGCACTCCCCGCATCGGACGTCCAAACGGACAGCAAATGCTCACCTTGGCCCTGATCCTTGCGATCCTCGTGTGCACGCTGGGTTTCCACATGCCCATCGGATTCGTTGCGCTGTCCGCGGGCCTGCTCCTCGCCTTCGTCAACATCAAGGAACACAAGACCTTCATCGGCGGCGTCTCCTGGTCCACGGTCCTGCTGGTGGCGGGCATGATCACCTATGTTTCCCTGCTCCAGCACGTCGGCGTCATCGACACCCTCGCCGAACAGGCCCTGGCACTCGGCGCTCCCCTGCTGATCGCCCTCGTCCTCTGCTACGTCATCGGGGTCGGGTCCGCCTTCGCGTCCTCCACCGCCCTGCTGACCGCGTTCATACCCCTGGCCGGTCCCCTGCTGGCGAGCAGTTCACTGAGCGCCTCGGGAACTGTCGCCGCCCTGTCCATTGCCGCCACCGTGGTGGACGTTTCGCCGTTCTCAACGGACGGAGCGCTCGTCGTGGCCAATGCGCGCGACGCCGACCGGCAGCGGGTCTACCGCCAGCTCATGGCGTACGCAGGCGGCGTTGTTCTCGTCGCCCCGGCGCTGGCCTGGGCCCTGCTGGTACCGACCGGAATCATGTAACCGCCACAAGACCGCCGGACCCGCGTCCGGCAAGCGCACGGGAACCTGCTCTCCGGCGCAACAGGAGACCCGAAGGACGGGCGCAGGACCACCCCGTACGCACCAAAGGCAGGGCGGCTGTTCCAGCCGCCCTGCCTTTGCCTTGCCTTTGCCTTTACCGTGTCGCGCTCGCTCAGACCCCGCTCGGCACCCCGTCGAGAACCCCGCCCGGCACCCCGCCCGTCACCAGCGCGTGCTGCTCGTTGTGGGCCAGGTAGCTGCGCTGGATCGAAATCTGGTCGGCAACGTACTTGGCGTCGTGCCACACGCCCCAGATAAAACTGGATCCGCGGCGCGACTGCCAAGGCAGCCCGAGGAAGTAGACCCCGGGCTCGGACGAAACGCCGCGCTGCTGCCGCGGCTTGCCCCTCTCATCGAATGCGTCCACCTGCAACCAGCCGTAGTCGACGGCGAAACCTGTCGCCCAGACGATCGAGCGGATTCCGGCGCCGGCGAGCTCGAGTTCGAGGATGGGGTCGGTGAGGCTTTCAGGGTCCGGCCGCAGCATACGGGCCCCTGGCTCCTCGGGAAGATCCAAGCCGTTGCGCTCAACATAGGCGTCGGCCTCATCGAGCAGCCCCAGGTAGTGGGCGTCGCCGTTGGCGATGTTGTCGCGGAGGTCAGCGGCAAAGCTGATGGTTCCGTTGTCGAAGGAAAGGGTCCTGCCGGTGAGCTTGATGCCCTCTTCGGCGAGGGCCCGGAAGTCGACAGTGTGGCCGCCGTCGGCCCCGCTCACCGCGATGGTGACGTGTTCTGCTCCCTGGGCAGGCGTGGAGGCGTCCCACATCCCCAGCACCCCGAGCCACCAGCAGAAATCGCGCCCGCGGTAGCTCCGCGGGGGACGGTCGTGCGGACCGACCGAGAGGTGGACCTGCCGCCCGGAACACTGGATCTCCGCGGCGATCTGCACACCGGAGGAACCGGCCCCCACCACCAGGACGCCGCCGTCGGGCAGCTGCTCCGGATTTCGGTACGAACTGGAGTGAAGCTGCACAAGCCCTGAAGATTCAGGGACGACGGCGGGAATCACCGGTTTCTGGAAAGGTCCTGTTGCGGCCACGACATACCGGGCGTCGAAGTGCCCGTCGCTCGTCTCCACGCGGAAACCCGGCGCACCGGCCTTCCTGCGGACGGACGTCACCTCGACGCCGCAGCGCACCGGTGCGTCGATTTTCGCCGCATAGGCCTCGAAGTAGTCCGCGACCTGCTCCTTCGAGGCAAAGTCGCCGGGCTCAAGGCCCGTGAACTCCAGGCCGGGAAAGCGGTCATGCCAGGCCGGCCCGTTCGCGACAAGGGAATCCCAGCGCATTGAGCGCCACCGCTCGGCGATGCGGTCCCGTTCCAGGACAAGGTGCGAAATTCCCCGGTCGCTCAAATGCTCGCTCATCGCGATCCCGGCCTGACCTGCGCCGACAACGAGGACTTCAACCTCTTGGCTAGCCATCAATACTCCTATGCAAGTTGACGCGCACGACATCAAAGATCGCGCCCTGGGTGACGGGTTTTACCCATCATCACGCGGGGATCTGCATCTGCATAGCGAATAAATCCGGCTAAGGAAATCGAAAATATTGATGCACTCTCGCGCGGTTCCCCTGCATGTTGCGAAGGTACGCCGCCCGCTTCGCCACTCCCGCTACGCTTGTGCCTATGCAGAACCGTGACTGGGAAGAACGCGTCGCGGCCCTGTGGGCTTCGCTTGATGACCACGGGCGCGACGACTTCCATTCGGCGATGAAAAAGCTCTGCGCGGAACTGCCCGCCGGCACTGCCGACGCCGACTTCGAGCTCGCCGCCGCTTACGATTCCACGGGCTACCCGGACCGCGCCGTTCCCCTCTACGGCAAGGCGCTGGAAACGGGGCTGGAAGGTGAGCGCCGGCGTCGGGCAGTCATCCAGCTGGCCAGCTCGCTGCGGAACCTGGGCCGCCCGGACATCAGCGTTGCGATGCTCACGGACGAGCGCCGCCGCGGTGCGGACCACCTCTCCGACGCCGTGGACGCGGTGCTGGCCCTGGCCCTTGCCGACACCGGCCGGGAACGCGAAGGCCTTTCCCTCGTCCTCGCGGCGCTGGCACCGCATCTTCCGCGGTACCAGCGGTCGATGGCGAACTACGCCCGCGCCCTGCTGGAGAAGCCGGCGACGACGGACGAGGGCTAGGGCCCGGTCATTTGGCAGGACGGCGGCGTCCAGCACCGCCCTTTGGATCACGGCGGATTCTGACTCTCGCGAGCAGCACGGCCAACGCACTAATCCATGCCGGGAGCATGAGGAACGCAAGGATTCCGCCGGCCCCGGTGGCGAATCCACCGGCATTCACGTAGCCCGCCAGCCCGATCGCCCAGCTGAGAAGGGCCACGAAAGCACAGATCACCACGAGGGAGCCGCGCAGATCCTTGCGCCCCATCATTCTCCGGTGATCATCCCGCTCAGCCATGCCGACTCCCGTTGCCGCCGGCCCGAAAGAACCGGGCCCGATGAAATCAGGACAGCACAGATCCTGGCCATTTGCGAGGGGGTGGCGCCCCGGTCTCCACGGGACGCCACCGGACGCGGCTAGGCGAAGCGGGCCAGAGGGTTCTTCAGCCGCCCGGCCATCTGCAGCCCGCCCGAGGGATCGCTGAGGTCCAGCATCTGCTGGTTGTTGCGCAGCTGCAGGCGGTTCAGGCAGGACAATTCGAAGTCCGGCGCGAAGAGATCGTGCATCCTGAACTGTTCCGCCAGCTCCGGGTGCCGCTTCTGGTATTCGCGTACGACGCCGGCCGTCACCTTCCAGAACTCAGCTTCGGCGAGCGTTCCGTCCCCCGCGAGGATTGCGGACAGGAAGCGGAAGATGCAGTCGAAGACGTCCGTGAAGATGGCGAGCACCATTTCCTCGGCGGGAATGTCGGCCTTAATGCGGGAGACCTCCTCCGGCAGCTCGAGCCGTTCCCCCATCACCACGATTTCCTCGGCGATGTCCTTCATGATGGCCCGGACCGGCACGCCGTTCTCCAGCACCAGGATGACGTTCTCGCCGTGCGGCATGAAGGCCAGTTCGTATTCGAAGAGGCAGTGGATCAGCGGGACAAGGTAGGCCTCCAGGTAGCGGCGCAACCACTCGGCGGGTTCCAGCCCGGAGCGTTTGATGAGCGCCGACGCCATGGAGTTGCCGTCGGCGTCCACGTGCAGCAGCGAGGCCATGGTGGTCAGCTGCTGCCCCGTATCAAGCAGGGGAAGCGGACTTTCCCTCCACAGGGCCGAGAGCATCTTGCGGTACGCCGAGCCCTTGGCCGAGCCCGCCTCGTAGTAGTGGTTGTGGTAGCCGATCGCCGCCGACTCGCGGATCATCGCAAGCCCGCGTTCCTGCAGTTCGGCATCGCGGGAAATCAGCGCGTGCAGCCAGTCATTGATGGCGGGAGTGGCCTTCATGTACTGCGGGGACAGGCCCCGCATGAAGCCCATGTTCAGCACGGACATGGCAGTTTTGACGTAGCACTTATTTGGCTCACTCGTGTTAAAAAAGGTCCGGATGGACTGCTGCGCCTGGTAGGCGTCGGTTCCTGTGCCGAGGTGGACGATGTGCCGCTGGGCGATCTCCGCCGCGAACGTCACGGTGAGCTTGTTCTCCCACTGCCAGGGGTGCACCGGCATGAGCAGGTAGTCCTGCGGGTCGAGGCCGCGCGCGGAAAGCCCGGCGTCGAAGCAGGCCAGTGTGTCCGCGCCGAGTTCGGCCTCGAAATGCGCGCGGTAGCCCAGGCCGGCACTGGAAGTGAACAGGGCCTTGCTGCGGTGGACGCCTATCCACTGCAATTGCACGGCCTCGCCGCTTTCCGGGGCAAAGGCGTGGTAGTCGCTGATCCCGAAGCCCAGGCGGCCGTTGTTGGCCACGAAGCACGGATGCCCTTCGCTCATGGTCCGTTCGATGGCCTGGAAGTCGGCAGCGACATCCGCCCCGCCGGTGATGCCGGCCGCGAGCTCCGCCGAACGCAGCGGGTTGCCCTGCTTGTAGGCGTGGCTGGCCAGGGTGCTGCTGATTTCCTCCAGGTAGACCGGCAGCTGTTCCTCGCGGATCGCCAGGGTGTCGCGGAACTCGGTGATGAAGTCCAAGGCATCGAGCGGCAGCTTGCGGCGTCCGGTCTCCCTCGATTCTGCAATCGGACGCAGTTCAGTCCGGACGATCGAATCCGCCGGGATGCTCCAGTGTTCCAGTTCCAGCACGCGCGCGCGGAAGCGGTACTCCATGGCGGCGTCATCACTCACCACCCGGTAGATCCCGGCACCGGCACCCTCCTCCTGCAGTAGTTCCGGCACCAGGATGCGTTCGTGCGAGAACTCGGCGAGGGCTTTGCGGACCAGGTGGCGGTTGGCGGCCGCCCAGGTATCGGGGCTGAGATGCTCCACGGAGGCGGAGGCCTGGGCGGATGCTTCGAGAAGGATGCTCATCGGCTTTCTCCTGCGGGTTCAGTTGTGGCGGTGGCAAGCACGGGGGTCAGGGTGGCGAGGAAATCGGCCCGCGCGCAGAAGCTCAGGAGGGCTTCCTTGTGGGTTTCGGCGGGACTCCCCTCCGGTGCGGGCAGCGCGGGAAGGGTCACCACCCGCTCGGGCCGGAAGCCCACGCGCTCGTTCAGCACGTGGATCTTGTGGTTCCGGGCATCCGGCTCGACCACCACCCGCTCCGTGCTCGGGTCCTCGAACAGGTATGCCATCACTGACTGCATGACGGCGGTGGTGAAGCCGGCCTGCGGGTCACCCTCCGGAGGCGCGACGAGCAGGTGCATGCCGATGTCCCCCGGCTGGACGTCATAGACGCCCGCCAATGGCGATTCACCCGGCTGGTACCGCTCCATCAGGAATGCGGGGACGCCGTCGTCGAGTCCGAGGAACGCCTGGTGGTGTCCGCTCGCGACGATCCGCGAGTATTCCTCCACAACGTCCTGGACCGTGGAGGACAACATGCCCCAGAAGCGGGCGTAGGGCTGGCTCACCCAGCTGTGGAGGAGGGGTGCGTCGGCAAGGGGGTCGACGGGACGGAAAGTGAAGCTCATGCGTTCACCGCCACCGGCGCGTCGGACATAACGGGTGCGCCGAATTGCTGGAAAGCGATGGCGCGTTCGATCGGGTAGACCTCCCGGCCGGTGATTTCGCGCAGGATCCAGGAGTTGCGGTACGCGGCCATGCCCAGGTCCGGAGTAACGAAGCCGTGCGTGTGCAGTTCGGCGTTCTGGACGAAGATTTCCCCGGGTTCGACGCCGGCGCTGTAGTTGCGGGCAACGTCGAACCGTCCGCGGTAGTCGCGCCGGATGCGGTCCTCGATGCCGGCCAGGAAATCCGGTTCCTGGTATTTGTAGCCGGTGGCGAGGACGACGGCCTCGGACTCCAGGGTGAAGTCGCGGCCGTGCTCTTCGTGGCGCAGCTCCAGGGTGTGGGTGCCTTTTTCGGCGTCCCAGTGGGCGGAGTTGAGGGAGGAGTGCGTGAAGAGCTGCGTGTCCACCATGCCGGAGAGGCTCTTGGTGTAGAGCAGGTCGTAGATGTCGTCGATCAAGTCCGAGTTAATGCCCTTGTAGAGGTTCTTCTGGCTGTCGATCAGCGAATCGCGCTGCTCCGGCGGCAGGGAGTGGAAGTAGTCCACATACTCCGGGGAGGTCATTTCCAGGGTCAGTTTGGTGTACTCCAGCGGGAAGAAGCGGCCCGATCGGGTCACCCAGTTCAGCTGGTAGCCATGCACGTCGATCTCCTGGAGGAGCTCGTAGTAGAGTTCCGCGGCGCTCTGGCCGCTGCCCACGATGGTGATGCTGCGCTTGGCCTGCAGCTCACTCTTCCTCGACAGGTATTCGGCGTTGTGGAGGACGAGTCCGCCGGCGCTGTCGCCGGCCACTATCCCTGCACAGGCTGCCGGGATGTAGGGGCTGGTGCCGGTTCCGAGCACCAGCCGCCGCGCCTTGAGCACCTCGGCGCCGTCCGGGCCCTGCACGGAAAGGGTGTACACACCGTCGTCGTAGGACACATCCAGCACATCCGTGCTAAAACGCACGGAGTCCAGCTGGCCGGCCACCCACTGGCAGTACTGGTTGAATTCGGCGCGCAGCGGGTAGAAGTTTTCCCGGATGTAGAAGCGGTACAGCCGGCCGGTCTGCTTGAGGAAGTTCAGGAAGGAGAATTTCGACGTCGGATCGGCCAGGGTGACCAGGTCCGCCATGAACGGAACCTGCAGGTGTGCCGGCTCCAGCATCATGCCGGGGTGCCAATCGAAGGACTCGCGGCGCTCCAGGAAGACCGCGTCAAGGCCTTCGATCGGCTCGCTCAGGGCGGCGAGGCCCAGGTTGAAGGGGCCGAGGCCGATGCCCGCGAGATCGTAGGTGCGGTTCCCGGCCTGCGGTTCCTTGGGGGCGGTGGTGCTCATGCTGCGTTGTCCTTGCTGGTGGATTCGTTGGAGAGCAGGCCGGCGCCGGTGCGGCGAAGCAGCTCGATGATTTCGCGGATGTCGTTCCGGCTCGCCTCGGCGTTGAGGAGGGTGAACTTCAGGTAGTGGTGGCCGTCCACCTTGGTACCGGCAATCACGGCTTCCCCGGAGGCGAAGACGGCGGCACGGATGGCGGGGTTCAGCCGGTCGGCCGTGGTTTCGTCCAGACGGCGACCGTGCTCGCCCGCACCGTCCACGCCGGCACCCTCAACAACAGGCCGGTAGCGGAAGACGATGGTGCTCAGCTGGGGTTCGGCGGCGAGTTCGAAGTCGGGGTCCTCGCCCAGCAGCTCGCCGACCCGCCGGGCGAGCTCGATAGCTTCATCGAACAGCGCACCGATGGCCTCGGACCCCATGGTGCGCAGCGTCAGCCACAGCTTGAGGGCGTCGAAGCGCCGGGTGGTCTGGATGCTCTTGTCCACCTGGTTGGGGACCTGGGCCTTCGCAGCGCTCTCCGGGTTGAGGTAGTCCGCGTAGTAGGTGACGTGGCGAAGCATGGCCCCGTTGCGGAGCAGCACGGCACTGGAACTCACGGGCTGGAAGTAGGTCTTGTGGAAGTCCACGGTGACGGAGTCGGCCAGATGCGTGCCGTCGATCAAGTGGCGGTAACGGTTGGAGACCAGGAGGCCGCCACCGTAGGCGGCATCGACGTGCAGCCAGGAATCGTAGGCGCGGGCCAGGGCGGCGAGTTCCGCGAGCGGGTCCACCGCACCGAAGTCCGTAGTCCCGGCGGTGGCCACGACCGCCATCGGCACCAGGCCGGCGTCGTGCGCTTCCGCCAAAGCCGCGGCAAGAGCCGCCGGGTCCATGCGGTGGTCCGCGGCGGTCGGAACGGCGATGACGGCGTCGAACCCGAGGCCCAGCATGGAGGCCGACTTCTGGATGCTGAAGTGGCTGTCCTGCGAAGTGAAGACGCGCAGCCGGTCCAGCAGCTGCGGCAGGCGGGCCTCGCCGGCGTCGGGCGTCGCGGCGCGGAGCTTGGCGACGGCGTGGTTGCGGGCGATCAGCAGCGCCTGGAAGTTGGACTGGCTGCCCCCGGAGGTGAACACGCCGTCGGCGTCATTGCCGAAACCGAGGCGGCCGGCGGTCCAGTCGATGAGGCGGCGTTCGATCATGGTGGCGCCGGCGCTCTGGTCCCAGGTGTCCATGGAGGAGTTGACGGCGGAGAGCACGGCCTCGCCCACCAACGCCGGGATCACCACGGGGCAGTTCAAATGCGCTGCGTAGCGGGAGTCGTGGAAGTAGATGGCGTCCTTGAGGTAGAGCTCGTCGAGTTCCTCGAGGGCGGCGGCGGTGTCCCGGAGCGGGCGGCTGAGGTCGACGGCGTCCACTTTCGCCTTGAGCCCGGCATGCCCGACGCCGGTGAACGGCCGGGCGGTCCGCTGGACCTTGGTGGCTACGGCGTTGACCCCCTGCAGCACCTGCGCGACATAACTGGGCGAGTTCCGCGCGTTGAAAAGCTGATTGGTGGCCACGAGGGCAAGCTCCACGCTGGACCCGAAGTCCTTTTCCGGTGCGGTCCCGTCCTCGGCACCGGGTTCAACTTCACCGGGTTCAACTTCACCGGGTTCAACTTCACCGGGTTCAACTTCACCGGGCCGGACTTCCATGCTGGGCGACGTCACGTCGGCCTCCTTCCACTGGGTTCGAACAAATGCCCCGCAACACTTCCCGCGTTATTAGGCAAGGCAAGCCTTACTTAGGCTTACCTTTTCGTCAAACTTTTGTGCCCTAATTCATGAGGTGTGACGGGGCGGGAAGCCTTGACTGGATTCGGTGGGTCGGCGTGGGGTAGCTTGCCCGGCTTTGTCTGTCCTGGCGCGGGTGGCGATGGCACATGGGGGGCTCGGGGGCGGCACACGGGGGCTCGGGGGGCGGCACGCGGAGCGGCGGATTCCGCGGCATCATTCGAAGGGACAAACCCTGCGGCCGTGGAAGGCATGTTCCTCCACCGTGCTGAGTTGAATGACTGCTGGGACTACTCCGTATTCCTGCATGTCCCTTTCAGCGAAACAGCTGCCCGGATGGCCCGCCGGGACGGCAGTCCTGATGACCCGAAGCATCCCCAAATGAGCCGCTATGTGGAAGGCCAGCGGCTCTATTTCCTATCGTGCACGCCGTGGTTTCGCGCTGCACGCGTCATCGACAACACCGACTGGGATAGCCCGCGGCTGCTCGCGGCCGACGCGTTCCAGAACCAGCCGGCCCTACTCGTTGCCGGGCTCTCCCACGGGCGGCTCGGCCGGCCAGTCGACGTCGAGCTCGTAGCCCTCGTGCTTGCGCAGGAAGGCGGCAATGTACGGGCAGTGCGGGATGATGCGTTTCCCGGAGGCCACCACGTCGTCCAGTGCGAAGCGTGCCAGGACCCTCGCCAGGCCGCGCCCCTTGAACTTTTCCCTGGTCTCCGTATGCATGAAATCGATATGGCCGGGACGGTCCATGAACTGGGAAATCACCGCAACTTCACCGTTCACCAGGAGTTCGTAACGGTGGAACTTGTCATTCCGGACAGTGGTGACGTCACCGTGGAAAGACTCTGCCAGGGAATCCGTGAACTCGGTCATGACTCGACATTGGCACGTATTCCGGGCTCTGGCAATGGCGGCTGGTGCCCCTCGCCAGCCGCAGTCTTCGGACCCGCAAGCGGGGTCCGCGACGGTTCCACCACGCGTCCCAGCAGCAGCACCGCGAGCATGAAGCACGCCGCCCCGCCGCCCAACAGGGCGACCGTGAGCCCGTTCAGTGCTGCGTCCAGCATGGGGATGAAAACCACGACGCCGGCCGTCACCACCGCGGCAGGCGCGCGGCCCCGCGCGTGGACTGCCGCCGTCGGGCGTTCCTCGAGCCTGCCGAACAACAGCAGGACCGGCAGCAGCAGCACGACGACGGCGAGCAGCACCAGCGGCCGGGCCCACCACCATTCGGCGGTACCGGCGGCGGGCTTGGGGAAGGAAGTAAGCAACAGCAGTCCGGACATCCCCACCAGCAGGGGCAGGTGCCAGAGGTAGACGGTCATCGAGCGGCGGCCGGCCACCGCAACCACCCAGAGCACCCAGCGGGCGCGGGCCAGCCAGGCGACCGCCGGGCGGATCAGTTGCAGGGTGGCCGCCTGCGAAAGGCCCAGCAGCAGCATGCACAGGTTCGGCGGGTTCAGGTTCACGATCATGTTCCCCGAGTACACCCCGGCCCCGGTGACCAGCCCGAGCAGCAGGTTGCTGCCCGCCACGAGCCCCACCAGCCATCCGCTGCTGCGCCCGGCGAGGAAACCGTCGGCAATGAAGAAGCCGAACTGCTGCACCGCGCACCAGACGAACACCATGTTGAGCGATACGAGGATGGGAAACGCGCCACGCAGGCTGTCGACAGTGATCACCGCTGCTACCAGGGCGGAGAGGGTCAGCCACGGCGCACGTGCGTGCATCCTGGCCAGCAGCGGGACGCTCAGCTGCGCGGCGAGATAGGCGGCCAGGAACCACAAGGGCATTCCGGCTCCAGTGGCCATGAGTTGGACGACCTGCGGGTGGACGCCCAGGAGTTGCGCGGCGATCAATCCCAGGAACATCACGGCAAGCAAGGCGGTGGCGGGCCGGACTAGGCGCAGAAGCCGCAGTTGGGCGTAGTCCACGCCGGTTCCGCCGCGGGCCCGCAAGCGCCGCCAGGATTCAAGCCCGGTGATCCCGCCCAGCACGAAGAACAACGGCATGACCTGCAGGACCCAGAGCACGGGCTCGAACCAGCGCTGCTCCATGAGGGTGTTTTCCGTGGTCACGGTGCCGTCGGGGTGCAGCACCGGGCTGACCATCATGCAGTGCGAGAAGACCACCAGGATGAGGCAAAAGAAGCGGGCGATATCGATGACCGGGTCGCGCCGCGCACCGCTGGCGGCCTGCCCGGCAACTTCCTTCTTTTCGCCCATGAATCCCATCGCGCCCCCTGCGGCTGATGTACCCCTGCTGGCTCCATTGTCCGCCGAGTTGGCAGATAAGGGCAGTGGCCTTGGAGGGTGGGGGCTCCTGCGCAAGGCCAGGCGTTGCCGCGCGCCAGGGCTCTCCACGGTGAGCCTCTCGCTCAGCCGCGCCGGGATGTAAAGCGGGATGCGGCGGATCGGGAGACCAGTGGTGACCGGCACTTAATATATCGACTTTCTTACGATCGTCACCTATGCTCAACACGGCACGGCGGGGATGATCCGCACGGAGGGTTTTGAACGTACGGCAGCCATCAAGAGGATGGGCAGCATGTGCCACAAGACCGTCAGTCCTGGGTCGCTCCCGAAGCCGTCTTGCTTTGCGCACGGAATGCTCGCAGTCACGCGGCTGTGGCAGAAGGAAGGCCTCATCCAGATCCAAGGCATCGCCGTTATCCCTGAGCGCCAGCCCAGGGGCGCAACACCCGAAAGTTTCGAGCAAGGGAGACAATGATGTCGCATAGCTTCGACCTGATTAAGAACCGAGAACGCGGACTCAAACGCGAACTCACCAGCCCCCAATTGACCATGATCGCGCTGGGAGGCGCGATCGGCACCGGACTCTTCCTCGGAAGCAAGTTCGCAATATCATTTGCCGGCCCCAGCGTCCTGCTCAGCTATGCAATCGGTGGCCTGATCGCTGTGATGCTGATGGGCGGGCTGGCTGAGATGACCGTGGCCCATTCGACCACCGGATCCTTCGGTGCATTCGCCGAGCACTACATTTCGCCCCTCGCGGGATTCCTGGTGAAGTACCTCTACTGGTCCTGCATTGTGCTGGCTGTTGGCACTGAGGTCCTCGCGATCGGGGACTATATGAAGCTGTGGTTCCCGGGAGTTCCTCCGCTGGTTTGGATCCTGTTGTTTGCCGGGGTTCTCATTGCCGTCAACATGTTCAACGTCAAGGCCTTCGGTACTCTGGAGTACTGGTTTTCCAGCATCAAAGTGTTCGCCATCCTCGGATTCATCCTGCTCGCCGCCATCCTGGTCTTTGGAAAACGGGAGTCCGGCTACGGCATCCATAACTACACCGCCGAGGGAGGGTTCTTCCCGAACGGAGTGTCCGGCATGTGGGTGGCAGTGATTGTCGCGATCTTCAGCTACCTCTCGGTGGAGATGATCGCCATTGCTGCGGGTGAAGCGAAGGATCCGGGAACTGCGGTCAAGAAGGCATTCAAGGTGACGGTATTCCGTCTCTTCCTCTTCTACATCCTGACCCTGGCGCTGATCCTGGCCATTGCACCCGTCAGCCAAATCCTTGCGGGAAACAGCCCCTTCGTCACCGTCATGCAGGTCATCGGCATTCCGTTCGCCGACTCCGCCATCAACGTTGTGGTGATTGTGGCTGCCCTCTCAGCGATGAATTCGCAGCTCTACATCTCCACCCGAATGATGTTCAGCCTGTCTCGAGCCGGGCAGGCGCCAGCCGTGTTCGGGCGGCTTCATCGGAACGGATCGCCGGTCAATGCGCTGATCCTCTGCACCGGTGGAATCGCGGTGGCGGCCTGCGTCTACGCCATGAACCCGGAGTCAGGCTTCACCTTCATGATGGCGTTGTCGATGTTCGGGGCCATGGCCACGTGGCTCATGATCTTTGTAACCCACCTGGCTTTCCGACGCGCAATAAAGCGCGACGGGACAGCATTGTCATACAAGCTGCGCCTCTACCCGGCGGCGTCCTGGGCCGGAGCCGCTCTCATGGTCGCCGTCATGGTCACGACCCTCTTCGTAGAGGCTTTCCGGATGACGTTGATTTTCGGGGTCCCGTTTGCCATCGGCATCGTCGTCCTCTACTTCGTCCTCAGGAAGAGCCGCGGCGAGACGGTCGGGGAGGGTGCTGGAGGGTCCGAGATCGCTGGATTGGACGTCGCCGGTTCCCATGCCGGCCGGAATCTGGAACGGGCCGAGCACTCCTAATCTGATCGGGGGACCGGCCACGTGGGGCCGGTCCCCCGGCATGCTTCTCTAGGGCCGAGGCGGCGCAGGCGGCCAAGGAACAGTACAACATCGCGGCAGTGACCGAGATGTCCCTACCACGTTTTCGGATGTATCGAATTGTGTGGCGGCTTCGAAACTTGAATGGCGGGCAGAGACTACCTCTGTGTGTCGGGCAGGTGGATGACTCCCAGGGTTTCACCTTGGGGTGATGTGCGGGGCCGGGCCGCCCAACAGCCTCAGCCTGCGGCAACCGCCAGAACCCCGAGGACGACGGCGAGCAGCGGTGTCGTGCCTTGCAGCACCGCGGGGCGGAGGTACTTCTTGCCGCTGGCGAGCAGCACCAGCGAAGCCAGCAGCATGGAGCCGCAGGAGGCGAAGACCAGGGTCCAGCCGATCTCGGGGCGCCCGCCGGCCACGAAACAGATCCCGGCGAGCGCGCCGACGGCGAGGAACAGGTTGTAGAAGCCCTGATTGAAGGCCATCGGCTTGGTGGTTTCGGCGTCGGCCTGCGACGCGACGCCGAAACGCTTCCATGTTGCCGGGCGGGTCCAGGTGATGGATTCCATGCTGAAGATGTACACGTGCAGGAGGCCGGCGAGCAGCGCGAATACCAGGGAAGCTACAGTCATGGACCGATCCTAGCCGCGGCGCCGGCGCCCCACCGAGCACACGCCCCGTTGGGCCCGCCGCGCCAAACGGGCTCAGCGCAGCAGCCGCTCCCGCTCCCGCGGATCCAGGGCGGCAGCCGCGGCTGCCATCGCCAGGCCGAACGCGCCGTCGAGCACTGCCCGGTCCGCCGACGCGGTGGCGCCGTGCGCTGCGAACTCCGCGGTGTGGTGGGCCGCGCCGCCCACCTCGTAGCCCACCAGCGGGTGGATGCTCGGCACCAGCAGGGAGACGTTGCCCATGTCCGTGGAGGCCACCGGGGCCGGGTCGAAGGCGACTTCCCGGCCACGGAGCACCATGGCCTCCCGGTAGGCCTCGGACAGGTAGCGGTCCTGCCGCAGCTCCGCGTACGGATTACCCGACGGCGTCACGGTGAGCGAGGCACGGCTGGCCAGGGCTCCTGCTTCGAGGCAGCGGCGGACCCGGTCCTCGATCACGCGCAGGGCAGCGATGTCCGGTGCGCGCATTTCCACGCTGGCCCGGGCGCGTTCCGGGATCACGTTGACGGCGCTGCCGCCCTCGGTGACGATTACCGAGACGATGGCCCCGGCAGGCAGCTGCTGCCTGGCCAGGGCCAGCGCGGTCTGCGCCACCACCAGGGCGTCCAGGGCGTTGATGCCCTCTTCCGGGGCGGCCGCCGCGTGGGCGGGACGGCCCTCGTAGAGCACCTCCCACATGCACATGGCCAGGGAGGTTCCGCCCACCACATCGGAGGCGGCGGCGTGGGCCATCATGGCCAGGCCGACGTCGTCGAAGAAGCCTTCCTCGATCATCGCCACCTTGCCGCCCAGGCTTTCCTCCGCCGGCGTGCCGAGCACCTTGACGGTGATGCCGAGGTCGTCGGCGACGGCGGCGAGCGCCAGGGCGGCGCCCACCGCGCCGGCCGCGTTGACGTTGTGTCCGCAGGCGTGGCCGATGTCCGGCAGGGCGTCGTATTCGACGCAGAGCCCCACCACCAGGCTCCCGCTGCCATACCGTGCGCTGAACGCGGTCGGGAGCGAGGGCTGGACGGCGTCCAAGGCGAAACCCGCGGAGCCGAGCAGGGCACGGACGCGCTTGGCCGCACGGAACTCCTCCCCGCTGAGTTCGGGATCGGCGTGGATCGCGTGGCTCAGGCCGAGGATGTCGGCCTCCCAATGCCCCAGTGCGGACTCCAGCTGCTGTTGCACGGCCGGGGGCGCGGCCAGGGCGGCGTTACTCATGCCTGCGCCTCCGCAGTCAGTCGCTTCGGGTAACGGGCCGAGGCCACCGAGGCGACGAACGCGGCCACCGCGAGCGCACCCCAGATGGCGAAGAGTCCGCCCTCGCTGATCCGCCCGCCGTCCGCGGTGCTTGAGGAGATCAGCTTCACGACGGCCGCGCCCACCGCGATCCCGACGGACAGTGCCAGCTCGTTCAGGCCGGCCGCCGTCGAGGTTTCCTCCATGGGGACGCCCTCAACGGACAGGGCACGGGTGCCCGCCTGGTACATGCCAAGGCTGAGGTTGAAGAGCGCGAAGCCGGCGCAGTATCCGGCCAGGGAGTCGTGCGCGAGGGCCATGATGGCGAAGCCGCCGGCCAGCAGCATGCCGGCGAACACCAGCGTTGACCGCTCACCGAAGCTGCGCAGCACGCGGGCGGTCAGCAGCGAGGACACCAGGGAGAGCACGGAGCCCAGGGCCAGGATGACCGCGATGGCAAAGGAACTCAGGGCGAAGCCGTAGCCGGTCTTCTCCGGGTTGGCGTGCAGGAAGATGCCGTTGGTGCCGAAGTAGCTGATCGAGGCGAAACCGAAGAAGAAGGTCGCTAGGGAGACCGTGCGGATCCGGGGATTGGCGAGCATGCGCAGGTCCATGAAGCGCCTGCCCTGGGCTGAACCGCCCTGTTCCGGCCGCCGGGAATCGATCCTGACCCAGACGGCCAGGAGGCCAAGTCCCAACAGGCCCGAGGCCAGAGTGCGGATGTCCAGCCAGCCCCACTCCGGGCCCATGGACAGCGCCACCACGAAGCCGATCAGGCCCAGCGAGCAAGACATCAGCGGCACAAGGGCGAGACCTTCGCGGGTGGGGGTTCCGGCGTCGGGCAGGAGGAAGGAGGCAACAAGCGCGGCGACGGCGAACGGCACGGCCACCCAGAGGCCGAGCGTCGGCTGGGAGGCGCCGATGATCCCGGCCAGCAGCCCGCCGGCACCGAAGGTGATCATGAGGACGCCGATCATCACACTGACGCCCGTGCGGGTGTGGGCGGGGCTGCTGACGCGCAGGATGCCCATCATCAGCGGGATGAAGCCCACCACGCAGGTGAGCAGGACGACGCCGGCCGTCACCGTCCACAGCGAAGGCCAGAACGCCATCACGAACGCGCCCAGCGCCACCACCACGGTGGAGCAGCGCAGCACCAGCCGGTAGCCGTAGCTGTCGCCAAGGCGGGAGATGATCGGGGTGAGCACGGCGAAGCTGACGTTGGAGATCAGGAAGATGCCGTTGATGGTGGGGTCGTCGATGGCGAAGACCGGGCCCAGGGCTGGGAGGATCGGGTTCAGGTAGCCCTGGGTCACGCCGCTGAGGGATTCGACCAGGGCCATTGCCAGGATCATGCCGATGATGGCCTTGCGGGTGATGTCCGCCGTCGCCGCTGGCATTGCCTTGGGAGGCACTATCTTGCTTGCCATATGCTTCCTTGGGGTTCGGGGCGCCCGGAGTGGCGCGAGTCACAACGTTATTCAGCCCCTCACGCACCGGCGGATTATTGATGAAAACCGCCACCAAGGGCACAAATTTGAAAGAATCTTCCATGATCTCCGAGCTGGATCTTGAAATCGTCAACGCCCTCCAGATCAATCCGCGGGCCGACTGGTCCCGGGTGGCGGACGTCCTGGAGCTGTCCGGCCCCACCGTGGCCCGGCGCTGGAGCGCGCTGGCAGGGCAGGGCCTTGCCTGGATCACGCCATCTCCCGGCCCGCGCTACCTCAGCGCCGGCTGGTCCGCGTTTATCAACCTCTCCTCCACCCCGGAGCACCACGGGGCCCTGATCGAGCGGCTGTGCGCAGAACCGGCCTTCGGCACGGTGTCCCTGGTGTCCGGGCCGCACGACCTGTTCGTGGACTGCTTCGCCTCCAGCCACGAAGAACTGATGTCGATCATCACCGGTTCCTTCGCGGATCTGCCCGGCGTCACCCGTCGCGAGGTGGTGTTCGTGACCCAGCTGTACCGGCAGGCATCCGATTGGCGCAGCGGCACTCTCGAGCCGGCGCGGGCGCGGCTCATGGCCAAGGGATCCACGCCTCCTCCCCCGGCATATTCCCCCGACAAACTGGACGCCGCCCTGCTGGAAGCCCTGGCCAGGGACGGCCGCGCCGGCTGGGCCGAGCTCGGCTCCGCGTGCGGGGTCTCCGCTCAGACCGCCCGCCGCCGTGTGGAACGCTTCCTCGCCTCCGGCTACATCACCATGCGCTGCGACACCGCCGCCGCGGTCCAACAGAACCTCCGCGAAGTGAGCCTGGCGCTCAACGTCCCGGCAACCCAGGTAGACGACGTCGGCCGCTACTTCGCCGCGTTGCCCAGCTGCCGGCTGAGCGCCCAGGTTCTGGGTGCCCAGAACCTGGTGGTCACCTTCTGGGTGCGCGACTACCTCGAGGTCCAGGCCCACGAACGCGAGCTCGCCGCCCGTGCACCCGGGAGCACGGTCATCTCGCGCCAAGCGGTGGTGCGCACCTACAAACGGCTCGGCCACGTGCTGGACGAAAGCGGCCGCAGCACCGGCGTGGTGCCGCTGCCCCTGTGGCGGGAAGGGCGCTAGCGGGGCATTCCGGAGTTCCAGACAGAAGCGGAAGTAATGCGGCCCGCACCACAGGGCATTCGTCGTTTAGTGGGAACAGCCGGTTGCAACGACGCCTCCGGCACCAGCAGAACGAGAACCAGGATCCCCATGCTTCCCGCAGCGCCCCTCCGCCAGCCCCGTGCCGCAGACGCCCCGCAGGGCGGACCGCACCATTCCGCCACAACGCCCGACGCCGGCACCCGCTTTCCGGGCCATCCCGCCGGAGCCGAAACTTCAGCAGCCGGGACTCCCGGCAGCGAGGTTCCCAGCAGTGTGTGGCGCCTGCGCGTGGACGCGTGGGAATACCTGGGCTACACGGTCAAGCAGGCGGCCACCGTCGGGCACGGCTCCGGGCGCGTTCCCGGCAACGGGCGGCTGTCCGTCGAAGCGGCGCGGCTGCTGCCGATGCTGGAGGCGGTGGAAATGTACTGGGCCGCGCCCGGGCAAGGCTACGTGGCCGAGCTGCGGGACAGCCTGGAAAACGGCGACTACGGCAGTGCGCTGGCGCTGATAGAGCCGGTGACGCGGCGGCTGGCCCGGCACGGGCAGGCAGCCCCTGAAACGGCGGCGGATCTGGAGCGGGAATCAGAGCAGCCTGAAGGCCCGGCCGAGACGCGGCGGCGCTTCGAAGTGCTGGTGATCGACGACATGTCCGAGGCCGAGCGCGAGGCGATGCGGGCCGATCTGCTGGCCCAGCGGCGCCCGGCGGACGAGTTCGTGTACGAGGCGGTGTTCGTGCCCAGCTTCGAGGATGCTCTGGTGGCCGTGCTCCTCAACCCGGACATCCAGGCCTGCGTGCTGCGGCCCGGTTTCGTGGCCCGGAGCCGGCAGCGGCTCAGCCGGGACCTGCGCGGCTTCCTGGAAGGCTTCGTCTGCGGCGAGGTGCCTGGACGGCCGATGGACCGCATCCTGATGCTCGCGGAGAAGCTCGGCGAACTGCGCCCCGAGCTGGACCTTTATCTCGTGGCCGGGGTGTCCATCGAGGAGCTGGCCGGTTCCCTGAGCCGGCGTTTCCGCCGGCTGTTCCGCCGCCAGGACAGCTTGGAACTGCACCTGTCCCTGCTGGGCGGCGCCGCCGCGCGCTACGAGGCGCCGTTCTTCCACGCGGTGCAGCAGTACAGCCGCAAGCCCGCCGGGGTCTTCCACGCCCTGCCCGTTTCGCGCGGCGGCTCCGTGGTGAACTCGAAGTGGATCGACGACTTGGGCGAGTTCTACGGGCTGAACCTGCTGCTGGCTGAAACCTCGGCGACTTCCGGCGGCCTGGACTCGCTGCTCGATCCGCATGGTTCCCTGAAGAAGGCCCAGTCCCTGGCGGCGCGGGCCTACGGGGCGCAGAAATCACTCTTCGTCACCAACGGCACGTCCACGGCCAACAAGATCGTGCACCAGTCAATCGTGGCCCCCGGCGACGTGGTGCTGGTGGACCGGAACTGCCACAAGTCCCACCACTACGCCCTCATGCTGGCCGGGGCACAGGTGGCCTACCTGGATGCCTACCCGCTGGACGAGTTCTCCTTCTACGGCGCGGTCCCGCTGGAGAGCATCAAGCGCATGCTCCTGGACTACCGGCGGGCCGGGCGGCTGCACGAGGTGAAGATGCTGGCCCTGACCAACTGCACCTTCGACGGGATCGTCTACGACGTGGAACGCGTCATGGAGGAATGCCTGGCCATCAAACCGGACCTGGTGTTCCTCTGGGACGAGGCCTGGTTTGCCTTCGCCGGTTTCCACCATATCTACCGCCGCCGCACGGCCATGGCCGCGGCACAGAAGCTTGAAAAGCAGTTCCGCGATCCCGGCTACGCCCGGCGGTACGCCGAACAGCAGCGGCGGCTTGGCGCCGTCGTCGACTCAGGTGGCGGAAGCGCCGCCGTCGGCCTGGATTCAGTCAGCGACGAGCAGTTGCTGCAGGCCCGGCTCATCCCGGACCCGGCGACGGCGCGGCTGCGGGTCTACGCCACCCAGTCCACGCACAAGACCCTCACCTCGCTGCGGCAGGGATCCATGATCCACATCCATGACCAGGACTTCGGGCAGCTGAATGCGGAGAGTTTCCACGAGGCGTACATGACGCACACCTCCACCTCGCCGAACTACCAGATCCTGGCCTCGCTGGACATGGGGCGCCGGCAGGTGGAGTTCGAAGGCTACGAGCTGGTGCAGCGGCAGGCGGACTTGGCGGTCAGCATCGCCCAGGCCGTGGCGCGGCACCCGCTGCTGAAGAAGTACTTCCGGATCCTAGGCACCCGGGACCTCATCCCGGCGAAGTACCGCGAAACGCAGCGGCAGATGCCCCTGCGCGACGGCTTGGCCGCGATGGCCGAATCCTGGCGGCGCGACGAATTCGTGGTGGACCCCAGCCGGCTGACCCTGCACATCGGGCTCACGGGAGTGGACGGGGACACCTTCAAGCACGAGTACCTGATGGACAAGTACGGCATCCAGGTCAACAAGACCTCGCGGAACAGCGTGTTGTTCATGACCAACATCGGCACCTCGCGCAGTTCGGTGGCGTACCTCGTGGAGGTGCTGGTGAAGCTGGCCGAATCCTTCGAGGACGAGCAGGCAGCCATGAGCGGCCTGGGCCGGCGGGCACACGAAGCCCGCGTGGCTGCGCTGACCAGCTCGCCGCCGCCGCTGCCCGACTTCAGCCGCTTTGCCGCGCGGTTCCGGGTGGATCCGCAGACGCCGGACGGGAACATGCGGGACGCCTACTTCGAGACGTACAAGCCGGGTGCCACCGAGTACCTCGACGCCCGGGAGCTCGCCCGCCGGGTGGCGACGGGCGAGGAGCTGGTGTCGGCATCCTTCGTCACCCCGTATCCGCCCGGCTTCCCGGTGCTGGTGCCGGGCCAGGTGATCACGGCGGAAACCCTGGCCTTCATGTCGGCGCTCGATACCCGGGAAATCCACGGCTTCAACGCGGAGCTGGGCTTCCGGGTGCTGACGGGCTAGCCTAACGGCCGAATCATCACTTTTCCGGAGCCTTATGCTTCAGTTCTAATCGCTTTTTCTTAAGGGAAGTTCCTCCGATACTGGACAGGACTTCGCAGGGCGCGACAGCGGCGTCGGGCCCTCCCAATACTCCAAAGGAATACAAACGACCCATGAGCGGCTTGCCTCCATTTCCGGCCATTGCGCCCTTGTCTGATACACCTGCGGATCCTGCCGATTGCGGCGGCGATGAGGATTGCTTCTACTGCAGTTGCCCGGAGACCGACTGACATGGCGCCCACCGGAACCTCCACGATTGCCCCGGTGCCGGCCGGCAGCAGGCCCGCCATCCAGCCCTGGAGCGTGCGGGATTTCCACCCCGATGACCTGGACCAGCTCATCGGCGTCTGGCAGGACTCCAGGACGCCCGGGGTGCACCCGGTCTACACCCTCTCTGAAATCATCGACGCCTGTTCCAACGGCGTCGCAGCAGTCGCGGTCAGCGAAGGGCAGGTTATCGGGGCCGTGGCTTGCAAAATCCAGGATGCCCGGGCGTGGATTGTCATGCTCGCCCAATCCCGGGAATGGCGGGAACAAGGACTCGGCAGCGCCTTGCTGGCAGGCATGGAGGACAGGCTCACCAGCCAAGGGATCCAGCGGGTTTCTGCGCTCCTGCCGGCTTCCGAGACGAGGGTCCGCGCCTTCAGGAACAGCGAATACAAGGTGGAGGAAGACCTCCACTACTTTGAACGAACCATCCCCTTGCAGGCCAAGGAGATCGGGCCGCTCAGCCAGCTGGGCGGGCGGCTTCTTCCGCACGGCCTCTGGGATGCCCTCGCAGGCATGCAGCGCGAAAAGTCCCTCATCGAGAACCGGCTGATCCTGCCGCTGGCACGCACGGAACTCGCGAAATCCCTCGGCGTGACACCGCCGCGGTCCGTGGTTCTTTTCGGCCCGCCAGGCACCGGCAAGACCACATTCGCCAAGGCAGTGGCTTCCCGCCTCGACTGGCCTTTCGTCGAGGTGTTTCCTTCGCGGCTTGCGGCCGATCCACAAGGGCTCGCGGGCGCCCTGCGGCAGGTCTTCGCCGACATCGCCCGACTGGAGCACGCCGTCGTCTTTATCGATGAGGTGGAAGAGATCGCGGCCGCCCGAACAGGCGAGGCGTCGTCACCCCTTCAGGGCGTCACCAACGAACTCCTGAAAATCATCCCGTCCTTCCGCGAGAAGGAAGGGCGGCTGCTGATCTGCGCCACCAACTTCATCCGTTCCCTGGACAAGGCGTTCCTCCGTCACGGCCGCTTCGATTATGTGATTCCGATCGGTCCGCCGGACCTGGACGCACGGACCGCCATTTGGAACAGGTACATTCCTCGGGCCATCGCCGCGCACATCGACGTCGACGCCCTTGCACAAGCGAGCGAACGCTTCTCCCCGGCCGACATCGAATACGCGGCCAGGAAGGCATCCCAGCAGGCCCTGGAACGCGCCGTTCAGGGCGACCCGGAATCCCCTCGCAAGGAACAAGCCCTCATGAGCAGCGACTATTTGACGGCCATCGAAGGAACCCGTGCCACGGTCACGGAGCCAATCGTCAAGGAGTTCCTTGAGGACATCCAGCGGATAGCAAGGGTGTAGCCGGAGCTACTCCCCCAGCGTCCGCAGAGTGGCGGCGGCGAACTCCTTGGCCGAGACGTTCCAGCGGCCCAACAGGCCCTGGAGGTTCTCGCCGTCGGCCCGGTGCGCGGCGGTCTCGGCCTCGAGGGTGGCCAGGATCCCGGTGCGCAGCTCGGTGTTGAAGTTGACCTTGCCGACCCCCAGGGTGCGGGCCTTCAGCAGTTCGTCGGCGGGGATTCCGGAGGCACCGTGCAGCACCAACGGCACGTCCGTTTCCGCGGAGATCCGGCCCAGCACGTCCCAGCGGATCTGCGGGGCGCCCTTGTACTTGCCGTGCACGTTGCCGATGGCCACGGCCAGCAGCTGCGCGCCGGAACGCTCCACGAAGTCGCGCACCTGGGCGGGATCGGTGAGGCCGGCAGCCTCCCCGGCGTCAACCCCGAAGGCCTTGTCCTCGTCGCCGGCCAGCCCGCCAAGTTCCGCTTCGAGCACGATGGCGGCGGCGCCGTGATCGTACAGACCGCCGTCGGCGTCCAGTGCGGCACGCACTTCCCGCACCAGGGCGATGTTCTCCTCGAAACCGAGCGAGGAACCGTCCGCGAGCACGCAGTCGGCGCCGGAACGGACGGACTCCCGGATGACCGCGAGGTCCGAGGCGTGGTCGAGCTGGACGCACACCGGAACCACGGCGCCGTCGGCCAGGCCGCGGAGGGCAGCGATGAGCCGCTGCCCGGCGCGCGAGGCCGCGGTCTTGGGCGCGACGTTGAGGATCACCGGCAGGCCGGTCTCCTCGGCGGCCTCCACGACGGCGGTGGCGGTGGCGAAGTCGTAGCAGGTGAAAGCCGGAACGGCCGCCCCGCGCTGCAGGGCGGCCGTTACCAGTTCGTCGAGTTTGGCTCGCATCAGTGGGCCAGGCCTCCGACCAGGATCCAGGCCAGGAAGGTCAGCGCGAAGCCGGCCAGGCCCAGGATGGTGGTGAGCACGGTCCAGGTCTTGAGGCCGTCCGCAACGGTGATGCCGTAGTACCGCACCACCACCCAGAAGCCGGCGTCGGTGACGTGGCTCAGGCCGAGCGCACCGAAGCCGATGGCGATGACGATGAGCGCGATCTGCACCGGCGTGTAGCCGCCGCCCTGCACGGCCGCAGTGAGCAGGCCCGTGGTGGTCACGATGGCCACGGTCGCAGAGCCCTGGGCGGCGCGCAGTGCCAGCGAAATGATGAAGCCGAGCAGGATGATCGGCAGGCCCATGCCGGAGAGGGTGGAGGAGAGGGCCGCGCCGATGCCGCTGACCTTCAGGACCTCGCCGAACACACCGCCGGCGGCGACGATCATGAGGATCGAGGCGATCGGGGGCAGGGACTGCTCGAAGATCTCGCCGGTCTCCGACAGCGACCAGCCGCGGCGCACCGCGAGCAGGAAGAAGGCCAGGATGACGGCGATGAGCAGCGCGAACGCCGGGGTGCCGATGAATGCAAACACGCCGTAGAGCTCGTGGGTCTTCGGCAGGACAAGCGTGCCGACGGTCCCGATCATGATCTGGACGATGGGGGTCGCGATGAGCGCCATGATGAGGCCGGCCGAGGGCGGGGCCATGACGGCGGAGTTGATCGAGGTGGCTCCGGGGCCGGACTTCGTGGCCTCCTGGCGCTTGTGGCCTTCATGGAGGGTCTCGGGGTTGCCGTACTCCGCAAGCTGGGCCTTCACGGAGGGCAGGAGCTCCATCTCGCGGCGGTTCATCAGCGCGCCGACGAAGTAGGAGAGGAAGCCGAGCGGAACGCAGATGGCCAGGGACAGCATGGTGATGAGTCCGACGTCGGCGCCCAGGACGCCCGCGCCCGCCACGATGCCCGGGTGCGGGGGGACGGCCACGTGGATGGCGAGCATGATGCCGGCCATGGGCAGGCCGAACTTGATCGGGTGCAGGTTCAGGAGCTTGGAGAAGGCGTAGACGATCGGGACGAGCACGATCACGCCGACTTCGAAGAACACCGGGATGGCGACGAGGAAGCCGACGGTGGTCAGCGCGATACCCACGCGGGTGCGGCCGAAGCGCCCCACGAAGTGGTCGGCGAGGGACTGCACGCCCCCGGAAACCTCGATCATGCGGCCGAGGATGGCGCCGAGGGAGATGAGCAGGGCCACCTTGCCCATGGTGGTGCCGACGCCGTTGCTGACCACCGTGAAGATGTCCTTGAGAGGGATCTGGGCGGCGAGCGCGACGCCGATGCTCACGGTGAGCAGGGCGACGAAGGCCTGGACCTTGAAGCGGATGATCATGACCAGCAGCACGGCCACGCCGAGGGCCGCGATGGTCAGCAGCAGCGGGGTTCCAAGCTCCACGGCCGGCTTGATGGCGGGAGGGGCGTCTGCGGCCCGCACCGCCAAGGAAGTGATGAGGGGATTCATCGGGGGTTGTCTCCTTTGACGTGCTAGTTAAAGGCTAGCGGGGGTGCTTGACGGCGGAGGGGGGACCGCCGTCAAGCGGTTTGGGGATGTACTACTTGCTACGCCTTGCGGGCGCGACGACCTTGATGACGGCAGAGTCGTCGGCAGCGGCGAGGCCTTGGGCCTGGCCGAGCAGGTAGAGCTGTTCCGCAGCTGCGGCGACTGGTGCGGCCAGGCCGGCAGCCCGGGTGGCCTTGCCCACGATGCCCATGTCCTTGACGAAGATGTCCAGGCGGGACAGCACCTCGGCGCCTTCTTCGCTGTAGGCCTCGAGGATGCGCGGGCCGCGGTTGGAGAGCATGAAGGACCCGGCGGCCCCTGCCTCAAGGGCGGCCAGGGTCTTTTCCTGGTCCAGGCCGAGCGCGTCGGCGAGGGCCAGGGCTTCGGCGGCGGCCGCGATGTGCACGCCGCACAGCAGCTGGTTGACGGTCTTCAGGGCCTGGCCGTCGCCGGGCTTTTCGCCCACGATGCTCAGGGTGGAGGCCAGCAGCTCCAGGGCGGGACGGGCCTTTTCGAGGGCGGCCGGGGCGGCGCCGACCACGATCAGCAGCTCGCCTTCGCCGGCGCGCTTGGGGCCGCCGGACAGCGGCGCGTCAACCAGTTCGACGCCGTACTCCGCCAACCGCTGGACGGTTGCCGGGATCGCTTCGGTGCCGACGGTGCTGCCGAGGATGACGACGGCGCCCGGCTTGAGCACGGAGGCCACGCCGTTCTCGCCGAAAAGGACGTCATTGAGCTGTTCGCCGTTGCGCACGGCCAGCAGCAGGGCGTCTGCGTCCTGGGAAGCTTCGCGGGCGGAGGCGAAGGTCTTGATGCCGGCCGCTGCTGCGAGGTCCAGGCGGGGCTCGGCGATGTCGAAGCCGTGGACGGTCAGCTGGGAGGCCATGCGGGTGGCCATGGGCAGGCCCATGGCGCCAAGGCCCAGGACGGTGACGGTGTAGTTGCTGGTCATGGTGTTCTCCGTTGAATACAAGGGGTTCTAGAAAGAGGTGCTGAGTTTGCGGGTGACCTGGGCGAGGGATTCGTCGTTGCCCACGTTGCCCGCGAAGACGATGTACGGGATGCCCTTGGCGGGGCCGTCCACCGGTTCCCAGAGGGAGACGATGCCAGGCAGCATGGGGCCGCGGACGATCGCGTGGCGGATTTCGAGGCCGTGCGCCGCGACGTCCGAGGAGGTGATGCCGCCCTTGGCGATGACGAAGCGCGGCGGGAAGGTCTTCAGCGTGCGGTTCACCACGGCGACGACGGCGGCGGAGACGGTGCGGGCGATCTGCAGGCTCGCGGCGGCGTCGTCGCTCTTGATGAGCAGGCGGCTGGTGTGGACGATCACGTCGCCTTCGCGCAGGGCGTCGACGACGGCGGCCACCACGGTGCCGAGGTAGTGCTCGGACCCGGTGGCGGTTTCGGTTCCGGCGGCGAGGAGTTTCTCGACGTCGATCTCGATGGTACGGGCGGAGCTGTGCTCCGCGGTGAGGACGTTGAGCTGGCGGGTGGTGAGGCCGACGTGCGAGCCGACCACGATCAGGCCGCCCGCCGTGGAGGGGGTGTTGCCTTCGAAGGCCTCCTCGCCGCTGAGTTCGGCACGGATTTCCTGGCCGATGCGGCCACGCACGAAGGGCGGGCCCACCCGGTAGAGCAGCTTCTTGCCGCGGCGCTCGGCTTCTTCGAGGCCGAGGGCGAGCAGGCGGAAGTCGTTTTCGGTAACGATGTCCGCCACGATCGGCGTGGAGTCGGTGGCGGATTCGATGGCGTCGGCGATGGCCTTGGCGGAGATCTGCGGATCGCCATCCGGACCTGCCGCGCGGATGGTGTTCAGGTCCAGGACGATCACCTCGCCGGCCGGGAAGCGGCCCTGGGACTTCTCCTCCACATACTTGGCCATCTCGGAGTTGGCGAAGCCGAAGCTGGCATCCTTGGCGAATTCGGTCTCGGACACCGGGGTGAGGGTGCCGGCGTCGCCGCGCATGTAGTGCACGCCGCCGATGGTGACGCGGCCGGCGTCGGGGAAGGCCGGAACGATCACGACGCCGTCGGTGGCTTCACCGGTAGCGGAGGCGACGGTGGCGGCGATGACGTCCGTTTCCAGCGGGTAGTGGCCGCGCAGGGTGGAGTCGGAGCGGCTGACGAAGCCCACGCGGACACCGACTGCCGGGGCTGCGGCGAGCGCGTTGCGGACGATTTCCTCGTTGCGTGCGGCGGCCTCCGCGGGGTCGAGGCTGCGGGTGTTGGTCAGGACGTAGACGGCGGGTTCCAGGCCATTGTCGACCACGTGGGTGAAGGCCCAGCCGAAGTCGGCGACATCCCAGCGGGTCAGCACCGGCAGCTTGGCCACGGACTGGGTTCCGGTGGGATCGTCGTCCAGCACCACGAGGATTCGCGGCGACGAGGCAGCGGACGCGGCGACGGCGTCGGCCACAAGCTGGGCGGGAACCTGGACTTCGGCCGGGAAGGCGGCCAGGACGTCGGCTTCAAGGGCCACGGGGCACTCCATTGTGTGGAAAAGGCTGTTCTGTACGAGGAATGTAAGATGTCAGACATCTTGCATTTGCAAATAGTGTGACATGACCCGTTGCCGCTGCGCAAGTGACCTGCGTCGCTAAGCTGACGGAATGCCTGACACCTTGATCTGGACCGGTTCCTACACCGCGGACGCCGGCGGCAACGGCGCGGGGATCGGAGCCCTCCTTGCACGGCCGGACGGCTCGCTGGAGGCCCTTGGCCTGGCTGCAGCCTGCGAGTCGCCTTCCTTCCTGGCCGTCCACCCGGCCCTTCCCGTTGTCTACGCGGTCCACGAGCACGCGCAGACGGTCTCCGCCTACCGGCGGACCGGATCAGGCATCGCCCTTGAGCCGCTCGGCGAAGCCTGGACCGCGGGCGCGGCTGCCTGCCATGTCGCCGTCGACCCGCAGGGCCGCTTCCTCGTGGTGGACTGCTGGGGCGACGGCCAGGTGCTGCTGTACGAGCTGGATGCCAGCGGCGCCATTGCCTCGCGCCGCGCGGCGGAGCCTTCGCAGGACCCTTACGACGCCGGCCGGCCCAGCCGGGCGCACGCCGCCCTGACGCTGCAGGACGGCCGGATCATGACCACGGACCTCGGGCACGACCTGCTGCGGCTCTGGGATTACGTGCCGGGCGAGGGCCTGCGCCACACGCAGGACGTGGTGCTGCCGATGGATTCGGGACCGCGGCACCTGGTGCAGCACCCGGGCGGGACGGTCTTCGTGGTAACCGAGTATTCCATCGAGGTCGCCGCGGTGCGGGCCGGCGCGGACGGACGTTTTGAACTTGCGGCGATGGGTCCGGCGGGCGCGGCCGAAGCGTCCGACGGCGACGCCGCGGCGGAGATTGCCCTCTCGCCTGACGGGCGCCACGCCTACGTGGGCGTGCGCGGTTCCAACCGGATCTGCACCATGCGGATTAGCGACGGCCGGGCCGGCGACGGGCGGGCCGGCGACGGCGGCACCCGGCTTGAGCCCGTCGCCGACACCCCGAGCGGCGGCGACTGGCCGCGCCACCATCTGGTCCGCGAAGGCTGGCTGCACGTGGCGCACGAGCGTTCCAACGACGTCGTGACATTCCGCCTGGATCCGGAGAGCGGACTGCCTGCCGGGCCCGCCGGGCGGCTGGAAACCGGTTCACCCACGGCCCTTATTGTCGGAGGCAGCGCCTAGACCTCCTGGAAACACAGGCGGCACCTCCAAACCGATCCAACGCCGGATCTTGCGGGCGCCATGACGTCCTGCTGGATCACCCCACAATCCTGCCCGGCAGAACCGCGGCTTTCCGCACTCTGCCCGGCCAGCCCGGCCCGGTGATCCAGCAGAATGTGCGGCAGCACCTTCAACCCAATGGCCGGGCGCCTCCTGGATTCGACCCGGCAGCTTGTCGCGGCATCATTCCTCGAGGCGCGCATGCCGGCCACTTGTTTCCGCAAGGGAGGCCGGGCGCCGGGCGATTGACACGCGGAACCTGTCACGATCCCGCGCCCGCCCCCCCGGCGCTATGACATTCTGCTGGATCACCCACAATCCGGGCCCGGCAGAACCGCGGCTTTCCGCACTCTGCCCGGCCAGCCCGCCCCGGTGATCCAGCAGAATGTGCCCACGAGCCCCTTGGCAACAAAATGAAAGCGTTTCCAATAGTGAGCAGAAATGCAGATTACAAACGAGCGAAATGGCCGTTAATAGCCTAGATTCAGCCACGACAAACGTTTACAGTTGTGACTTGCCACACAGCATCCTCGTATCGTGAAAGGCTCAATCACTTGTCACTCCCCAGAACCTCCAAGTGCGGAGCTGCGCGCCGGGACGGCCACCGTCGGCCGCTCGGCCGGGCCGCCGCCGTCGTCCTGGCCGCTGCACTGGCCTGTTCCGCAACCGTTCTTCCCGCCGGCGCCGCGAATGCCGCCGAAGCCGCCCGGAAGCCCTCCCCCGACGCCGGACACTCGATCCGCGGCGGCATCAGTGAGCAGAACTTCTACTTCGTCATGGCGGACCGTTTCAACAACGGCAGCCCCGCCAACGACACCGGCGGCCTCGGCACCGACCCCCTGGTTTCCGGCTTCGAACCCACCCGCAAGGGCTACTACAACGGCGGCGACCTCAAGGGACTCCAGGACCGCCTGGACTACATCAAAGGCCTGGGCACCAACGCCCTCTGGCTCACCCCGAGCTTCAAGAACAAGGCCGTCCAAGGCGGCGGACAGCTGGACAACAGCTCGGCCGGCTACCACGGCTACTGGGTCACCGACTTCACCCAGATCGACCCCCACCTGGGCACGAACGCCGAGCTGAAGTCGCTGATCGACGCCGCGCACTCCTGCGGCATGAAGGTCTACTTCGACATCATCGCCAACCACACCGCGGACGTCATCCAGTACCGGGAGACCGCCTCCGCTCCGTACATCTCCAAGGCCACCGAACCCTACCGCTCCGCAAGCGGCGAAGCCTTCGACGACCACGATTACGCGGGCACCCAGACCTTCCCGGCCCTCGACGCCGCAACGTCCTTCCCGTACACGCCGTTCGTTCCCGATGCCGAAAAGGACGTCAAGGTCCCGGCCTGGCTCAACGACCCCACGCTCTACCACAACCGCGGCAACACGAACTTCGCGGGCGAGGACTCCACCTACGGGGACTTCTTCGGCCTGGACGACCTCTTCACCGAGCAGCCGCGCGTGGTCAACGGCATGGTGGACATCTACACTGGCTGGATCCGGGACTTCGGGATCGACGGCTTCCGGATCGACACCATGAAACACGTCAACGACGAGTTCTGGCAGCAGTTTGGCCCGCAGGTCCTCAGCTACGCGAAGGCGCACGGCAAGGACGAGTTCTTCATGTTCGGCGAGGTCTTCGATACCTCCAAGGCCATCACCTCGAAATACACCACCCGGAACCGCATGCAGGCCGTACTGGACTTCGGATTCCAGGGCGCGGCCCGCAGCTTCGCCTCACAAAGCAGCAAGGCTTCCGGCCTGCAGGACTTCTTCGGCGGGGACGACTGGTACACCGACGCCGATTCCAACGTCTATCAGCTGCCCACCTTCCTGGGTAACCACGACATGGGCCGGATCGGCATGTTCATCTCCCAGGACAACGCCGGCGCCTCCGACGCGGAGCTAGTGAAGCGGGATGACCTGGCCCATGAACTCATGTACTTCTCGCGCGGCAACCCGGTGGTCTACTACGGCGACGAACAGGGCTTCACGGGGGCCGGCGGTGACCAGGATTCCCG
Source organism: Arthrobacter sp. R-11 (assembly GCF_049913155.1). GTDB lineage: Bacteria > Actinomycetota > Actinomycetes > Actinomycetales > Micrococcaceae > Arthrobacter. The sequence goes on along the minus strand of NZ_CP183979.1, from coordinate 294,121 downwards.
CCAGCCGATGTTCGCCAGCAAGGTCCAGGAGTACCTTGACGACGACCTCCTGGGCACCCCTGCCACGCACGCCACTGCCAACTTCAACACCGGTCACCCGCTGTACCGCAAGATCAAGGAACTCGCCGCCCTCACCAAGGAGCACCCGGCCCTGCGCGACGGCGCCCAGCAGCAGCGCTACGCCGCGGAGGGCGCAGGCATCTACGCCTTCTCCCGCACCGGGGCCACCGAACAGCGCGAATACCTGGTGGCGCTGAACAACAGCGAAACCACGCAGACCGCGGCCGTGCCCACCTACCGGGCCAACGCCGGATTCAAGCGCATCTACGGCGACGCGGCGAAGGACCTCACCACGGCCGCCGACTCCACCCTGAAGGTCACCGTGCCGCCGCTCTCGGCAGTCGTCTATCGCGCGGTGGACAAGCTCCCGACGTCGACGGCGGCCCCCACCGTCACGCTCGGCAAGCCCGTCACCGCGGCGGCGGACAGCACCCGCATGAAGGTCAGCGCCGCCGTCGACGGCAAGTCGTTCAACGAAGTCAGCTTCGAAGCCCGCGTGCCGGGCGGCGACTGGCAGCGGATCGGCGTCGATGACAACGCCCCATACCAGGTCTTCCACGATGTTTCGGCCCTCGCGGCAGGCACCACTGTGGAGTACCGGGCCGTGGTGCTGGACAACGCCGGCCACACCGCCTCGAGCGAGGTCCGCACGGGGACTGTCGGCGAACCCACCCAGCCGGACACGGTCACCGTGGCCGGCAGCCTCAACAGTGAACTGGGCTGCTCAGCGGACTGGCAGCCCGGCTGCGCCCAAGCGGGTATGAGCTACGACCCCACGCACCGGCTGTGGCTGCTGCGGGTCCCGGAACTGCCGGCCGGCCACTATGAGTTCAAAGCAGCGCTCAACGGCAGCTGGGACGAGAACTATGGTGCCGGCGGAGAGCCGAACGGCCCCAATATCGCCCTGGACCACCCGGGCGGCGGGGTCACGTTTATCTACGACCACTCCACCAACGTCATCCGCTCGGCCTACGCCGGCCAGCAGCCTGCGGCGGTTTCCGTGCCGGGCAGCCTGGACTCGGAGCTGGGCTGTGCCGGGGACTGGATGCCGGACTGCGCGCAGGCCCAGCTCGCCTATGATCCGGCCGACGGCGCGTGGAAGCTCTCCGTTGCCAACCTCCCGGCAGGCAGTTATGAGTTCAAGGCCGCCATCAACAATTCCTGGGCGGAGAACTACGGGCTGGGCGGGGCAGCCAACGGCAGCAACATCCTGCTCAACCACGCCGGCGGCCCGGTCACGTTCCGCTACGACCCCGCCAGCCACCTCATCACGGCCGGCTGAACCGTCCACCCGGACAGACTCGGAAACACGGGCCCGCGTTGCGTCGATTGTGCGCAACGCGGGCCCGTGTTTCCCCGCTTGACGGGCGGAGCGCTGCAGTGCAGCGTAAAATGTCAGACATCTATGGTGTTGCCTGCGCGCAGGCAACACCGGCAACCGGCCAGTCCGGCAAGAGAAACGGAGCACCATGGCACGCAAGTCGCTGGTCGGCGTCGTCGCCGATGAGCTGCTGGACCGCATCGTGGCGGGCGAGTTCCCGCCGGGAACGGTGGTCCCGGGCGAACTCGAGCTCAGCGCGAAGCACGAAGTCAGCCGGATGACCGTCCGCGAAGCCATGAAAACGCTGCAGGCGCAACAGATCCTCAGCGTGGAACGGGGCCGCGGCACCTTCGTGAACCCGCTCAACCGCTGGGCCTCCCTGGAAGCCGTACTGCGTGCCGCTTCCGAAGGGGAGAACGACGCCGCGGCGGCCGTCCAGCTCATTGAACTGCGCCGCATGCTCGAAACAGGGGCCTGCGAACTGGCAGCGTCCAAGGTCTCGGCGGAAGATCTTGCCCAGCTGCGCAGGCACGTCGACACGATGCAGTCGGCCCACGAAACGAACGACGTTTCCGGGTTCGTCGAGGCGGACCTGGCCTTCCATGACGTGATCCTTCACGCCTCCGGCAACGTGTTCGTCGCCGTGCTGTTCGAGCCCCTCCATCGCGTCCTCGAAACCCGGCGCACCCAGACCTCCAAGGTTCCCGAGATCCAGGAGCACGCAATCGGGCACCACCGCAACATCCTCGACGCCCTGGCCGCAGGCAGCCCGGACCAGGCCCGGCAGGCAATGGACGCCCACATGCAGCAGACCCTGGACGACCTGAAGAACTACGTGCTCGAGGCCTGAGCCCCTTAGCTCTCCCCCGTTGCGAGGCCCGCTCTACGTCCAATGAGACCCTCAAAGGACGTAGAGCGGGCCTCGCATTGCCCGGAACGCTCAGAACAGCGGGATCTTGACTTCCTTGATCCACTGACCGCGGCGGTAGTCCCGGGCCTTGACGATGACGCAATCCTTGTAAAGCTCTACCTGCAGGCCGCTGGCCTCCCGGGCGTCCAGCGCACGTTCGCCACCGGTGCCGTTGTCCTCCCAGAGCGTCTGGATGGCGCCGGTGTTGATGACCTGGAAACCTTGCAGGTTGTCCGTCCCCGGCACGGTGCGGCGCACTTCCCAGTCGGCCAGCTGGAGCGCCCAGTGGGTGTGCGAAGTGAAGACGAAGGCATTCGGGTACTTGCCGAGGATGCCCAGCAGGCGGTCCGCCTGGAGGTAGTCGCTGAGGTAGAGCTTGTTCCGGGTTCCGGAGACCGTGTCCGGCAGCGGGTGGTGGGTGAAGACCATCACGGGCTTCCGGCGGGCGGTCCAGTAGCCCAGCCGCTCCTCGAACCAGGCGAGCTGCTCCTCGCTGAGCCACACCTCGTCCCAAAGCTTGGCATCGTGGTAGTGCATGTACTTCTCGGTGCCCAGGATCAGGCCGGGAACGCCGCCCAGGTCGATCTCGGTGTAGACCTTGTCCCGCCCGGTGAACTTGTAGAAGCTTTCGAAAAGCGAGGCCTCGGTGGTTCCGTTCGGCCAGCTCGCCTGCGCCAGCGTGGACGGGCTGGAGTATTTGGGGACATAGAACTCGTGGTTGCCGATGCCCCAGTGGACGTTCGCGGCGTGCGGGTTGGCGTCCAGGACCTTCCGGACGGCCTCGTACTCGAAGTCGTAGCCCCGCGGGGTGATGTCGCCATTGACCACCATGCCGGCGCTGCGGCCGGCCGGGTTGGTCTTCTCGATGTCCTTCAGGGCCAGGTCGAAGTCGCCGAGGTCGCCCTGGACGTCGCTGATGACCGTGAAAACGGTAGGCGTCCCGGACGGACGGGTGCTGCCGAACGCGGGGGTGGTGCTGGCGCCTGCGGATCCTGCGGAGGCTGCGGTGGCGCCGACGGCGGCCAGGCCGGCGAGGGACGCGGCGATCGCCGTGCGGCGGCTGGGGGAAGTCATAGGAGTTTGGCCTTTCAACTTGCGGGTGGATGTTTCAACCACCGCAGGCTAAAGACATCGGATGAATGAGCGGGAAACGCCCCGTTACCGCTTGAAACTTTAGGGATAATCCCCCCCAAAACGCCGCGAAACACCGGATGAAACCCCGGAGCGCCTACCCCTAGCCGCGAGCCTTTGCCTGGGCTAGTCTGCTCTCACCGCCTGCTTGCCGGGCCGCGCCTGCCCGCAGGCCGCGCCGGGCCGCAGGTATCAAGGACGATCGCGAGGAGCACAACATGGCTGACCACACTTACAGCATTTCCGAGATTGTCGGAACTTCTTCCGAAAGCATCGACAGTGCCATCAAGAACGGCATCGCCACCGCGAAACAAACCCTCAGGCATCTCGACTGGTTCGAAGTGAAGGAAATCCGCGGCCATCTTGAGGAGGGCGAAGTGGCCGACTGGCAGGTCAGGATCAAGCTTGGCTTCCGACTGGAGCGCTGACTCCTAGAAAGCGACACCACCGAAGGATTGGCGGGGTGGGCCGGGCGCCACGCAGGGCGTCCGACCTTCCCCGCTTCGTCGTTGCCCGCCGCCGGCCAGGAGTTCACGCGGATCCGGAGGTGGAGCTCTTCGCCTTCCGATCGATGATGGCCGTGATGACGTCCAGGGCGCGGGCTAGCTGCAGGTCCGACGGGGCGCCATAGCCGATAACGAGCCCGTTTTCCGCGGCCCCTTCGGCAAAGTAATCCTCCAAAGCCACAACACACACGCCCTGCTTGAAGGCTTCTTGTACGACCTCGCGGGCGTCCACCTGCTCGTCGATGCGGATTATGGCGTGGAGGCCGCCGTCGAGGGCTGCCAGCTTCAGGTCATCCCGGGCTCCCAGGCGGTCAATCATCAACGCCCTGCGATGGGCATACTGTCGCCGGGCCCGGGCGATATGCCTTGCCAGCCCTCCGCCGTCGACGTAGTTGGCCAGCGCGGACTGCAAAATACCGGAAACCGGCGTATCCAAGTCCTGTCTGGTTCTCTTGATGCGTTCTCCCGCCGCTCCTCGAACCACAAGGTAGCCGCAGCGCAGCCATGGACTCAGGGTCTTCGAGAAGGTGCCTATCAGGATCACCTCGGCGTTGGACGGCAGCGAGGCAAGCGCCGGCAAGGGCATCCTCGTGTGGCGGAATTCGCTGTCGTAGTCGTCCTCAAGAATTGTCACGCGGTTCTGCTCAGCCCAATCGAGCAAGGCGAGGCGTTCCTGGACGGGCATGCGTCCGCCCAGGGGATATTGGTGGCTAGGGGTTACCAGGATGGCATCCGGCGGAGACGCGAGGGAGCTGAGTTGGCGCACTTCAGACCCGTCGTCCCCAACCGGAGTAGCTTCAACGAGAGCGCCCGCGGCCGTGAGCACCCGCCGGGCGGTTGGGTATCCGGGGTCTTCGACAAGAACCCTGGGAGCTTTGCCTAGGCTTCGCAAGGCTGTTGCGATGAGCTGGAGCGCGTCACTGGTGCCGGCAGTGACGACGATGTCCCCGGCGTCCACCGTGAGTCCCCGGGATGCGCCCAAATGGCGGGCCAAGGCTGCGCGCAGGGCCGGCGTCCCCGATGCCGGAGGAAGCTCGATCTGGACTGGCTCGGCGATGGCTCTCTTCCATGCTGCCCGCCATTCACGGTCCCGGAACGGCTCACCGGACGGCCTGCCCGGAGTCAGATCGATCATGGCCTCCCGGACGGCCGCCGGCCTTGGCGTGGTTTTCACGGCAGGTGTTCCGCGACCGTCGAAGCGCACTGCCACACGGGTGCCGGCCGATCCATGGCTTTCCAGGTAACCCTCGCCGGAGATCTGCTCATAAGCCCGCACGACAACCCCGCGGGATACACCCAGCTCAGCGGCAAGTCGCCGCGAAGCGGGCAGTGTCTGTTCGGGCCGGAGAGTTCCTTGGAGGATCGCCTCCCGAAGCCGGCCCGCGAGCTGGGCCGCCAGGGGAATGTGGCTCGTGCGATCCAGCACTATGGGAATTTCCACCTCCATTTTGGTCCTCCCGTTCCTGTGATTCTTGGACCTATGTTAGAACCAAGCCGACTGTGAGCATGAGTAGGGGGCTGCCTTGCGCATTCATCTGCGCCCACCCCCGACCGCCTTCCGCCCACCGAGGAGCCCACCATCATGTTCACCGGCCTCAACGCGTTCCCGCTGACCCCGCTCGCCGAACAGCAGATCGACGAATCCGCTTTCACCGCCTTGGTGGAGCGCTTAGTCTCGGCGGGCGTCAACGCAATCACGGCACTGGGGTCGACCGGCTCCTACGCGTATTTCACCCGGGATGAGCGCGCCCGGGTGGCACGCATGGCAGTCGAGAGCGCGGGAGACGTACCGGTCGTGATCGGGGTAGGCGCACTGCGCACCAAGCATGTCCTCGAACTCGTTGACGACGCGCAGGCCGCCGGAGCTTCGGGAGTGCTGCTCGCGCCGGTCTCCTACCAGCCGCTCACTCCGGAGGACGTACACGGCCTGTTCGAGGATGTGACCCGGGAGCTCTCCGTTCCCCTCGCGGTCTACGACAACCCCGGGACAACGCGCTTCGCCTTCACCGACGAGCTCTATCAGGCGATCGCGGCGCTTCCGCATGTTGCTTCGATCAAGATCCCCGGCGTTCCGGCCGACCCGGTTGCTGCGTCGGCGCGCATCACCCACCTGCGCAGCATCCTTCCCGCCCACGTCACCATCGGCGTGTCCGGAGACGCGTTCGCCGCAACCGGACTGAACGCCGGATGCGACGCCTGGTACTCCGTGGTCGGCGGAGCCCTGCCCGCCCCTGCCTTGGCCCTGACCCGCGCCGCCCAGTCCGGGGACGCAGACCGTGCACGGGATATCTCCGGGCGCCTGCAGCCGTTGTGGGACCTTTTCGGCCGTCACGGAAGCCTCCGGGTGACCGCCGCGATTGCCGAGTACCTCGGCCTGGTTTCACCGCATAGCCTTCCCCTGCCCATCCGCGGGCTCGACGGCGGCGACCGCACCGCCGTCGAACGCGTCTGTGAGCTGCTGGACCTGGGCGCAGGCATCCGGCAGCGGTGAGAACCCAGAACACGAGCGCCCCCATAACCAGGCTGCAGGCGCATGTCAGGGACAGGCCACGCACTGCGCTGGCCCGGTATGTCGCCGCAGCAACCCTGGCCCGCACGGCCGACGGCGGGGCGGTCGTCGCCATCGTGCTGCTCGCGACCACCAGCGGGGCGCCCGGTTGGCTGGCCGGCCTGCTGGGAGCAGCGATCACCGCCCCGCACCTGGCCGGTCCGTTCATCGCACGCGTGCTCGACACCGCAAGAGACGGGCGCACCGTCATCGCCTGGGCGTGCATTTTCCATGGTGCAACGCTGGCTGCCGCCGTGTGGGCCTACCCGCACGTGTGGACAGTCGTCACAGTCGCGTTGTTGGTCGTCTCCGGGCTGGTCGGCCCCCTGCTCACCGGAGGCATCAGCAGCCGCCTGCCGGCGATTGCCGGGCCGGAGCGGTCGAGCCAGCGCCGCGCCCAAGGCTGGGATGTGGCCACCTACGGCATCGGCGGCACCATCGGCCCTTCGCTCGTGGCCGCGATTTCCGCCTGGTCCAGCCCAACCGTGGCGGCACTCGTCCTCGCCGCCGGGACCTTCGCCGCCGCCGGGCTCGTACGCCTGCTTCCCTATGCGGCACCGCCGGCCGAGGCGGGCGGGGTGCCCCACCCCGCACAAACCCTTGGGCTGATGCTCACCAGCGGCCCGCTGCGCCGCACCCTCTATCTGACCGTGATCGTGGCGTTCTCCGTTGCGGCCCTCCCGATCACCGCCGTCGGCGCAACCGGTCCCCTCGACGTCGCCCCGGCCGCCGCCGGCATCCTGACGGCTGCATACGGGCTGGGCGGCCTGGCCGGGTCCGGGGTGCTGATGGCCAAACCCCTGGCCGGCGATGCGGACCGCATCATGACCCTGCTGGCCGCGATCGTTGCCGCAGCGCTGGGCCTCGTTGCGCTCACCGGCGTCTTCTGGGCAGCGATCGGCGCCTACGCGGTTGCCGGGGCGGCGAACTCGCTGTTCTTCGCCGCGACGCTGGCCGCACGCAGCGAATACGCGCCAGCCACGGCACGAGGCCAGGTATTCGTCTGGGTAGGGGCATTGAAGATCGCCGCGGGCTCCGCCGGCACAGCGTTCGCCGGGGCCACCATCGCCGCAGCTTTGCACGCCCCGCTGATCATCGCCTTCGCCGTTACGCTGGCCTCTTCCGGGGCATCGTTCCTCGAACGCAGGCGAGAACGGAAGGCATCACCCCGGCGGACGATGTCCTGAAAATGGGGGGACCTTGGAAGGCCGTTTCCCGAAGCTAGGCGGCCCAGACCTCGAGGGGATCATTGCCGCAGATCAGGCGGCGGCCGCTTTGCTCCAGGACGATCCACAGCATGCGGTGCTCGCCGGCCACCTCATCGACGATGCCTGTGTCATAGCCCCAGCCGTCTTCGTGGACCCAGACGGCGTCGCCGCGGTTGAACGTGGACCAGTCGGCGGGCGGAACAAGCCTCGCTTCGGGTGCGGGCTTGCTGGGAGCAACCACCACCGGAATCATGCCGAAACCGCCATCGCCGGGCGCGGGCGCCACATGGTCGGAGTGCCGTTGTGGGCAGGGAAGACGTGGCCCTCGGCGAAGGTTTGCACGGCCTGCGGCTCGGCGTCGGGGCTCCACGGCCCGGTAGCGGGAACGTGGGAGCCGGTGGGGCTGACGGGGGCAACGCGGTTGCCCAGGAGTGCGATGCGCTTCATCGTTGAACCTCATGCTTGGCCGTTGGAGATCAGGAACTTCCTCAAGCCTAGAAAGTCGCGCAGCTCACACCAATGGGCATTTGGCCAGAGATTCTCAATCTTGATGTGCAGCCAAACAGTCGCCGCTCGGCGCGCCTCCCGCTAATCGCCGATCGTTGACTTGTCTCGTGGACATAACCTAGCGTTCCCCGCATTGACAACGATGTCTATCGGGGAAGACACGCGCGATGAAGGGCGAATCCACACAAATGCACAAGAAACGAACCATCGGCCTGCAGTCACTTTCAGCTCTGACGCTCGCCGGACTCACGCTCGCGGGAGCACTCGCCGGAGCGGGTCCCGCCGCGGCAGGCAGGGCCGACGTCGGAAGCCCCGTGGCGGGCACCGGGACTTCCGGCGACATCCTGGGGCAGGAGCAATACCGGCCCGCGTTCCACTATTCACCGGCGAAGAACTGGATGAACGATCCAAACGGGCTGGTCTTCTACAAGGGCGTCTACCACCTCTTCTACCAGCACAATCCGCAGGGAAACACGTGGGGAAACATGTCCTGGGGCCACGCGACGTCCAAGGACCTGGTGAGCTGGAAGGAGCAGCCGCTGGCGATCTCCACGGACACGCAGGAGGACGTATTCTCCGGAAGCGTCGTGGTGGACAAGGACAATTCTTCGGGCTTCGGCACAGCCGGGAACCCGCCGCTCGTGGCGATCTACACCAGCGCCTACAAGGAGGCCTCACCGCACCGCGGCCTCCAGGCGCAGTCCCTTGCCTACAGCCTTGACGAGGGCCGGACCTGGACCAAGTACAGCGGCAACCCTGTGCTGAACCGCAATTCGGCGAACTTCCGGGACCCCAAAGTGTTCTGGTACAGCTCTCCCGGCGGCGGGGGCTACTGGGTAATGACGGCCGTGGAGGCCCTTGACCACAAGGTGCTGCTCTACAAGTCGGACAACCTGAAGGACTGGACGGCCCTGAGCCAGTTCGGCCCCGCCAACGCCACCGGAGGCCTGTGGGAGTGCCCGGACTTGTTCCCCCTGGCCGTTGACGGCGACACCAACAACGTCAAATGGGTCATGGTGGTGAACGTCAACCCCGGCGGCATTGCCGGCGGTTCGGCCGGCCAGTACTTCGTGGGCACCTTCGACGGCACCACGTTCACCTCCGAGACCACGAAGCCGGCGGACGCGCTTCCGGCCGGCACCCCGATCGCGGGCTTCAACGACGGCACGTACAACGGCTGGACCGTGAACAACGAGCCCGGCAACTGGAAGAACGGTCCGTTCGCGAACAGCCCTGCGGCAGGATCCCTGCCCGGACAGAACACCGTGAGCGGTTTCGCGGGCGCCGGGCTGGTCAACTCCTTCAACGACGGCGACTGGCCGTTGGGCACCATGTCCTCACCCGACTTCACTGTGGACAGCGACTACATCAACTTCCTGGTGGGCGGCGGCCAGCACCCCCGGGTCTCCGACAAACTGGACAACACTCCCCCGCCCGGCGACCTCCTGTTCAACGGTTTTGAAGGTCCGGACGGCAGCACGCTCGCCGACACCGGCTGGACCGGAACCGGCGACCTCGCACCCCAGTTCCAGCCCGCCACCGCCGGGGGTGACTTCTACATCGGCGCCAAACGCATCAATACCTTTGAAGCCGGCGGGAATCCCGGGGACGACCGGGAAGGCACCCTGACCTCACCGCCGTTCACGGTCGGCAAGAACTTCATCAGCCTGCTGGTGGGAGGCGGCAACCGCACCGCGGAGACCGGACAGGTACTGGAGGCCCAGTTGCTGGTTGATGGCAACGTTGTCAGAAGGGTGGCCGGGGACAATGCGGGACAGCTGAACTGGAAAGGCTGGGACGTTTCCGAATTCGCCGGCAAGCAGGCCCAGCTTCGGATCGTGGACCAGGCTACCGGCGGATGGGGACACCTGACCCTGGACCATGTCATGCTGACGGACTCCGCCGCGGTGCCCCGCTCGGACGAAACCACGGTGAACCTTGTGGTCGACGGGCAGGTGGTCCGTTCCGCCACGGGCGCCAACAGCGAGGTCCTGGACTGGGCCTCCTGGAACGTCTCGGAGTTCAAGGGCCGCAAGGCGAACATCCGGATCGTGGACAACAACCGCTTCGGCTGGGGCCACATCCTGGCGGACGAGTTCATCGCTTCCGAGCAGTCCGCAAGGCCCCGCATCAACGGTTACGACTGGCTGGACTATGGCCGCGACCTGTACGCCACCGTCTCCTTCGGCAACATGCCGCAGGACAAACGCGTAGTGCTCGGCTGGATGAACAACTGGGACTACGCCAACACGATTCCCACGTCCCCTTGGCGCAGCGCCATGTCGCTGCCCCGCGAGGTGGCACTGACCCAGACGGTCGACGGGCCCCGGCTTACCCAGAAAGCCGTCAAGCAGGTGGACTCCCTCGCCCAGAAACCCAGCTATCAGGACAAGGTAGGCGGGTCCATCGTTCCCGGCACGCAAGTGCTGCCCCGCCAGGCCTCTGGCGACGTGCAAAGGATCGATGTCACCTTCAACCCGGGCACGGCGCTGAAGTCGGGGATCACGGTGCTTGGCAACGGCACGTCGTCGACCGTCATCGGCTACGACGCCAGGACGAAAGAGCTCTACGTGGACCGTGGAAACTCCGGCAACACCGGATTCAATCCGCTTTTCACATCCTTGGATTCCGCTCCCGTCTCCGTTGATTCGCAAGGCAACATAACCCTGCGCATCTACGTGGACCGCTCCTCCGTGGAAGTCTTCTCCCAGGACGGCCTGCGAAGCATCACCGACCAGGTGTTCCCGGACGCCGGGGCCACGGACGTCGCGCTCTTCGCCGACGGCGGCACGGCGCACCTCAAGTCCCTGACGGTCACGCCGTTGCGGCAGTCGATGTTCAAGTAGCGCCGACAACCCAGCTGACCCGCATCAGGTGCCGTCTGAACCTTCAGACGCCATCAACTGCGGGTCAGCTGGGTTTAACGGGACGTGTTCAGGCCAGGGGTTGGAGCCAGGTAAGCACCGAGCCGTCCTCCTCGATGTGTTCCGCGAGTTCGGCATTGAACACAGCCCCGTAATCAGCGGTGATGTGCTCGCGGAAGGCTTCATCGTCGCGGTACACCTCGAACACGAAGTACTCCCGCGGATTGGATTCGCGGGTGTACGGCAGGAACAGCTGGTTGCCGGGTTCGTTGCGCACGCGTTCCGTCAGCTCGCGCATCATTGCGGCGACCCGTTCCTCGCTGCCGGGCTTGACGGTGAATTCGGCATACAGTGTCTTGGTCATGCGGGCTCCTTGATTTGGTGGCGGGCTTCTTTGGGAACGGGAGTTCAGTACGACGGCGGCAGCTCGCCGGAGCCGCGCACGATCAGTTCTGAGGGGACCACGTAAGTCCGCGGCGCGCCGTCGTCGCCGTCTATCCGGGCAAGCAGCCGTTCGGCTGCGAGCTTGCCGATCCGTTCAGGATGCTGGGCAATCACGGTGATTCCGGGGTCCATCATGTCGGCAAGGGCAAAGTCGTCGAAGCCCACCAAGGCTACGCGGCGGTTCGCGCCCAGTTCCTTCAATGCGCGCATGACCCCGAAGGTGACCAGGTTCTGGCTGGAGAAGATGGCCGTGGGCGGCTCATCCGAAGCCAGGATTTCAAGCGCTGCAAGCCTCGCCGCTTCTTCGTCGCGCAAGCCTTCACGGACGGGAACCGTGGAGGTGGCGATGCCGGCCTGGCCCAGTTCCTCGATGAAGCCGCGGCGGCGTTCCCGAGCGGTCTGGATATCCGGCGTGTCGCCAAGGTAGGCCAGCCGCCTGTGTCCGTGGCCCAGCAGGTGGGCTGCCGCTCGTGCAGCTCCCGCGGCGTTGTCCGTCACGACGGCGTCGGCCTCGATGCCGACCGGTTCACGGTCGATGAAGACCAGCGGAAGGTCCCGCGAGTGCTCCGGGATCACATAGGCCTGGCTCTTGGCGATCGGGGTGAGCACCATGCCGTCCACTCGACGGCGAAGGAAGGCGGTCACGAGGGCCTTTTCCCGGTCAGGATCCTCATCAAGGCTCGCAGCGAAGACCGCGATGCCCCGCTCCGAGAGTGCGTCTTCCAGCGCCCGGTGGATTTCGCCGCTGAAGGGGTTGGCCACACTGGGCAGCAGCAAGCCTATTGACAGGGTCTGCCGTCCCGTCCGCCGCAGGCTGCCCGCGGCCATGTCCAGGTGGTAGTTCAGCTGCTGCGAAGCACTCAGGACACGCTTCCGGGTCGCCTCCGAAACTCCCGGCTCATCGTTCATGACCCGCGAGACCGTCTTGATTCCGACACCTGCAAGTGCAGCGACATTGCGCATGGTGGGCCGGTTCTTCGCGCCCTCAGTTCGATAACGATCTGACATCGTTGTCATAACCTCGCTCTTTCATCATCAGTTGCCCTTGACTCTACATTGTGAGCTTGGTTACATAACTTACGACATCGTTGTCAGGCGCGAAAAGTGCCTCGAATACCAGGAGTTTCAATGACGAGTTCCATCGCCCCACGCTCCACCGCCAGCCGGCTGTTCGCCGCAGGCGCAGCCCTTTCCCTCGGGGTACTCAGCCTGACGGCCTGTGGAGGTAACTCCCCCAGCACCGGTTCCAGCAGCGGGGCTTCCTCCGAGAAGATCGGCGTCTCGCTGATCGTCAAGACCACCGCCAACCCGTTCTTCGTCTCCATGCAGGACGGCGCCAAGAAGGCTGCCGAAGCTGACGGCGTCGACCTCAAACTCGCAGCAGGCAAAGCCGACGGCGACGAAGACACCCAGATCCAGGCCATCGAAAACGCCATCTCCAAGGGCGACAAGGGAATCCTCATCACCCCCAACGGCCCGTCCGTCGTCGACGCCCTGAAGAAGGCCAAGGATGCCGGCCTCTTTGTCATCGCCCTGGACACCCCGCCGGACCCGGCCGATGCCGCCGACATCACGTTCGCCACGGACAACTTCGCGGCCGGCGAGCTGATCGGAAAGTGGACCGCCGCGCAGCTGGGAGGCAAGAAGGCCACCATCGCCCTGATCGACCTCTTCGATGACAAGGTTGTCTCCGTTGACTACAACCGCGACCAGGGCTTCCTGACGGGCCTCGGCGTCGACACGGCGGACAAGAAGAAGAACGGCGACGAGGCCAAGACCGGCAAGTACACCGGCGGCAAGGGCGGCGACTACGAGATTGTCGGCAACCAGGCTTCGCAGGGCGCCGAGGACGGCGGCCGTACAGCGATGGAGACCCTGCTGTCCAAGAACCCCAACATCAACGTCGTGTACACCATCAATGAACCTGCTGCCGCCGGAGCGTACGAGGCACTCAAGTCCGCCGGCAAGGAAAAGGACGTCCTCGTCGTCTCGGTCGACGGCGGCTGCGCCGGCGTGAACAACGTCAAGGCCGGCATCATCGGCGCCACCGCCCAGCAGTACCCGGTCAAGATGGCGGAGCTCGGCGTCAAGGCAATCGTCGACCTCGCCAAGACCGGCAAGAAGCCGGAGAACTCGGCAGGACTGGACTTCTTCAACACCGGAGTCGAACTGGTCACCGACAAGGCCGCCGAGGGCGTCAAGAGCATCACGACGGCGGATGCTGCCCAGGTCTGCTGGGGCAAGTAGGACCGGCAGTTGACAGGAGTAACCATGACCCAGCAACAGCAGGCAGCCGGACCGCCGGCCGAGAAGCACACCGACCCGGCCGAGGAATTTCTGGACCGGAGCACACCCCTCAGCCGCATTCGCAATGTGCTGCACCGCTACCCCGCCCTGAGCCCGGCCATCGTGCTCCTGGTAGCCGTGGTGGTGTTCGGGATCCTCAACGAACGCTTCCTGCGCGTTGAGAACCTCTCCCTCATTACGCAGCAGGTCTCCGTGGTGGGAACCCTTGCCATCGCACAGACCCTGATCATCCTCACCGCGGGCATCGACCTCTCGGTAGGCGCCGTGATGATCCTGGCGTCCATGGTGGTTGCGCAGATAACCGTGAACAACGGCATGCCGGCACCGCTTGCACTCGTGGCGGGGCTCGTCGTCGGACTCGCCGCGGGCGCGCTCAACGGTTTCCTCGTGACCAGGTTCAAGCTTCCGCCGTTCATCGTGACCCTGGGAACGCTGAACATCTTCATCGCGCTGACCCTGCTGTACTCGGGCGGCTCCACGGTGCGGGGCTCGAGCATGCCGGCCCTGCTGACCTGGATGGGCAGCACCTTCCCCGTGGGTCCGGTACGGATCTCCACCGGCGTCGTCATGATGCTGCTGCTCTACATCGCTGTGGCCTTCATCCTCGGCAAGACCGCATGGGGACGCCACGTCTATGCGGTGGGCGACGACAAGGAGGCGGCCCGCCTGGCCGGTATCCCCGTCAACCGGGTCCTCATGAGCGTCTACCTGGCCGCCGGCGCGGTCCTCGCCGTCGGCGCGTGGATCCAGATCGGCCGTACCAACGCGGCCAGCCCCAACGCCGGCGTGGATCTGAACCTCGACTCGATCACAGCCGTCGTCATCGGCGGCACGAGCCTCTTCGGCGGCCGCGGATCCGTTTGGGGTTCGTTGCTCGGGGCGCTGATCGTGGGCGTCTTCCGCAACGGGCTGTCCCTCGCGGGACTGGACGTCCTGTTCCAGACCCTCGCCGTGGGCGTGCTCATCATTGTCGCTGTGTCGGTGGACCAGTGGATCCGAAAGGTTAAGTCATGACCTCCGTCGACGTTCCTACCCCGGCCAGCGGGACCCGCCAACCCATCCTGCAGGCACGCAACCTGGTCAAGACCTTCGGCAAGGTGGTGGGCCTGGACGGCGTCAGCCTGGACCTCTACCCCGGAGAAGTGCTGGCCATCATCGGTGACAACGGGGCCGGCAAGTCCACCCTCATCAAGTGCCTCACCGGGGCGGAGATTCCGGATACCGGTGAACTGCTGGTGTCCGGGAAACAGGTCCACTTCAAGCGGCCGCAGGACGCCCGGGCCCACGGCATCGAGACCGTCTACCAGAACCTGGCGGTCTCTCCCGCCCTGGATGTGGCCTCGAACCTGTTCCTTGGCCGGGAAGAGCGGGTCCCGGGACCCCTGGGGTCGATCTTCCGGGTCCTCGACACCAAAGGCATGCGTCGCAAGGCCAAGGCGGAGCTGATCCGGCTTGGTATTTCCACCCTCCAGGACGTCACCGTCCCGGTGGAGAACCTCTCCGGCGGGCAGCGCCAGGCAGTTGCCGTGGCCCGGGCCGCTGCCTTCGGTTCCAAGGTGGTGGTGCTGGACGAGCCGACCGCGGCCCTGGGTGTGCGTGAATCGAACCAGGTCCTCCAGCTGGTCCGGGATCTCCGGGACCGCGGGCTGCCGGTGATCCTGATCAGCCACAACATGCCGCACGTGTTCGACGTCGCCGACCGCATCCACATCCAGCGGCTCGGCAAGTGCGCGGCCACGATCACGCCACAGTCGCACTCCATGACGGATGCGGTGGCGATCATGACAGGTGCAGCAACGGCCTGAACCGTCCTGACGGCGTTCCACCCCACCTCCCGTCCGCGGACCCGGCGCGCGCAAAAACGCCGCGTCCGCGGACGGCCCTGCGAAAGACACCCTGCGATGACCCCTTCATACACAGCCCCCGCTCCCGAGGGAGACTCCGCCGACGTCGTCGTGATCGGCGAGGCCCTCATCGACGTCGTCACCACCTCCCGCGGCACAGTTGAACATCCGGGCGGTTCGCCCGCCAATGTGGCCTACGGGCTGGGCCGCTTGGGGGTCAAGACCAGCCTGCTGACCTCGATCGGCGACGACGAACGCGGTGCCGCGATTGCCCGCCACCTGTCCTCGGCCGGTGTGTCCCTGCTCCCGGGGTCTACCTCGGCGGACCGGACCGCCTCGGCCACCGCCACGCTGGCCTCCGACGGTTCTGCCAGCTACGAATTCGACATCTCCTGGGAACTGGCGCCCGTGGCGCCCCCTTCCATCCCCAGGATCCTGCACACGGGATCGATCGCCAGCTTCCTTTCCCCTGGTGCAGGAGCAGTCAAGACATTGCTTGAGCAGTCATACCGCGAAACCATGGTCACCTACGACCCCAACATCCGGCCTGCGTTGCTCGGCACCCATGCCGAAGCGCTCGCCATCTTCGAGGACCTTGTTCCGCTGACGGATGCGGTCAAGCTCAGCGACGAGGACGCGCACTGGCTCTACCCCGGCCTCGGACTGGACGATGCCGCCGACCGCGTCCTCGGACTTGGCGCAGGCCTGGCCGTGATCACGCGCGGCTCCGAAGGATCCCTGCTGGCAACACCGGCCAACCGCCTGTACGTGCCGGCCGTGAAGACCGTTGTTGCCGACACCATCGGAGCCGGCGATTCCTACATGGCCGCCCTGATCTACGGGCTGCTCAGCCGCAGCAGCGACGGCTTGGCACCCGCAGTGCTCGAAATCCTCGGCCGGACCGCGTCGAAAGCGGCCGCCATCACGGTTAGCAGGTCCGGCGCGAACCCGCCCACTGCGGAGGAATTGGCGGCTGAACCGGTGCCTGCGCCCGCTTAGTTTCCGGTGGCTAGGTTTCCGCTAGCTCCGTGCTGAGGCGGCGACCCTGCGCATCGAGAATCCGGAGATCACCAACAGCAAACCCGCGACGGCGGTGAACGCCGCCAAGAGCCCGGAGAGGGCCAGGATTCCTATTCCGGGATTGGCAAGGACAAGGATGCCAAACACCGTGAGGACAATGCCTGTCAGAGCCGGGCTCCGCCAGGCCCTGATGGTCGTCCTGCCTTCAAGAGCAATGAAGATCTGCGAGATTCCCAAGGCCAGGCCCCATATCCCGACGAGAAGTGCCAGCGCCGCGACCACGATGCCCGGCCACGAAACAGCCACGAGGCCGACGGCAACGGAGGCAATTCCGCCGAGCATGCTCCAGCGGGAGTGGCGTGCGGGATCGTAATAGTAATGTGCCAGGTTCGCGAGGCCGTCGGCCATCGCATAGATTCCGAACACATACGCGAGCGCGAACACCGTGGCAACCGGCAGGGATGCCACCGCCAGTGCCAAGAGCAACGCCAAAGCCCCGCGGAAGATGAGTCCCGTGCCGGAATGCTTGAACAACTTGCGCGCTGCTATGGCGGACATAGCGCCATTTTAGTCGGGCCCGGCCCTTGGCGACATGGGCAAGGGCCCCGGAATCCTCGGCTGATTCCTTGGCGTCCCCGATCCGCCGTCAGTGTCCGGCCGGTTTGGCGGACTTGGCAGCTTTGGCCGCGGCCTTTGCGGCCTGCTTGGAGGCGCGCACCTTGCGCAGGGACTCGGGGTCAACGATGTCGGCCACGGACAAGAAGACGTCCGCCTGCCCGTAGTTCCCGGCGGCTTCACGCCAGCCCGGAGCCTGGAGCCCGCATTGCTTGCCGAGGAGCGCCAGGAAGATCTTTGCCTTTTGCTCGCCGAAACCGGGCAGGGCCTTGAGCCGGTCCAGCACTTCCTTGCCGTCGGGATCCCCCTGCGTCCAGATGGCGGTGGCGTCCCCGCCCCACTCGTGCTCAACGGCCTCGGCGAGCGCCTGGACCCTGCCCGCCATCGAGCCCGGGAACCGGTGCACCGCCGGGCTTTCCTTGAACATCTCGACGAAGCCCTCGGGATCGTAGCCGGCGACCGTTGCAGGAGCGATCGAGCCGATGCGCGTCCGGATTTTTTCCGGGCCGGCAAACGCCGATTCCATCGTCACCTGCTGGTCCAGCAACATGCCGGTGAGCAGCGCAAACGCGTCGTCGCTGAGCAGTTTGTCGGCGGCCGGGTCCCCTGTGATGTGCAGTTCCATGCGCCCTATCCTGCCACCGGGCGCCGCACCCGTCACGGCCGCCTGCGCAGCGAGGCCACGCCCCACACCGCCAGGAGCACCGCCACGAGGAACAGACCCGCCTCGCCGAGGTCGATCGAGCCAAGCCAGGTGGTCAGCGGATCATCCAGGCCGAAGGCGGCATTGAGGAACCCGCCCAGCGTGATGACGGAAATGAACAATGCGGAGGCTGCCGAAATACCGGTAATGACGGCATTGAAGCCCAGTTTCCGGCGCGGATCCGCCAGCGCGGAGCGGTACATGCGCATCATCGTGACCCCGTTGACCGAGTCGCAGAGGGTCATGGCCGCGGCGAACGCCAGCGGCAGCGCGAGCAGCGCCAGCTGGGAGACTCCGGCGAGTGAGGCCGCCGTCGTCATGACCAGCAGCCCGATGGTGGTGGCGGTATCGAAACCGAGGCCGAACAGGAACCCGATCACGTAGATGTTCCGGGGGCTCCGCACGCGGGCGAGCGGCCGGGCCAGCAGCCGCGCGACAAAGCCGCGGGTTTCCAGGTCCTCGACGGCGACCACCCCGCCCGCTTTCGCTTGCCGGTACAGCTGCGCCGCCCGGAGGAACGCCGAGCCGTTGAAGATGCCCATCGCCAGCAGGAACAGGCCCGAAACCCCGCTGCCGATCAGTCCGAGCACCAGGTTTCCCGGGCTGCCGTCCTCCATGAACTGCCCCACCACGGCGGTTCCCGCCAGCACCAGGACCCCGGCCAGGACCACCACGGAAC
Organism: Arthrobacter sp. R-11; assembly: GCF_049913155.1. Taxonomy (GTDB): domain Bacteria; phylum Actinomycetota; class Actinomycetes; order Actinomycetales; family Micrococcaceae; genus Arthrobacter. The sequence goes on along the minus strand of NZ_CP183979.1, from coordinate 275,454 downwards.
TGTGCCCCAGGCTGAACGCGAAGCCCACGCTCACGGGCGCCCTGCCCTGGGCGACGAATTTCCGGGTGGAGTTGTCGATCGCCGCGAGGTGGTCCCAGTCGTAGCTGTGCTTGACGCCGGCCAGGTAGGCGGTGAGGACCAGGCCGAGGGCCAGCGGCGGCCCTCCGCCGTCTTGCCCCGAAAACGGTCCCGCAAGCGGCCCCGGAAGCAGCGTTCCTCCCAGCAGCAGCAGCCCGGCGGCGGCAAGATGCAGGGCGGCGACCGCACCGAAAGTGAACAACAGCCTTGTCCGCAAGGACAGGTGTTCGCGTTGCCGGTAGAGGGCAGCGAGCGCTGTCATCAGTACTTCCTCAGGTTCAGGGGATCCTGGCCGAACCAGTGCCTGCGCAGGTGCGCCGTGCAGGCACCAAGCAGGCGGTTCAGTTCTTCAGTGTTGTCGGACAGCGCGCGCAGCACCAGCCCTGTGGTTCCGCCGACGGTCGCCGTCAGGGAGACTCCGCTCAGGGCGTCGTGGGCCGCGGCAAGCGCGTACAGTTCGTCGGCCAGGGCCTGGTCCACGCGCGGATCGACCACCAGGAGCGATCCCAGGTGGCTGCGGCCCTCCATGAAGCCCAGGCCGGTGACGTCGCCCACCGGTGCACCAAACCGCGGCCGGATGAGCACGTTGTCCAGCGCCAGGAGCCCGCCGCCTTCGTTCCCGCCGGCGACCCGGATCTCAGTGCGCAGCCGCAGTTCCTCGTACTTGAAGGCCGTGCCGTCAGGGGACCAGCCGGGCGTGACGATTTCGCTCATGACCAGGCTCGACACCGGGTGCATGGTGATGCGGGTGTCCTGCCTGTAGCTGGCCTCCCGGTAGGCGATGAGCTGGTCCGGGGCCAGCTCCAGCCGGGCGCCCTCCCCCAGCCGAATGGACATGCGCTGCTCGGCGAAGGAGCCCGGCGTGCGGTAGATCTTTGTGGCCGACTGCGTGGTCAGCAGCAGCGATGCTCCCGGCTCGAGCTCCAGATCGATCACGTACAGGTCCGCCCCGAGGTAGGCCCCGCCCGGGTTCACCATCACATAACAGAGCTGCCCGGAGTCGTCCAGATAGTGCGGCCGCAGCACCCTCAAGGCGCCCCGATGGAACTGGTGCACGGCCACGGAACGCTGCCCACGCGCAGCAACCCGCAACTGGAGCTCCCCCATCGGCGACTCAACAGCGGTCAGCTCGCCAGCCGCCACCGTGCTCATTGGGCGAGGTCGAGCATCAGGACGTCGCGCCGGATCCATTCCATGACGGCGTCCAGGCCCTCGTCGGTCTTGAGGTTGGTGAAGCAGAAGGGCTTGGCGCCGCGGAATTCGCGCGAGTCCCGTTCCATGACCGCCAGGTCCGCGCCCACGTGGGGTGCCAGGTCCGTCTTGTTGATGATGAAGAGATCGGACTTGATCATGCCCTGCCCGGCCTTGCGCGGGATCTTCTCGCCCTGCGCCACGTCGATGATGTAGATCGAGAAGTCCACCAGCTCGGGGCTGAAGGTGGCCGAGAGGTTGTCGCCGCCGGACTCGACGAAGATCACCTGCAGGTCCGGGTGGCGCTTCTTGAGTTCCTCGATGGCCGCGGTATTCATGGAGGTGTCCTCGCGGATGGCGGTGTGCGGGCAGCCGCCGGTTTCGACGCCGATGATCCGGTCCTCGGGCAGGATGCCGTTGGCGGCGAGGATCTTGGCGTCCTCGATCGTGTAGATGTCGTTGGTGATGGCCGCCATCGAGATTTCCGCGCTCATGTGCCGGGTGAGGCGCTCCACGAGCTGGGTCTTGCCGGCGCCCACCGGTCCGCCGATGCCGATCTTGACCGGTTCTGAGGTGACGGGTTCAGACATGGTGTCTCCTTAGCTCATGAACATGCGGGCGCGTTGTTTTTCGTGCCGCATCTGCGAAATTTCCAGGCCGGGGCTCACGGCCCCGAAGTCGTCCGGTGTGAGGGCGCCGGCCCGTTCGATGGCGGCAGCAACGCCGTCGTGCGCTGCCCGCAGCACCCGCTGCCCGGCGTTCTGGCCGAGCGGGATGGCGCGCACGGCGTTCTGGGTCAGCGAGGTGACCGCGGCGAAAAGATACGCGGCGAGCGCCTCCTCGAGCGGGACGCCCAGGGAGCGCGCGACGACGGCGAACGCCAACGGCTGGTGGCCGGCCGCCAGGCCGGTGCGCACCAGAGCCCGGTAGGCTTCCAGCTCCGGCGACGGGAAAACCTCGGCGCCGATCTCGAGCAGCCGGCCGCCCATCTTGATGCTGGCCTCGCGCAGCTGCCGTGGAAGCAGCTGAGCGGTGAGGTGCTCATCGAGCTCCTGGGGCGGCGCGCCGTCGTAGAGGAACCTGATGGCCAAGGCGTCCGAGTACGTGAGCTGCTGGCCCAGGAAGGCGGCCAGCCAGGTGCCGAAGCTTGCCTCGTCGTGCACCAGCCCGCGCTCCATGTAGGACTCAAAGCCGAAGGAATGCGCGAACGCCCCGGTGGGCAGCGCGGAGTCCGTGAGCTGCTGCAGGGCGAGGCGGCGGCTAGTGGGTGTGGCCGGCATGGCGGAAGGGAACGGGCATCACGCGCTCCTGGCGGTCGTAGGGCACGCCGACATGCTTCAGGTAGTCCTCCACAGTGTGGTCGTACTGGCAGACCATGACCTCGGCGGCATACTCGGAGGCGGCGTCGAAGAACTGGGCCTGCAGGTGCCGGTTTCCGAGGGAGTGCGCCACGACGCCCATCTCGTGGATGCTTCGCGGGGCGATCACCAGCACGTCGGTGGGCAGCACCGAGACGACGATCAGGTTCTTCTCCTCCACAGCCAGGATGTCGCCGTCGCGCAGGTCCGGGGAGCCGGACGGCAGGCGGATGCCGAGCTCCTTGCCGTGGTCCGTGGTGACCCGCTGGATCCGTTTGACCAGCAGGGCGCTGGTCAGCACCACCTTCTCCTTGTGGTGATTCGCGTAGCTGCCGGGTACAGCCAGCTCGTGCAGGTTTCCCAGGATCTTCTCGATGATCATGCTGTTTCTCCGTACCGCTTAGAAGAGGAAGTAGCGCTGCGCCATGGGCAGCTCAGCGACCGGTTCGCACGTGACGTCCTCGCCGTCCACGGTCACCTGGTACGTTTCGGGGTCGACGGCAATGTCCGGCGTCGCGTCGTTGAACTTCAGGTCCGCCTTGCTCAGGGACCGGATGCCGGAGACCGGGCGGATCACCTTTTCCAGTCCGAGTTCCTCCGGGACACCGGCCTCGATGGCGGCCTTGGACAGGAAGGTGATGGAGGACTTCTGCATGGCGCGGCCGAAGGTGGCGAACATGGGGCGCATGGTTCGCGGCTGCGGCGTGGGGATCGAGGCGTTGGCGTCGCCCATGATGGCGTAGGCGATCTGCCCGCCCTTGAGCACCAGTTCCGGCTTCACGCCAAAGAACGCCGGATCCCACAGCACCAGGTCCGCGAACTTCCCCTCCTCCACGGAGCCGATGGAGTCCGCCATGCCCTGCGCGAGGGCCGGGTTGATGGTGTACTTCGCCACGTAGCGCTTGAGGCGGAAGTTGTCGCTGCCCGCGGAACCGTGCTCACCGGCGGCGTTTTCCCCCTTGGGGTCCTCCAGCACGCCGCGCTGCTTCTTCATCTTGTCCGCCAGCTGCCAGGTACGGGTGATGACCTCGCCCACGCGGCCCATGGCCTGCGAGTCGGAGGAGGTGATGGAGAAGATCCCCATGTCCTGCAAGACGTCCTCGGCCGCGATGGTTTCGGCCCGGATGCGCGAATCGGCGAAGGCCACGTCCTCCGGGATGTCCGGGTTCAGGTGGTGGCACACCATGAGCATATCCAGGTGCTCTTCGATGGTGTTGCGCGTGTACGGCAGCGTGGGGTTGGTCGACGCGGGAAGCACGTTGGGCATGCCGGCGATCTTGATGATGTCCGGGGCGTGGCCGCCGCCCGCACCCTCGGTGTGGAAGGTGTGGATGACCCGGCCGTCGATCGCGCGGATGGTGTCCTCCACGAAGCCGCACTCGTTCAGGGTGTCCGTGTGGATGGCCACCTGCACGTCGTATTCGTCCGCGGCCTTCAGCGAGTTGTCGATCGAGGCGGTGGTGGAGCCCCAGTCCTCGTGGACCTTCAGCCCGACCGCGCCGGCCCGGATCTGTTCGGCGAGGGGTTCGACGGCGGAGGCGTGGCCCTTGCCGAAGACGCCAATGTTGACGGGCAGGCCCTCGGCCGCCTGCAGCATGCGCTTGATGTGCCAGGCACCGGGAGTGACCGTGGTGGCCTTGGTGCCCTCCGCCGGGCCGGTGCCGCCACCCACCATGGTGGTGATGCCGCTGCTGATCGCGGCGGGCACCTGGTCCGGGGAGATGAAGTGGATATGGGTGTCGATGCCGCCGGCCGTGAGGATCTTCCGCTCGCCCGCGATGATCTCGGTGCCCGCGCCGATCACGATGTCCACGCCGCTGCTGATGTCCGGGTTGCCGGCCTTGCCGATCTTGAAAATGTGGCCGTCCCGGAGCGCGACGTCCGCCTTGTAGATGCCGGTGTAGTCCAGCACCACCACGTTGGTGATGACGGTGTCCGGTACGTCTTCCGCCCGGGTCACCTGGCCGTTCTGGCCCATGCCGTCGCGGATCACCTTGCCGCCGCCGAAGACCGCCTCTTCGCCGTAGACCGTGTAGTCCTTCTCGATCTCAAGGAACAGTTCAGTGTCGGCAAGGCGGATGGCGTCGCCCGTCGTCGGGCCGTACAGCTCGGCATACTGCCGGCGCGGAAGCTCGAAGCTCACTTGGCATCCTCCCCGGTAGTGGTGGCAGCTCCGCCGTCGACGTTTTCATTGTCAAGCGGGCCGTTCACGGCGTTGGACAGGCCGTGCACCTCGCGCCGCCCGGCGAGCTCGACAAGCCGTACGGTGCGCCGGTCCCCCGGTTCGAAGCGCGCCGCGGTGCCCGCGGGAATGTCCAAGCGGCGGCCGAAGGCAGCCTCCCGGTCGAATTCGAGCGCCCGGTTCGCCTCGGCGAAGTGGTAGTGCGAACCGACCTGCACGGGCCGGTCTCCGCGGTTGACGACGTCGACGGCGACCGCCTCGCGTCCGCTGTTGCAGTGGATCGGCTCGGGGCGGAGCCGGTATTCGCCCGGGATCATGAGGCCTCCTAGCGGATGGGGTTGTGGACGGTGACGAGCTTGGTGCCGTCGGGGAAGGTGGCCTCGATCTGCACGTCGTGGATCATTTCCGGCACGCCTTCCATGACGTCTTCGCGGCCGAGGATGGTGGTGCCCCAGCCCATGAGGTCGGCCACGGTGCGGCCGTCGCGTGCGCCTTCGATGAGCTCGTAGCTGATGATGGCCACGGCTTCGGGATGGTTCAGCTTGAGCCCGCGGGCCTGCCGCCGCCGGGCCAGGTCTGCCGCCACCACGATCATGAGCTTTTCCTGCTCACGGGGCATCAAGTGCATCGCTTCTCCTCTATCGCCGGCACGGTCCTTGCGGGTTTGTGACAAGAGTAGGCCCGGGACGTTTCGGCGAGGTTTCGGGACGGCACTGTGCATTGTTTGGCCCGCCGTGACTTTCTGCTGGATCACCTTCGTCCGGTCCGCATCTCCACACGGGAAAGGCGCGGCAACACGCGGCTGCCCCAGTGTGATCCAGCAGAATCATCGCGGAATGGGTCCAATCAGACGCGGAAGCTCAAGCAAGCAAGACACCCCCGGAGGCGAGGGAGGCCCTCGCGGTACCCCTATCAGCCGGGACTCCCTCAGTGGGACGCTCGATGGTCCCATGGATTGCAGGGGCATCCCCGCACGCGGTCGAAAGAGGATTTCCATGTCACACGGCACGTCCATTGAGCCTGAGGGCCTGACCCACGCAGCGTCCGCGGACGAACACGCGGCACATTGGCCGGGCGTTTTCGCGATGTCGCTGGGTGCCTTCGCCCTGATCGCCTCGGAGTTCATGCCCGTCAGCCTGCTGACCCCGATGGCCGCGGACCTGGGGGTCTCTGAAGGAATGGTGGGGCAGGGCATCGCGATCTCCGGACTGTTCGCGGTGCTGACCAGCCTGTCGGTCTCCGCCTTGGCCGGCGGGATGAACCGCAAGACGCTGCTGCTAGGCATGACGGCGCTGATGGGCATTTCCGGCGCCGTGGTGGCCCTGGCACAGGACTACGCCGTGTACATGACAGGCAGGGCGCTGATTGGCGTGGTCGTCGGCGGTTTCTGGTCGATGTCCGCGGCCACCGCCATGCGCCTCGTCCCGGCCCCCCTGCTGCCACGCGCCCTGGCCATCTTCAACGGCGGCGGTGCCCTGGCGACGGTGCTCGGAGCGCCGCTGGGCAGCTACCTTGGCGCCGTGGTGGGCTGGCGCGGGGCCTTCTTCTGCCTTGTCCCGATCTCGCTGCTGTGCCTCGCCTGGCAGTGGTTCAGCCTGCCCTCGCTGGAAGTCACGAAGACCGCGGTGTCCGTGAGGCAAGTCTTCAGCATTTTCACCGCCCTCAAGAGCCGTCCAGTGGCTTTGGGCATGGCCGCGTGCGGTGCGTTCTTCATGGGCCAGTTCATGCTGTTCACCTACGTTCGGCCGTTCCTGGAAACGGTGACCCGGGTGGACGTGACCACGGTTTCACTGGCGCTCCTCATTGTCGGTGTGGCGGGCTTCATCGGCACATTGCTGATCGGCCGCTTCCTCGGCCCGGGCTTGTACCGGACCCTGGCAGCCATCCCGGCGCTGCTGGCCGTCATCGCCCTGGCCCTGGTTCCTTTCGGCCCCTCGCTCATTGCGGTGCTGCTGCTCCTGGGGCTGTGGGGACTGCTCGCGACCTCCGCTCCCGTCGGCTGGTGGAGCTGGGTCGCCACGGCACTGCCCCACAACGCAGAGGCCGGCGGCGGACTCATGGTGGCCACGGTCCAGACCTGCATCGCCTTCGGTTCCACGCTCGGCGGCGTGCTGTTCGACGCCGGCGGGTACAGCAGCACCTTCCTGGTGAGTGCCGCGGTGCTCGGGGCTGCCGCACTTCTGGCGGTGCTGACCGCCAGGGCGACCGGCCGTACCCGGCGCCTCACACCGTGAAGGTGACTGTGGCCAGGACCCGGGAGCGGTTGATCTGCCTGGGGATTTCCAGCGTCGCCGTGCAGCTGCCCGACGGCGGGTAGACAGCCTGGGTGGTGCCGGTACCGTCCGGGCCGATCACCACGGTGAGGGTGGTGGAGTAGTCCCCGCAGACGATCCGCACCGTGTAGTAGTCCCGGTTATTGGCGCCCTGCACGGTAAAGCTGATGCCGCCGTCGGGCAGGTAGTTCACCGTGAGCGGGGCATCGGAGGACGCCGCGGCGGGAGCCGGTTCAGCTGAGGTGGACGAGGCGGGCTGGGTGGAGGAAGTCGAAGTGGAGGACGAAGTTTCCGGCGACGACATGGTGGCGGGCGCCGCGTTGCCGGCCGGGGCGGCGTCGTCGTTGCTGATGGTCACCTGGCCGAAGCCGTCGGCGAGGTTGAAGTCCGGCCCGGCAAGCAACTGGATCATGAACTGCTCGGCGGACTCAAAGACGGCGTCCCCGTAGACCGTCACCGTGATGGTCGCCGTCGTGCTGTTGGCCGCGAAGGTCACGGTTCCGGAGGCCACGGCGAGGAAGTCCGATCCCGCCGTCGCTGTCCCGGCCGCGGTCCGCCAGCTCAGCGTCAGCGGGGTGGCCTGGGCCTGGCTGAGCGTCAGGGTGAGCGTCACCGTCTTGGCCCCGCTGTTGCCCTCGACCACGGTGGCGTCGCCGATCCGCACCTCGCTCTGGATGACGGCGGGAGGGGTGAACTGGTCATCGTCGGTGCGGAAGCGGAAGCTGTTGAACGAGGCGGGCTCCGCCCCCGAAACGGGCCTGCCCAGGAGGCCGGTGCGGCCGTCCGCGACCGCGGAGTTGAAGGAGCGGCTGGTGACCACCTGGCCGTTGAGCGTCACGGTGGCCACGGTGGCCTTGAGCACCAGGTTCAGGGTCTGTTCGCTTCCGGCCGCGATGGTCCGGGCGATGGCCTGGTCCACCACCCAGCCGCTGCGCGGGTTCACGTGCCCGATCAGCACGCGCTGGCCCGGAACGTCCAGGACCACGAACTTGTAGTCGTTCGGGGCGTAGTAGTCGAAGACGATGCCGGTGACGCCAGCGGCCCGGAACGCGGCCTCGACCTCCACGTAGGACAGGGGGTCGATCCCGGTACTGCCGAACTGAGCCGATGCGAGCGCCGTGTTGGCCGGGAAGGCGGCGCCGGCGCTTGCGGTGCCGAGGTAGCGGCCGGTGCCGATGCTCCACGATCCGGCTGCCGGGGTAAACGCCTCGGCCGCGCCGTCGTCGAAGTATTCCGTGCGGTCCAGCGAGATCTCCGGTGAGATGACCGTCAGGGCGATGTTGTCGAACCAGCCGTGGGCCTGCTGGGAACCGAAGCCCACCAGGCCTTTGTTGAGCGCCACGGCGTCGCCGTCGACGTAGCGCACCGGGAACTGGTAGCTGAAGGCGTTCTTGCCGTCGATCGTCACGGTGACCACGAGCCCGTTGACCACCACATTGAGGTCATAGAACTTGCCGGCGCTGACCGAGCCGGGCACCACACCCTGGGCGTCGTACCACCAGCCGGAGGCGTTGCGGTGGCCGATGACCATCTTGTTGATGGACTGGTCCACGCCTGCGAACTTGAAGTCCTCGGGGCCGAAGTAGTCGAAGATGGTGAACGCGTTGGCCTTCCAGCCGCCTGTTGCCTTGTCCATGGAGATCTTGGCGGCGAGCTCGTAGTACACGGACTTGTAGGCGTCCGAGTACCAGACCGCGACGGCGTCTCCGGAGGTGGATGCCGCCGTCACCTTGAGCAGGCCGTTCTGGACGGTGAACGCGCCGGAGTCGGTGGCGAAGCCCTGGAGCGTGCCGTCGTTGAAGTCCGCGCCGCGCAGGGTGTCGCGCCGGCCGCCCGGGATGTTGCCTGCCTGCGGGTCCGTGGGGCCGCCGGTCTGGGTCTGCCACTGGCCGTGGTCGTGCTGGGTGATGAGGCCCAGTTCGCCGTCGGGCTCGCCGTTGCGGGCGGGGTCGTTGCCGGTGTCCGTGGCGCGGGTGGGGTCCGCGCCTTGGCTGCGGGAGAGCGCGTACAGGAACATGGGCAGCTGCGGTTCCACCTGGCGGCTGACGGTGGCGATGCCGAACGGTGCGAACGGCACGAGGTAGCTGTTGAACTCGCCCACCCAGTCGATCAGCCGGTCGCCGCCGGTGTTGCCGATCAGGATGTCCAGGCCGGCGCCGCCGTAGACGCGGTCCTGGTAGCTGGAGTTCACGCCGTCGGGAGCGTCGTTGAGCCCGTTGTTGGTGGTCAGCAGATCGTCCGCGTTGGAGAGGTCGTTGCCCCAGCCGGCCCAGATGGTGTCCTGGCCGGTGCCGCCGACGGACCAGTCGTTGCCGAGGTCACCGAAGATGGCGTCGTCGCCGTCGGAGGGCTGGTTGGTGATGGTTCCGGTGCAGTTGCCCTGGTTGTCGACGGCGATGCAGGCCGTTACCCAGTTGCCGGTCGCGGCGTCGTTGTTCAGGAAGAACTGCCGGGTCCACGGCGGGGTGGCGCCCTTCCACACGCTGCCGTCGGCGTTGAAGAGGATGACGCGGCGCGGATCGTATTCGTCGTAGAGGAGGAATTCACCCAGCCGGCCCATGTTGTGGTTGTTGCTGTGCCAGGCGTTGCTGTCGGCGCCGAAGTGCAGCACATCGCCGGGGTTGTACGGGTGCAGGAAGTCGATCAGTTCGAGGCCCACGGGGTTGCCGCCGGCGTCGAAGTGCTGGGCGTAGGAGGTCCCGAGCGCCTCGGATCCGGAGATGGCGTCGTCGCCCGCGCCACCGTGGATGAAGTCGTTGCCCCAGCCGCCGAAGATGATGTCGTCAGAGTTGTTGGCGTCGAAGAGGGGCTGGTTGGCCACGTGGTGCTGGCTGGCGTTGACGTTGTCGCCCAGGTTGTACGGGGTGAGGTCCGCGGCCTTGGCCAGCTGGCCGGCGACGTTGATCGTGGCGGTCTGCACCTGGCCCGGGGTGTAGATCGCCTCGTTGAGCACATCACCCTGGCTGGTGCGGGTGTCCGGGTCCACGGTGCGGAACTTGTAGACGCCGTAGAGCGGCTCGCCCAGCTGCGTGCACACGGCGCTGGAGGCCACGGAGCAGCCGGTGTTGCGGCTGGTGAAGATCCGCCCGTCGTCGCCGAGGATGCCATCGGTTCCGGTGCCGCCGGAGATCCAGTCGTTGCCCCAGCCGCCGATCAGGTCATCGTCCTGCGCGTCGCCGTAGAGCGCATCGTGGTCGGCGCCGGCGTAGACGGTGTCATCCCCGGACTCACCGTGGACCTCGTCGCGGCCGCCGATCTGCGTGTACTTCCAGGTGCCGGTGGCGGTGTCCAGGACGATCGAGCAGGTGGGCTGGGTGGGCGAGCCGTTGCAGTCCGAACCGGCGCCCTGGCCGAAGTTGGCGGGGACGAAGTCCGGGCCGCCCGGGGTGTAGTCGAGCAGGTGGACGCCGCGGACCACTAGTTTCTGCGCACCGTAGTTGTCGTAGTTGAAGGTGACGTAGTTGGCCGTGCCGGCACTACCGGCCGGGTTGATGTCCGTGTGGTTGACGCCCACGATCCGGATGATCCGGCCGTTGTCCGCCACGATGGTGTCGGCGTCGCGGGCGTGCATGTTGGCGGGGAGCGTGTTGTCGGCCAGGATGCCGCCGGGCAGGCCCGGGGTGCCGGGGATGCCGCTCACCTGGTTGTTCATGGCGGTCTGGGTTCCGGCGCCGCCGAACAGCAGGTCCGCGCCGCGGTCATCGCCGGGCAGGTAGGCCAGGGCCGGGAAGGGCAGGCCGTCCGGGCGGAGCTCCGGGGTGGCCAGCGAGAAGAAGTCGCTGCTGCCGCCCACGATGTCGTCCTGGCCGAGCCCGCCGAAGACCACGTCGTTGCCGGCGTTGCCCTCGACATAGTCCTCGCCGTCAGTGGCGGCCTCGAAGGAGGCGACGACGGTGAGCACCCCGGTGAAGTCGCAGACCACGTTGCCGGGGGTTCCGGTGCAGCCCAGCGGGGTGCGGGAGGCGCCTGCGTGGAGGGTCGCCGTGGGGTCGTCCACCATGCGGGCGAAGGCCTGCTCGATGCCGCCGTCGCCCTGGATGACGTCGTTGCCCAGCTGGCCGAGGATCACGTCGTGGCCCGGGCCGCCGGCGAGGTAGTCGTTTCCGAAGCTGCCGGCCCACTTGCTCCCCTCGTCCGAGGCGAAGTCGTGGAAGAGGTTCGTGACGTCGTACTCGGCCCACCAAGGGGCGCCGTCCGGGTCGCGGTAGGCGCGCGGAGTGCCGTCCACCAGGAGCAGGCCGCTGTTGTCCTCGGTGACCGTTCCGCCGCAGGCGTTGGGCTGGTCGCTCCGGCTGTAGAGGAGGGTGCCGCAGAGGGTCTGGAAATGGAAGCTCAGGAAGTCGGTGCGCAGCAGGTAGGCGTTGTCGCCGAGGACGAGGTCGTCCGCCTCGTCACCGTCGGCCATGTCGTTCCCGGCCCCGCCGATGATGAGGTCCCGGCCGAGGTTGCCGAAGATGATGTCGTCCGCGCCGCGCTGCAGGTTCCGGGACTCGACCGCGAGGACGGAGGCGAGCGCCGTCGTCTGGATCTTCTGCAGGCGGGCGTCGGGTTCGTTCGGGTCCGCGACGTCCTGGATCACGGCGCCGTGGTCGCCGAAAATGATGTCGTCGTACGCACTTTCAGGGCCAGCGCCCCCGGCACCAGCTCCCACCGTGCCGGCGCCCTCGCCGAAGAGCAGGTCCCGGCCCGCCGTCAGGAGATCGTCCCGGACCGGTGACGGGTACGGCTGGATGGTGGTGCCGTTGTTGAGGAAACCGGCTCCGGTGACGGACGGCAGCGGGCTGCGGTCGACGACGGCGATGTCCAGCGCCCGGGTGAAAACGTTGACGTTGACGCCGGAGTCGCCGTAGATGTGGTCGACGCCGCGCAGGCCGCGGATTTCGTCGTCGCCCGAGCCGCCGGCCAGGTGGTCGCCGGCCTGGCTGCCGATGATCAGGTCGTCGCCGAGCCCGCCGAAGGCCGTGAAGCCGACGGTGGGCAGCTGGGCCGCTGCCAGGTGGGCGAAGAGCCCGGAGGCGTCGATGATGTCATTGCCGGCGTAGTCGTAGGGGTTGGCCAGGCCGAGCATCCACTCGTCGTCCTCGTTTTCCGCGTCCGGGATGTTGACGAAGGGATCGAACGGCTTGGGACCGAACTCCATGCCGAGGACGTCGTACGGGCGGCCTGAGTACCAGACGCCGTCCTGGCTGGTGTCGCCGTAGACCACCAGCGGCGAGCCCGGACCCGCAGTGGCATCCACATCGCAGGGGACGGCCGTCCCGTCGATGACCGGGGCCGCAAGCCTGCAGACGGTGATGGTGTCGCCGCCGATCAGGAGGCCGCCGTCGCGGGCCGCGTCGTAGCCGGTGACCGTGAAGACCGGCGCATCCCAGACCGCCACGCCGGCGGCGTTGAGGTGGACCGTGGGCCGGAGGGCCGCGTTCCAGAACGTCATGGTGGTGGCCGTCAGGGCCTTGATGGTGAAGGGCCCGGCGAGGCCGCTGATGCGTACCTGCATGCCCACCTTGAAGCCGTCGGCCAGGAAGGATCCGCCGTCCGTCCGGACGAGGTAATCGCTGTGCAGCTGCATGGTGCCGCTGGCGGTCAGCGCCACGGGCTTGGCCGCGTGCACGTCCGTGGGCAGCACGGCCGCCGGTCCTGCGTGGACGGGCCCGGAGAGGTACATAACCGAGCCTTCGCCGCAGTGCGGGAACGGGTCGGCGAAGGGGCAGGCGGCGTTTCCGAAGCCCAGGATGAGCCGGGTGAAGGCCTCCCCTGCCAGCTGGATGTGCTGCGGGCCGTGGCCGTACGGATCCAGGGCGAAGTAGCCGCTGCCCGGCAGGAAGCCGGTGACTGCCCAGGGCAGGCCGTCCTGGCGGGTGAGGACCAGGCCGGTCCCCGCGGGAGCGCCGGCGCCGGGGGCCGAGCGTTCCATGTCGAAGGCGTTGCGGATGAAGGAATTGCCGCCGCCGTGCACGGTGGTCAGGCCGCCGTGTGGTCCGGGGACGAACACGGTGCGGCTGCCATTCAGGGCGGGCAGCGGGTCGCCGCGGCCCAGGGTGAGCACGAGGTCCGTCACCGCCGTGAGCCGCCAGGCGCCCGTGACGCCCTGGATCATCACCAGCTGGCCGGCGACGAAGCCGTCGGCGATCCAGCTGCCGGCCGCCCGGGTGACCGTTCCGCCGTCGTTCGCTCCGTTCGGAACGGTGGTGACGGAACCGGTGAACGTGACCGGCACGTCCGCGGCGACCAGTGTGCGCAGGGCCGTTGAGGCGCCGGCGGCCGGGCCGGAGAGCTGCAGCAGGTACATCACCGTGTTGTCGGTGGTGTCCAGGGGGTCGTCGTCGCCGAAGCCGAGCACCTTCCACGTTCCGGCGAGGCCGCTGATGGTCACCGGCTGGCCGGCCAGGAAGCCCTGCGCCTTCCAGTCGAACGGGGCCGGCCGGCTGATCCGGTGGGTGGAACCGAACTGGCCACTCGACGGGGCCAGCACCACGGTGCCACTGAGCTTCACGGCGTCGTCCGGCTGCAGGGTGCCCTGGATGTCCAGGTGGTCGTTGCCGGTGCCGAGCATCAGGTTGAAGATCTCGATGGTGGACTTGGCACCGTTGGTGACGAACTGGCCGGCAGTTCCGTCTCCAATGAATTGGACCGTGCCGTAGCTGATGCCGCCCGGGAACACCTGCGGTTCGCCGAAAGTCTGGCCCTCGGCCCCGCCGTAGCCGGCCCCGAAGTCCAGGTCCTTGGCCATGTTGAAGCCGCGCAGGGAGGTGCTGTTCATGGCCCCGCGGCCGTTCGCCTGCGAGGAGTCGTCGTAGATGTCCAGGATGTCGATCTGCTTGGATTCCGGCGCCTGCGTGGCGATCGCGAAGAGCGGGCCGTCCTGTTCGCCCGGGAGCTTCAGGCCCAGCTGGAGGGAACGGTCGGCGCCGGTGACGCCGCCTTCCACGGCCAGCGGGCCGCGCAGCCGGGACACCAGGTGCTGGCCGGCCGGGAAGATCTTCACACCCTGCCGCTGGAGCGGCTGTTCGTAGGCCACGTCCGCGCGGAGTTCGATGAACTGTTCCTGGAACCAGTTGGCGGCGGTGAAGTCCACGACGGCGGCGATCCGCACCACCGTGAACGCGCCGGCGCCGAACGCCGCCAGCGAGTCGCCGCTTGCCAGGAGCTTACGCAGTTCCAGCTTCTCGTCGTGGCCGGCGTTGTTTCCGCGGATGACGGCGATCTTGGCCCGGATGCACGTACCGGCCTGGCAGATCTGCACCCACTGGCCTTCGCTGAAGCCGTCGGCCAGCCAGCTGCCGGCTGTGGGTCCGGCGATGGGCCGGACCAGCCGCCAGGCACCGCCCACGAATTCGGTGGTGGCCGTGCCGTCCCACGCGCCGGAGCGGGTGATCCGGTTGATGCTGATGCCCGCGCCGCCGGCGCAGCCCGGGGCGGAGGACAGGACCATTGACTTGCCGTTGGCGCTGACGGAAAGGACGGTGAAGACCGTCGTACCGCAGCTGGAGATCGTGATCCGCTGGCCCGCGGCGAAGCCTTCGTCGAGGAAGCTGCCGAGGTCGCTGCCGTTGGCCCGGCTGATGGTGGCTCCGCTGATGGCCAGCGCGCCCTGGAAGGCGCGGGCCGGGATGTCCCCGCCCACCACCGCGTAGTCCGCCGGGGTGACGGCCACGCCGCCCACGGAGACCACGTCAACCAGGCCGTCCGGGATCAGCGCGATCCGGACGATGCCCGCGGCGCCGCCGGCGGGGGCCCTGGTGAGCCGGATGGTGTAGCCGTCGGTGCCGCCGGGGATGGTGCAGGCGGTGTTGCCGCACTTGATAACCACGGTGTCCGTCCCGGTGGGGATGCTGACCACGTTGGGGGTCTCGTCGTCGTACACCAGCACGTCGGTGCGCTGCAGGCCGCTGCGCAGGTTCGGGAACGGGTAGGCGGCCGCCGCGGCGGGTGCGGTGAGCAGGGTGTCGAGTTCGTAGTTGACGACGGCGGTCAGCGGGTCGCCGGGGTCGCTGTTGTTCCGGGCCCTGACCACGATCCGCAGCGGGGTGTTCCAGTTGAGCGAGTTGAAGCTGACGGAGTAGTAGGTGCCGCCGTGGCCGTCGGGGAAAGCGAGCCAGCGGCCGGCCGGGACCAGGCTGAAGTCGAGCTGGATGAGGCGCTGGCTGTCCGCGTCCATCCAGACCTTCACCCAGATGGTGTGGCCGGCGGCGGGCGCCTTGGCGAGGCTGAGCAGGAGGTCGTCGCTGCGCTGCGTCAGGGCGCTGCCTTCGATGACCAGGGTGCGGCCGTCCACGGCGGTGCCGCCGGGTTCGACCTCGGTGACGTACACGCCCGGGGTGTCGTTGTCGTAGACCAGCGCGTTGACCTGGCGGACGGCGGCCCGGTGGAAGCGGGCGTCCTGGCTGATCACGCTGTGCTGCAAGACCACGGTGCGGTCGCCCTCGGCCCGGGGGTCGTCCACGGCCCAGAGGTAGACCCGCTGCGGCACGTTCCAGTTGCCGGCTGTGAAGCTCAGGGTGACGGCGCGGCCGTTCTCGTCCACTACCGTCCCGTTGACCACGAAGTGGCGCTGGAACTCGGAGAACTCGTCGCACTGGGCGTCCGTGGTTCCCACGCAGAGCCACACGGTGTCGCCCTGGCCGTTGGGCAGCGGGGCCGGGTTGGTCAGGCTGCCGTCGGCTTCCTGGGACGGCGCGAAGGCTGCGGAGACTGTCACGTACACGTTCGACGTCGGGACCACCGCGAGTTCCACCGTGTAGTAGGCGTAGCTCTTGATAGTGGCCGTGCCGGCTGCTCCTTCGCGGACCCGGGTGCCGCCGGTGCCTTCGCGGATCACCACGATGCCGCGGTCCTGGGTGGCCAGGTTGTAGGGCACGCCGTCGGCTGTCAGGCCGTCGTAGCCGGGGTCGGTGGGCGAGGTGACAATGTGGTCCACGGCCCCGCTGAGGCCCTCGAGTTCGCGGGTGACGATGTCCGCGGTGACGTCGCCGGTCACGCTGATCATGTCCGAGCCGAGGCCGCCGATCACCCGGTACGCCACCCCGTAGGCGGTGGACTGGACGAAGAACTGGTCGTCGCCCTCCAGCCCGTCCACCTCCACCACTTCGATGGTGGTGTATTTGACGTTCAGGCCGGCCCCGAAGATGCCCTTGTCCGTGATGGCGAAGTCGTCGGCGAACTCGGTGCCGAGGACCACCAGCTTGTCGAAGCCGGTGCCGCCGTCCACGTTGACGGGGGCGTTGACGTTGTACTGGACCTCGTCCTCGCCGCCGCCGGCCCGGATGTCCAGCGGCCGGGAGGTGGAGAAGCCCAGGCCGATCACGGGAACCGCCACGCCGTTGGCGTCCAGCGGGATGATGTCGTCTTCCCACATGGTGTTGTCCAGGTCGGCGTTGCTGCCCGGCAGGTGGTTGAAGGTGGTGTGGGCGTCGGCGTTGTTGCAGACGCCGTCCCCGTTGCGGTCGTAGCGGGTGTAGCCGGCGTTGATGACGCAGGAACCGAACGCCACGGTGGTGGGGAACGTCCCGCCGGCGGGCACGAAGGACACGTCGCTCAGGCCGCAGCCGGCGATGCTGTCCGCGTCGGTGTCGCAGACCGCGGCTACCGCGAAGGCCCGCACGATGAAGATGTCGTTGTTGTCGTCGCCGTTGAGCTGGATCTCGGCCTGGTTGGAGTACACGGTGAACTGGTCGTTGCCGGTGCCGCCGGTGGCCAGCAGCGGGGCGTGCGCTCCGGGGCTGAGCCAGCCGCGGGTGGTGGGGACCAGCGCCGGGAAGGTGTCCGCCGGGAGGAGGGCGCCGCCGTCGGGAGCGTTCTGGGCGCCGCGCCGGGTGCCGAAGATCTGGCCGATCTGGAACACGTCGTTGCCTGCGCCGCCGTCCAGGGTGATCGTGGCGGAGGTGTCGTCCACGTAGAAGGCGTCGTTGCCGCCCTCGCCGAAGACCGTGATGCGGCCGTTGAGCGCGGTGTCGTAGTTGATCCGCTGGACCAGGGCGCTGGGTTCGTTGCCGGCAATCCGGTCGCGGTAGGCGCCGATGCCGCCGTCCGCGGCGAGGCTGCCGGCGAGCAGGGCGATGAAGGCCGGGTGATCGGCTGTCTCCGTCGGGCTCAGGCAGTTGCTCGGGACTCCTGTGCCGAGGTCGAAGGGGCTTTCGTTATCGATGCACTTCAGGGCCCGCAGCAGGAAGATGTCGTCCGTGGCGGCGTTCCTGGTGGTGCCGGGCAGGTAGCCGTTGTACGCCGGGGCCGTGTTGTTGTAGCCGTGGATGGCGAGTTCGTCCACGCCAGCGTCCGGGGCGCCGGTGTCCAGGACGTTGATGACGTAGTTGCGGATGTTGCCGTGGCTGCCGTTGGTGTAGACGGCGTAGTAGTCGCTTTCACCCTGTCCGTCGAGGGTGAGGGTGTGCCCGGCGCCGGCGCCTGTCCCGCCGCCTGCCTGAAGGCCGGTGGGGCTCGTAAGCACGTTCATGGACTGCAGGTACCAGACAGCGATCCGGTCCTCGCCGTCCGCGGTTCCCGAGGCGGCGGTGGCGTTGCCGTGGACCGTGGTCTTCGAGCCCAGGAAGATGTAGCCGGGATCGCCCTGCTGTTCCTTGTTCAGGACCGGGTTGGACGTCTGGGCGAGGTCCAGTCCGGAGGGGTCGCCGAGCTGGATGAGGTCGACGTCGGAGCCGCCCCAGACGTGCACCTGGCGGTTGGGCACGGGGTTGGCGGTGCTCGGCGCGCAGCTGCCCATGGGGTCCCCGGTGGAGTCGCCAGTGGTGACGGTGCAGTCGGCGATGATCCGGCCGCGCAGGATCATGCTGCTGCCGTATTCCGGGTCCGGGACGGCCAGGGTGCCGCCGGTGTCAGCGTTGCCGAAGTCGCCGCGGATATCGATTCCGAGGTCCGCCAGGATCTGGCTGTTCTGGTGCAGGGCCACGTCGTCGCCCACGCGCAGTTCCACGCTGCCGGTCTCGGCGAAGACGGTGCCGGCGGGGATGCTGCGCAGGTGGTCGGCGTCGTTGCCGGGGAGGGTGGTGTTGTCTTCGGCGAAGTTGGCGCTGCCGTTGCGGATCAGGAACAGGTCCTCGTCCAGGTCGGCGCTTTCGCGGACGGTGATGCGGATGTTGCCGGTGACCGCGTGGGCCAGGAGCAGCCGCAGGTAGGCGTCGGTTTCCGTGAGGTAGATGCCGGTGCCGGCTTCCAGGGCGACGTCGTCCGCGGCGGCGGCAAGGCCGGCGTCGGAAGTCCCGTCGGAGACACCACCACTGTTGTTGGCGCAATTGGCGTTGGTGCAGGCGAACGGCGAGCCGCGGAGCGAATCGATGTCCAGGTCCTTGGCCGCAGTACCGATGGAGCCGCCGTGCGCGTCGATGTCGATCGTCTGGCCGAGCACGTCGGCAGCGGCGTCTCCGGCACCGTTGGCGGCGCCGTCGATGATGGAGCCGGCCCGGCTGCGCAGCGAGACGTTGCCGGTGCTGAGGCTGCTGTCGCCGGCGGTTTCCACGACGCCGATCGGCAGGTCTCCCGCCACCTGGTCGAGGTAGATGCCCAGGGTCTTGTCGTCGTCGGCGGCGAGGTCGCGGGCGTTCAGCAGGCCCTTTGCCACCGACGGGAAGCCGCCCACGGCGTCCACCTGGATCTCCAGGAAGTTGTCCGGCAGGCCGATGCCGCCGGTGCCGGAGACGCTGCCGGCCTCGCCCAGGCCGTTGTCGCCCGCAGTGAGGGTGATGTTGCGGCCGGTGACGTCGATGCCGTTGTGGTTGCCGCTGATGTCGAGGTCGTAGGCGTCTACCAGGATGCCGTCGTCGTCGGTGTCCAGCACGCCGTTATCCAGTTCGGCGTCGAGGATCCGGGCCGGCGAGTCGAGCCGGACGTCGGCGGCGATCGGGTTGGCGCAGAGGGCCGGGGCGCCGGTGCAGAGGCCGGTGGCGTGGATGTGGCCCACCCGCAGATCGCCCTTGCCGCTTTGCTCGATCACCCAGATGTTGCCGTTGTTCAGGACGTCGGTCTTGCCGGAGCCGTCGGTCACCCCGTGCGTGGCGCCGGTGTCGTCGTCGCTCCACTGGGCGTCGACGTCGGTGAAGGCCTTGATGGTCATGGCGGTGGCCGCGGACGGGTGGAAGATGGCGATGTTGTGGCCGGCACGGATGTCGCTGAAGGTGTAGTTGGCGTTGATCGGGGTCAGGTCGGAGCCGAAGGCGACCGCGACGACGGCGCCGCCCACTACCACGGGGGTGTCCGTGCCGCCCGTGCAGGCTACGCCGTCGGGCCGGAAGTAGCAGGTGGTGGGGACAGTTTCGAGGACGCTGCCCGAGCCGTACGGTGCCGGCTTGTTGTCCGGGGTGTAGATGTCCACGTTGATGTCGCCGATGCCGGGTCCGTTGATGCCTTCGGCGCTGTCGCGCAGGATCACGACGGCGTCATGCCCGGCCTTGATGGGGCCGATCACCGGGTTGATGGCTGCCGGGTTGGCGGTGAGGGAATCACGCCGGAGGAGCGTGAGGTCCAGGTAGAGGTCCTGGCCTGCTTCGGCGTCCAGCCCGACGGGCTTGAGCACTGCGGGGACGCCGGGTTCGCCTGTGTGGAAGATCTGGAGGAGGACCAGGATGAGCGGGTTCGGGACGGTGCCGAGCGAGCCGGACTCCGAGTCCAGGGTGATGGTGTTGCTGTAGAACGTCTCCGTGCCGGCGTCGCTGCCGCGCAGGATGGAGCCGCGCTGGTTGCTGAGGCGGGTGCTGCCGATGAGGTTGCGGATGTCTCCGTCGATCGTGAGGTCGAAGCCGGTGGCTGCCGTAGGCCGGAGGCTCTCGATCACCACGCCGGTGGCCGGGAAGATGTGGTGCACGTGCCAGAACCATTGCGTGGCCGGGGGTGCGTGCGGGCCGTTGTCCACGGAGACGCTGATGACCGCTTCCGGCGTGGTGGTCAGGTGGGAGTTGAGCGTGTTGATGGAGACGCTCTGCGGGTCGGTGGTGCCCTTGAGGACGATGTTCTTGTCCGAGCTGTTGCGGATCAGCACCGAGTTCCAGGTTTCCTGCATGTAGAAGATGCCCAGGCTGCCGTGGATGAGGCCGTTGCAGTCGGCGTCGCATTCGCCGCCGGCGTTGTTGGCTTCGAAGAGGGCCGCCGGCAGTTCGTCGTAGAGGATCGGGTCGATCCAGATGGTGGGGCCGGAGACGGTGTCGCCGATGTTCAGGGCCGGGCCGAACTGGCTGGAACGGACCGTCACGTTGTAGGTCTTGGCGATGATCTTGCCGCTGGCGTCCACGATCAGCACCGGGTTGGGTTCGCCCAGCAGGTACACCGTGGATTCCCACAGGATGTCCCGCTTCGGCTGGTAGTTGATGTTGCCGTCGGCGCTGCCGAAGTCGAAGAGCCCGCCGGAACGGTGCGCGTGGTAGTACAGGCGGTCGAAGTACTGCAGGGCCGCCACGTGCAGTTCGGCCGTGCGGATCACGGATTCGTCGAGGCCCTGGACCGCCGAGCTGCCGGTGAAGGAAACGTAGGCACGCGCGTCTGTGTCGCCGCCGCCGCAGCCGCAGTTGGCGTTTGCGTCGGCCTGCAGGTTCAGGTGTTCGTGGGCCGCGCGGATGAAGACGGATTCGCCTTCGATGTAGGAGCCGGTGTCCAGCTTAGTGAGGACGCTGTCCGTCACGCTGACGTAGGCTCCGGCGTCGGAGTCCGCGCCCAGGGCGTAGGCATCGGCGTCGGAGCGTGCGACGCCCTGGGCCTCAAGCACGCGGCCGTCGATGCTGCCGTCGGTGAAGTCGATGCCGAACGCCGTTCCGACGCCGGCGGAGACCTGGACCTGGGCGCCGCGCAGCTTAGCGGTTCCGCCGAGGCTTGTGGCCACCTCCGCGGCGTAGTCGTGCCCGATCTGCACGCCCTGGCCGTCGTCGTCGTTCGCGTCCGCGTTGGTGCCGAGGCCGCCGGAGCCGGAGGAGGCCCGCGCGTTGGCGTTGAAGCCGGCGGAGGCATCGATCAGCAGGGAGCGGTTGGCGTAGAGGGTGCCCGCCACCTCCGTCTTCACGGAGTACCCGAGTTCGAGGTCGACGTCGGTATCGGCTCCCGAGATAAGCCCGCCGGTGCGGTTGACCGCTTCGCCGTTGGCGGTGGTGATGCCGCTGGCGGTGACCTGCAGGTCCGTGGAGGCGAAGAGGTTGGCCGTGCTGCCGATCTTGACCAGGACGGTGTTGGTGGCGTCGGCGAAGGCGTTGGAGGCACCGAAGCCGAGGAACCCGCCGCCCTTGCCCACGGAACTCACGGCGACGTTGACGTACGAGGTGCCGTCGATCAGCACGGCGTTGCCACGCAGCGTGCCGGCCTGGATGTCTACCGTAAGGAAGGGCTTGGAGGTGACCTCGGAGAAGACGTCGCTGAAGCGGAAGAGCCCGCCGCCGATGCCCGTGGAGGTTGCGCTGGCCACCCCGTTGGCGGAGCCGGCGGGGTCGGCCAGGAGCGCGCCGGGGCCGCCGACGCCGATCATCACGTGCGGGGTGCCGGCCAGGGCTCCGGCGCCGAGGTCGATGTAGAGCTGCTGGGTGCCGGTCCCGCCGCTGACAGCGGCAATGCCTTCGTTGACCAGGCGGTGCGTGCCCTGCTTGCTGGTGTCCAGGCCCGTCATCAGGGTTCCGGCGGCGTTGCGCAGCTGGAAGTCGGTGCCGTTGACGACGTCGATGAAGTACATGTTCCCTTCGACGAGGCCGATGGATTCGTACCCGACCCGGCGCAGCGAGTGGTTGGCGCGCAGCCCTGCCGGGCTGGTGTTCGGCACCAGGGCGATGACCTGCATGACCTCGGTGCAGGGGTGGAGGTCGACGCCGGCGCCCGGGTCGGCGTCGTACTGTCCGATTCCGGCGTGGCAGGCCGAGTCGGCGAGCCGGATCATGTGGTTGCCGGCGGCGAACATGCTGCCGAGTCCGTCGAGGTCCTCCAGTACGATCCAGACGTGCTGGCCGTTGAACAGGCCGCCGATGGCCGGGCCGTCGGTCACCGAGTAGACGTACTCGGCGTTGTCGATGGCGCCGTGGGACGGGGCGTAGATGGTGTTCCAGGAGCTGTCGTGGTCGATGCCGTTGTTGTCGTTGTCCTGGAGCTGCCCGCTGCCGTTGGTGTTGACGTCCACCAGGCTGCCCTTGAAGTCGATCGTGGCCGGTGCGTGGTAGACCACGGCGCGGCCATCCAGGCCGGTGGTGTCCGCCACCTGGAAGGTTGAGCCGTCCGGCATGTCCGTGCTCGGGGTGAAGGTCACCACGTTGCTGCCGGCCGTGCCGAGCGGGGTGGTGGAGAGCCGGATGTCGAACTCGTCCACGGCGAAGACGTAGTAGGAGCTGCCGCAGGCGAGCCCGGCCACCGGGAGCGTGCCGAGGGCGCCGCCGCCGTTGCAGTTGTAGACCACCCGGTCGCCGGTGCGGAAGTTGTGGCCGCCGGCGAAATGCAGGGTGCCGGTCTGGGCGTTCACCACACCGGCGGCGTTGAATTCGACGCCGAGCCGGAGGGTGTTGTTGTCCACCTTGATGACCCCGTAGGTGCGTCCGTCGCCGAGGCCCGGAATCGCGTTGGGGTTGGGGACGGTGCCTTCGGCGACGCCCGGCACCGAGGAGGCCGGGGCGCTGTAGGTGACGGTGGTTCCGGTGCCGATGCCGTGCGGCAGGGTGAAGCAGATGGTGTCCGCGCCGTTGCAGTTGATGGCGGCGGCTGTGCCGTCGGACAGCGGTGCCTGCGCCGCCCCGTGGAGTGCCGTGATGGAAAGCAGTCCGCCCGCCTGGACGAAGCCGCCGGTGACGATCGCGGAGACCTTGGGGCTGGCGAAGGACTTGGCGGTGAACCCGGCCTGGATGTCGATCACGCCGCCGGAGGCTGCATAGGCGTAGGAGTCGGCGTCGGTGACGGACTGGGCCAGGACGGTGACGCCCTGGGTGGCGGTGACCTTGCCGCCGCCCAGCTGGGCGCGGACTTCCGGTTCGGTGCGCGCCTCGGCGGAGGAGGCCGAGACGGCCACGAGCCCGATGCTCAGGCTGTCGACGCTGGCGTTGGTGGCGTCGTCGCCGATCGCCTTGACCTCGATGGTCAGCGCGCCGGCGTCGCCCACGGTTCCGACGGCGGGATCAACATGGGTGGTTCCCACATCGCCGTTGAGTTCGGCCTTGGTGATGGCCTTGTCCGTGGCGTTGGGGAACATGACGCCGATGCTGACGGCGCCGATGCCCTTGCCGCCGGCAACCGCCGTGGCCCGGTTGACCGCGTGGGCGTAGACGAGGAGCTTCTGGGTCAGGCCGCTGATCTTCGCGGCGCCGCCGATGATCGCGTAAGTGATGGTGGCGTTGGTGATGTCGGCCGGCGCCGAGGCCCCGGTGACCCCGACGATGCCGGTGGCCAGGACCTTCGCGGTGGAGTTGGCCGTGTTCGTGGCGTCCGCCTCGATGGTCATGTTGCGCCCGGCGGTGACCGGGCCGTCCCATTGGGCTCCGGTGGGTGCCGAGATTTCCGCGACGGGAGCGCTGACGGCCACTCCGCCCAGCAGGCCGCCGGTGATGACGTTGGAGTAGGCCGTGGAGCTGTTGACGCTGGTGGCCTTGATGGCCAGGTCGGCTCCGGCGGCGGCGATGCTGCCCGCCCCGGTGGCGCGGGTTCCGGCGTCGATCTTTGAATCCGCGGCACCGATCGCGAGGCTCACAAGCGCGACGGCGGCCGTCTTGACCCGTGCCTCGCTGCTGTTGTGCGAATCGGCCAGGACGTCCAGCTTGCCGGCCGCGGTGACGGCGCCGTCGAGGGTGGCGCGGACCTCGTTGGAAACGCGGGCCACGGCCACCATGGCCTTGAGGTCGATGAGCCCGCCGCTGGTGGAGTCCACGATGCCCCTGGCGAGGTTGCCGCCGCCCTGGGTTTGGGCCTTGATGGTGATGGTCCCGCCCGAGCCTGAACTGCCAGTGCCAAGGCTGGCGGTGCCGTCCACGATCGCACGGATCCAGGCGTCCGAGGTGATCTTGGAGCTGGCCCAGGCGCCGCTCAGGCCGATCAGGGAGCCGGAGACCAGGACAGTTTCGGTGTCGGCCTTGTTGGCGGCCGTGGCCACGACGTCGATCGAGGAGGCTCCGGTGACGGTGCCGGTGGCCTTGGCCAAGGTATGCCCGGACAGTTCGGCGAAGGACACCGTGATGCCGATGGTGACGCCGCCGATCGAGACGCCCGGGGAGCGGACGGTGGCGGTGTTGGTGGCGGTGGCCGTGGACTCGACGGCGCCGCCCGTGCTGGCGTTGCCGCCCACGATGGACTCCAGGTGCCGGGCCGAGTCGGCGCGGACCACGGTGAGGCCGATCGCGACCCCGCCCACCGTGACGTTGAGGGTGGTGGCCTGGACGGCGCGGGTGCCGGTGGCGGTGGCGGCGACCCCGCCGGAGCCCACGGTGCCGCTCGGCGAGGCGGAGGCTTTGGCGGTGCCGGCCAGGCTGACGAGGGTGACCACGCCGCCGATGGCCCCGGCGCCGCCGGCGACGCTCACGCCCAGTCCGTAGACGTTCAGATTGTCCACGGTGTTGGCCTTGAAGCTTGCCACGGTGCCGGTGCCGCCGACGGCGACCGCGCCGGTTTCGGCCGTGTTGTCGCCCGAGACGTTGACGACGGAAACCGAAACGCCTGCGCCGACCGCGCCGATGGCGAGGCCGATCGAGTAGTTCTCGAGGTGACGTTCAGCCGTCGAGCCCACCAGCACTCCCCCGCCGGCCCGCAGGATCTGCGCTCCGCCGTCGATGTGCGCCCGCTGGGTGCCGCGGTCGTTGATGACCACCACCTGCCCGGCGATCCCGACGGCGCCCACGGCGCCGGAGAAGCCGAAGCCCACCGATTCCTCATCCATGCGGGCCTGCACGGACACCTCGCCGGTGCCGCCGGAACCGGCGGTGATCTGCGCTGTCGAGCCGATGCCGGCGTCGGTGTTGCTCTTGATGTTCAGGACCAGGACGGAGATTCCGACGCCGACCGCCCCCACCGCCCCGGCACCGGCGACGCCGAGGATCTGCAGCTGGTCCTTCGCCCAGGCCCGCACGTGGCCGCCGGCCAGGACGATCGCGTTGATGGTGGCGGTGGTGCCGCCCGTGGGGACGGTGCCGAGCGCGTCGGTGCCGATGTTGCTGGCCGGTGCCGCCGCGGAAATGCGTCCCGAGGCCACGCCCAGCTGATCGGCGAGCCGCTGGTTGGTCTTGCTCTCCGAGCCGGAGACGAGCCGCCACTTGGCGCCGGCGGTTCCCGGCGCCAGGGCCACGCCGCTGGCGATGTCCTCGGTGGCAGACCACGTCTGGCCGCCGTAGCCGGCGAGGGCGCCTTCGTCCCAGGCCTGGGCGCTGGTCCATGCCGCGGCAGCGCCGGCCGTGGTGCCGGTGAGGGTGTTGTCCTTGTAGCCGCCGCTGCCGCCCTGGGCCGCCGAGCCGCCCTGCTGGACGCTGTTGAGCGAGCCGCCCTCGTCCCAGTTGCCGGAGTCCAGGCCCGGGCGGGTGGCGCTGTGCACGCCGTCGGCGGTTGCGGTGTAGTACTTGCCGTCGACGGTGTCGCGGACCTCGTCGCCCTTGTTGTAGTACTCCGCCGCGGACCAGTCGCCGCGCCCGAAGGCGCTGGACTCGCCCAGCCACTTGGCGGGGTTGTTCCTGGGCGAGGCCCCGCCCAGGACGCCGTCTTCCTTGGCGGAGTAGCGCTTGCCGTCTCCGGTGTCGGTCACCACGTCGCCCCGCCGGTAGCTGGTGCCGGCGTTCCAGTTGCCGCGGTAGTCGCCGCCGGGCGCTGCGTGGTAGCCGCCGGTGGCGGTGGTGCCCACGGTCCAGACCGATACGGCCGCCGCGACGCCGACGAACCCGCCCGAGACACTGACGGCGAAGGTGCTGACGTCCTTCGCGGAGACCGCGTAGGCCTGCACGTTTCCGGTGGCGTGGATGGTGGCGCCGGCGCCCAGAATGGCCTGAACAGAGTTGTTGGCCACGCCGACATCCACGCCGCCGGAAACACCTACGAAGCCGCCCGCAATGCCACCGGCGATGGTGAGCGACTTGAACCGGTCCGTCGCGGAGACGTTGACGCCCTGGGATCCGCTGGCCCCGGGCAGGCCGTTGACCGTGCTGTTGCCCCCGATAAAGGCCTTCACCAGCACGGTCAGCAGGGTCACGGATACGCCGCCCGCCACGCCCACGAAGCCGCCGCCAACTGCGGCGACCAGGCCGAAGATGTCCTCCACCGAGTCGGCCCGGACGATCACGCCGGAGAAGGACTGGCGGCCGAAGTCCGCGGCGGTCCCGGAGCCGCTGAGCCCGGCGCCGTTGGACACTCCGCCGATGGCGCCGCCGAGGGCCAGCGCGTCCACCACGCCGCTGGCGCCGAGGTACGCCTGCACCTTCTTGTCCAGGACGGCGACGCCGACGGCGGCACCGACGCCGACGTAGCCGCCGGCCGCGGCGATGGTGAGCAGGAGCAGCCGGGTATCGTCCTTCGCGGATACCAGCACGTTGTTGTCGGCCTTCAGGGTGGCCCCGGTGCCGAGGCATTCGAAGGCGAGGGTGCCCGTAGGGGTGCCGGTGCAGGCGAAGGTGTTCAGCTTCAGGACGGTGACGGCTACGGTGCCGGCCACGCCGACCGTTCCGCCGCCGGCGCCGGCGGCCACGGAGACCACTGCGTTCTTGGCGTTGGCGGTGACGGCGATGTTGTTGCGGGCGTTGACGGTGCTGCCGGTGCCGATGTAGGCGTAGCTGTCGATGTTGACCACCCGGACATCGACGGGAACGGCCACGCCGGCGCTGCCGCCGATGCCCACCGCGGCGGCGATGCCCAGCTGGTAGTACTGGTTGGCCGCGGAGACCTGAACGGACTGCCCTGCGTTGGCACCGGCAACGTTGGAAGCGCACGTGGCGCCGCAGTTGATGCGGGCGCTGGAGCCGATGTGCGCCGAGGTGCGGATGGTGTTGACGGCCACGGCCCCGGCGAGGGAGACGCCCGCCGTGCCGCCGATGCCCACCGCCACACCGAAGGCGCCGATGTTGTCGGAATTGTTGGCGGTGACGGCGACGCCGCGGAAGTCCGGGGTGCTGCCGGCCTGGATGACGCGCGGTCCCATGGCGCTGGCGTCGCCGCCTGGGGCCGTGCCGGACTTGGTGATGCTGTGCGCCTTGCCCGTCGTGCCGCTGAGGGACAGCGCCACCGGAGTGCCGCCGTCGCTGCTCTTCTTGTTCAGCAGCTGGAAGGTGTTCCCGCCCAGGCTCTTGTAGAAGTACGTGCCGCCGTCGACCAGCCCGCCGATCGCCGCGCCGCCGCCGGAACTGTAGACCACGGCGTCGTCGTTGGCGGCCCCCACGGAGTACGGGGTGGTGATCTGGTTGCCGGACACCGCCGTCTGCGGGTTGAAGCGGAGGGTGTTGTCTTCCTGGACGTTGGCCTCGTCGGTGGCGAAGAAGCGCTGGTTTTCGGTGCTGCCCTGGCTCTGCAGATCCACGGCGGCGCCGCCCTGCGTGGCGGAGACCTGGAAGGTGTTGGCCGTGGCGTTGACGATGTAGTAGATGCCGCGGTGGGTCAGCCCGGTGATGCCGCAGCCGCCGGTGTCGCAGCCGCGGTCGTACTGGACCTGCTGGCCGTTCTGGAAGCCGTGGTTGGCCAGGGTGATGGTGTTGCTGCCCGTGTTGACGTCCGCGGGTGCGAAGCGCATGTCCTTGGTGGTGACGCTGTAGCTGCCGGTGGCCACCGTGACGGTGCCGGCTCCCTTGGCGGAGACCCGGGCGTAGTTGCCGATCCAGGCGTGGGTTTCCTTGGTGGCGACCGGCACGGAGACTGCTGCGCCGACGCCGGCGCTGCCGCCCACTGCGATGTTTCCGCCGATCACGTTCAGGGTGAGGGACTCGTCGGCGTTGACCCGGACGCTGCCGTCCACGGCGACGACTGCGGCGTCGGAGCTGGAGGTGCCGTCGGCGATGAAGGCCTTGGTGGTGATGGACAGGACGGACACGGCGGCGTTGACGTTGACGGCGGCCGAGCCGGCGAAGCTGCCGCCCACCGAGATGGAGCTGATCTTCTCCGCGGACTGGGCGTCCACCGTGAGGTTGCCGGTGCCTGTGACGGAGGTGTCCTTGGCGACCCAGGCCTGGGTGTCCTTGGTGATGACCTCGACGTCCACGCCGGCGCCCACACCCGCCGAGCCGCCGACGGTGAGCACGCCCGCGAGCGCGAGGACCGTCGTCGTGTCCTTGGCGAGGACCGTGGTGTGCGTTCCCGCCGAGGAGGCCCCGGCGTCGAGGTGGGCCTTGGTGGTGTCGCTGCTGACGTTGACCACCACGGAGCCGGCCACGCCGGCGGAGTTGCCGCCGGCACCGCCGACGGCCAGGAACTTGAAATCGCCGGACTGGATGGCGCTCACCGTGAGGCCGGTGCCGCCGGCTTCGATGTCCGCGCCGGCGCCGACGTACGCGTCCACGACGCTGCTGCGGACGACCACGACGGCGGAGGCCCCGACGCCGGCCGAGCCGCCGCCGATTGCCAGGTTGCCGGCGGAGAACGGCCCGCTGGCGGTCCGGCTGGCCAGGACCTTGACGGTCCCGAGCGCGTGGACCTCGGCGCCGCCGTCGATGGAAGCGACGACGGCCGGGTTGCTGCCGCCCTGGTTGAACACGAACACCAGCACGGCACCCGTGACGGCTGCGCTGCTTCCGCTCACGCCGCCGGCCACGGAGAGTTCGAACCAGTCCTCGCCGCCCTTGGCCTCGACCGTGACGTTGCCGCCGGCCCGGACGGCGGAGTCGGCGCCGATCCTGGCCCGGACGTTGGAGTTGATGACATCCACGATCACGGTCAGGCCCACGGCGGCGGAGCTGGCGCTGAAGGACAGGGCGCCGGCGACGTTCACGATCTGCAGGCTGTCCTCGGCCGTGACGGACACGGACTGGCCCGCCCCGCCCACGGTGCCTTCCTGGTTCACCTGGGCGCCGTTGCCGAGGTAGGCCTGGGTGTCGAAGGACATGATGTCGATGATGAAGGAACCGCTCACGGCCGCGCCGCTGTTGCTGGCCCCGGCGCCCACCGCGACGCTGGTGACGGAGGGCAGGGTGACCTTGCCCTGCAGCGGGGTTTCCGGTTCCAGCGGCACCAGGGTGGCCTTCGCGGCAATCGTCAGGGTGCCCGCGGCGTCCACGGAGGTGACCTGGCCGGCCGCGGTGCCGGAGTCGATGAAGGCCTTGGTGGTCACCTCGAGGTAGTTGACCGCGACGGCGCCGCCCACCGCGGTGCCGCTGCCCGTGGAGAAGCCTCCAGAGAGCGCGATGAGCTGCAGGCCCATGGACTCGGTGGCCCGGACGGTCACGCCTCCCGCCGCGGAGTCCAGCTGGGCGCCCTTGCCGACGGACGCCGTCGTGGTGATGAGGAGGATCTGCACGCCCGCGGAGGCGGCAACGCCGGCACTGTTCTTTCCGCCGCCAGCGGCGATCCCCCAGACGATGAAGTCATTGCGCTGGCCGGCCGGGGTGAGCGCTTCCACGGTGATCCCGGTGCTTCCGCTGACCACCGCGCCGGCGCCGATTGACGCCGTGCTGCTGAGGTCCTGGACGTTCAGGCCGATCGCGGCGCCCACGCCGGTGTCGTTCTGCAGGTCGATCGCCGAGCCCATGGCCCGGGCGTTGGCGTCCACGTGGCTGAGGGCACGGACGGTGACGGCGCCGGCAGTGGCGGTGACCGTGCGGCTGGCGGTGATCCGCGCGGTGTTGACCATCACCACCCAGTTGACGGCGATGGCACCTGCCACCCCGGTCCCGCCGCCGCTGCTGCCGGATTCGCTGCTGGCCTTGCCGTTGGCGCCGGTGGCGCCATTGCTGCCGTTGGTGCCGCCACTGGAGCTGGGCAGGGTTCCGGTGCCCTGGTCCTTGGTGTTCGGGTTGTCGCCGTTGACCTGGCTGTTGGCGTTCTGGTCGCCGCTCTTGGGGTCGCTTTCGCTGCTGCCCTTCGCGCTGGCCACCGCCTTGGCTTCGCTCTTGATTTCGCTGGAGGCCACCACGTCCACGGAGGCGCCGGTGACGTTCCGGGCGACTTCCGCCGTCGTCTGCCAGCCCACGGCCACGTTGATGGAAATGTCGATCCCGACGGCGGTGTCCTTGCCGGCCGCCTCGGCGTTGCCTTCGGTGTGGATCCGGTTGACGTGGGTTGCGGTGACCTTGACGGTGCCGCTGGTGCTGAGCGCGGAACCGGTGCCGAGCCGGGCGATCACGTGGTCGTCCTTGCTGATGAGCAGGGCCACCACCGGGGTGACAGCGGTGCCGCCGGCCGTTCCGCCTTCCGCGGTGGTGACCATTTCGCGGAAGCCGAAGGCGTCCACGGTCACCGAGGATCCGCCGCTGAGCCCTCCGCTGCCAAGAACCGCGCCGTTTTCGGCTTCCGCCCGGACGGTGGAGGGCACCAGGACCTGCAGGGCAACGGAGGCGCCGACGCCGGTGGCGCTGCCCACCTCGGCCTTGCCGCTGGCCTTGGCGTAGTCGTATTCG
Organism: Arthrobacter sp. R-11; assembly: GCF_049913155.1. Taxonomy (GTDB): domain Bacteria; phylum Actinomycetota; class Actinomycetes; order Actinomycetales; family Micrococcaceae; genus Arthrobacter. The sequence continues at coordinate 244,913 of NZ_CP183979.1, read as the reverse complement.
TTGCTGAGGGCGGAAATCACGACGGCGGAGCCGCCGAGCGTTGCCGAGGCACCGGCCTGCAGCAAGGCTTCAGTGGTGTTGGTGACGATGTTCAGGGCCAGGGCGCCGGCGACTCCGACGCTCGAGGCCTTGCTGGCGCCGGCGCGGGCCGTGGCGGAGACCTCGTGCTCCCAGAGCCGGAAGACCTGGTCCGTGGCGGGGCTGGCCGGGAAGTGGTCGCCGTCAGTCAGGGTCACCGACTGGGCCACCCACTCCTGAGAGCCGTTGCGCTTGTAGAAGCCGGGGGCGTTGCTGCCGTCCTGGGCCGTCAGCAGGAACCAGTCGTTCTCTTCGATGTCGTTCTTGGGCAGTTCTTCCTTCTGCCCGTACGTGTCCGCGGTGAGGAAGTCCCACTCGGTGCCGTCGTACTTGTAGACGCTGTTGCGCGGGTGGCCGTCGTGGGCGGTGGTGAGGAGGAAGTAGTCGCCGCTGGACGGTGAACCGGGGAGGGCCGCACCGCTGGCGATGGTGACGTCCTGGTCCATGGTCCAGTCGCTGCCGTTGAACTTGTAGATGCCGTCGTTGCCGCCGGTGCCGCCGTTGGTCCTGACGTAGGCGAGGTCGTCCTTGGACGGGCCGGGAAGTTCCGCGCCGCTCTCTACGGTCTTCCATTCGCTGCCGGTCCAGCGCCGCACCACGTCGTTGGTATCGCCGCCGGTCAGGGCGGCTGTGAGGACCAGGCCCGTGCCGGTGATGGTCGCGGTGCCCGTGGCGGCGCTGTTGACGATGTCCACCTTGTTCACGGCCACGCCGGCGCCGATTCCAACACTCGCGTCAGCGGCGCTGTCTCCCTTGGCGTTGGCCAGGACGTCCGTGTTGGCCAGGCTCTTGAGGGTGACGATCCCGCCGGAACCGATGGTGATCCCGTTGGCGAGCCAGGCCCGCGAGGTGGTCTCCACGACGTTGATGGCGATCGCGCCGGCAATAGAGACCGAGCTTCCGCCGTCTTCGTTGCTGGCCGCCTTCGGGGTGGAACCCGTGCTGGAGGTCTTCCCGGTTTCGGCAGACTGCGTGTTCTTGGCCTGTCCGAGGTTGTCGTCGGCCTTTTTGTTGACGTCCTTGCCGCCGCCGCTGCTGCCTTCGCTCGGCGAGGCGCCCTTCGCGGAGGCCTCTGCCGTGCTGCTGGTTTCGGAAGTCCCGGTGGCCTTGAAGCTGACGGCGCCGCCGGCCGTGATGCTGCGGGCACTGCCTGAATCGACGTCGTTGTCGATGATGGCCAGTGCGAGGGATACGCCGATGCCGGCGGTGCTGCCCACCTTGGTGTCGCCCTTGGCGGTGGTGGTGGCCTTGACGGTCTGGGTGGCTTGGGCGTCCACTGCGCCGCCGGCGGTGAGGGCCGTGGCGCTGGCGCCTAGCGAGGCGCTGCTGAGAATGTTGGCGATGGTGATCGCGATTGCCGGGGTGATGCTGACTGTTCCGCCCGCTGATCCGCTTTCGGCTGTGGTGGTCAGGGTATGCGCGGTGGTTCCTGCGATGGTGACGCTTCCGGCTCCGGTCAGCGGGGGCCCGCGCGTCGGGTCTCCCACCTGGTCGATTCCCGAGTACACCGTGTCGTTGACGAGGTTCAGTGCGAAGGCCGCGCCGATGCCCACCGTGCCGCTGCCGGACTGGCTTGCCTTGGCCTTGGCGTTGGAGGTGGAGGTGGAGCTGGCCCCCATGGCGACGGCTCCGCCGCCCACGATCGCCACGCCCGGGGAGGCCGGGGCCTGCGGGGCCGGCGTCGGGTCGGCATGGACGGTGGCGAGCGTGTCCTGGTCGATGATGTTCAGCGCGAAGGCTCCCGCGATGCCCAGGTTGCCGCTGCTGCCCGAAGCACCGGCTTTGGCGTCCGCTTCGAAGGCGTGCACCGCGTCCGTCCCGCCGGCCAGCGGCCGCATGCCCGCGGTGAGGTTCAGGCCGCCCGCCGTGACAGCGGTCCCGACGCCGATGCTCGCCTCGTTCCGCAGGATCACCTTGTTGATGGCCAGGCCGGCGCCGATGGTCACCGAGCTGCCGTTGCTCGCCGAGCCGTCGGCGATGGCCTTGGCGTCGGTGTTGTTGAGCGCCTTGAACGTGACCGCCCCGGCGGCGATGACCACGATGGCCGGCTGGCCGGCCGCCGCGGCGGCGAGCGCCGTCGTCGTCGACGTCACCAGGTTCAGGGCGATCGCGGCGGCGACCGTCACGGTGGTCCCGTCCTCGTTCTTGGCGGCCGGGGTGCTGGTTCCGTTCGAGTTGGTGGAGGTGGACTTGGAATCGGCGAAGCCGAGCTGCGCGTCGGACTTTTGCTTGCTGTCCTTGTTGGAGGAGTCCTTGCCGCCGGCGCTCTGGCCGCCCTCGGCGCCCGCCGCGCTGGCGGTTGCCGTGGTGGCCGTGGTGGAGGTGCCGTCCGCCTCCATCGTGATCAGGCCGCCGGAGGTGGTGTTCCGGTAGAGCGAGGAATCCACCAGGTGCTCAGCGGAGGTGAGGGCGAAGGAGATCGCGGCACCGAGGGTGGCTCCGGCGCCGGCGGTGGTGGCGCCGAGGGCCTTGGTCTCAACAGTTGCGGTCTGGTCGGCCTTGCCGGTGATGTTGCCGGTGGTGGTGAGGGCGGCGCCGCGCCTCACGGACGCGCTGGTGGAAACGTTCGAGATGGTGATGCCGACGACGCCGGTGAGGACGGCCGCGCTGCCGCCGGCCGCGCCGCCGCTCGCCTCCGTGGTGGCGGCGTCGGTGGTGGTGGCGTTCATCGCCAGCTTCTTCGCGGCAGTGAGGATGGCGTTGACGGCCAGCCCGGCCTCCACCACGTTGTTGATGATGTTGATGGCAACGGAGGCACCGATGCCCACCGAGCCGCCGCCGTTCTGCTTGGCCTTGGCCTTCGCCTTGTTTTCGTGGTTTGCCTTGGCCGTCTGGGTGAGGTCCGAGCCGTTGAGGTTGGCGCCGGCGCCTCGGACGTTGGCCAGGGTGGTGGCGGTGATGATGTTCAGGGCCAGCGATCCGGCCACTCCGACGCTGGCGTCCCCGCCGGCGCCGGAGGTGGAGTCCGCCGAGAAGGTGTTCTTGCCGGAGCCCGGGCCGAAGGCTTCGAGCACCACACCGCCGGCGTTCAGGATGGCGCCGCCGGCCAGGTAGGCCTCGGTCAGCAGGGTGACCACGTTGATGCCGACCGCGACGCCGACGCCCAGTCCGCTGCCGGAGGTGGTGCTGCCGTCCGCGGCGGCCGTGGCGCCGTTGCTGGAGCCTGCGTGGATCCGCTGCACCCCGGTGGTGTTGACCCTGGAGCCGGAGATGTAGGCGCCGGTGCTGCTGTGCAGGACGTTGACGGAGAGGGCGCCGGCGATGCCGATGTTGCCGTCGGCGGTGTTGGCCTGGCCGTTGCCGCGGTCTGCCGAGTTGGGGTCCTTGTCGTTCTGGGTGGAGCCTTCGACGCCTGCCTTTGTCGTGGAGGTGTTGGCGCCTTGCGAGTCGGCGGTGATGTCGAGCTTGGCGGCCGTGGTCGGGGCGGCGCTGGTGGAGTCGATGAAGGCAGTGGTGGTCTGGTCCAGGTTCGCGACGGCGATGCCGGCACCGGAGTTGGCGTCGCTGGCGTCGCCGGTGGCGGTGAGCGTCGCGTGGTTGACGGCGGCGAGGGCAAGGTCCCCGATTACCTCGAGGTGCGCGGTGCCGGTCACCTTGGTGATGGTCTTGGCGGTCACGGTCAGGATGGCGACGGCGGCGTCGAAGGTGCTGGTGCCGGAGGAGTCGGCTTCGCCTTCGTCCTTGCCGGCGGAACCGGGGGTGGCTCCGGCGTCGACCGTTGAGGTGGACGTCATGGTGACGTTGGAGCCGGCGGTGACCACGGCGCTTCCGCCCACTGTGACCGCGGCGTCGGAGGAAATGATGGCCAGGTCGCCGTAGTCCTTGTTCAGCGTCACGGGGCCCACGGTGGAGGTGGCCGACATGACCACTGCCCCGGCCGCTGCCAGGTGCGCGTTGCCGGTGACCTTGACCGCTGCCTTGGAATCGACATTGATGGCGTAGGCGGCGAAGTGGCTCGCGTCCGGGACGATGCTCGACGCGGCGGTGAGGTTGAGGTTGTTGGCGCTGATATTTCCGCCGTTGATGTTGACGGCGACGTCGGTGCAGTGCGTCGCCAGGGCCACGAGGCAGCCGAGGACGGGTCCGCCCGTCACAGAGTCGGCCGCCTCAAGGGTGACGTCGCCGGTGGTGGTGATGTCGGCGTCGTCGGCCACCTCGATGAGTTCCATCTGAACCAGCAGCCAGGCGGCCATCAGGGCGATGCTGCCGGAGATGGTGATCTTGTCCTTGCCGGCGCCGCCCTTGATGGTCAGCGAGGTGGTGGGTGCGGCGAATGCCACAGTCTCGAACGTAGCGCCGCTCAGTTCCAGCAGGCCGCCGCCGTTGAGGGTGAGGGTGGCGACGTCGTCCCCACCGGTCAGTTCGTAGACCGCGTTGCTGGCGTCGCCCGAGGCGATCGGTTCGATGTTCAGGTAATTGACCACGGTCGCATCCAGCCACAGGGTGCCCGAATGCGGGTCGGCCGCAACGGAGCGGCTGCTGGCGGTGGTGCCCGCCGTGACCAGGGTGTCGAGGCCGGCGGCGCCGTCGAAGGTCACCGTGATGGCCGGGTTGTTCGTTCCCCGGTCGACGGTGAAGGTGTCGTCGCCGGCGGTGCCGGTGACCCTGATTGCGTTGATGCCGGCGAGGCTGCGGGTCTCCCCCGCGAAGGTCGCCGTGCCGTCAGCGTTGAATACCAGGGCGGCCGAAGTGCCGGTCATGGCGAGGACCCAGGTGGAGGGTGCCGCTTCCGGGGCCGGCGCGGGTGCTGATGCTTGCCCGATCACGGCGGTCGAAGCAGGATCCGAAGCCGGAGCCGGTTCCGAAGGCGATTCTGCCCCCGAAGGGAACTCTGCCGTCACGGGGGCTCCGGCCGCGGAAGCCGGTGAGGGGATGGATTCGGTGGACACATCGGCTTCGGCGGCCGGAGCGGTCTCGGGTTCCGGGGCGGGCTCCGGTTCGGCTGCGGGTGCAGGTGCCGGTTCGGCTGCGGGTGCGGGCTCCGGTTCGGCTGCAGGTGCCGGTTCGGCTGTGGGTTCGGCGGCCGGCTCGGCAGCAGGTGCCGGGTACATCCGCTCGGGGCTGTTGAAGCGCCGCTCCCCCGGGCTGAGCGTGCGGGTCATCAGATCGGTTCCGCCCTCGACGTCGGCGAATCCGGCGATGTGCCCGTACTCGTGCGCGAGGACGGTCAGCAGGTCCATGGTTCCGGGAGCCGGCGCGTCCGTCGTGGCGGACCAGCCCCAGCCGGCCGCCGTCGGGTCCACCGCGATGCTGTTCCCGGAGGTGATGGCGAGCGCGTCGCCGGGCAGTTCCTGGAGGAAGACCGAGGCGCCACTGACGTTCCAGCCCGGCCATTGGGCCGCCGCGGAGCCTTGCACCGCGGCCAGCTCTGCCGCCGAGATCGTGACGCCGGACTGGGCCCCCGCGGTGTACGCGGCGTCCTGGTGCTCGCCCTCGAACAACACGAACTCCCCGAGGCCCTGGGAGCGCGAAAGGCCCCCTGCAGAAGCGGCAGCGGCCGGAATTGCGGAGGGAAGATTGAACGCAACCACCATGCAAAGCGTCACCGCAGCGGAGACTATCCGCCGCAGGGCCGGCCCCAGCACAGTCCATGTCATCGCGTGCATCCTCGCGGACGTAAACCCCCAAAATGCGCCTGCCTCCAAGCAACGCTGCCTGGTGTCGGGCGCGCGCGGCCCCTCCCAGCGAGACCACGACATTCACGCTCTCCGGAACGCCCCAGAGGCTCCGTCCGGACCGGATGCGGGCCAATCAAACGACCCAAGCGGGAGGTTATTCCTGTGCGGATTTTTAAGTCAATACCCTTTAGGAATTCCCCGGCGCGTCGTCGCCGCGACACGCCGATGTTATTCGTTTCAAAAAATCAGACTTCATTCCCGAAAGCCGACCGCGAGTAGGCTTGGAACCGCACCCGATGACAGGAGACTGACGTGGCCGGCACGACGCTGAACGGAACGGCTGTCGCCGAAGTGATGGCCGAACTGGCCGCCCTCGATAACCCAAAAGCCCGCGAGGTCAACGAACGGCACGGCGACGACCACGGCGTGAACCTCGGAAAGCTGCGCGCGGTTGCGAAGCGTCTGAAGATCCAGCAGGACCTCGCCCTGGAGCTGTGGGCCACGGACGACACCGCGGCGAAGCTGCTGGCGCTGCTCATCTGCCGGCCTAAGGCGTTCGGGCCCGATGAACTGGACACCATGCTGCGGCAGGCCCGCACCCCGAAGGTGCACGACTGGCTGGTGAACTACGTGGTGAAGAAGAGCCCACATGCCGAGGAGCTGCGGCAGGCCTGGCTTGCCGATCCGGACCCGGTGACCGCGAGCGCCGGCTGGGCACTTACCAGCGAACGCGTCGTCAGGAAGCCCGAGGGCCTGGACCTTCCCGGGCTGCTGGACACCATCGAAGCGCAGATGAAGGACGCCCCGGACCGCCTGCAGTGGGCGATGAACGAATGCCTGGCCCGGATAGGGATCGAACATTCCGCCTACCGTGCCCGCGCCATCAGCATCGGCGAGCGCCTCGAGGTCCTGAAGGATTACCCGACGCCGCCGGGCTGCACCTCTCCGTTCGCCCCTGCTTGGATCAACGAAATGGTGCGGCGGCAGGGCACGTAATCACTAGGATGTCCGGCATGGGAACCATCGAATCCGTAACCATCGAGGTCGCCGACACCGCGGCGGCAGAAGCCTTCTACACGGCCGCCTTCGGGCTGGGCGGCAGGGTGCGGGTGCGGGCGTCGCAGTCGCCGACTAGCGGCTTCCGAGGGTTCACGATGTCGCTTGTCGTGCCCCAGCCGGCCACCGTAAACGCCTTCATCGACAGTGCTGTCGACGCGGGCGCGACAGAGGTCAAACCGGCGGCGAAGTCGCTGTGGGGATACGGCGGGGTCGTCCAGGCCCCGGACGGCACGATCTGGACGGTCGCGTCTTCATCGAAGAAGGACACCGGCCCGGCCGCGCGGGAGGTCGAAGCGATCGTGCTCCAGCTGGGGGTCACCGACGTGGCCGCAAGCAAACAGTTCTACCTCGACCACGGCCTCACAGTGGCCAAGAGCTTCGGATCCAGGTACGTCGAGCTGGACACGGGCCCCATTAGGCTGACGCTCACCAAACGCGGCTCGCTCGCCAAGACCGCCGGCGTCTCACCGGACGGCACCGGCTCGCACAGGCTCCTGATCGGCGGCGACGCAGGCGCCTTGACGGACCCGGACGGATTCGCCTGGGAATAGCCGCGTTCTTTGCTCAGTGGATGAGTTTTCCGTCGGCGTCCCGCGGCCGCACCGGATGCCCGCTGAGGATTGAGATGCGGTTGAAGGCATTGATCGTCACCGCAACCCACTCGGCCGCGACGAAAGCCTCCTCGCCAAGGATGTTGCGGGCTGCCGCCAGCTCGGCCCGGCTTTCTCCGGTCAGCGGCAGCTTGGTGGCCGCTTCCGTGATCGAGAGGACGGCCGCCTCGCGATCGGCATACGCATCGGTCTCCCGCCAGGCCGGTAAGAGGTCCAGCTTCTGCTGCGCAATTCCGGCGTGCCGGGCCTGCCGGGAATGCAGGTCCAGGCAGAAGGCGCAGCCGTTGATCTGGGAGGACCGCACCTTGATGAATTCCACTTCCTGGGGGCTGAGCCCGCGCTGCAACACCGCCTTGCTGATCGTAGCCGCGTAGGCCTCCGCGGCGTCCCAGGCTTCGGGCATGACTTTGTCCAGGAAGGGGCGCGTATCCATACCCTCGAGAATAGTCGGGAGTCCAAGGCCGGGCGTCGCCGCCTGCCGGGAGTGGAAGAAGAAAAAGGGTGGGCCCTGTGGGGCTCGAACCCACGACCCACGGATTAAAAGTCCGATGCTCTACCAACTGAGCTAAAGGCCCCTGCCGGCAGCGAACCGCCGGCCCAGTCCATTTCTGGACGATAAATACTCTACCGCACACCACAGGGGGCCATGACACCCGCAGCGCCCACCGCCGTCGGGCACTTGGAAGGCGGCCGCCGCACGCCCTTCCTGACCCTTTTTGGCCGCGAAACGAACGACGGCGCGGGGTTCCCGGCGGCGTGTCGGGACACTGCCGGCGCGAAAGAAGGTCAGGACGGAGCACCCGGAACAACAAACCGAGGCGCCAGGCCGCACAAACCGGGGCGCCCACCCCGAAACCAACCATCCCATGAGTGCACGAGCGAAAACACAGGAGTAGCGTTGGGGCATGAGCGATCCAGCAGCCTCCAACGGTTCCAACGGAGCACCCAGGCACCACAAGCCCAAGCCGTTCGCGCCCATTGACTTTGAGCCCTTCGCGGGCGGGGCGGACCCGGCGAGGGTCTCGGAGGCTGCACACCTGGCGGCACAAGCCCTGGTCCGGCGCGGCCGGGACAGCGACGATCCCAAGGTCACCAAACGGCTGGTCAAGCTCGCGGACGAACAAGGCCTGGACGCCATCGCCGAAATGTGGGCCGAAAGCCCGGCCCGTTCCCTTCCCGGTGCGCTGTGGAGGCTGTACGCCCTCCGCGCCGCCACGATGCAGAATTCCGAGCGGATCTCCGTCTACTTCAAGGCCGGCAGGGACACGGCGCAGGTTTCGCACGTCGTGGCAGGGGCCGCGGAGCCGCCGGGAGCGGACGAGATGAAGCAGATGGCGGACGCCATTCTTTCGGGCGCGTTCGACGGCGATTTCGACGTCGCGCTGGAACGTTCCGCCGCGTTCTGCCGAGTCGTAGCGCTGGGCCAGGCGACCATCGCGGACAGCGCGGAGCACGCCAGTGAAAGCCACGCCAGCAAGCTCACCCGGAGCTCGCACCAGCTCGTGAAGACGGCGGAGGACCTCGAGCACGCGGCCAACGCCTGGCGGCTGGGCGAACTGGACTGAGCCGCAAGGCCGACCCCGCGCTGCCACCCCAACGCGAATCTGTCAATGTTGACTTCGCTTGGACGAGGTATGAGACTGAAACTGGTGTCGAACCGCGAAACCCCCGGGCTTCAACTTATAGCCGCTTCGAGCGGCCTACCGCCGAGAGGCGTATCCGGTTCGGCACCATTTTCATGCCCTCTTCGCGGGCACCGGCGCCTGCTGGCCTGAGGGCACCCCGAAGCCGGGCCTCCGGGCTCAGGCACCCGGTCCGGGGCGCAGCTTGGACTGCCGTAAAGTTGGTGTCTGTGAACGTTCCCGCGTCAAGTCATGCGAGCCTCGTTGCCGCACACCCCGCCGGCTCCGCAGAACGGACACCACTGTGAAGCTGCGCCTCTTTCCCCAGGAGCCCGCGGGGCTGAGGCTCCTGTCCCAGATGGCCCGCAAGATCCTGGAGGCAACCGGAACCCTTTCGGAAATCCTCGGGGCCCCCGTCACGGAGCATGGGCGGCTCGTCGAGGAGCTGCACGGGCACGAATCGAAATCCACGGAGCTGCACTTCGCGCTGCTCACCCACATGCGCACCAGCTTCATCAACCCGCTCCCCCGCGAAGACATGTATGCCCTCTCCCGCTTCCTCAACGAGGCCATGGAGAAGCTGGACGCCGCCGGAGAGCTGGTCGCACTGTACAAACTGGACCGGCTGCCCAAACGCGCGGCGGACCAGTTGGAGATCATCAGCAGGCAGGCCGAGCTCACGGTCGAAGCCATGGGCCGGCTGGACGACCTGGACGAACTCGAGGACTACTGGATCGAAATCCTGCGCCTGGCCAAGCGTGCCGAGCGCAGCCACCGGATCTGGGTGGCCGAAATGTACCGCGACATGAAGGCCGCGCAGTACGCCCGCCACCGGGACATCGCAAACCAGCTGGTGGATGTCACCAAGGACATGCGCAGGGTGGCCACCCAGGTAGGCAGCATCATCGTCAAGGAAGCCTGACGTGGCGATCGGCTTTTTCGTCGTCGTCCTGGTGCTGGCTGGCTGTTTCGCTTTCCTCAACGGCTTCCGCGACGTCTCCACCGCCGTCGCACTGTCCGTGCGGACCCGGGCGCTGACCGCCTCGGTGGCCGTCCTGCTGGCTGCCGTCTTCAACTTTGCCGGTGCCATGCTGAGCGGCGGCTTCGCGCTGCTATCCAGCCAGAGCCTGCTCGACCTGCCCGACGGCGTCAGCGGGCTGGCCATCCTGGCCTCCGCCCTGGCCGCGGCCATCCTGTGGGGCGTTTACGCGTGGTGGCGCGGCATCCCATTGTCCTCCACGCACGCCCTGGTGGGCGGCTTCGCCGGCGCCGGCGCTGCCGGCATCCTGGTGGGCGGGCACGCGATCGGTGGCGTGGACAACGCGCTGCTGTTCCAGGTGGTCCTGCCGCTCGTGCTGTCCCCCGCGATCGCCTTCGGCGCGGCCTACCTGCTGGTGTGGCCGGCCACCTGGGCCGCCCGCTTCACCCAACCGGACGTGGTGCACAGCCGTTTCCGGCGGGCCGAGGCGGTTTCAGCCGCCGCCGTCGCCTTCGGCCACGGCCTGCAGGACGGCCAGCGCACCATTTCGGTGCTGCTGCTGGCGGGAGTGGCGGCGGGACTGCACGACGGCGGGGAGTTGCCTTTGTGGCCGGTGGTGCTGACCGCCGTGCTGCTGACCGCCGGGACGCTGTTCGGCGGCTGGCGTATTTCGCACACCCTGGGCCACAAGCTGATCCGGATCGATCCGCTGCGCGGTTTCGTGGCGCAGAGCCTGAGCTCGCTGATGCTTTTCATCGGCGCGATCGGCCTGCACCTGCCGCTGTCCACCACGCACACCCTCACGTCCGCGGTGCTCGGCGCGGGGACGAACCAGAACTTCTCGGTCACCCACCGGCCCATGGTGCTGCGGATCCTGGGCTTCTGGCTGCTCACCCCGATAGTGACGGCGGCGCTTGCCTTCGTCCTTGAGCTGGCGTTCTCGCCCCTCTCCAAACTCTGAAACCGGCCAAACTCTGAAACCGAACAGGCCCTGAAGCGGGCCCGCTGCTAGCGCGCGAGCTCGGTTTCCGTCTCCAGCCAGCCGAGCTTGTCCGGGTTCCGCATGGCGAAGATCCTGGCGATCCTGCCGTCCTCCACCACCACGCTGATGAGTGACGGGCCGCCTGCCTCGTCGTCGATCCGGATGCCGAGGGCGCCGTTGAGCCAGAGCAGGGCGGTTTTCGGGTTGAGCGCCGCCTGCGGGAAGGACCGCAGCAGGTTGGTCACCTTCTTGGCACCGTAGACCGGCACCCGCACGGCCTGCGCCACTCCGCCGCCGTCCGCTACGAGGACGACGTCGGGGGCCAGGACGTCCATCAGCCCCTGCACATCCCCGGTGGTGACCGCCGCCAGGAAGCGTTCGACGACGAGCTGCTGCTCGGTGCGCTCCACCTGCATGCGGGGGCGCCGGGCTGCGACGTGGGAACGCGCGCGGCTGCTGATCTGGCGTACGGCCGCCGGCGACTTGTCCACGGCCTCGGCGATCTCATCGTAGGGTGCGTCGAAAACCTCGCGCAGGACGAAGACCGCCCGCTCCACCGGAGTCAGCGACTCGAGCACCGTGAGCATTGCGATCGAGACGCTCTCGGCCAATTCGACGTCCTCGGCGACATCCGGCACGGTGAGCAAAGGCTCCGGCAGCCACTCTCCGACGTACTCTTCCCGCCGGCGGGACAACGTGCGCAATCGGTTGAGTGCCTGGCGCGTGACGATGCGGACGCAATAGGCCCGCGGGTCGCGCACCTCCGAGCGGGCTTCGGCCCCCAGGCCGGCCCACCGGAGCCAGGCCTCCTGCACCACGTCTTCGGCATCTGCGGCGGAGCCGAGCATTTCGTAGGCGACCGTGAAGAGCAGGCTGCGATGGGTGACGAAAAGGTCCAAGCTGTCGGTGGCGCCGGAGCTACTCATGCCCGCCACGCTACCGCGCGCCGCTTGGTGCCGCGAGCGGCTTCAAGCCACAGGCATCCGCGAAACCCTCGGACTCAATGCCGAGGGCGACGTTGCCGCGGGTCGTGAGGTTGGCATAGCCGATGACGCTGGTCAGCTCAACCAGGGCCGCTGCGCCGAGGTGCTCCAGCAGCCGGGCAGCGAGCTCGTCAGTGACCGTTACGGGAGTAGTGCTCATCGCTTCGGCATATTCCAGCACGTCCCGCTCCAGGGGCGTGAAAACCCCGGAATCACGCCAGCGCGGGATCTGCTGTGCCTTTTCCAGGTCGAGGCCGTGGTTGTGGGCCATGAAGTAGTTGAAGTCCAGGCACCACGTGCAACCGATGAGTGAGGCCACGGCCATGTGCGCGTAGGACTTCAGCGACTCGTCACAGCTGTTCCACTTCTGCAGCCTCTGCCCCATGCCCATGGATGCCTTGAGCACGGGCGGATTGTGCCACATAACGCCCAGCGACTCCGGCACCTTGCCGAACATCTTCGCGCTGAACTTCTTCACCAGGGTGCCGTAAAGGCCGGTGATCTCTGCGGCGGGGATCCGGGTGGTGGTCATGACTCCTCCTGCGGGTCGGGTTCTTTGCCTTACGGCATGAAGACACCGGCCGCCGGCAATCTGTGACAAGCCGCATCCACGCCACTTTTCAGCGCCACGAGCTTCCACCGCCACCAAGGGGATTCAGTCGTGCCGCTTGTACCGGCGTTCGGGCCTGCCGATGCCCCCGTACCGCAGCTGGACCACTGCCCGCCCTTCCTCCACGAGGTATTCGAGGTACCTGCGGGCGCTGACCCTTGAGGTGCCCAGCGCGTCCGCGGCCTCGGTGGCGGACAGGTCCGCGCCGGCGGAATCATCAGCTGTACGTCGGAGCAGTTCCTCCACCAGCCGCAGAGTCTCTGCGCTGAAGCCCTTGGGCAGCGGCCGCGCGGTACCGCCGAGACCGAACACCCGGTTCACGTCAGCCTGTTCCGCGGTTTCCTTGGCCGAGCCCGGGGACAGGGCTTGGTAGCTCTGCCGGTAATGTTCAAGCCGTTCGTGCAGGTCGTCAGCGGAAAACGGCTTCATCAGGTAGTGCACGATTCCGCCGCGCAGCGCCCGCCGCACGGTTTCCACCTCGCGGGCCGCGCTGATCACCAGCACGTCCAGTTCGGGCACCACGTCGCGCAGCTGCTGCAACAGTTCCAGGCCGTTGATGTCCGGCAGGTGGATGTCCAGGAGCACCAGGTCGGGCTGCAGGCGCCGGGCCTCGGCCACCGCCTGGGCACCAGTGTGGGCCGCACCCACCACTTCGAAGCCGGGGAGCTGACGGACGAAGCCCGCATGCACCTTGGCCACCATGAAGTCGTCATCGACCACCAGGACTTTGATCGTTTCCACGGGCATCATGCCTGCGGGCTTCCTTTCTCCGGCCGGGACCCGGCTTGCCCGGGTGAACGGTGCAGCGTCGCGGTGAAGACCGCGCCGCCGTCGTTATGGACCTCGACGTCGCCGCCGCGCCTCAGGCACACCAGCCGCGTCAGGGGCAGCCCGAAGCCGCGGCCGCCGGCGCCGTCGGACGCCTTGGTGCTGTAACCGCGCCGGAAGATGTCCTCCCGTTCCGCGGGCGCGACGCCGGGACCCGAGTCCCGCACCGTAACCGTCACCTTGCCGGCCTCCTCACTGAGCCTGACGCTGACCCTGCCGTCCGGCGCACCGCCGGCGGCGTCCATGGCAGCGGCGTCCATGGCATTGTCCACCAGGTTCCCGACGACGGTGGTGAGATCCCTGGAGAATTCCTCATCCACGCGGCCCAGTCCGGAAGCGGCATCCAGTTCCAGGGCAACGTTCCGTTCCCCGGCCAGGCTGCTCTTGGCGATCAGCAGGGCGGCGAGCGCGGGGTCGTGGATGCGCGAGGTGATGTCGTCGGACAGCTTGTTGCGGCTGAGGCTCACGCCGTCCACGAAGCTGACCACCTCGTCGAACTCCCCCAGCTGGATGAGCCCGGAAATGGTGTGCAGTTGGTTGGCGAACTCGTGGGTCTGGGCGCGGAGCGTGTCCGTGGTGCTGCGCGTGCGGCCCAGTTCCTTCTCCAGCGAGGACAGCTCGGTGCGGTCGCGCAGGGTGGTCACGGAACCGATCACGCGGCCGCGGGACGTCATGGGCTTGCGGTTCAGGACCACCAGCCGCTCGCCCACCAGGAGCAGGCGGTCCGGGTCGGGCTGCTCGGTGGTGAGGTCCTCCCGGAGCTGCCGCTGCACCCCGAGCTCACTGAGGCTGCGGCCCACGCAGTCCTCCGGCAGGCCCAGGAATTCGCGGGCGCTTTCGTTGGCCACGGTGATCCGTTCCTGCGGGTCCACGGCGATCACCCCTTCCTTCACGCCGTGCAGGATCGCCTCTCGGTGCTCCACCAGGCCGGCGATCTCTCCCGGTTCCAGGCCGAAGGTCTGCCGCTTGACGCGGCGGGACAGCAGCAGGGAACCGGCCGCGCCCAGGGCGAGGGACACGCCCAGGTACACCAGCAGATCCGGCACCGTCTCACCGAAGCGTTCCAGCACCGAGGGATACCGGCGTCCGACGGCGACGATGCCCACCGTGCGTCCGCCGTCGTCGAGCACGGGGACGTGGGCCATCAGGGAAAGGCTGCCGCCCACGTCCATGGCCCCGGTCCATGCCCGCCCCTGCAGGACCGTGCTGCCACCCAGCGGGAGCGGGGTGCCCACGGCGGCGGGGTCGTCGGATGAGGTGAGGATGGTGCCGTCCGCCTTGGCAAGGATGACGATGCTGGCGCCGGACACCGTCCGGACCGACTCGGCAACCGACGGCAGGGCCGCGCCGTGCCGGGGCTCCGCCGTCGGGATCAATGAACGGACCGTGGGGTTCGCGGCGAGGGACTCCGCCACCGAAAGAGCCCGGCGGCCTTCCACCCGCTCAAAGGCCGCGGCGGACTGCACCAGTGAAATCGCGATCACGCCGAGGAGGACCGCCACGACGATCAGGAGCTGCAGGCCGAGGTACTGGCCGGCCAGGGACAGGCGTCGGCGACGGCGGGGCGGTGGATTGACCGCTTGTGGATTGCCGGGCTGCATCATCGGCACGTCTTCGGGCACGGGGTTCCTTCGGCTGGGGATTTCCCCTTCATTATCCGGCCCCGAAACGCCAAGGGCGCGTGACCACAATGAACAAAACAATCTTTGAGAACAGAAGCGTGACCCGGGTCACGTCAAGTCATACCGTGAAACCACTCCCCCAATGATGAGAAGAGGAACACGATGCGTCGATTGAACGCACTGCGCGCCATTGCCGTCGCTGCAGGCCTTGTAATCGCAGCCACGGGCTGCGGCGTCACCAGCGGCGGTGGCTCCGCCGCCACAAGCGGAAGCACCGCGGATTCGGGTCCGCTCACCGGGCTGCGGATCATGGTCCCCAACACAGCCGGCGGCGGCTACGACACCACCGCCCGCACCGCGGCCAAGGTCATGAACGACACCAAGACCGCCACCAACGTCGAGGTCTTCAACCTCGCGGGCGCCGGCGGCACGGTGGGCCTGGCCCGCCTGGTCAACGAAAAGGGCAACAAGGACCTGACCATGCTGATGGGCCTTGGCGTGGTGGGCGCCAGCTACACCAACAAGTCCGAGGCCAAGCTCACCGCAACCACTCCCCTGGCCCGCCTCATCCAGGAACCGGGCGCGATCATGGTCCCCAAGGATTCCCCGTACAAGACCATCAACGAACTCGTTGACGCCTGGAAGAAGGACCCGTCCAAGCTGGCCGTCGGCGGCGGCTCCAGCCCGGGCGGTCCGGACCACCTGCTTCCGATGCAGCTGGCCCAGGCCGTGGGCATCGACCCCAAGAAGGTCAACTTCGTCTCCTTCGACGGCGGCGGTGACCTCCTGCCCGCCATCCTCGGCAACAAGATCGGCTTCGCCGCATCCGGTGCCGGCGAGTACATCCAGCAGATCAAGACCGGCTCCGTGCGCGTCCTGGCTGTGAGCGGCGCCGAACGCCTCGAAGGCATCGACGCCCCCACCTTCAAGGAATCCGGCATCGACCTCGAATTCACCAACTGGCGCGGCATCGTGGCCCCTCCGGGTGTTTCCGACGCCGACCGCGACCGCATCGTGGCCGCACTGACCAAGATGCACGGCACCGAGGAATGGAAGGCTGCCCTGAAGGACCACGGCTGGACCGACGCGTTCATCACCGGCGAGGAATTCAGCACCTTCCTGAAGGAACAGGACACCCGGGTTGCCGATGTCCTGACGAAGCTGGGGCTGGCGTGAGCCAAAAGAACGCCGACGCCGGAACCCCGGCAAGCAAAGGCCGCTCCGAGCTGGGCATCGCTGCCCTGCTCGGGGCGGCCGGCGCCGTCGTCCTCCTGGACGCGTCCCGCATCGCCGCGCCATACTCCCAGTCCGATCCGGTCGGCCCGCGCACCATGCCGCTGGTCATCGGAAGCCTCCTCCTGATCAGCGCCGTAGCATTGGCCGTCAACGTGCTTCGCGGCGGACGCGGCCAGGCCGAGGAAGGCGAGGACGTGGACCTCACGCACCCCGCGGACTGGAAGACGGTCCTTCCCCTGGTCGGCGCCTTCGTGCTGAACATCCTGCTCATCGACGCCGCCGGCTGGGTCATTTCCGGCACCTTGCTCTTCTGGGGCAGCGTCTGGGCCTTGGGCAGCCGCCACTACATCCGGGACGGCCTGATCTCGGCGGGCCTGGCCCTGGCAACTTTCTATGGTTTCTACTTCGGGCTGGGCATCAAGCTTCCGGCCGGAATCCTGGCAGGAGTCCTCTGACATGGATACCCTCAATCTCCTCATGCAGGGTTTCGGCACCGCGCTGACCCCCATGAACCTGCTGTACGCCTGCATCGGGGTGCTCCTGGGCACCGCCGTGGGCGTGCTGCCGGGCATCGGCCCGGCCATGGCAGTCGCACTGCTCCTGCCGGTGACGTACAACCTCGGCCCCACGAGCGCTCTCATCATGTTCGCCGGCATCTACTACGGCGGCATGTACGGCGGCTCCACCACCTCCATCCTGCTGAACACCCCGGGCGAATCCTCCACGGTGATCACCGCGATCGAAGGCCACAAGATGGCCAAGGCCGGCCGGGCAGCGCAGGCCCTGGCGACGGCGGCCATCGGCTCCTTCGTGGCTGGCACCATCGGCACGGCCCTGCTCGCGGTCTGCGCACCCTTCGTTGTGAAGTTCGCGGTGAGCCTCGGCCCGTCCAGCTACCTGTCCATCATGGTCCTGGGCCTGCTGACCGTCACCGCGGTGCTGGGCTCCTCCAAGGTCCGGGGTTTCGCTTCGCTTGGCCTGGGCCTGGCGATCGGACTCATCGGACTGGACCCCGTGACCGGCCAGCAGCGCCTCGTATTCGGCATTCCGCTGCTTTCTGACGGCATCGACATCGTGGTGGTGGCCGTGGCCATCTTCGCCGTCGGCGAGGCCCTTTGGATCGCGGCCCACCTACGCCGGAACAAGACCGAGACCATCCCGGTGGGACAGCCGTGGATGGGCAAGAAGGACTGGCAGCGCTCCTGGAAGCCCTGGCTGCGCGGCACCGCCTTCGGCTTCCCCTTCGGTGCCATGCCCGCAGGCGGCGCAGAAGTCCCGACCTTCCTGTCCTACGTGACGGAGAAGAAGCTCAGCAAGCACCCCGAGGAATTCGGGCACGGCGCCATCGAGGGCGTCGCCGGACCGGAAGCCGCGAACAACGCCTCCGCCGCGGGCACCCTGACACCGCTGCTGGCCCTCGGCCTGCCTACCAACGCGACGGCGGCCGTGATGCTGGCGGCGCTCGTCCAGTTCGGCATCCAGCCCGGCCCGCTGCTGTTCGAGAACGAGCCTGTGCTGGTCTGGGGCCTGATCGCCAGCCTGTTCATCGGCAACACCTTGCTGCTGCTGATCAACCTGCCCATGGCGCCGCTCTGGGCGAAACTGCTGCAGATCCCCCGCCCGTACCTGTACGCCGGGATCCTGTTCTTCGCCACCCTGGGCGCCTTCTCGGTCAACATGCAGGCCTTCGACCTGGTCCTGCTGCTGGTGCTCGGCGCCCTCGGCTTCGCGATGCGGCGCTACGGCCTGCCGGTGCTGCCCCTGATCATCGGCCTGATCCTCGGCCCGCGGATCGAGGGCCAGCTGCGCAAGTCGCTGCAGCTGAGCGCCGGCGACATCTCCGGCCTCTTCAACGAGCCGGTGGCCGTGGTCGTCTACATCCTGGTCGTCATCCTGCTCGCCCTGCCGATCTTCATCCGCCTCTGGCGGCGGTTCGGGCCGCAGAAACCGGGAGCGTTGCACCTGGAGGACCAGATCCACGCGTAACCGGAACCTGCTAGAGAAACGACGGCGACAAAAAACGACGGCGGGCGGTACCCTCAAGGTGCCGCCCGCCGTCGGGCTCAGCGGCCGGTGCCCGCTGTCTCATGCGCAGAGTTGCTCTGTAGACTTGCCAACAAGGCGCAATGCCACGCGCAAGCGATTCCATAGGGGGCAGCCGACGATGACGACGATGGTAAAAGTGGCCAAGCTCGCCGGCGTCTCCATCTCCACCGTCTCGCACGTCCTCAACGGCACCCGACCGGTCAACGAGGACACACGCCAGCGGGTCCTGAAAGCCATCAAGGAAACGTCCTACCGCCAGGACGCGCTCGCCCGTGCCATGCGCCGCTCCAAGACAGACAGCATCGGCCTCATCATTTCCGACGGCGGCGAGCCCGCCTTCGCGGAAATGGTCCGCGGCGTCGAGCAGGCGGCAGCGCGGCAAGGCGTCACCCTGCTCCTGGCGAATTCGGCCGAGGACCCGGAGCGGGAGTCCCGTGCGGTGCGAACGCTCCTCGAGCGCCGCGTCGACGGACTCATCCTCGCTCGGGCCGCCGGCTCAGACCCCGAAGAACTGGCGGTCTTCACCCAGCAAGGGACGCCGCTGGTCCTGATGGACCGCTTGTCGGACCTCCCCTTTGACCAGGTGGGCATCGAGAATCACGGGCCGACCAGCGAACTGGTGAAGCATTTCGCATCCCAGGGCCACCGCCGGCTGTTGCTTGTTGCCGGAGACACAAGGGTTTCCACTCTCCGGGAACGGCAGGAAGCCTTCATGCAGACGGTTCCCGAGGCCGGCCTCTCCCCCGAGGAGCAGGTGGTCGTCACCTCGGCGGGGGCCGCAGCGGTGGAATCCGAAATCGAAGCAGCCCTCGACGGCGGCGCCCGGCCCACCGCCGTCATCGCCTGCAGCACGGTCCTGGCCGCCTGCGCCCTGCGCGCCATCCAGGGCAGGGGCCTGGCGATGCCTGACGACATCGCCTTCGCCACCTTCGACGGCTTCGCCTACTCCGACCTGTTCGAACCGCGACTGACCACGGTCCGCCAGCCCGCGTTCGACGTCGGCGTCACCGCCGCGGAACTGCTCGCCAAGCGGCTCGAGCATAAGGAAACAGAGCCCTCCACCACCAGGCTCATGCCCGTCATCGAATACCGGGAGTCCAGCGGGCCGCTGCCCGCCTCCTGACCCCGCCCCCCGGCGTCGCTGCGCGCTCCTCCTTAAGCAGTACCCTGTGATCCATTGCACAGCGAAACGTTTGCGTCTATCATCGAAACGTTCGCGCAATCGTTTCGCTAGTTCGCCAAAGGAGCCGCAGTGGCAACCATCGTTGATGTCGCAACCCTCGCGGGAGTGTCGACGTCCACCGTCTCCCATGTGCTGAACGAAACCCGCCACGTGGAACCGGAGACCCGGGCACGGGTCCTCTCGGCCATGAAAAGCGTCGGCTACCGTCGCGATGCCCTGGCCAGGTCCCTGCGCCGCGCCAGGACGGACTCGATCGGCCTGGTAGTGTCCGACGCCGGCGAGCCGGCCTTCGCGGACATGGTCCACGGCGTCGAGGAAGCGGCCGCCCGGCGCGGACTTTCCCTGCTGCTTGCGAACTCGGCGGAAGACCCCGCGCGGGAACGCACGGCCGTGGAAGCCCTGCTTGACCGCAGGGTCGATGGCCTGATCCTCGCCAGGGCCGCCGGCTCCGGTGCCGGCCTGCTGGCGAGAATCCGCCAAGAGAAGAAACCCCTTGTCCTCCTTGACCGGATGGCGGACCTGGATGTTGACCAAGTGGGTGTGGACAACGAATGGGCGATGACCGCGCTGGTGGATCACCTGACCGGCAAAGGCCATGAACGCATCCTTCTCGTCGCGGGGGACCTCAGGGTTTCCTCGCTCAAGGAACGCTACGACGGGTTCCTCGCCGCCATGGAAGCACGCGGCCTGGCCACTCCCACCAGCACGGTCTGCGAGGGAACATCGACCACCGAAGGGACCTTCGAGAAAGTAGGCAAACTCCTCCGCACGGCACTGCAACGGCCCAGTGCCGTCCTGGCCTCAAGCACCCTCCTGGGCGCAGGGGCACTGAGGGCAATCCAACAGGCCGGCTTCAAGATCCCCGAAACGATGGCGTTTGCCACATTTGACGGTTTTGCATACTCGGACCTGTTCACCCCCCAGATCACCACGGTCCGGCAGCCGGCCTTCCAGCTCGGCGAAGAAGCCGTCGGTCTGCTGATGGGACGCATCGAGAATCCTTCGGGCCCCACACGGGTTCTCCGGCTGGAATCCTCCATCGAGTTCCGGCGGTCGACCGAGTAGCACCCCAATCTCCCCCAACACTCCACCCGAATTCATCATGCAAAGGAGCAACACATGAAAAAGTCCCTAAACGTTGCCGTGGCAACCATGGCGGTATCTGCCCTTCTCGCACTAACCGCCTGCGGGGGTCCGCAGGCCGCCAACGCCCCGGCCGCAGACGGTCCCTACAAGGCGCCGGCCAAGGACATCACCGCAACCATCTCCGTTTCCAACTGGGGCGATCCCGGCGACAAGGCCGTCTATGACAGCGTTGCGGCACGTTTCAAGGAGAAGTACCCCAGCGTCACTGTGAACAATAACTTCACACCGATCACCACCTGGACGGAGTACGTCAACAAGCTGGTGACGCAGGCTGCCGCCGGTCAGGCACCGGACGTCATCAACATCGCCACCGAGGGCGTGCAACTCGGACTGGACAACGAACTCTTTGCTTCCCTGGATGGCTTCCTGAAGAACGATCCGGAAGCGAAGGCCCTGCAGGACAACATCGACCCGAAGCTGCTCGACGGATTCCGCAAGGACGGCTCAACCTACCTGATGCCGAACACCTTCAACACGATGGTGATCTACTACAACACCAAGATGTTCAAGGAAGCGGGCATCGCGCGCCCCAGCGACGACTGGACCTGGGACGACTTCCTGGAGATCGCCAAAAAGCTCACCAAGGGCTCCGGCGCCGACAAGGTCTACGGCTTCGCCCTCCCCTACTACTCCTTCGGCATCACTCCGTGGCTGTACTCCAACGGAACGTCCATGATGAGCGATGACCTGAAGACCTCGCAGCTGACCGACCCCAAGTTCCAAGAGACCATCGCCTGGGTCCGCGACCTGGTCACCAAGGACGGCGTTGCCCCGCAGCCCAAGGGCTCGGACCCCTACCAGCTCTTCCCCGCAGGAAAGGCAGCCATGACCGGCGCCGGGCACTTCGTCACGGGTGGCTTCAAGAAGGCAGGCTTCTCGGACTACGACATCCTGCCTTGGCCGAAGAAATCCACCAAGGCAACGGTCTTCGGCGCCGGCGCCTTCGCGATCTCCAAGACCTCCAAGAACCCGGAACTGTCCTGGGAATTCATCAAGATGCTGACGGACCAGCAGACGCAGAAGAAGTGGGCCGACGCCGGCTCGGCAGTACCGTCCACGAAGACGGCGGCTTCCTCCAAGGAATTCCTGGCCAGCCCGGAACACGCCAGCGAGTTCTACAACTCTCTCTCCTACGCCAAGCCGGTCGCGGCGCCCGGCGCCTACAACGTCCTGGACCCGGCCTTCATGCGGGCGATGGATGAGATCATGTCGGGCCAGGACATCGCGGCATCCCTGAAGAAGGCCAACCAGGATGTCGAGGCGGCCCTGAAGTGACAACCACCACCCACAAGCATTCGTCGGCCGCGCTCCCCCCGGGGGGCGCGGGCCGGCCCACGGGCCCCGGCCTCACGGACCGGCTCAGCACCGTGCAACGCAAGGATGCCCTCACCGGCTACGCCTTCACGGCTCCAACCATCATCGGGTTCCTGGTGTTCGTCCTTGGCCCGCTGCTCGCCGCCTTCTACCTCAGCCTCACCAAATACAACATCCTCACGGCACCCAAGTTCGTGGGCCTGGACAACTACATCCGGATGTTCAGGGATGAGCGCCTGGCCACCACCTATGGGAACACCGTTCTCTACGTTGCGGCCGCGGTGGTGCTGATCAACGGATTCGCCCTGGTGTTTGCGGTCCTCATCAACCAGCGCCTCCCCAGGGCGCTCACCTACATCTTCCGCTCCGCTTACTTCTTTCCCTACCTGGTGGCCCTGGTCTACGTCTCCATCATCTGGCAAGCCCTCTTCCAGAAAGACACCGGCATCCTGAACTACTACCAGGCAGGAATGGGCGGGGAGAAGATCGACTGGCTCAACAGCCCGGAGTTCTCCAAGGTCTCGGTGATCATCGTCGACACCTGGCGCAATGTCGGATTCTCGATGCTGATCTTCGTCGCGGCCCTGCAGGAAGTCCCGAAGGACATGGTGGAAGCGGCCCGGATGGACGGCGCCAACGAGTGGCAGGTCTTCCGCCGCATCATCATCCCGATGATCAGCCAGGCCACGTTCTTCAACATCACCATCACCATCATCGGCGCCTTCCAGATCTACGAGTCCATCATTGTCCTCACCCGCGGCGGTCCCGGCGACGCCAGCCGCAGCGTGGTCATGTACATCGCCGAAGTTGCCTTCAACAAGTTCGACATGGGCTACGCCTCAGCCATCGCGGTAACCCTGTTCCTCATCATCATGCTGGTGACGATGGTGCAGTTCCGCCTCAGGAAATCGTGGGTGAACAATGAGTGAGTTCAGCATCTCCGCCGCCCCGGGCCGCCGGACGGACAACGCAAGCCGGACGGACCGCAAGAAGCCGCACCGCCGTCGGGGTCTGGGGAAGGCGGTCTCGGTCTCGCTGCTGGTGATCGGAGCTGTCGGAATGATCGCCCCGTTCCTGTGGATGTTCACAACCTCGCTCCGGGACGCCGGCCACGCGTACGACCTGCCGCCGCAATGGCTGCCCACGCAGTGGCAGTGGTTCAACTACGCCGACGCCGTCACGGGCCCCGTGCCCATCCTGAAGAACATGCTCAACAGCGCTGTGATCGCCATCGCCGTCAGCATCGGGATGATCATCACGGCACCCATGGCGGGGTATGCCTTCGCCAAGCTCGAATTCCCTGGAAAGACCCCGATATTCGTGGGCCTGCTGTCCTCACTCATGGTGCCGGCCCAGGTGACGATCATTCCCTTGTTCCTGCTGATGCGCACCTTCGGGCTGCTGGACAACCCTTTGAGCCTGATCCTTCCCGGGATCACCGGCGCCCTGGGCGTCTTCCTGCTGCGCCAGTTCTTCCTGGGGCTGCCGCAGGAAATCATCGACGCCGCCCGCATGGACGGTGCAAGTGCCTGGCAGACGTACCGCCTGGTTGCCCTGCCGCTGGCGAAGAACGCGGTCAGCACCCTGGGAGTCATCACCTTCCTTGGCAGCTGGAACGCCTACTTTGCGCCGTCGATCTTCCTCAACAGCACCGAAACCGCCACCCTCCCGCTCGGCCTGGTCCTCATGCTCGGTCCCTATGGAGCCGGCAACGTCGCCCAGGTCATGGCGGCAACCACCATCGCGATCGCCCCGGCCCTCATCGTCTTCCTCGTGGCCCAGCGGTGGATCATCGCAAGCCTCACCCAGTCCGCCGTCAAGGGCTGACTACTTCCGAAAGGACAAGCACCATCATGTCTTCAAACACCCGCTCCGGCCTGCTCTCCAGCCTCACCAAGCTCTCCAACGCACGTACCGCACGGGCATCCAGCTGGGACCAGACCGGCCGCAACCGCGACAACTGGATCATCATGCCCGGCGAGGAACGCGTCCTCGCCGACCTTGAGGGCCCCGGCGCCATCACCCATATCTGGATGACCCAGTCCTGCCGTATCCAGCCCGGCCCGGGCCAGATCTCCCCCGAACTGGTGGGCGTGCCGATGCTGGAGATCCACAACGCGCTGGGCGTCAGCTGGGAAGTCGTGGACCCGGACTACTACCGCAAGATCGTCCTGAAGGTTTACTGGGACGACCAGGAAACGCCGAGTGTCATCGCGCCCCTGGGTGACTTCTTCGGGCTCCTCAACTCGCTCTCGGGTTCCTACGATTCCCTGCCGCTTTCCGTGTCGGCCAAGGAAGGGGAACTGAACACCTTCGGCGGCAGCGCGGCGTTCAACAGCTACTTCGAAATGCCCTTCAACTCCCGGGCCCGGATCGTGGTCGAAAACCAGAACGACATCCCGTACCTGCAGTACTTCTACATCGACTACGAGCTCTACACCGAACCGCTTCCGGAAGACACCGCCTACTTCCACGCCCACTGGCGCCGGCAGAAGCCCAATGCCGGCTGGGGCCCGGACCTGCAGACCAACAGCATCGAGGTCACCATCCCAAACCTCACCGGGGAGGACAACTACGTGGTGCTGGAAACCGAAGGGCAGGGCCACTACGTGGGCTGCAACCTCGCCGTGCGGCACTTCCAGGGCTCCTGGTGGGGCGAAGGCGACGACATGATCTTCATCGACGACGACACCTGGCCGCCGAGCCTGCACGGCACCGGCATGGAGGACTACTTCGGCCACGCCTGGGGCATGCAGCACAACGCGTTCATGATGAACGGCACCATGGTCCACGAGGAAAACGTCCCCGGCTTCCACCACAGCTACCGCTTCCACATGACCGATCCCATCCGCTTCCAGAAGCGCATCAAGGTCACGTTCGAGCACGGCCACGCCAACCATCTCTCGGATGACTGGTCCTCCACCGCCTACTGGTACCAGACCCTGCCGTCCCCTGCCCTGGATATCGCCCCGGTGGCAGACCGGCTCCCGCTGCGGCCCCGCGAGCAGGTGGAGGAGCTGCCCCTCCCGGTGCTCACCCCCGCCCAGCAGGCAGCACGGGATGCGGCGGCCGAGCGCATGAAGAAGTTCACGGAGGTCCGCGATGCGGTGCGTGCCGAACGCCGCGCGGAAATCGACCAGTGGGAGCAGGGCAATGTCAGCCAGGCCCGCGACGTCCGCGAGCGCTACCTCGCCTCCCAGAGCGTCCCGGCGAACTAATCCACTTCCCCGCAACAGACGAACGGATCAGCATGACTTCCCCCACTCCCCGCCCGGCCTTCCACTTCACGGCAAACAGCGGCTGGATCAACGACCCCCTCGGCCTCACCTGGAAGGACGGCACGTACCACCTCTTCTACCAGTACGTCCCCGGCCGGACCAGCTGGGCCTCCAACTGCCACTGGGGCCACGCCACCTCCCCTGACATGATTGCCTGGACCGAGCAGGGCGTCGCCGTAGCCCCCGGCGACGGCGACGACGGTGTCTGGTCCGGCTCGATCGTCACCGATTCCGAGGGCAAGGCCACCATGTTCTACACCTCCGTGACCGAGCCGGGCATCGGCATCGGCACGATCCGCACCGCAACCCCCGGCGACGACAGCTGGGACAGCTGGACCAAGGGCGGCAAGCTCATGTCCGCCCCCGCTGCCGACGTCATCGCTTACCGGGACCCCTTCGTCTTCCGCGACGGCGGACAGTGGCGGATGTTTGTCGGGGCAGGTCTCGACGGCGGAACCGCCGCCGCGATCTCATACAGTTCCGCGGATCTCGCCGAATGGACGCTGGACGGCATCGCGGCCCGGCGGCCCGGCAGCGAAAAGGACCCCGTCTGGACCGGAGCCATGTGGGAATGCCCGCAGTTGTTCGAGATCGACGGGTCCCACGTCCTGGTCACCTCGATCTGGGAAGACGACGTGCTGCACTACGTGGCCTACGGCGTGGGCAGTTACACCGACGGAAAGTTCGAGGCCCGGTCCTGGGGCCGGCTCAGTTACGGCAAGAGCTACTACGCGCCGTCCTTCTTCCGCGACAAGGACGGGGCGCCGTCGTTGATTTTCTGGGTGCGCGGCGTGATCAGCCCCGCAGATGAGACGGGCAGCGGACAGTGGGCCAGCGCCCTCAGCGTCCCGCACACGCTTTCCCTCGACGGCGACACCCTGGTGGCCGTCCCGCACGCGGACCTCGGCAGGTACTCGACGACGGCCCGGCTTGAGCAAACGGGAGACGCAGTCTTCGAAACCGTCCTGGCAGAGGGCGCAGACCTGCGCTGCACGGCCGTCTCCGGCACGGTCATCAGCCTGGATGCGCTCGAAGGAACGTTGCTCAGGATCAGCCACGACGGGAATGAAGCCCGGGTCACGGCTCCCGGGAATGCCGACTTCACCGGCGTCGCCTTCCCCCTCGCGGAAGGCGCCGAGCTGCGCATCATCGTGGACGCCGGCGTCGTGGAACTCTCCGGCCCGGAAGGCATCATGGCCGTTCCGCTGCCCATCGTGGACAGCCCGGTCACGCTGGCACTGGCCGGTTCGGGGGACGAGCCGCGACTCAAGACCGTTTCCCGCCCGGCGCCCGGTCCGGAACTGCCGTACCTGGCCAGCACTTCCCTGCCCTACCTGCTCGGCTAGCCCGGCGGCAAAAAGCACGACGGCGGACGCCACCCCCAAGGTGACGTCCGCCGTCGCTGTTTTCCGGCTACCCCAACAGAAGCCGGAGCCTGTGCCCCTACGAGCCGGGGCTATCCGAAGCGGCCGGAGACGTAGTCTTCCGTGGCCTTCTGGGCAGGGTTGTTGAAGATCGTGGTGGTGTCCGCGAATTCAATCAGCTTGCCGGGCTTGCCGGTGCCGGCGATGTTGAAGAACGCCGTCCTGTCCGAAACACGGGCGGCCTGCTGCATGTTGTGGGTCACGATCACCACGGTGTACTCGTCCTTGAGCTCGTTGATGAGGTCCTCGACGGCCAGCGTGGAGATCGGGTCCAGGGCGGAGCAGGGCTCGTCCATGAGGATGACCTGCGGCTCCACCGCGATGGCGCGGGCGATGCAGAGGCGCTGCTGCTGGCCGCCGGACAGGCCCGAGCCCGGCTTCTCCAGCCGGTCCTTGACCTCGTTCCAGAGGTTGGCGCCGCGCAGGGAGCGCTCCACGAGCGCATCGGCCTCGCCCTTGGAGATCTTCTTGTTGTTCAGCTTCACGCCGGCCAACACGTTGTCGCGGATGGACATCGTTGGGAACGGGTTGGGCCGCTGGAAGACCATGCCCACCTGGGCCCGCACGGTCACCGGGTCCACGCCGGGGCCGTAGAGGTTGTCGCCGTCGAGCAGCACCTCGCCCTCCACGCGGGCACCGGGCAGGACCTCGTGCATGCGGTTCAGGGTGCGCAGGAAGGTGGACTTGCCACAGCCGGACGGGCCGATGAAGGCGGTGACCGACTTGGCCTCGATATTGATGCTGACGCCCTCCACGGCCAGGAAGTTGCCGTAGTAGACGTTCAGGTCCTTGACGTCGATCCGCTTAGACATGGTGTTCCTTCAGTGCTGAGGTGGAAAGAATATGGAGGCGGCCCGGCGTCATCGGCCGGCCTTGGGGGCGAAGATCCGCGCGATCAAGCGGGCTGCGAGGTTCAGCAGCATCACCAGGATGATCAGCACCAGGGCCGCGCCCCAGGCCCGCTGGTCCGAGGGACCGGGGTTGGAAGGCGAGGTCGGGTTGAGGATCTGCGTGTAGATGAACGTGGGCAGCGAGGCCATCCAGCCGCCGAAGACGTTGTTGTTGATGGTGGTGGCGAAGCCGGCGGTGACCAGGATGGGAGCAGTCTCACCGATCACGCGGGCGATCGCAAGGGTGACGCCGGACGCGATGCCGGAGATCGCCGTCGGGATGACCACTTTCAGGATGGTCCGCCACTTCCGCACGCCCAGCGCGTAGGAGGCCTCGCGCAGTTCGTTCGGGACGATCTTGAGCATTTCCTCGCTGGAGCGGACCACCACCGGGATCATCAGCACCGAAAGCGCGACGGCGGCGACGGCACCGGTCTTGGTGCCCGGGCCGACGACGGCGAAGAAGAACGCCGCTGCGAAAAGGCCGGCCACGATCGAGGGGATGCCGGTCATGACGTCCACGAAGAAGGTGATGGCACGGGCCAGGGGGCGGCCGTTGCCGTATTCCACGAGGTAGATCGCGGTGAGCAGGCCCACGGGCACCGAGATGACGGTGGCCAGCAGGGTGATCTGTACGGTGCCGATCAGCGCGTGGTAGACACCGCCGAGCACCTTGGTGCCTTCTTCGACTGCCTTGTTGTCGAACGCGCCGGTGACCCCGTTCATGGAGGTCCCGAGGAAGCCGGGGGTGAGGATTCCGGGGATGCCGTTGACCAGCACGGTCCAGATCACCGAAACCAGGGGCAGGAGCGCAACGAGGAACGCGCCGACCACCAGGCAGGTGGCCAGCTTGTCCTTGGCCTTGCGGGCGCCTTCAACCACGCCGCTCCAGGCGACCAGGCCCAGGGTGAAGAGGGTCGCGGAAACCACGCCCCAGCTGAAGACGTTGAAGCCGATCAGGGCGAGGATGGCGGCGCCGAGCACCAGGGCGGCGGCGAGCACCACATAGGGTGCGTACGCCGGCAGCTGGCCCTTGGTCAGTGCGGAGCGCTTGCGGGTTACGGGGGCTGTGAGGGTCATTAGTTCGCTCCCGAGAATTCTTTGTGTTTGGTGATGATCCAGCGCGCCACCATGTTCACGCCCAGGGTGATGACGAACAGCACCAGGCCGGCGGCGATCAGGGTGTTGACCTTCAGGCCGCCGGCCTCGGGGAAGTTGAGCGCGATTTCGGCGGCGATGGTCTGGTTGCCGCTCTGGATGAGGCTTGCCGTCAGGACGCCGGAGGAGAGCACCAGGGCCACGGCCATGGTTTCGCCGAGGGCGCGGCCCAGGCCGAGCATGACGGCGCTGATGATGCCGGGACGGCCGAACGGCAGCACGGCCATCTTGATCATTTCCCAGCGGGTGGCGCCGAGGGCGAGCGCGGCTTCCTCGTGCAGCTTGGGGGTCTGCAGGAAGATTTCGCGGCTCAGGGAGGTGATGATGGGCAGCACCATGACGGACAGCACGATGCCGGCGGTCAGGATGGTCTTGCCGGTGGCGGACGCGGGTCCCTGGAAGATCGGCAGCCAGCCCAGGTTGTTGGCCAGCCAGTCATAGGCCGGGGCGATTTCCTTGGCCAGGAAAGCGGCACCCCAGGCGCCGTAGACAACGGAGGGGATAGCGGCAAGGAGGTCCACCACGTAGCCCAGGCCGGAGGCGAGGCGGCGCGGGGCGTAGTGCGAGATGAACAGCGCCACGCCGATCGCCACAGGGGTGGCGATCACGAGGGCGATCAGGGCAGCGATCAGCGTGCCCAGGACGATCGGCCAGATGTAGGCGATGAAGCCCTGGCCGCCCTGGATGTCTGCCGCCGGGGCCACGAAGGCCGGGATGGCCTGGACAACCAGGAAGAGTGCGACGCCGAACAGGACGGCGAGGATGAGGCATCCCGCGGTCATGGCGGCTCCGGAGAAGACCTTGTCCCCGGCGCGCCCGGCGCCCTGGGAAGTGGTCAGGGAGTTGGTGGTCACGTCTACCTTCAGCATCAGTGCGGAAAATGGCCAAGTTCCCCGCCCCGCCGGGATGGTGTGCCATCGGCGGCGGGACAGGGAACTGCGGTGTTCCAAACCGGCGGCACCGCGGTGCCGCCGGCCGGAGCGGTCCTTAGGACTTGGCCTTGATGGACTCGATGGCGGCCTTGGCCTTCTCCTGCAGCGCCTTGGACAGCGGTGCGGACTTGGCGGCGTCAGCAGCAGCCTTCTGGCCCTCTTCGGAGACTACGTAGCTCTCGAAAGCCTTGACGAGGTCCGCGGTTTCCTTCTTGTCGTAGGTGGTGCAGACGACGTGGTAGGAGACCAGGACAACCGGGTAGACACCGGCTTCGGTGGTCTTGCGGTCCAGCTTGATGGCGACGTCGTTGGCGGCGCGGCCGTCAGCCTGCTTGCTGACCTCGACTGCCTTGGCGGCAGCCTCGGGAGAGATCTTCACGAACTCGCTGCCGACCTTGATCTGGGCAACACCCAGCTTGCCGGAAACGGCGGAGTCGTCGGCGTAGGTCACGGCACCGGGGGTGTCGGTGACGGTCTTGACGACGCCGGAGGTGCCCTTGGCGTTCTCGCCCTTCAGGGAAGCCGGCCATACGCCGTCGGCCTTGTCGGTCCAGACGTCGGCGGCAGCGGAGGCAAGGTAGTCGGTGAAGTTCTTGGTGGTGCCGGAGTCGTCGGAACGGTTCACCGGGGTGACTTTGAGGTCCGGGAGCTTGACGTCCGGGTTCAGGGCGGCGATTGCGGGGTCGTTCCACTTGGCGATCTGGCCGCGGAAGATCTTGGCGACGGTGGCGGCGTCGAGCTTCAGTTCCTTGATGTCGGGCAGGTTGAAGGCCACGGCGATCGGGGAAATGTACACCGGGATGTCGATGGCGCCTTCGGGGCCGCACTTGGCCTTCGAGGCGGCGAGCTCTTCGTCCTTGAGGTAGGCGTCGGAGCCGGCGAACTGGGCGGAGCCGTCGATGATCGCCTTGCGGCCAGCGCCGGAGCCGTCCGGGGAGTACTGCACGTTTGCGCCCTGGTTGGCGGCGGCGAAGCCGGTCTTCCAGGCGTCCATGGCCGCGCCCTGCGCGGAGGAGCCGATGCCGGTCAGGGTGCCGGTGACCTTGGTACCGGCGGCGGCCTGGCTGCTGGCCGGGGAGCCGGTTGCGTTGTCGGAACCACAAGCGGTGAGCGCCAGGGCGCCAGCTGCGATGACCGCGATTGCCGCGTTGCGGCCGAAGCGAGTTGCCTTCACTTTGATGTACCCCTTCCAGGGATTCTCAGATGCGTGCCGAGGAGGGTCGGCTGTGGGGAGATTCGTACTCGTTTTGTACCTTGATCGACGGTAAGAGCCTCAGGTAACGGGATCGGCGGTCCAAGGTGAACGGCGGGTGAACGGAAGCGGACCATTCCCTTACATCTGCAGCGCCGCCCTTGCGTCTTTCATGCTGAATAGACTTGAGGCATGGACGCCCCGCCCGGACTCTCAGCCACCTCGAAATTTCTTCGGACGCGGCTGCGAACAGGCATCACCCGGACCCGGAAATCGGTGGTCCCCGCCGTCCAGATGACCGTCTGTGCCGTAGGCGCCTACGCCTTCGCCGAACACGTCCTTGGCCACACCGGCCCCCTCTTCGCAGCCACGTCCTCCCTGATCGCCCTCGGTTTCTCCCGCGATCCCCGCCTGCGCCGGGTCATGGAGGTGGGCCTTGGCTGCACCCTGGGCATCGTGGTGGGCGATCTGCTGGTGCACTGGCTGGGCTCCGGGGTCTGGCAGGCCGCCATCGTGCTGCTCTTCTCGATCCTGCTGGCCCGTTTCCTGGACAGCGGCACCATCTTCACCACCCAGCTCGGGCTGCAGTCGCTGCTGGTCGTGCTGCTCCCGGCGCCGCCGGGAGGTCCGTTCACCCGCAGCCTGGACGCCGTCGTCGGGGGCGTCTTCGCGCTGCTGGTCACGGTGCTGATGCCGAAGGATCCGCGGCTGGAACCGCGGCAGGACGTGCGGAAACTGCTGGACGAACTGGCGGAGGTGCTTCGCGAATGCGCTGACGCGATGATCGACAGCGATTCCACCATCGCCTGGCACGCCCTGGTCCGCGGCCGCAATTGCCAGCCGCTGGTGGACCGGATGCGCCAGTCGCTGCGCGCCGCCGGCGAGGTGGCCACGCTTGCCCCGGCGTACCGCAAGCACCGCGACGAGTTGAACGCGATGGAGGCCTCGCTGGACTCGATCGACCTCGCCCTGCGCAACAGCCGGGTGTTCGCCCGGCGGCTCACCAGCGCCATCAACCACACCGCCCTCACGGACGAGGCGACGGACAACATTTCCGGGGTGCTGCGGGATACTGCCGCCGCGGTGGACGAGCTTGCGCTGGGCCTGGCGGAAGTGCACGACGGCGCCCGCCGGGCCCACATGCGCGTCGCCCGGCAGGACCTCGCGGACATCGCCACCCGGCTGCACCCGAAGCTGCTCAGCGTCCAGAAGCTGGAGGGCGAAACCGTGGTGATGCTTTTCCGCCCGCTCATGGTGGACCTGCTCGAGGCCGCCGGCATGGAACCCGCCGAAGCCCGGGACGCCCTGCCGCCGCTGTAGCGGCTTTCCTGTCGCACCCCTCCACTAGCCTTGTACGCATGGCTACCAAGACCTCCCGCGCCTCCAAGGCCCCCGCGTTCAAATGCGCCGAATGCGGCTGGACCACCGTCAAGTGGGTGGGCCGCTGCGGCGAGTGCCAGGCGTGGGGAACCGTTGAGGAGTCCGGCGCCACGGTAGCGCGTACGACGGCGGCCGCCACCGTTCTGGAGCCCGCCCGCCGGATTGCCGAGGTGGACGGTACGACGGCGGCGTTCCTGCCTACCGGCGTCGACGAACTGGACCGGGTGCTCGGCGGAGGGCTGGTTCCCGGCGCGGTGATCCTGCTGGCCGGGGAGCCGGGCGTCGGGAAGTCCACGCTGCTGCTGGATGTCGCGGCGAAGTTCGCCCGCACGGGCCAGGACGTCCTGTACGTCACGGGCGAGGAATCCGCCGCTCAGGTGAAGCTGCGCGCGGAACGGATCAGTGCCATCGCGGACACCCTCTACCTGTCCGCGGAAACCGACCTCGGGCAGGCGCTCGGGCAGGTGGAGAAGCTCGAACCCAAGCTGCTCATCGTGGACTCCGTGCAGACCCTCAGCAGCACAGAGGTGGAGGGCAGTGCCGGCGGGGTTTCCCAGGTCCGTGAAGTGGCCGCGTCCATCATCGCCGCCGCCAAGCGCCGCAACATGACCACCCTGCTCGTGGGACACGTGACCAAGGACGGCTCCATCGCCGGTCCGCGGCTCCTGGAGCACCTCGTGGACGTCGTGTGCCAGTTCGAAGGCGAGCGCCATTCCCGGCTCCGGCTGCTGCGCGCCGTCAAGAACCGCTACGGCGCCACGGACGACGTCGGCTGCTTCGACCTCAACGAAGCCGGCATCGAAGGCCTCGCCGATCCCAGCGGACTCTTCGTCTCCCGCACCCGCGAACCCGTTTCGGGCACCTGCATCACCGTGACCATGGAGGGGCGGCGGCCCCTGCTGGCCGAGGTGCAGTCCCTGCTGGCCGAAAGCGCCAATTCCCAGCCACGGCGCGCCACAAGCGGCCTGGACAACTCACGGGTTTCGATGCTGCTGGCCGTGCTGCAGCAACGGGCCGGCTGCATCCTGCACAAGGACGACTCCTACGTGGCCACCGTGGGCGGGGTGAAGCTCAGCGAACCGGCCACGGACCTCGCCATCGCCCTGGCCGTGGCCTCGGCTAAGTCCCGCAAGGCCCTCCCGCAGCGGCTCATCGCCTTCGGCGAGGTGGGCCTGGCGGGCGAGGTCCGCCCGGTCCCAGGCATCAACCAGCGGATCCACGAGGCCCAGCGCCTGGGCTTCACGCACGCGGTCGTTCCTGCCAGCCCCAACGGGCCGGGCCCCGTCCCGGAAGGGTTCTCCGTGCGGGAGGTGGCCCATGTGGCCGAGGCGCTGGAACTGCTGATCAGCTGAGTTTGGTCCTGGGCTGAGTTTCGTCGCTCGCGCCGGTCGCGTAACTCCCGGCGCGGGGGTGTCGCGCGGCGGCGGTGCCCGGGGGTGCGGAAGAGTGGTTCCATGACCAAAAGAACGGTGCTTATTGGGGGACGCTTCTTCTTCGGCCTCTTGACCCTTGTCGCCGTCGGGACGCAGCTGGCCGTGCACATCAGCCTGCGCTACGACGTGTGGAACTTCTTCAGCTACTTCACCAACCTGTCCAACCTCTTCGCCGCCGTGGTGCTGCTCGTCAGCGGTTACCGGCTGTTGGTCCGCAAACAGCCCACCGAGCTGGATGAAACCACCCGCGGCACGGCCACCATCGCAATGGCAATCGTGGGCATCGTCTTCGGCGCGCTGCTTACCGGCCAGGATCTGGGCTCCATGCTTCCGTGGGTGAACTTCGTGGTGCACTACCTGATTCCGGTGGTTGTCGTGGCCGACTGGCTGTTCCAGCCGCCGCGCACCACCATGACAATCCGGCACCTCTGGTACTGGCTCGTCTACCCCATCGCGTACCTGGCCTACAGCCTCATCCGCGGGGCCTTCGTGAACTGGTACCCGTACTGGTTCATCGACCCCGCACGTGCCGGCGGCTGGGGCGGGGTAGCACTGTTCGCGGTGGGCATCGCGGTCGGCTTCCTGCTGGTCAGCCTCGCGATGCTCCGCCTCGGCAACACGCTCGAGCGCCAGGCGGATTACTGACAGCCGATTGCTGACAGCGCATTACTGACAAAACGGCCCTCCGCGATGATGCCCGGAGGGCCGTTTCCCGCCCTCTCCCGGCAGGGCACAAACGGGCCACTTTGAGGCTTGCTTGTGCGGTTAAGGCATGCGCGAGGATCTATCATTGTCCTAGCCGCTGCCGGGGCACTTTTCCTGAACATCGCCGGCATTGATGCCGGACCGGTTACGGGGTCCTGCCACCTTCGAAGGGAACACGCATGGCCCGAAGTCCCGAGGAATCGCTCAAGGCGACCTTGGCAAGAGTCGCGCCCGGCACCGCGCTGCGGGACGGACTTGAGCGCATCCTGCGCGGACGCACCGGCGCCCTGATCGTCCTGGGCTCGGACCGCACCATCGATGCCATCTGTTCCGGCGGCTTCGAAATCGGCATCGAGTTCTCCCCGACCCGGCTCCGCGAACTCGCCAAAATGGACGGCGCCATCGTCTGCGACAAGGATGCCAGCAACATCGTCCGCGCAGCCGTGCAGCTGGTCCCCGATTCCAGCATCGAAACCCAGGAATCCGGCACCCGGCACCGCACCGCGGAGCGCGTCGCCATCCAGACCGGAGTGCCCGTCATCTCGGTCAGCCAGTCCATGCAGATCATCGCCCTGTATGTAAACGGGCTGCGGCACGTGCTGGAAGGTTCGGAGAAGGTACTCGCCCGCGCCAACCAGGCCTTGGCCACGCTCGAACGCTACAGCGCCCGGCTGGACCAGGTCACCAGTTCCCTTTCGGCGCTGGAAATCGAAGCCATGGTCACGGTCCGCGACGTCGCCGTCACGCTGCAGCGCCAGGAGATGGTGCGCCGGATCGCCGAGGAAATCGCCCAGTACGTGCTCGAACTCGGCGAGGACGGACGTCTCCTCTCCTTGCAGTTGGAGGAGCTCACCATGGGTCGCGGCCCGGGCAGCGACGTCATCATCCGCGACTACGCCGGCGACACCGCCTCCCCCGAGGACATCGACACCGCCGTGCAGGCCCTCATGGACCTCGGCCCCACCGAGCTGATCGACCTGGGCAGGATCTCCAGCATCATCGGTTTTGCCGGCGGCATGGATGTGCTCGACGCCGGTGTGCAGCCGCAGGGATACCGCCTGCTTGCGGGGCTTAAGTCGGTTCCGAAGGCTGTGGCGGACCGCCTGGTGGAGCATTTCGGCGGGCTCCAAAACCTCATGGCCGCCACCATCGAAGACCTCATGACTGTGGACGGCATCGGCGACCAGCGCGCCCGCACGGTCCGCGAAGGCCTCAGCCGCATGGCCGAGGCGAGCCTCCTGGACCGGTTCCTGTAACTCCGGCCGCCGCTCACCGGCTAGGTCCGTGCGCGGCTAGCGGAGCTGGAAGACGGCCTTCGGGCTGACCTTGTTGCCCAGCGACGCCGTGAAAACATAGGTGCCTGCACCCGGCTTGGCATTCACCACGCTGCAGCCTTCCGTGGTGCGGTTGCGCTGCCAAACGAAGTTCGCAGTCTCGCTCTTGCCGGGCAGGATGGTCTTCACCAGGTCCTCGGCCGTTGCCTGGCAGTCCCGGGAAGAGAAAATCCGGTCCGCCCCGCTGGTCACCTGGAACTCCATCTGCGAGGTTCCCACGTTGACCTGGCACGGTGTGGTGCCGCCGTTGGTGACCTTCATCCCCAGCACAGGATTCTTGCCCGCGGCATAGGACCCTGCGTCCGTGCTTGCGGCAACGGTGACCAGGTTCAGGTCGCACACGGGGCTTGCCTTGGCGGAGGGGCTTGCAGTGCCCGAGGCGCCGGGCCCCGGGGTACCGCTGTCCTGCGGCTGCGGGCTGTTGCCGGGCTGCGCGGCGGGCTCGCCCCTCCCGGCAAAGGAGGACGCGATTGCCACGACGCCGGCGGTCATCAGCCCCAGCACGATCAGCAGGCCAACGAACACCACCAGGCGACGACGGCGGTACACGGCCGGGCTCGGCCTGCGGCGGCCGTTGCGCCGGGCGCCTCCGGTTTTCGGGCGGGTTGCGGCCGGGGTCCGGGCACCGTTGCCTGTTGTACGCGTTCCGCGCACGCCTGACGTTTGATTGCCCTTGGTGACCATATGACTAGGCTAGGCAACGCCCGCCCCGGATGCCGCCACACCACGCCGCCGCCGGCGCTCCCGGCCGTATGAGCTGCCTCATGTCACTCCCTCCATCCGCGGAACCCGGGCTCGGCTACAGTGGAGGGCAGGAATCGGCGGCCGCGCGGCCGCAAAGCACGCAGCCGCAACAAAGGGTCCCATGTCATCGCCAACAGTCCCGGAACCGACGAGCACCCGGCCGGCCCGCAAACAGCAGACCCCATCCCGGCAGCTCAAGGCCCACCAGCTCGACGCCCTCCACCAGGAGCTGGACCGCTGGTTCACCGCAAACGCCCGCGAACTGCCTTGGCGCGAAGCCGCCTGCAGCCCTTGGGGCGTGCTGGTCAGTGAGGTCATGCTGCAGCAGACCCCCGTGGTGCGGGTGCTTCCGGTGTGGCTGGATTGGATGGAACGCTGGCCCGAGCCCGCGGACCTTGCCCGGGAAGCCTCGGGCGAAGCGGTGCGCCACTGGGGCCGGCTGGGCTATCCCCGGCGTGCGCTGCGGCTGCACGCGGCCGCCGTCGCAATTGTCGAAGAGCACGGCGGCAAGGTACCCGGAACGTACGAAGACCTGCTGGGCCTCCCCGGTGTCGGCGACTACACCGCGGCGGCAGTTGCGGCGTTCGCATTCGGCGGGCGCGAAACGGTGGTGGACACCAACATCCGCCGCGTCCACGCCAGGCTGGTGTCCGGAACGGCCCTTCCGGCGCCATCGCTTACCGCCGCGGAGATGCGCCTGGCCGAAGCCCTCATGCCGGAGGACACGGCACTGTCCGTGCGCTGGAACGCCTCGGTCATGGAACTGGGCGCGCTGGTGTGCACCGCCCGCTCCCCCAAGTGCTCCGACTGCCCGGTCCGCGGCGAATGCGCCTGGCTGGCGGCAGGCGAGCCGCCGCCGTCGTACGTCCCCAAGGGACAGGCCTGGCACGGCACTGACCGCCAGCTCCGCGGCGCCGTGATGGCGGTGCTCCGCGTGGCAGAGGCGCCCGTGGCGCGCGGACTTTTCGAACGGGCACCGGCCGACCTCGGCTTCGCCGCCGAAGGAACCGCGGTTCCGCTGGCCGCGCTGCACCGCCTCAACTCCGCACCCGAACAGCTTGAGCGGGCGCTGGACGGGTTGGTGCGCGACGGCCTGGCGGAACTGCACGACGGCGACTACCGCCTGCCCGCCTGACCAATACCCGCAGCGGAATTCCACGCGGAACGGAGACGAACTTGAAAGCCGTGATCTACATTGTCTGGGCCCTGTTCCAGATCGGCGCGATCGCCGCCCTGGTGCACACGGCCCGGAAGGCCAGGCGGCAGGAAACACGGACCGCCGGCTGGCCCAGGGTCCAGGCAGTGGTGACCGGCAGCACGGCGGGCTGGTCCGGCGGGGTCGGCGGTTCCGATCCGTCCCGCCGCTACTTCCCCACCTACCAGTTCAGCGGGCCGGGCGGGCAGCTCTTCAACGGCACCTCGGACGTTCCTTCCGCGGAGGTCCCGGCCCCCGGCTCGTACATCGAAGTCGCGGTGAACCCGGCCAATCCCCACGAGTCGTTCCACCAGTCCACCAAAGAGAAGGTGGGCATCGGCTGCGCGATCGCGTTCTTCGCCGTCTTCGCAGTGGTCTCGTTCTGGTTTATCGGCATCTTCCCGATCGGCTGAGCGTTACCGCTCCGCGCGGCACCATAACGATGTCGGCAAGCTTCCGCGCGAGCCGTTCCGGCCTGTGTGCGCCGGTCCTACCCTGAGGTATGCGCAAGTTATGGGCGGCTGCGGCATTATGCACGGCGGCGTTGCTGGGCTCCGGATGCCAGCCGGAGTCAGCGCCGTGCCCGGCCATCGCCATGGCACCGGTGGTGGGCCTGACCATCGCGGAGGACTATGTGCCGAGTGTCCAGGGCATACATCTGCGGGCATGCCAGGACGGCAAATGCAAGGAAGCCGACTTGAAACTCCTGCCCGGCAGCCGGTCCATCCCGCAGGCGTGCAGCACGGGCCCGGACGGTACCTGTTCGGCGACGATGTCCCCGGACGGAACCATGTACGGCCTCCTGGACATGGGGGTCCTCACCGCTTCTCCGATCAGTGCGAAGGTCACCGGCACGGCGTCCACCGGCAGGCCGCTTCCGGTCCGTACCCTCGACTTCACGCCCAAGAGCCTCAAGCCTTTCGGTGAGAAGTGCGGGACGGTCATTACGGCCAACCTCGTGCTGGACGCCACGGGACTCAAGCAGGCTCCCTGAGCCGGGGCGGGCGCCGTGCCAGCTGGCTTTTCCTGCAGGATAACTGCTTGGCTGGCTGACCGGATGCTCCCGGCCGGCCAGCCAAGCAGTCACGGCTCATGCACCAAGGGCAGCCTTGAGGACCGCAACCGCCTGTCCGATTGCAGCTGAAGCAGCGCGAGTCTCATGCATCGAATTGACCATGACAAAGTCATGGATGATTCCGCCATAGCGGACCTGTGTCACAGGGACGGAGGCTGCCCGCAATTTGCGGGCAAATGCCTCGCCTTCGTCACGCAGAACGTCTGCTTCAGCAGTGATCACCAAAGCCGGCGGAAGGCCGGCGAGTTGTGCGCTTGTCGCCCGAAGCGGGGATACCGTGATCTCCGCGCGCTCTGCCTCACTGCTTGTGTACTGGTCCCAGAACCATTTCATCCCATCGCGGGAGAGGAAGTAGCCCTCCGCGAACTCTTCGTAGGATGCCGTATCGAAGTTCGCGTCAGTAACGGGGTAGAACAGCACCTGCTGTTTGAACGAGACATCGCCGCGCTCCTTCGCCATGAGCGTCAGGGCTATGGCCATGTTTCCGCCTACGGAATCACCCGCGACAGCCATCCGGGAACCGTCCAGTCCCTTGCCCGCCCCGTGGGATGCCACCCACTGCGCCACGGCATAGCTCTGTTCATTGGCAACCGGGTACCGCACCTCCGGAGAACGGTCGTACTCCGGGAACACAACAGCGGCTTCTGCCCCGACGGCGAGATCGCGCACCAAGCGGTCGTGGGTATGTGCGTCTCCGAAGACCCAGCCTGCGCCGTGTGTGTAGAGAATGACCGGGAGCGTCCCCGTGCTCCCCTTTGGCCTGACAATGCGCGTGCTCACGGCTCCAGTGGGGCCGCCGGGCACGGTAATCCATTCCTCGTCGATTTCGGGTTTCCAGATCTGGCTCTCCTGGACCCCGTCCACCGCTTTCCTGCCTTCCTCAGGAGTGAGCTGGTAGAGGAACGGTGGCTCGCTGGTGGCGTCCACGAACGCCTGGGCTTGCCGTTCAAGAGAGATGTTGTGCGGATTTCCGCTCATGGGATGTTCCCTTCTATTTCTTCGAAGACGCCGGCGATCAGGAAAGTTCTGCGATGGCGTCCGTGATGAACTTCGCAACCTCTTGCGGGTGCGTCATCATGACGAGGTGCGGTGCGTCGAGCTCCAGCACCTTGCGCGCTTTGGCGCGCTCGTAGCCGAAACGTTCAACGTCGGGATTGATGGTGTGGTCGGCGCTGGAGACAATCCCCCAGGCGGGCTTGGTTTTCCAGGCTGCCACGGGCGCCGCCTCACCGAAGGCGACAGCCGAGAGGGGGCGCTGGGAAACAGCCAACACGCGGCTTACGTCCTTCGGGACCCCCGCGGCGAAAATGTCGGGGAAGGCCTCGGACTTCACCGAAACATCGGTACCTGGATCGGAGCCGTCGATGGGATAGGGCGAATAGACGAGGTTCCCGGCAAGGTCGGAGTCCGGGAAACCGCCTTGCAGGGCGCCGAGGCTTTCGCCTTCGTCCAGCGCATAACCGGAGACATAGACGAGGCCGACGACGTTTTCGGCCGCACCGGCTACGGTGATGACCGCGCCACCGTAGGAGTGGCCCGCAAGGATCACCGGACCGTCAATTTGCTCGACAAATGCCTTGATGTAGGCGGAATCTCCGATAAGGCTGCGATTGAATACCGGAGGAACGGCCACCTCGTATCCCTCATCGAGCAGCGCCCGGGTAACGGGCGCCCAGCTTGCAGCGTCAGCGAACGCGCCATGCACCAGGACGATGGTTGGAGTTTTGGACATGCGGCTGTCTCCTTGGGGTCTTGTTTGCGACGGCTGGGTACTTGTGGGGTCCAGGCTGTTTCGGACCCCTTGCCAGTCCACAGCAGGGCGGCTGCAGGCGCCATGAAGAAAGGACGCAGAACCGGAATTCTGCCAACCGCGGATACTCTTTACCTAGTCGTGGCCACGTGGACGTACGTCATGTTGGCTTCCCCTTGCCGGACATGACGTTCCCTCCCACGGGCAGGAACTCCGTACCGGAAGGGATGGCAGCGCGTATGCCGGAAAGATCAGTGGTGACCGCCGCCGAGGATTTGCCCGGGTTGCCTACACCGCCGTTGGGGGTCTTGCTCCGCGCACACCGCGAGCGCGCCGTAATGTCCCTGGAGTATCTGGCGGAGCTGTCCGGGATCAGCGACCGGACCATCAGCGACATCGAACGCGGTGTCAGTACCGCCCCGCAGCGCCGCACCCTGCTGGCCATCCTCGCGGCCTTGAAGCTCCCGGACACGGAACGGGACGAGTTCCTGGGTGCCGCCCGTGCTGGGAAAAGTCCAGCGGCCGCCAGCAGGTCGGCGTCTCTTGAGCCCCGGCGCCTGCCGGATTTCACCGGCCGCACCTCCGAGATGGCAGAACTCCTGGCGTTCCTCGAAGTGGAACCGGAGGATCGCGTTGTGGCCCCGGTGGCAATCCTCCACGGCGCTCCCGGAATGGGAAAGACGGCAATGGCAGTCGAGGCCCTGCACCGCCGGCAGGAAGATCAGGCGATGGCCTTGTTCGTGGACCTCAACGGCCTGGATGCCTTCCCCCTGACCCCGTTGCAAGTCCTTCAGGCATTGCTCAGGCAAGCTCTGCTTCCGGGAAGGGAGGTCCCGAAAACACTGGCTGCAGCCGCGTCGCTTTGGCGGGAGTTCTCGGCCGGCTCCCCCGTGGCCGTGCTTCTGGACAATGCGGCAAGTGAAGCCCAAGTCCGTCCGGTGCTGACAACCGGGCACAAAGGCGTTGTTGTGGTGACATCGCGGCGAAGCCTTGCCGGGCTCGAAGGTGTGGGCCGGTTTCCTGTGGGGCCCCTCCCGCCAAGCGAAAGCGAAGCCTTTCTGGCCGAGATAGTATCCGCGGGCCAGCGCGGGGAGTCACTCCGGGATCTCGGCGTTCTATGCGACCACATTCCGCTGGCCTT
The DNA here is from genome assembly GCF_049913155.1 of Arthrobacter sp. R-11. Classification (GTDB taxonomy): domain Bacteria; phylum Actinomycetota; class Actinomycetes; order Actinomycetales; family Micrococcaceae; genus Arthrobacter. Next base: position 203,365 of record NZ_CP183979.1, on the reverse strand, counting down.
GCGGATCGCAGGCAACCGCCTGGCCAGCCAGCCGGGCTGGACGGTGAGCGACTTCCTGGACCGCCTCGGTTCCGAAGAACGCCGGCTGCGCGCGCTGGTGGCAGGCGATCTCGCGGTGGAGGCCGCGTTCAGCTTGTCCTACGAGCACCTCAACGAGGAGCGGCAGCAGCTTTTCAGGAACCTCTCCCTCCTCAAAGGCACCACCTTCAGCCCCCCACTTGCAGCTGCCGCCATGGCAGCAAAGGGCATCGATGGCGCCCCGGATATCGAGGAAGGCCTGGATGAACTGGTGGACCTGGGCCTTGTCCAGGCACTTACCGGCAACCGGTACCGCCTTCACGACCTCCTGAGGCTCTACGCCGCGGGCCGGCTACGCGCGCAGACAAGTGCCGAAGACATCGCTGCGCACCGCACATACCTTCGCGCATGGCTATTGACGACCACCATCAACGCCGGAAACCGTTTCGAGCCCCACCCGGCACCCGGGCTGATTCGCGGTATCCCGGGGATGGAATTCGGCGATTCGGCACAGGCAAGGCACTGGCTCCAGTCGGAGACTCCTGATTGGTACGGGGCCTATCAAGACGCCGTCACGCGGCAGGACCACCAGGATGTGCTGAAGGTTGCGGGGTCCCTGCACTGGTTCGCCGGCATCTGGGAAAGATGGGGAAACTGGCATCGGCTCTTCGCCGATTCCGCCGCGGCTGCGGGTGCCGTGGGAGACAAGGAGCTGGTTTCAGCGCACCTCGGGTTTCTCTCCTTCGCCTACAGCAACGAGCGCAATGATCCGGAACGTGCGCTCAAGACAGCAATGCTCTCCTTGGATGCCGCGGTAGAGGCCCAGAACACCGTCAGGCAAGGTTGGGCGCATCTCTATATCGCCCTGAGCCAACGCGGCCTCGGGAAGATCCAGGAAGCCATGGCCAGTGCCAACAAGGCCATCGCGCTCTTCGAAGCCGTCGGGGAGATCGAAGGTCAGGGACCGGCGATGATGCTCAAAGGCAGCATCCACCAGATGTTGGGCCAACTCGACGTGGCAGTGGTTGTCGCCAGAAACCTGCTGGAACTCCTCATGGCCAGCAAGATGCCGGCCAACGTGGCCGACTTCATCGAGTTCTACGCCCTTCAGCTGCTGTGCGGAGTGCTGCACGAGCTGCAACGCTACGACGAATGCATAGAGGTCGCGGGGAACGCCCTGGCCGTCGCGGAAAAGATGCAATGGCATCTGGGACGGGCTTCAGCCCTCTATCACAGGGGCAAATCATATGACGCCCTCAATAGGCATACGCTCGCTGTTGAAGACCTCTCCCGCGCGCTCGGTCAGGCTGTCACGGCCGGAGACAAACGGCTCGAAACCGCAATCCGGGGGATGGCCGGCGAGCTGAAGGACAAACTGGCCTCCGTGCGCGGCGGCTCTTGACCCATGCTCAGCCCTCTTCGTCGAACGAGCGCCGGTACCCGCCCGGTGTACTTTGCCCGCGTCAGGGTTCGCCGAAGCCTTCCTCGACCAGGCGTCGCACGTAGGCCACAGCTTTCGCGGCGTCCTTGCCCCGTGCCTCAACGGCAAGCTTTCCACCCTGGCCGACGGCGAGCGCCATCAGTTCCATCATTGACGTGCCGTCGACGCCGTTGATGGTCACCTCTGCGTCCAGCCCGGCAAGCCCCCCGGCGATCCTGGCCGCCGGGCGGGCATGGATTCCCGCGGCGTTGCGCAGGAGGAATTCTCCGCTCTCCTCCGGAGCCGCGGGAATTCCATCGTCCGGGCCTCCGACGCCGGTGCTGCCGCCGCCGCTGCCGAAGCGCACCGCTGCGGCCGCCGCCTTCACGGCCGGCGCATCCGCTCCGCCCTGCGCGGCTACTGCCGCCGCAACGACCCCCTCCACCAGGGGAGCGTCGGCCAGCAGCACCTCCTTCGGCGCGCTGCAGAACTCCACCGCGGCTTCCGCCGTCATCACCGCCGAGCCGAGGTCCGTCAGCACCACAACACCGGCGCCCGCCGCAGATTCCAGCGCCGATTCGAACGCCGCCAAGACGATTTCGAAGCTGGTGCCGATCCTGCCGTCCTCCGTGCCGCCCGCGGCGAAAAGGCCGACGTCCGGGGCCATCTGCCCGGCAAGTTCAACGGCCCCTTCGGCGATCCTGGCGCTGTGCGAAACCACGACCAAGGCAACCGTCACGCCGTCTCCCCGTCGGGGAAGCCCGCCGCGGTGGCCGCGGCCCGCAGCAGCAGCGCCGTGGAGACGGCCCCGGGATCGCGGTGTCCGGCGCTGCGTTCGCCGAGGTAGCTGGCGCGACCCTTCCTGGCCACCAGCGGATCCGTGGTCACGGCGCCCACCTCCGCGGCTTCGGCAGCCGCGGCAAGCACGGCAACGGCGTCCGCGCCGAGGGTGACGGCCTCATTGGCCGCCTCCACCGCCGGGGTCCAGGCGTCCACCATGGTCTTGTCCCCGGGCTCGGCCTTGCCCCGCGCCACGATCCCGTCCCGGGCTGCCCCAAGGGCGGCGGCGAGCGCGGCGGCGTCGATTTCCGTCGAGGTTCCCAGCGAAGTGGCGGCCCGCAGGTAAGCCGTACCGTATAGCGGCCCCGCCGCCCCGCCCACCTTGGACATCAGGGCCATCGCGGCAAGCTTCAAGGCCGCGCCGGGCGTGTCCGGGGCCGCTTCGGCGATCTTCTCCAGCACGGCCTGGAAGCCGCGGTCCATGTTCTCGCCGTGGTCCGAATCGCCGATTGCCCGGTCCAGTTCGATAAGCTCCACACGGTGTTCGGACATCTTCCGTGCCGAAAGCTGCAGCCATTCAATGGCCCAGTCGACGCCTAACCCCACTGTCACATCCCCCAGCGGAGGGCAGCGGTATGTACGGGCGCGTCCCAAAGTTCAACGAGTTCGTCATCGAGGCGCAGGACCGAGATGGAGCAACCCTGCATTTCCAGGGAGGTGACGTAGTTGCCCACCAGGGACCTCTCGACGGTGATTCCCTTCTCTTCCAGCAACTGGGCGGCCCGGCGGTACACGATGTACAGCTCGCTGAGCGGGGTGCCGCCCATGCCGTTGACGAACAGCAGCGCCCGCTCCCCCTTGCCGAGGCCGAGGTCTTCCACCACTGGTTCCAGCAGTCGTGAGGTGATGCCGTCCGCGCCCTCCATGGGGATCCGGTGTCGGCCGGGTTCGCCGTGGATGCCGATGCCGATTTCGATTTCGTCGTCGGCGAGTTCGAAGCTCGGCACGCCGGAATGCGGCACGATGCAGCCCGAGAGCGCCACGCCCATGGTGCGTACGTTGCGGGCGACCGTTTCCGCAACACCCATGACGGCGTCGAGGGAGTCGCCCCGGACGGCGGCGGCGCCGGCGATCTTTTCCACCAGCACGGTCCCGCCTACGCCGCGGCGTCCGGCCGTGTACAGGGAGTCCTCTACGGCGACGTCGTCGTTCACGAGGACGGTGCGGACGCTGATGCCTTCGGCCTGCGAGAGCTCGGCGGCCGTTTCGAAGTTCAGGACGTCGCCGGTGTAGTTCTTCACGATGTGCACGACGCCGGCCCCCGAGTCCACTGCTTCGGTCGCCGGGATGATTTGCTCGGGTGTGGGCGAGGTGAACACGGCGCCCGGCACCGCGGCGTCGAGCATGCCGTGCCCGACAAAACCGGCGTGCAGAGGTTCATGCCCGCTTCCGCCGCCCGATACCAGCGCCACTTTGCCGGCTACCGGGGCACCCTTGCGGACGACGTATGCAGGATTGGCGTGGACTTCCAGGATGTCGGCATGGGCCAGGCCGAAGCCATCGAGGGACTCGTCCACCACCGCGCGTGGATCGTTGATGAGCTTCTTCATGGCTGCTCCTGGCACGAATCGGGTAGTTTGTTTTGACCCTACTACCCGCCCGGCGGCCGTGGTAGGTCCTGCAACGGGCCCGGGCGTGCGGGCCCCCGGCACGCCCCGGCCGGCCTTCCGTAGGCTGCTAGAGGAACTTGATCATGCGGGTGTTGCCCAAGGTGTTGGGCTTCACCCGGGCCAGGTCCAGGAACTCGGCCACGCCTTCGTCATGCGAGCGCAGGAGTTCGGAATAGACCTCCGGATCCACCGCGGACTGGTCCGCCATGACCTCGAAGCCGTGCCGCTTGAAGAAGTCCACCTCGAAGGTCAGGCAGAACACCCGGGAAACCCCGAGGGCCTTTGCGTCTTCAAGGAGCTGCTGCACCAGAACGTGCCCCACTCCCTTGCCGCGCCAGTCGGCAGCCGCGGCGAGCGTGCGGACTTCGGCCAGGTCCTCCCACATGACGTGCAGGGCACCGCAGCCGATGACGTCGCCGTCGGACGACTCCGCGATCCGGAACTCCTGCAGGCTCTCGTAGTACGCCACCGTTTCCTTGGCCATCAGGATGCGTTGCGCCGCGAGGGGCGCCACCAGCTTCTTGATCGCGGCGACGTCGCCGGTGCGGGCTGGGCGGATGCTGATCGTTGGAGTCACAGCCCCCATCCTATGTCCCGCGCACCCCGGCCTGGCCGGCACGTTTTCCCGCGCCGGCCAGGCCTTCCCCATGTCGGCCGGGCCTCCCCGCCCGGCCATGTCCCGGCAGCCGTCCCAACAGCCGCCAAGACAGGCTTTTCGGCCCGGGCTACAGGCCCAGGTCCTCCGGCAGCCCGACGTCTTCGCCGAGGACCTGCCGTGCCAGGAAGTGTTCCACCACGCCGTACCAGACCTTTGCATGCTGCGGCTGGAGCACCCAGTGGTTCTCGTCCGGGAAGTACAGGAAGCGGTGCTGTGTCTCCCCGTTTTCGCCGGCGGGCAGGCCCGAGCCGGACAGCAGCTCGTACCAGAGCCGCAGCCCTTCGCCGATCGGCACCCGGTAGTCCTTGTCCCCATGGATCACGAGCATGGGCGTGGAAATGTTCCCCAAGTGCAGGTGCGGGGAATTCTCCAGCGCCATCTCCGGGGTCATTTCCTTGAGCCAGTACTGTGAAGCGTCCGTGGTGGGGCCGAACTGGTCCAGTGCCCAGAGGCTCGCGTGCGTGACGATCGCCTTGAAGCGGTCGGTGTGGCCGGCCACCCAGTTGGCCATGTACCCGCCGAAGGAGCCGCCCATGGCCGCGGTGCGGGTTTCGTCGATGTCGGGACGGGCCACTGCCGCGTCGGTAACGGCCATCAGGTCCGCGAACGGCGCCTTGCCCCAGTTGCCCCAACCGCGCTGGATGTAGTCCTGCCCGTAGCCGGTAGAGAGGGCCGGATCCGGCAACAGCACGGCGTAGCCCTTGGCGACCAGCAGCCACGGGTTCCAGCGCCAGGTCCAGGCATTCCAGGAACCGAGCGGGCCGCCGTGGATCCACAGCAGCAGCGGGGCGGGATTCTGCGCGGATGCACCCTCGGGCAGCGCCAGATAGGCGGGCACCCGGGAGCCGTCGGCCGCCGTCGTTTCGATCCGTTCAAGCGAGCCCTTGACGGCGGGCCTTTCGGCCGGAGCGGGAAGCCGCACGACGCCGCCGCCCGCCAGGTCGATCCGGACAGCCTCGGCGGGGAAGCCGTAGGAACTGCGCAACGCATACGCGGCGCTCCCGTCCGGCGAGGCAACGACGTCGGTGTACGCCGCGGCGTCCGGCGTCACCCGCGAGACCGCACCGCTCGTGACGTCGATGCGGAAGACCGGCGTCGCGCCGTCCTCGTCGGCGGTCGCCAGGAGGGATTTTCCGTCGGGCAGCCAGGCGGCCGGCGTCGCCCAGCGGTCCCATTCCGGCGCCAGCGGCTCGAGTCCGGCACCCGCGCCGCTCCCGACGTCGAGCAGGTGCAGCAATACCCGCGGCGCCTGCAGCGGCGTGCTGTCGCTTTCGCTGACGACGGCGAGCGTCCGGCCGTCCGGGCTCACCGGCCCGGGGAAGTAGCTCATTCCTTCACGGTCCAGGATGACCTTGAGGTTGCCTGTGGCGACGTCGACGGCGGCCAGGACATGGCGGGAATCGGCCTTCGCGAGCGGCTTCTGGAGGCTGGTGTAGATTGTGGTGCCGTCCGGGCTGACAACCGCTTCGGTTTCCCTCAGGCGGCCTCCGGCGTCCGGGGTCAGGTTGCGGAGCTTCAGGCCGCGAACGGCGTCCACCGTTGACGGTTTGCCGGGACCCTCATCTTCCCCGGCTTCGACGGCAAAGATCCGGGGCTGGGAAGGGCCGAGATCGGCGTCCCAGTAGCGGACCGGGTAGCCACTGTGGAGGATGGCCGAGACCTTGTTGTCCTTGCGGCTCTTGCGCCGGTCCTCGTCGTCCTTTTCGTCGCTTGCACCGGCGAGGACCGGGGCCTTCACGAAGGTCGCGTCCGCATCCTTCGCGGTCAGCACGGCACTGATTCCGCCGGCCCGCGAATGCACCACCCGGGCCTCGCCGCCGTCGGCCGGCAGGAGCCACAGGGCGTCGACCGGATCCGTGTCAGGGCTCTCCGGATCGGGCCGGGCGGAGGTGAAGTAGAGGTCGCCGTTCGCGGCGAAGGCCGCACCAGCCTCGCCCTTGGCGCTGCGGGTGATGCGCCGGGCGTGCTTCGTGCCGGCGGGATCCAGCTCCCACAGGGCGGTCACGTATTCGGTGCCCTTGCCGTTCAGGGTGGCCACGGTGGTGACCAGCCGGCTGCCGTCGGGGCTGAGCGCCAGGCCGCTCACGCGCGGGATGGCCAGGTAGTGGTCCAGATCGTGGAACGGGGTTTCAGGCTGTGCGTCCGGGGTCTCGGAGGGATTCGCGTCCATGGTCCGATTCAACACGGATGATGCCGTCGATCACAGCGAGTTCTCTAAGAGTGAAACAGTACTTTCAGAAAAAGGACATCGGACCTCCTGGCGCCCGGCTCGCGGAGCCTGGCAAACGCAAAGGACCCCCGTTCCATGAACGGGGGTCCTTTGCGTCAGTTTGCGCTGCGGCTAGGCGCTCGGCGCGATCTCAGGGATGCGCGGCTTGGCGTTGCCGGCGAAGGTGAACTTTGCCTCGTCGCCTTCGCCTTCCACGTCCACCACCACGATGTCGCCCTGGTGCAGTTCGCCGAACAGGATCTTCTCGGACAGCTGGTCCTCGATCTCGCGCTGGATGGTCCGGCGCAGCGGCCGGGCGCCCATGGCGGGATCGTAGCCACGCGTGGCCAGGAGAACCTTGGCGGCCGTGGTGAGCTCGATGCCCATGTCCTTGTCCTTGAGGCGACGCTCCAGGCGCGTGACGAACATGTCCACGATCTCGATGATCTCGTCCTGCGTCAGCTGCGGGAACACCACGACGTCGTCAACACGGTTCAGGAACTCGGGGCGGAAGTGCTGCTTGAGCTCCTCCGTGACCCGGGCCCGCATCCGGATGTAGCCGGTCTGGGTGTCCGTGCCGGACTGGAAGCCGGTGGCGACGCTCTTGGAGATGTCGCGGGTACCGAGGTTCGTGGTCATGATGATCACGGTGTTCTTGAAGTCCACCACGCGGCCCTGGGAGTCGGTCAGACGGCCGTCTTCCAGGATCTGCAGCAGCGAGTTGAAGAGGTCCGCGTGGGCCTTTTCCACTTCGTCGAACAGCACCACGGAGAACGGACGACGGCGGACCTTCTCGGTCAGCTGGCCGCCTTCTTCGTAGCCAACGTAGCCCGGAGGGGCACCGAAGAGCCGCGACACCGTGTGCTTCTCGGAGTACTCGGACATGTCCAGGGTGATGAGGGCGTCCTCTTCACCGAACAGGAATTCCGCGAGCGCCTTGGCCAGTTCGGTCTTGCCGACGCCGGTGGGGCCGGCGAAGATGAACGAACCGCCCGGACGCTTGGGGTCCTTCAGGCCCGCACGGGTGCGGCGGATCGCCTGGGAGAGGGCCTTGATGGCTTCGTCCTGGCCGACAACGCGCTTGTGCAGCTCTTCTTCCATCTTGAGCAGGCGGCTGGACTCTTCCTCGGTGAGCTTGAAGACCGGGATGCCCGTGGAGTTCGCCAGGACTTCCGCGATGAGGTCTTCGTCCACTTCAGAGACGTCGTCCATGCCGCCGGACTTCCAGTTGCGCTCCTTCTCGGCACGCTCCGCGATGAGCTTCTGCTCCTTGTCGCGCAGCGAAGCGGCACCTTCGAAGTCCTGGGCGTCGATCGCCGATTCCTTCTCGAGCTTCACCTCGGCGATCCGCTCGTCCATGGCCTTCAGCTCCGGTGGGGCGGTCATGCGGCGGATGCGCAGCCGGGCGCCGGCTTCGTCGATCAGGTCGATCGCCTTGTCCGGCAGGAAGCGGTCCGAGATGTAGCGCTCGGCGAGCTGGGCGGCCGAGGCGAGGGCGCCGTCGGTGATGGTCACACGGTGGTGCGCCTCGTAGCGGTCACGCAGGCCCTTGAGGATCTCGATTGCGTGCGCAACGGAGGGTTCCTTGACCTGGATCGGCTGGAAGCGGCGCTCCAAGGCGGCGTCCTTCTCGATGTGCTTGCGGTATTCGTCCAGCGTCGTGGCACCAATGGTCTGGAGTTCACCGCGGGCCAGCATCGGCTTCAGGATGGAGGCGGCGTCGATGGCACCTTCGGCAGCACCCGCACCTACGAGCGTGTGGATCTCGTCGATGAACAGGATGATGTCGCCACGGGTCCGGATTTCCTTGAGGACCTTCTTCAGGCGCTCTTCGAAGTCACCGCGGTAGCGGGAACCAGCGACCAGGGACCCGAGGTCCAGGGTGTAGAGCTGCTTGTCCTTGATGGTCTCCGGGACGTCGCCGCGGACGATCGCCTGGGCCAGGCCTTCGACGACGGCGGTCTTGCCGACACCGGGCTCGCCGATCAGTACCGGGTTGTTCTTGGTGCGGCGGGAGAGGACCTGCATGACGCGTTCCATCTCCTGCTCGCGGCCGATCACGGGATCGAGCTTGTTTTCGCGGGCAGCCTGCGTCAGGTTGCGGCCGAACTGGTCGAGCACCACCGAGCCGGCCGGGGTGCCTTCCTGCTGTCCCGGGCCTGCGCCTGTTCCGGCCGCTTCCTTGCCCTGGTAGCCGGAGAGCAGCTGGATGACCTGCTGGCGGACGCGGTTCAGGTCCGCGCCAAGCTTGACCAGCACCTGCGCGGCAACACCCTCGCCCTCACGGATGAGGCCGAGGAGGATGTGCTCGGTGCCGATGTAGTTGTGGCCGAGCTGGAGGGCTTCGCGCAGCGACAGCTCCAGCACCTTCTTGGCACGCGGGGTAAAGGGGATGTGGCCGGAGGGCGCCTGCTGGCCCTGGCCGATGATCTCCTGGACCTGCTCCCGGACACCGTCGAGCGAAATGCTCAGGGACTCAAGCGCCTTGGCAGCAACGCCTTCACCCTCGTGGATCAGACCCAGGAGGATGTGCTCGGTACCGATGTAGTTGTGGTTGAGCATGCGTGCCTCTTCCTGGGCAAGCACAACAACGCGACGGGCACGGTCCGTAAATCTCTCAAACATTTCGCCACACTCCTAGCTACGACGTACTTTGATGCTACGTGGCGCGGCAAGGATTTTGGGGCGTGTTCGCCACAGGGGAAACAGGGAGGGCGCAGGGAATACTTTCCCTACGCCCTGCGCTGCATCTCGGACGAACCCCGGCCCCGCCGCGGCGGCTCGCTCCCCCTGCGGGGAGCGCCGCCTGCCGGCAGCCGCGCCGGTCGCCCCACCGCAATTCGAATTCCCCCATGGTTTTCGAGGTGGCGGATAAACCGGCAATTCATCCTGTTTCGGATCCTGGAACCCGGCGAAACCGGAATCCTGCGGATTCGCTAGGAATTTGCCTTCTGGTATGCTTCCTGAATTTCCGCCTGGATGCGTCCGCGGCTGTTTACCGTGTATCCGTTATCGCGCGCCCATTGACGGATCTGCGCCGAATCCTGGTTCCTTCCTGCGGATGCCCTGCTGCGGACTGCGCGTCCCGTGGACGTTTTACGGGCTTTCGCGACAAAAGGCTCCAGGGCGCCGCGCAGCTTTGACGCGTTTACCGTGGACAGGTCCATCTCGTAGCTGACTCCGTCGAGCGCAAACCGGACGGTTTCGTCGGCTTCGCCCTCGTCCAGGTCGTCGACGAGGATGATTTTGACTTTCTGTGCCATTGAAAAGACTCTCTTCGGGGGATGGGGGATGCAGTTTTATGTCCTGCTAATTAAAGATTATCGTCCAGCGTGCCACAGGACGTCAAAGACATAAACAATTTCCGCGGGTCCCACCCGAAAGAGGCTATTTAGCGGGAGTCGGACCGCCGTCGGGAGATGCCATATTTCCGGCGCCCGCCTCCCTCTGGGCGCGGGCTTCTGCCTGCCGTTCCGCTTTGTCCGCGTTGAAGATGGACTTCATGGCAAACCAGAAAAGCAGCCCCACTACAACGGAGGGCGCAAGGACGGCGATATATTCCATGATCAGTGGCCTTCGGGCTTGAGGAGGGGGAACAGGATGGTCTCGCGGATTCCGGCTCCGGTGAAGAGCATCACCAGGCGGTCAATGCCGAGGCCGATTCCGCCCATCGGCGGCGCGCCGTACTCGAGGGCCCGCAGGAAGTCCTCATCGAGCTGCATTGCCTCCACGTCGCCAGCCGCGGAGCGGCGAGACTGCTCGGTGAGGCGTTCGCGCTGGATGACGGGGTCGATCAGCTCGGAGAATGCGGTGCCTCGCTCCATGCCGCCGATGATCAGGTCCCAGGCTTCGATCAGCCGGCCGTCCTCGCGGTGCGGGCGGGCCAGCGGCTGGGCCGACGGCGGGTAGTTGTACACGAAGGTGGGATTCAACAGGGTCGGCTCGACGATTTCGCCGAACAATTCGACCGCGAGCTTCTCGGCGTCCCACTTCGGGTCCACCTTGACTTCGTGCTTGGCGGCAATCTCGCGGAGTTCTTCCACCGTGGTGTCCGGGGTGATTTCCACGCCCACGGCCTCGGACAGGCCCGGGTAGACGGCAAGCCAGGCCCATTCGCCATCGAGGTTGATCTCGCCGGCCTCGGTCTGGATAGTGCGGGTGCCCACGACGTCGGCGACGTTGAGGACGATTTCCTTCATCCGCTCGGCCATGACGAACTGGTCTGCCCAGGCTTCGTAGCATTCCAGGGTGGTGAATTCCGGGCTGTGCGTGGAATCGACGCCTTCGTTGCGGAACACGCGGCCCATGTCGTAGACACGGTCGATGCCACCCACCACTGCGCGCTTGAGGAAGAGTTCCGTGGCGATGCGCAGGGTCATCTTCTGGTCGAAGGCGTTCATGTGGGTTTCGAACGGGCGGGCGGTGGCGCCGCCGTGGACCAGCTGCAGGATCGGGGTCTCCACCTCGACGTAGCCGTGGCGGTCCAGGGTGTCGCGGACGGAACGGGTGATCGCCGCGCGGGTGTAGACCATCTCGCGGGCTTCGTCGCGGACCATGAGGTCCACGTAGCGCTGGCGGACCCGGGTCTCCTCGTTCAGCCCGGCGTGCAGCACTGGCAGCGGGCGCAGGGCCTTGGACGCCATGGACCAGGAATCGGCCATGACAGAGAGCTCGCCGCGGCGTGAGGAGATGACTTCGCCCGTGATGAAGACGTGGTCGCCGAGGTCCACGAGGGCCTTCCAGTCGGCCAGGCCTTCTTCGCCGATGTTCGCCAGGCTGAGCATCGCCTGGAGGCGGACGCCCTTGCCGTCCACGCCGCCTTCCTGGAGCGTGGCAAAACACAGCTTGCCGGTGTTGCGGATGAACACGACGCGGCCGGTGATTCCCACGGTGTCCCCGGTGGTCTCGTCAGCCTGGAGGTGTCCGTACTTTTCGCGGACCTCCGCGAGCGAATGGGTCCGCTCAACACCCACCGGGTAGGCTTCGCCGCCGCGCTCGATCAGCTTGTTCCGCTTCTCCATGCGGATGCGCATCTGTTCGCTTGCGTCTGCGGGCTCTGTGGAGGGGGTGTTTTCTGAAGTCACAAGGCTTAATTCTAGCGGAGCCGGGAACCTCGGGCCGCGGACCGTCCGGCGCGGAGGCGGCCGCCATCTAGACTGTCCCAAATGGAGGAACGCACCCTGGAAACCGACGACGGCGGACGGCTGGCACTCTACAGCTACGGCACCGCCGGGGCGCCTCCGCAGCGGCGGGTCCTGGTGGTCGGCGGAGCCTTCCTGACGGCTTTGATCTACCGCCCGTTCGCGATGGCGCTGGCGTCCGGCCTGGGTGATGGATGGGCCGTTGACGTCTACGATAGGCGCGGCCGCGGACAATCCAGCGGACAACCTCGGGGATACTCCATGGCCACGGAAATCGCTGACGTCCGCACCGTGCTCGGCGCCACCGGAGGCCGGAGTATTTTCGGGCACAGCCTCGGCGGGTCCGTGGTACTCAATGCCGCCGCGGAGTTCGCCGGTACGGAGCATGAGGCCTCGAAACTTGCAGTGTACGATGCCGCCGTCAACATCGAGGGAAGCATCAACCCTTCCTGGCTTTCCGGCTTCGAGGAAGCGCTCAACGCCGGCCGGCCGGACCTGGCAATGGCCCGTGCCAAGAAAGGCCTGGCCCCGGGGAGCCCACTCGCGCGGGTCCCGGAACCGGTGCTGGCAGCGCTCATGGCCGTCGTTTCCCGGACCGGGGTCAACCGCCTGTTCCGCGAACTCATGCCCACCGCCGTCGGCGAACTGAAGGCCGCCATGGAGGAGCCGCTCAGCGCGGCAGACTTCTCCGGGCTGCCGGCCGGCACCTGCTTCCTGGTGGGCGCAAAGAGCCCCGACTACTACAAGGTCACCGCCACACGCCTCCACGCGGCAGTTCCGGGCAGCGAGCTCAAACTCTCGCCGAAGTGTGAACACGGTTCGGTCCCTGCCGCGGTGAAGGAACTCGTCTCGGACATTGCCGGCTACTTCCGGGCGTAGGCGGCAACGGCGGCTGCGTTGCGTACTGTCAGCGTTCAGGTAGCTCCGTTAGGCTCAAGCCATGACGAGCGAGAAGATCACCACCCCCGACGGCGCGACCCTTGAGGTCTTCACCACTGGCGGCGAAGCAGGCTCAAAGGGCAACGGCGTCGTCGTTGTGCCGGCTTCGATGGTGACCGCCGCGGACTACACGAAATTCGCGCAGAAACTCAGCGCGGCGCTCGGCCGGCCCGTGCACACCTTCAACCGCCGCGGCCGAGGCGCCTCTTCACCGCAGCCGCGGGACTACACCCTCGACGTCGACATCCGGGACCTCGCCGCCGTCATGGAGCACACCGGGAGCACGGATGTCTTCGGGCACAGCTTCGGCGGCGCCGTCGCGCTGCACGCGGCGCGGACACTGCCGGTGGAACGTCTGGCGGTGTACGACCCGGCTGTATCGGTCAACCACAGCGTCAAGGCCGATTGGACGGCCGAATATGAACGTGCGACGGCGGCGGGAGACTTCGACCGCGGGCTCGCCGTCCTGGTGAAGGGTGTGGAGACCGGGGGCGCCTTCTCGCGGATGCCGCTGTCCATGCTCACGCTCGCCAACAAGCTGACCGCCGGGACGCCCATGGGCAAGCAGATGCGGGAACTGATGCAGGCCGGGGTCCGCGAAATCAAGGCTGTCATCGCCGCGGATATGCCTGCCGAGCCCTTCCTCGACCTTCCGCTTGAAACCCTTATCGTGGTGGGCGAAAAGAGCCCCGCCTACTTCGGGGTGGCTTGCGGCCAGATCCACGACGTCCTGTCCGGTTCCAGCTACACCATCCTTCCCGGCTACGGGCATGACGGCGCCAACCGGGCACCGGACAGGCTCATCTCCGAACTGGCAGCGTTCTTCGCCGGCTGAGCCCGGTTCGCGTGGGCGGGGACGGCCCTGTTTGTGGGTTAAATGCGGGAGGCCCCCGAAGGTGTTCTTCGGGGGCCTCGACCTGTAATGGTTGTCCGGCGGTGTCCTACTCTCCCACACCCTCCCGGGTGCAGTACCATCGGCGCTGTGGGTCTTAGCTTCCGGGTTCGGAATGGGACCGGGCGTTTCCCCCACGCTATGACCGCCGTAACCTTGTTACCCGTCCCCGCGTGTGTGCGGGGTGGGAAGACTGTTGGTTACCAGGTGTTGCTGGTTGTATTCGGTTGTCCGGTGGTGTGCCGGTTTGGTTCCTGGGTTGTTGTCCGGGAACCACATAGTGGACGCATAGCTTTTGATGTTTTTGTGTGGTGTAAGTTGTCGGCCTATTAGTACCGGTCGGCTTCGACAGTCGTTGGTCCTGTCTTCCACGTCCGGCCTATCAACCCAGTGGTCTGGCTGGGGGCCTCTCACACACGAGGTGCATGGAAATCTCATCTTGAAGCGAGCTTCCCGCTTAGATGCTTTCAGCGGTTATCCCATCCGAACGTAGCTAATCAGCGGTGCACTTGGCAGTACAACTGACACACCAGAGGTTCGTCCGTCCCGGTCCTCTCGTACTAAGGACAGCCCTTCTCAAATTTCCTGCGCGCGCAGCGGATAGGGACCGAACTGTCTCACGACGTTCTAAACCCAGCTCGCGTACCGCTTTAATGGGCGAACAGCCCAACCCTTGGGACCTACTCCAGCCCCAGGATGCGACGAGCCGACATCGAGGTGCCAAACCATGCCGTCGATATGGACTCTTGGGCAAGATCAGCCTGTTATCCCCGAGGTACCTTTTATCCGTTGAGCGACGGCCATTCCACAATGTACCGCCGGATCACTAGTCCCGACTTTCGTCCCTGCTTGAGATGTCTCTCTCACAGTCAAGCTCCCTTGTGCACTTACACTCGACACCTGATTGCCAACCAGGCTGAGGGAACCTTTGGGCGCCTCCGTTACTTTTTAGGAGGCAACCGCCCCAGTTAAACTACCCATCAGGCACTGTCCCTGACCCGGATCACGGGCCGAAGTTAGATGTCCAAAGTGACCAGAGTGGTATTTCAACGATGACTCCACCCGAACTGGCGTCCGGGCTTCACAGTCTCCCACCTATCCTACACAAGCCACTCCGAACACCAATACCAAACTATAGTAAAGGTCTCGGGGTCTTTCCGTCCTGCTGCGCGTAACGAGCATCTTTACTCGTACTGCAATTTCGCCGAGTTTATGGTTGAGACAGCGGGGAAGTCGTTACTCCATTCGTGCAGGTCGGAACTTACCCGACAAGGAATTTCGCTACCTTAGGATGGTTATAGTTACCACCGCCGTTTACTGGGGCTTGAATTCTCAGCTTCGCTCCGAAGAGCTAACCGGTCCTCTTAACCTTCCAGCACCGGGCAGGAGTCAGTCCGTATACATCGTCTTGCGACTTCGCACGGACCTGTGTTTTTAGTAAACAGTCGCTTCCCCCTGGTCTCTGCGGCCCTTGCCCGCTCCACCCAGCAAGTGGGTCTCACGGTCCGGGCCCCCCTTCTCCCGAAGTTACGGGGGCATTTTGCCGAGTTCCTTAACCATAATTCTCTCGATCGCCTTGGTATTCTCTACCTGATCACCTGTGTCGGTTTGGGGTACGGGCAGCTGGAACCTCGCGCCGATGCTTTTCTAGGCAGCATAGGATCACCGGATCCCCCCATGCGGGGGTCCCATCAGATCTCAGCCTGCATGTTCCACGGATTTGCCTATGGAACGGCCTACGTCCTTAGACCGGGGCAACCATCGCCCGGCCCGGCTACCTTCCTGCGTCACACCTGTTAATACGCTTACCTCCCGGGATCAGGTCCCGCGCTCCACCAAAACCCACACACCCAAAGGGTGATAGGGCAGGTTTCGGGCGGTTAGTATCCCCCGCTTGGTATGGGCGGTTCTTCGCCGGTACGGGAATATCAACCCGTTGTCCATCGACTACGCCTGTCGGCCTCGCCTTAGGTCCCGACTTACCCAGGGCAGATTAGCTTGACCCTGGAACCCTTGATCATTCGGCGGACGGGTTTCTCACCCGTCTTTCGCTACTCATGCCTGCATTCTCACTCGTGTAGGCTCCACCACTGGTTCACACCGCAGCTTCACCGCCCACACGACGCTCCCCTACCCATCCACACCCCTGAACCACGAAGGCTAGGAACATGTGTGAATGCCACAACTTCGGCGGTGTACTTGAGCCCCGCTACATTGTCGGCGCGGAATCACTTGACCAGTGAGCTATTACGCACTCTTTCAAGGGTGGCTGCTTCTAAGCCAACCTCCTGGTTGTCTAAGCAACTCCACATCCTTTCCCACTTAGCACACGCTTAGGGGCCTTAGTTGGTGGTCTGGGCTGTTTCCCTCT
The DNA here is from genome assembly GCF_049913155.1 of Arthrobacter sp. R-11. Classification (GTDB taxonomy): domain Bacteria; phylum Actinomycetota; class Actinomycetes; order Actinomycetales; family Micrococcaceae; genus Arthrobacter. Next base: position 187,267 of record NZ_CP183979.1, on the reverse strand, counting down.
CGACTATGAAGCTTATCCCCCACAGTCTCACTGCTGCGCTCTCACTTACCGGCATTCGGAGTTTGGCTGACGTCAGTAACCTTGTAGGGCCCATCGGCCATCCAGTAGCTCTACCTCCGGCAAGAAACACGCAACGCTGCACCTAAATGCATTTCGGGGAGAACCAGCTATCACGGAGTTTGATTGGCCTTTCACCCCTACCCACAGCTCATCCCCTCCATTTTCAACTGAAGTGGGTTCGGTCCTCCACGACGTCTTACCGTCGCTTCAACCTGGCCATGGGTAGATCACTCCGCTTCGGGTCTAGATCACGCCACTACACTCGCCCTGTTCAGACTCGCTTTCGCTACGGCTACCCCACACGGGTTAACCTCGCGACGTAACACTAACTCGCAGGCTCATTCTTCAAAAGGCACGCCATCACAACAACAAGGCTGCTCTGACGGATTGTAAGCACACGGTTTCAGGTACTGTTTCACTCCCCTCCCGGGGTACTTTTCACCTTTCCCTCACGGTACTGGTCCGCTATCGGTCATCAGGAAGTATTTAGGCTTATCAGGTGGTCCTGACAGATTCACACGGGATTTCTCGGGCCCCGTGCTACTTGGGAACACTCACCAGGGCGGCACAACACATTACGGCTACGGGACTCACACCCTCTCCGGCCGGCCTTTCAAAACCGTTCGCCTATGCACGCACACACACCCCGCCGGTCCGGCAGAACCAGCACGCAACTGCCCCACAACCCCGCCCACGCAACGCCCGCCGGCTATCACACATGGGTCGGTTTAGCCTGATCCGCGTTCGCTCGCCACTACTAACGGAATCACTGTTGTTTTCTCTTCCTGCGGGTACTGAGATGTTTCACTTCCCCGCGTTCCCCCCACGCACCCTATATATTCAGGTACGGGTCACACAATCACCGAAAACGGCGTTGTGCGGGGTTTCCCCATTCGGACATCCTGGGATCACCGCTCGGTTATCAACTCCCCCAGGCTTATCGCAGATTCCTACGTCCTTCATCGGCTCCTGATGCCAAGGCATCCACCGTGTGCCCTTAAAAACTTGACCACACAGATCAAAAAACTTCTAAACAAAATTGCTTACAAGATGCTCGCGTCCACTATGTAGTTCTCAAACAACAACCCCAACCCCCACACCCCACACACACAAACCATGCGCATGATCGGCAAGGACAGGAAAACCAGAAACCCCAGAACACCCCCACAAAAAAGGGGCGCCCCTGACGGGCCCGGCAACTCATCGTTGCAGGTCCTGTTGCCTCAGGACCCAACAGTGCACCAAACACAACCCACGACAGTCCGCACCCCGCAGCGTTCCCAACACCCACACCCCAAAAGGGCACAGACACCGTACTAACCACAGGACACAACCACCAAGGCCATGCCAAAACCAGTTTGATTCGTTGATATTCCACCCATGAGCACCCACCGCAGAACAGACGCCTGCGCAATGGGCTGTACTCCTGACCCCCGGACGGCGACCATGCAGCCACCACCACAAAAGGGCAGTTGCTCCTTAGAAAGGAGGTGATCCAGCCGCACCTTCCGGTACGGCTACCTTGTTACGACTTAGTCCCAATCGCCGGTCCCACCTTCGACGGCTCCCTCCCACAAGGGGTTAGGCCACCGGCTTCGGGTGTTACCAACTTTCGTGACTTGACGGGCGGTGTGTACAAGGCCCGGGAACGTATTCACCGCAGCGTTGCTGATCTGCGATTACTAGCGACTCCGACTTCATGGGGTCGAGTTGCAGACCCCAATCCGAACTGAGACCGGCTTTTTGGGATTAGCTCCACCTCACAGTATCGCAACCCATTGTACCGGCCATTGTAGCATGCGTGAAGCCCAAGACATAAGGGGCATGATGATTTGACGTCGTCCCCACCTTCCTCCGAGTTGACCCCGGCAGTCTCCCATGAGTCCCCGGCATAACCCGCTGGCAACATGGAACGAGGGTTGCGCTCGTTGCGGGACTTAACCCAACATCTCACGACACGAGCTGACGACAACCATGCACCACCTGTGAACCAGCCCCGAAGGGAAGCCCTGTTTCCAGGGCGGTCCGGTCCATGTCAAGCCTTGGTAAGGTTCTTCGCGTTGCATCGAATTAATCCGCATGCTCCGCCGCTTGTGCGGGCCCCCGTCAATTCCTTTGAGTTTTAGCCTTGCGGCCGTACTCCCCAGGCGGGGCACTTAATGCGTTAGCTACGGCGCGGAAAACGTGGAATGTCCCCCACACCTAGTGCCCAACGTTTACGGCATGGACTACCAGGGTATCTAATCCTGTTCGCTCCCCATGCTTTCGCTCCTCAGCGTCAGTTAATGCCCAGAGACCTGCCTTCGCCATCGGTGTTCCTCCTGATATCTGCGCATTTCACCGCTACACCAGGAATTCCAGTCTCCCCTACATCACTCTAGTCTGCCCGTACCCACTGCAGAACCGGAGTTGAGCCCCGGTCTTTCACAGCAGACGCGACAAACCGCCTACGAGCTCTTTACGCCCAATAATTCCGGATAACGCTTGCGCCCTACGTATTACCGCGGCTGCTGGCACGTAGTTAGCCGGCGCTTCTTCTGCAGGTACCGTCACTTTCGCTTCTTCCCTACTGAAAGAGGTTTACAACCCGAAGGCCGTCATCCCTCACGCGGCGTCGCTGCATCAGGCTTGCGCCCATTGTGCAATATTCCCCACTGCTGCCTCCCGTAGGAGTCTGGGCCGTGTCTCAGTCCCAGTGTGGCCGGTCACCCTCTCAGGCCGGCTACCCGTCATCGCCTTGGTAGGCCATTACCCCACCAACAAGCTGATAGGCCGCGAGTCCATCCAAAACCACAAAAAGCTTTCCACCCCCCACCATGCGGTGAAAGGTCATATCCGGTATTAGACCCAGTTTCCCAGGCTTATCCCAGAGTCAAGGGCAGGTTACTCACGTGTTACTCACCCGTTCGCCACTAATCCCCGGTGCAAGCACCGGATCATCGTTCGACTTGCATGTGTTAAGCACGCCGCCAGCGTTCATCCTGAGCCAGGATCAAACTCTCCGTTGAAGTAAAACAAAAACAGACACAACACACCCAGGCCGGAAAAAGACCCGGACACGCTGCACAAAATTTGAAACCAGCTAAAAACCAGACCATCCACAGGGGCGGACAGCCCGGCAAATAACCAATTCATAAAAAATCGGTATCAACAAACTTGGCACACTATTGAGTTCTCAAACAACAGTTCCACAAACCGCAGGCCACACGACGCAGCAAAGTGCGTCACCAAAAGTGGCCGTCTAAGAAAGGGATTCTGCCGCCTTCCGGAACCTCCAAGCCTTTCAGCTCTTCCGTCCCTCTCGCGGCGACTCAGAAAACATTACACGGTTCCAGGAGGAGAGGCAAATCAGAACTCCCACCCCAAGATGCCCACCCGAAGGCGTCCGCAAACCCGCCCCGCAAGCCGCCCCACGCCGTCGGGCACCCGCCGTCGAGCGTGCGGAAAAATCCTGGGCAGGTGTCGATCTGCTCTGGTGCCGTTCGACCTATGGGTGAGAAGGTCGGAAGGCGACCTTCCGGAACCAAGGAGAACATCATGGCCAAGTACATGCTGATCATGCGTCCAACGGACGAGTCTTTCGCGGCGTTCGCGAACACGGACTTCGCCGAAATCATGGATGCCATGGGCAAGTTCAACGACGAACTGATTCGCGCCGGCGTGCTGCTCGCGGCGGAGGGACTGGACGACGCCAACGAAGGCGTGGTGGTGGACTTCACCGGAGACACCCCAGTGGTGACGGACGGCCCGTACGGTGAAACCAAGGAGCTGTTCGCCGGCTACTACATCCTCGACGTCGCCTCGAAGCAGGAAGCCGTCGAGTGGGCCAAACGGGCGCCCATGACAGCAGGCAGCAAGACAGAGATCCGTCGGGTGACCACCATCGACGAATTCCCGCAGGACAACAAGTGGATCCAGAAGGAGCGCGCCTGGCGCGAGCAGACCGGGCAGCTCTGATCCGCTCGTGAAAAACAGCGGGGCGCGGGGCGCCGTCGAGGCCGTCTGGCGGATGGAGTCCGCCCGGATCGTCGGCGCCCTGGCCCGCTACACGGGAGACTTTCCCCTGGCGGAAGACCTTGCCCAGGAAGCACTTGCCGAGGCGCTGGTGTCCTGGTCGGTCAACGGGGTTCCGGAGCAGCCTGCGGCCTGGCTGCTCACCACAGGACGGCGCCGCGCCATCGACACGTTCCGGCGCAGGTCGGCGCTCGATGAGCGCTATGCAGTCCTTGCCCGGGAGCTTTCCGAAGAACCCGGAGCCGATGAGCTGTTCAACTATGAGGCTATCGACGACGACGTCCTCGCCCTGATGTTCACTGCCTGCCATCCGGTGCTGTCCAAGGAAGCACGGATCGCCTTGACGCTGCGTGTGGTCGGCGGGTTGGGGAGCGAAGAGATTGCGAAGGCGTTCCTTGTGCCTGTTGCCACTATCCAGGCGCGGATCACCCGGGCCAAGAAGACACTGGCCGCCGCCGGGGTCCGGTTCGCGGTGCCCGAGGCCCACGAGCTGGACGAGCGGCTCGGTTCGGTCCTGCAGGTCATCTACCTGACCTTTACCGAGGGATCTTACGCATCCGGCGGTGAGGACTGGATCCGCAGCGGCCTCACGGACGAGTCCCGCCGCCTGGCCCGCATGATGGTCAAGCTGAAGCCCGAGCCGGAAGTATTCGGCCTCCTCGCGCTGCTGGAGCTTACCGCCGCCCGCTTCCCTGCAAGGACCGACGACGCCGGGCGGCCCGTGCTGCTCGAGGACCAGGACCGTCGGCGCTGGGACAGTTCGGCGATCCGACGGGGGCGGGCTGCACTCGAACGCGCAGCGGCCGCCGGACGCGGCTTCGGCGCCTACGGCCTGCAGGCAGCCATCGCCGAGTGCCATGCTGTAGCAGACTCCGTGGCCGCCACCGACTGGCCGCGGATCGTTGTCCTCTACGAGGCGCTCGGGCGGTTGGCGCCGTCGCCCATCATCGAACTCAATCACGCCGTTGCCGTCGCCATGGCCTCGGGGCCTGCCGCAGGGCTGGAACTGGTGGACTCGATAGCTGCCGGTGGCAAGCTTGCCGCTTCCCACCTGCTTCCTGCGGTCCGGGGTGAGCTGCTCGCCAGGCTGGGGCGCCGGGAGGAGGCGCGTGCAGCACTCCAAGATGCCATCAGGATGTGCGGGAACGGCGCCGAGCGCGCAGCCCTTGAAGCCAAAATCAGGAGGCTGCAATGAGCGCCTGAGATAGTCCTGGCTGGCCCCGTCAGCTGGCCGGGTCGTAGTGGAACTGCCGAACCTCCTGCCGGCAACGGCAGGCTGCAGCGATCTTCGCAGCCCACTCGAGTGCCGCCTCCCGCGAGGGCAACTCGAGAACGGTGTAGCCCCCGTTGGGCACCTTGTGGTCCGGGTAGGTTCCCTCGGCAACGGTGCCGTCACCGGCCACGAGCACTGGGGGTACTGTCGCATCGATCCCGCCGCCAAAGACGTAAACACCAGCCGCCTTGGCCTCCTCGATGACGGCATGCGAAGCTTCGACTACCGGCGCAAAGTCCTCCTCCGGGACCACCATGGCCTCAGCGGGGAACGAGATCAGATACTTAGTCATTCGAAGATTATGGCTCCGGACCCCGACAGGTGGTCAAGGTCGGAACGCGACCGGGCTGCCGTCCAGCAGACGGCCCTGTTTGTGGGTTAAATGCGGGAGGCCCCCGAAGGTGTTCTTCGGGGGCCTCGACCTGTAATGGTTGTCCGGCGGTGTCCTACTCTCCCACACCCTCCCGGGTGCAGTACCATCGGCGCTGTGGGTCTTAGCTTCCGGGTTCGGAATGGGACCGGGCGTTTCCCCCACGCTATGACCGCCGTAACCTTGTTACCCGTCCCCGCGTGTGTGCGGGGTGGGAAGACTGTTGGTTACCAGGTGTTGCTGGTTGTATTCGGTTGTCCGGTGGTGTGCCGGTTTGGTTCCTGGGTTGTTGTCCGGGAACCACATAGTGGACGCGTAGCTTTTGATGTTTTTGTGTGGTGTAAGTTGTCGGCCTATTAGTACCGGTCGGCTTCGACAGTCGTTGGTCCTGTCTTCCACGTCCGGCCTATCAACCCAGTGGTCTGGCTGGGGGCCTCTCACACACGAGGTGCATGGAAATCTCATCTTGAAGCGAGCTTCCCGCTTAGATGCTTTCAGCGGTTATCCCATCCGAACGTAGCTAATCAGCGGTGCACTTGGCAGTACAACTGACACACCAGAGGTTCGTCCGTCCCGGTCCTCTCGTACTAAGGACAGCCCTTCTCAAATTTCCTGCGCGCGCAGCGGATAGGGACCGAACTGTCTCACGACGTTCTAAACCCAGCTCGCGTACCGCTTTAATGGGCGAACAGCCCAACCCTTGGGACCTACTCCAGCCCCAGGATGCGACGAGCCGACATCGAGGTGCCAAACCATGCCGTCGATATGGACTCTTGGGCAAGATCAGCCTGTTATCCCCGAGGTACCTTTTATCCGTTGAGCGACGGCCATTCCACAATGTACCGCCGGATCACTAGTCCCGACTTTCGTCCCTGCTTGAGATGTCTCTCTCACAGTCAAGCTCCCTTGTGCACTTACACTCGACACCTGATTGCCAACCAGGCTGAGGGAACCTTTGGGCGCCTCCGTTACTTTTTAGGAGGCAACCGCCCCAGTTAAACTACCCATCAGGCACTGTCCCTGACCCGGATCACGGGCCGAAGTTAGATGTCCAAAGTGACCAGAGTGGTATTTCAACGATGACTCCACCCGAACTGGCGTCCGGGCTTCACAGTCTCCCACCTATCCTACACAAGCCACTCCGAACACCAATACCAAACTATAGTAAAGGTCTCGGGGTCTTTCCGTCCTGCTGCGCGTAACGAGCATCTTTACTCGTACTGCAATTTCGCCGAGTTTATGGTTGAGACAGCGGGGAAGTCGTTACTCCATTCGTGCAGGTCGGAACTTACCCGACAAGGAATTTCGCTACCTTAGGATGGTTATAGTTACCACCGCCGTTTACTGGGGCTTGAATTCTCAGCTTCGCTCCGAAGAGCTAACCGGTCCTCTTAACCTTCCAGCACCGGGCAGGAGTCAGTCCGTATACATCGTCTTGCGACTTCGCACGGACCTGTGTTTTTAGTAAACAGTCGCTTCCCCCTGGTCTCTGCGGCCCTTGCCCGCTCCACCCAGCAAGTGGGTCTCACGGTCCGGGCCCCCCTTCTCCCGAAGTTACGGGGGCATTTTGCCGAGTTCCTTAACCATAATTCTCTCGATCGCCTTGGTATTCTCTACCTGATCACCTGTGTCGGTTTGGGGTACGGGCAGCTGGAACCTCGCGCCGATGCTTTTCTAGGCAGCATAGGATCACCGGATCCCCCCATGCGGGGGTCCCATCAGATCTCAGCCTGCATGTTCCACGGATTTGCCTATGGAACGGCCTACGTCCTTAGACCGGGGCAACCATCGCCCGGCCCGGCTACCTTCCTGCGTCACACCTGTTAATACGCTTACCTCCCGGGATCAGGTCCCGCGCTCCACCAAAACCCACACACCCAAAGGGTGATAGGGCAGGTTTCGGGCGGTTAGTATCCCCCGCTTGGTATGGGCGGTTCTTCGCCGGTACGGGAATATCAACCCGTTGTCCATCGACTACGCCTGTCGGCCTCGCCTTAGGTCCCGACTTACCCAGGGCAGATTAGCTTGACCCTGGAACCCTTGATCATTCGGCGGACGGGTTTCTCACCCGTCTTTCGCTACTCATGCCTGCATTCTCACTCGTGTAGGCTCCACCACTGGTTCACACCGCAGCTTCACCGCCCACACGACGCTCCCCTACCCATCCACACCCCTGAACCACGAAGGCTAGGAACATGTGTGAATGCCACAACTTCGGCGGTGTACTTGAGCCCCGCTACATTGTCGGCGCGGAATCACTTGACCAGTGAGCTATTACGCACTCTTTCAAGGGTGGCTGCTTCTAAGCCAACCTCCTGGTTGTCTAAGCAACTCCACATCCTTTCCCACTTAGCACACGCTTAGGGGCCTTAGTTGGTGGTCTGGGCTGTTTCCCTCTCGACTATGAAGCTTATCCCCCACAGTCTCACTGCTGCGCTCTCACTTACCGGCATTCGGAGTTTGGCTGACGTCAGTAACCTTGTAGGGCCCATCGGCCATCCAGTAGCTCTACCTCCGGCAAGAAACACGCAACGCTGCACCTAAATGCATTTCGGGGAGAACCAGCTATCACGGAGTTTGATTGGCCTTTCACCCCTACCCACAGCTCATCCCCTCCATTTTCAACTGAAGTGGGTTCGGTCCTCCACGACGTCTTACCGTCGCTTCAACCTGGCCATGGGTAGATCACTCCGCTTCGGGTCTAGATCACGCCACTACACTCGCCCTGTTCAGACTCGCTTTCGCTACGGCTACCCCACACGGGTTAACCTCGCGACGTAACACTAACTCGCAGGCTCATTCTTCAAAAGGCACGCCATCACAACAACAAGGCTGCTCTGACGGATTGTAAGCACACGGTTTCAGGTACTGTTTCACTCCCCTCCCGGGGTACTTTTCACCTTTCCCTCACGGTACTGGTCCGCTATCGGTCATCAGGAAGTATTTAGGCTTATCAGGTGGTCCTGACAGATTCACACGGGATTTCTCGGGCCCCGTGCTACTTGGGAACACTCACCAGGGCGGCACAACACATTACGGCTACGGGACTCACACCCTCTCCGGCCGGCCTTTCAAAACCGTTCGCCTATGCACGCACACACACCCCGCCGGTCCGGCAGAACCAGCACGCAACTGCCCCACAACCCCGCCCACGCAACGCCCGCCGGCTATCACACATGGGTCGGTTTAGCCTGATCCGCGTTCGCTCGCCACTACTAACGGAATCACTGTTGTTTTCTCTTCCTGCGGGTACTGAGATGTTTCACTTCCCCGCGTTCCCCCCACGCACCCTATATATTCAGGTACGGGTCACACAATCACCGAAAACGGCGTTGTGCGGGGTTTCCCCATTCGGACATCCTGGGATCACCGCTCGGTTATCAACTCCCCCAGGCTTATCGCAGATTCCTACGTCCTTCATCGGCTCCTGATGCCAAGGCATCCACCGTGTGCCCTTAAAAACTTGACCACACAGATCAAAAAACTTCTAAACAAAATTGCTTACAAGATGCTCGCGTCCACTATGTAGTTCTCAAACAACAACCCCAACCCCCACACCCCACACACACAAACCATGCGCATGATCGGCAAGGACAGGAAAACCAGAAACCCCAGAACACCCCCACAAAAAAGGGGGGCACCCCTGACGGGCCCGGCAACTCATCGTTGCAGGTCCTGTTGCCTCAGGACCCAACAGTGCACCAAACACAACCCACGACAGTCCGCACCCCGCAGCGTTCCCAACACCCACACCCCAAAAGGGCACAGACACCGTACTAACCACAGGACACAACCACCAAGGCCATGCCAAAACCAGTTTGATTCGTTGATATTCCACCCATGAGCACCCACCGCAGAACAGACGCCTGCGCAATGGGCTGTACTCCTGACCCCCGGACGGCGACCATGCAGCCACCACCACAAAAGGGCAGTTGCTCCTTAGAAAGGAGGTGATCCAGCCGCACCTTCCGGTACGGCTACCTTGTTACGACTTAGTCCCAATCGCCGGTCCCACCTTCGACGGCTCCCTCCCACAAGGGGTTAGGCCACCGGCTTCGGGTGTTACCAACTTTCGTGACTTGACGGGCGGTGTGTACAAGGCCCGGGAACGTATTCACCGCAGCGTTGCTGATCTGCGATTACTAGCGACTCCGACTTCATGGGGTCGAGTTGCAGACCCCAATCCGAACTGAGACCGGCTTTTTGGGATTAGCTCCACCTCACAGTATCGCAACCCATTGTACCGGCCATTGTAGCATGCGTGAAGCCCAAGACATAAGGGGCATGATGATTTGACGTCGTCCCCACCTTCCTCCGAGTTGACCCCGGCAGTCTCCCATGAGTCCCCGGCATAACCCGCTGGCAACATGGAACGAGGGTTGCGCTCGTTGCGGGACTTAACCCAACATCTCACGACACGAGCTGACGACAACCATGCACCACCTGTGAACCAGCCCCGAAGGGAAGCCCTGTTTCCAGGGCGGTCCGGTCCATGTCAAGCCTTGGTAAGGTTCTTCGCGTTGCATCGAATTAATCCGCATGCTCCGCCGCTTGTGCGGGCCCCCGTCAATTCCTTTGAGTTTTAGCCTTGCGGCCGTACTCCCCAGGCGGGGCACTTAATGCGTTAGCTACGGCGCGGAAAACGTGGAATGTCCCCCACACCTAGTGCCCAACGTTTACGGCATGGACTACCAGGGTATCTAATCCTGTTCGCTCCCCATGCTTTCGCTCCTCAGCGTCAGTTAATGCCCAGAGACCTGCCTTCGCCATCGGTGTTCCTCCTGATATCTGCGCATTTCACCGCTACACCAGGAATTCCAGTCTCCCCTACATCACTCTAGTCTGCCCGTACCCACTGCAGAACCGGAGTTGAGCCCCGGTCTTTCACAGCAGACGCGACAAACCGCCTACGAGCTCTTTACGCCCAATAATTCCGGATAACGCTTGCGCCCTACGTATTACCGCGGCTGCTGGCACGTAGTTAGCCGGCGCTTCTTCTGCAGGTACCGTCACTTTCGCTTCTTCCCTACTGAAAGAGGTTTACAACCCGAAGGCCGTCATCCCTCACGCGGCGTCGCTGCATCAGGCTTGCGCCCATTGTGCAATATTCCCCACTGCTGCCTCCCGTAGGAGTCTGGGCCGTGTCTCAGTCCCAGTGTGGCCGGTCACCCTCTCAGGCCGGCTACCCGTCATCGCCTTGGTAGGCCATTACCCCACCAACAAGCTGATAGGCCGCGAGTCCATCCAAAACCACAAAAAGCTTTCCACCCCCCACCATGCGGTGAAAGGTCATATCCGGTATTAGACCCAGTTTCCCAGGCTTATCCCAGAGTCAAGGGCAGGTTACTCACGTGTTACTCACCCGTTCGCCACTAATCCCCGGTGCAAGCACCGGATCATCGTTCGACTTGCATGTGTTAAGCACGCCGCCAGCGTTCATCCTGAGCCAGGATCAAACTCTCCGTTGAAGTAAAACAAAAACAGACACAACACACCCGGGCCGGAAAAAGACCCGGACACGCTGCACAAAATTTGAAACCAGCTAAAAACCAGACCATCCACAGGGGCGGACAGCCCGGCAAATAACCAATTCATAAAAAATCGGTATCAACAAACTTGGCACACTATTGAGTTCTCAAACAACAGACACACCCGGCACCACCCAAACCAAACATTCAGGATCGCTCCGGAGCAACTTTTCAAACTTACCAGACCGGCACTCCCGCCGCAACTTCCGGATTCGGAAACCATACGGGACAAACCAGTCAGGAACTCCCGGAGCCGCACCCGGACGCGGTAAAGCGAACCAGTAATTGGCTTCCGTTTGAAAGGGAGTCTGTCGCAATTTTTCCGCTTCAGCGGCGGCGACTCAGAAAACATTACACGCCCCGACGGCACCCGGGCAAATCAGGTTTCCACCCGCTCCGCACCCCCGTAATCCCACGGAAACCCGGGAAAAACCGCCCCTCTCGGGCCCGGTCCAGGCCGAAAGACGCTCGTATGAGGCCGCTCACATCCGCGGGCACCCACATCAACGGACACCCGCTCAACGGGCACTCGGCCAGGAACACGCAAACGGCGCCGCGCCACGGGTTGGTGATGCGGCGCCGTCGGGCAGTGCTCGGAGGGTGGGGCTGGGCGCTTAGTGTCCCGCTGCCCCTTCGGTCTTGCGCATCATCGCGGAGAGCACCACGGCGATGACGGCAATGACTGCGGCTGTCAGGAACGCCGCCTGCATGCCGGCCACGATTCCGGACGCCGCGGACACGACCGCGAAGATGGAAATCAGCAGTGCGGTGCCCGCTGCACCGGCCACCTGCTGCAGGGTGCTCATGATGGCCGAACCGTGCGAGTACAGGTGCGGCGGCAGCGGGTTCAGTCCGGTGGTGAACGCCGGAGTGAACAGCAGCGCCAGGCCGAAGCTCAGCAGGACGTGCAGGACAACCACCCACCAGACCTCGCTGGACTGGTTCAGGGCGCTGAACTGCCACAAGGTGAGCACCATCAGGACCGAGCCCGTGACGGTGAGAGGCAGGGGCCCTACCTTGTCGAAGATCCGGCCGATGACCGGTCCCAGCATGCCCATGGCGAGGCCGCCGGGGAGCAATGCGAGGCCGGTTTCCATCGGCAGCAGGTGCAGCACGTTCTGCAGGTACAGCGGCAGCAGGATGACTCCGCCGAAGAGCGCCATCATGGCGACCACCATGAGCAGGGTGGACACCGTGAACATGCGGAAGTTGAAGGCGCGCAGGTCCAGCAGCGGCGAATCTTCCTTCTGCAGCTTCAGCTGGCGGAACACGAACACGGCCAGACAGACCACGCCGACGGCGAGCGCGGCGAGGGGCACGGCCGTGGCTCCGCCGTTGCCGCCGATCTGGCTCAGGCCGTAAACCACTCCGCCGAAGGCCGGCACCGTGAGCAGCACGGACAGGAAATCGAGCTTGATGGAGCCCTGCTCGCCGATGTTGCTCAGGTAGCGCGCGCCGATGCCCAGGGCGGCCAGGGCCACAGGCAGCACGAAGATGAACATGAACCGCCAGGAGAAGTGGTCCAGGATGATCCCGGACACGGTCGGGCCAAGGGCCGGGGCTACCGAGATCGCGATGGTCACGTTGCCCATGACGGCGCCGCGGCGAGACAGCGGAACCAGGGTCAGGATGGTGGTCATCAGCAGCGGCAGCATGATGGCCGTGCCGCTGGCCTGCACGATCCGCGCCAGCAGGAGCACCAGGAACCCCGGTGCCAGGGCGGCCAGCAGGGTGCCGCCGCTGAACAGGCCCATGGCCAGGAGGAAGGCCGCACGGGTAGTGAGGCGCTGCAGGATGAAGCCGGTGGTCGGAATGACAACGGCCATGGTCAGCATGAAGCCGGTGGACAACCACTGGACCGTGGGTGCGTCGATCGCGAGGTCGGTCATGAGCCGCTGCAGGGCGACGTTCATGATGGTTTCGTTGAGGATCACCACGAAAGTGGCGACGAGGAGCGTGACAATGACCGTGACGGATTCGCGCGGCATCTTGTCGACGGGAGTTGAAGTATTCTGCACGGGATTGCCGTGGGCATCGGACGTGATGTCGGTAGACAAGAGGGACCCCCCAAATGGGTGCATCGAGTGTGGAGTCGGCCGGAGATCAACCGGTGAAAACTGCAACAGTCTAGGACGCTGACGCATTCCCGTCAGCAGGAAACAGCAAAATTCCTCCGGCAGATGGACGAATTTCAGGAATCCAGCGGAATGTTGTCGATCAACCGGACCGGGCCCACGTTCGCGGCGATGATTGCCAGGCCTTCCCCGCGGAAGGGGGTGTCCTGGCAGTTCTCCGCGAGCGGCTCCAGCGTGCGCGGGTCCACGACGTCGAAATAGTCCAGCTCCACGAACGGCTGGGAGCGGACAAGCGCGACGGCGGAGGACAGGTCCAGCGGTTCGTGCGCGTTGGCGCGCTGCTCCAGCAGGCGCAGGGCACGGGAAAGGACCAGCGCGGCTTCGCGTTCCTCCGCGCTGAGGAAGCGGTTGCGGCTGGACAGTGCCAGCCCGTCCTCGGCACGCACCGTGGGTACGGCGACGATCTCAACGGGAAAGTTCAGGTCGGCCACCATGCGGCGGACGAGCGCCAGCTGCTGCGCGTCCTTCTGGCCGAAATAGGCCCGGTAGGCGGCAGCACCGCCGTCGGCCGCCGGACCGGCCGGAAGCCCGTAGTGCAGCAGCTTGGCGACCACAGTGAGCGCGCCGTCGAAATGGCCGGGGCGGGAGGCGCCCTCCCACTTTTCGCCCAGCGGGCCGGAGGTCACGCGGACCAGCGGCTGGCCGTCCGGGTAGACCTCCTCGACGGAGGGGGCGAACACCAGGTCCACGCCTTCGGCGTCGAGGAGTTCCATGTCCGCCTCGAGGGTGCGCGGGTAGCGGTCCAGGTCCACGGCGTCGCCGAACTGCAGCGGGTTCACGAAGATCGAGACCGCGGTGACGTCGTTCACGGCGACGGCGGTGCGCGCCAGGGTGGCGTGGCCGGAGTGCAGGGCGCCCATGGTGGGGACGAAACCAAGCGAGCTGCCGCCCTTTCCCTTGAGGAGCCGGGCGCCCTCGGCGCGCAGTTCCGCCGCGGTGGTGACGAGCTTGATTCCCATGTCAGTTGCCTTCCGGGGTGTCCGTTGTGTCCTGGCCGTCTGTGTCCTGGCCGTCGAGGGCGGCTTCGATCCCGCTGAACTGCGGGCCGTTGAGCAGCCCGCGTTTCGCGGCGCGCAGTGCTGTTGCGCGCGCCATCGCGAGGTACGCGGACAGGATATCGCCGCCGGCGTCGTGTTCGCGCAGGGCCCGCACATGCCCGGCAACGGTGCCGGCGTCGCCGCGCGCCACCGGTCCGGTCAATGCCGATTCGCCGGAGGCGAGGGCGTTTTCGAGGGTTGCGCGCAGCAGCGGACCGAGCATGGTTTCGGGATTCTCGACGCCGATCTCCCGCAGCAGCTGCGAGCCCTGCGCCACGAGGGTGGCCATGTGATTCGAGCTATGGGCAAGGGCTGCGTGGTAGATGGTGCGGTCCGCTTCGGCGATGACGACGGGTTCGGCGCCCATCTCCATCACCAGCGCCTGGCCGATCGGCAGCATGGCGGCATCCGCCGTGACTCCGAAAGTGCAGTCTTGGAGCCGGGCCAGGTCCAGGCTCATGCCTGTGAAGGTCATGGCCGGGTGCAGTGCCAGCGGGATCGCCCCGGCCGCGCGGACAGGCTGCAGGATACCGACGCCGAAGCGGCCCGAGGTGTGTGCCACCAGCTGACCCGGCTGCCAGGCCCCGAGCTTGGCCAGTCCGTCGACGAGCTCGCCGAGTACGTCGTCCGGTACGGCGAGCAGCACCAGTTCGGCGCGTTCCACGATGTCCTGGATGTCCAGGACGGGGACGCCGGGCAGCAGGATTTCGGCGCGTTCCCGGCTGTCCTCCGAAACGGCGGAAACCCCGACGACGGCGTGCTCGGCCGCGCGCAGTGCGGCACCTAGCACTGCGCCCACCTTGCCGGCGCCGATGATTCCGACGCCGAGTCGTCCGGGCCTAGCCATGGCGGGGTTCCTCCTGGGGAGTTGTTGGGGTCGGGTCAGCGGGCGCCTGCAGCGGCGCGGGCGGTTGCAGCCGCACCGGCAGGGAGCCGGCCCGTGAGAGTTCTGCGAGCCACTGCTCGCTGGTCTGGCGTTTGCGGGCTTCCCTGGCGCGGGCGGCCTGCTGGTCGAACAACGCAACCGCTTCTCCGACGTCGGCCTGGATCAGCCGCGGAACCACGGGACCGGCGGTGGTGTGCAGCACCAGGTCCGCCACTCCGAAGCGGCGCGCCACCGGTCCTTGAGTGAGCGCCATGGACTGGGTGCGCTGGTGCGGCACGAGCACCACCTGCCGCCACCACCGGCCGGAGCGCAGCAGCAGGGCGGTACCGGTTGACAGGAAGGCGTTGCGCCGCCAGCCCAGCGGGGCAATCAGCCGGGCACGGCGGGGGGTGGTGGTGAATCCGGCGTCGGAGTCCAGGCCGTTCAAGGCCGCAGTGAACACCCGGTGCGGTTCCGGGGTGCCGGGATCGGGCAACACCAGTGCGAGGGTCTGCATGACCTCCCCCAGCCCGCCCACGGGAAGCAGCGTTGTGCGGGCGGCGTTCTCGTTCCCGGGCGCACCGCCGTAGCCGGCGACGTTGACCTGGATGCGGTACCAGCCGAGGATCCGCCACAGCGGAGGCTGGGTGATCTTCAGCGCCTGGATCCGGCCCGGCGGAACGGTCTGCGCCTGGGTGTCCAGGAGGCCGTAGCGGAGTCGGATACCGTCCGGCGAGATCGCCGCTGTGAAGTTGAAGCCCTTGTTGAACGACTTCCAGTACGCCGCGCCCAGGCCGAGGATCGCCGGGATCAGGTAGAGGATCACCGCGCCGGATTCGGTGAGCACCGAGAACACTACCGAGGCGATCGCGCCGAGCACCACGAAGAAGCTCTGTTCGCTCAGCAGCAGGGAGCCGACCAGCCGGCCGTGCGGGACGCTGAGGACCACCTGCTCGGGCGCCTCCGGAACGGGTGCGGTTTCGCCGCCGTCGGCCACCACCCCCGCTGCCCGCCCCAGGATGGTGGCGCGCAGTTGCTTCGCCTGCCCGATCGGCAGGTACGCCAGTCGCACGGCCGACTCGCCGGCGTCGGCCACCTCGAACTTCAGCTCGGCGAGCCCGAAGATCCGGGCTAGCAGCGGTTGCACGATGTCGATGGCCTGCACCCGATCCAGGCGCGCCTGGCGCTGCTGCTTGAAGAGGAAACCTGTGTTGACGCGGACGTAGCCTTCGCTGAGCTGGTAGCGGGTGAAGTACCAGCTCAGGACGAAGCCCGCCACGGTGACCAGCAGCAGCGCTGCGCCGCCGGCCAGCAGCCACAGGATCCGCCCGTTGAGGCCCTCCTCGAGCAGTTCGCGGCCCTGCAGCGCGCGCTCGAAGATGTCGCGTCCGAAGAAGACGACGACGGCGGCCAGCGCCACCCACCCGCGCACGAACGGCGACGCCGGGTGCACGCGGTGCCAGCCGGCGTCGACCGCTGGCCGTTCCCGGTTCACGTCCACGGACACGCGCTCACAGACCTGCCAGCCGTGCTTCACCGCGGGCGGTGAGCTGTTCGCGGAGCCGGGCACCTTCGGCGGCCGGGAGTCCGGGCAGCAGGGCGTTCGTGCCGGGGGACGCCGTGTGCAGCTTCAGGGTGCACAGGCCGAGCGCGCGTTCCACGGGACCTACGGCGACGTCCACGTACTGCATGCGTCCGTAGGGGACCACCATGGTGCGCTGGAAGAAAATGCCGCGGCGGATGAGGAGATCGTCGTTGCGCTCGGCGTATCCGATGGCCCTGACCTGGCGCGGGATCAGCACCAGGCGCCACAGCGCGAGCACGAACATGGCGGCCGGCACGGTCACGGCAAGCCACAGGGGCAGCCAGAGCCACCCGCCCAGCAGGACGAACACCAGCGGCAGGCTGAGCACAGCCACGAAAAGCAGGTTGCCGACGGCCCATTCGACCAGGCGCACGGTCACATACTTCGGGGAAACCCGTTGCCATCCGATGCCGGGCGGATCAATCGCGGCGGAATGCATATTCACCTTCACCCTTGGCGTCCCCGCGACGGGGTCCCGTATTTCCGGCGCCGCCTTCCAGGTCCTCCGGGGGGATCCGGCAGAAACGCTCGACCACCAGGCCCACCACCAGCATGACCAGTCCGCCGCCGCCCATGATGAGGGCGAGCCAAAGGATCGGCTGCTCACTGCGGAAGCTCCAGATCCGCAGCTGCTCCACCACGATCCCGGCATGCCAGCCCAGCAGCATCGCTCCCACATAGGCGCAGGCCTGGGCCAGGATCAAGGTGCGTGCAGCCAGGATCGGGTTCAGCAGCGACTTCTTCTTGCCATTGCGCCAGCGCAGTACGCGGATGCCCATGACCAGGGTGATCGCGGCAATGACGCCCATCGTGACAAGTGCCGAGGCCGGAAGGACCGGCGTCGCCAGGCCGTAGCGGTTGGTGGCCACAACGGTCAGCCACCCCGCGCCCGCAAGGACGACGGCGATGACCACCAGGACGAACGGGCGCATCGCTTTCATGCCGGCTCCGCCCTGGGGACGCTGCCGGCCACGCCGGCGTCCGCGGTGCGTCCGGCCCCGCCGTCGCCGTCGAAACCGTCGAAGGGCCGCAGCCCCGGGAAATCCGGCGCCTTCGCCGCGAGCTCGGCTACGCTTTCGCCGTTCAGGCGCGCAGCCGGGTCCAGCTGGGCCCACGGGTAGAGCACGAAGGCACGCTCAGCGGCGCGCGGGTGCGGCAGGGTGAGTTCGGGGTCGTCGGTGCGGAGTTCGCCATACACGATGATGTCCACGTCCAAGGTCCTGGGGCCCCAACGGACCTCACGGACCCGGTGGTGCTTTTGCTCGACGTCGTGGCAATGCTGCAGCAACTCGTGCGGGCCCAGGGTGGTCTCGACGGCGATCACCATGTTCAGGAAGTCGGGCTGGCCCTCGGGCCCGCCGACTGCCTTGGTCTGGACCACGGGGGAAACGCCGAGCAGGCGCACCTCGGGACGGTCCACGAGGTCCGCGACCGCGGTGGACAGGGTGTCGTTCCGCTCCCCCAGGTTGCTGCCGAGCGCCAGGATGGCTTTGCTGGCGCCCTCGATCATGTGCGCTCCCGGTGAACACTCACCGTCACGTCGCCGAACGGCACCTCGATGGGCGCCTTCGGCTTGTGGACGGTGACGTCGACGGCGGCCACGGGATAGCCGGCCAGGATCCCTTCGGCGATGCGGACCGCGAGCCCCTCGATCAGGTTCAGCGGCTCACCGCTGATCTCGGACGCGATGTATCCCGCCACCTCGCCGTAGTGCGCGGTGTGTTCGATGTCGTCCGTTTCGGCCGCCCTGGAAAAATCCGTGTACAGCACTGCGTCCACCACGAAGGGCTGGCCTTCACGGCGTTCGAAGTCGAACACCCCGTGGTGTCCGACGGCGGTGACTCCCGTCAGCGTGATCTTGTCCAAACGCTTCCCCTAGTTCAGTTCGGATACCTGCAGTCCGGATGCGCTGCTCAGTGCCTGACGCGCGCGGCGACCTTCACCGCATCAAGGCTGGGGCCGACGTCGTGCACGCGTACGCCCCAGATGCCCCGCGCGGCACTGATCGCGGTGATGGCTGCCGTGGCATGGTCCCGCTCTTCGGGGGCGGCTGCCTTTCCCGCGACGGTTAGCAGGCTGCCCAGGAAGCGCTTGCGGGAGGCTCCGACGAGGATCGGGTGGCCCAGCGAGTCCAGCTTGCCGATGTGCTTGAGGAGTTCCCAGTTCTGGGCCTCGTTCTTGGAGAAGCCCAGGCCCGGGTCCACGATGATCTGCTCCGGCGCGACTCCGGCGGCGTACAGCTTGCCGCGGACCCCCTCCAGTTCCTCGACCACCTCGTCCACCACGCTGCCGTATTCGGCCAGGCTGTCCATGGTTTCGGCGTCGCCGCGGCGGTGGGTGAGGACGTACATCACCTTGCTGGCGGCGATGAGTTCGGCCATGCCGGGTTCTATGGTGAGGCCGGAGACGTCGTTGATGATCTTCGCTCCGGCGTCGATGGCCGCTGCGGCGGTGGAGGTGTGCGTGGTGTCGACGCTGACCAGGGCGCCGGCCTTGACCAGGGCCTGGATGACCGGCAGGATCCGGCGCTGCTCCTCCTCGGGGCTGACGGTCTCGGCGCCCGGACGGGTGGATTCGCCGCCGACGTCGATGATGTCCGCCCCGGCGTAGAACATCCGCAGGCCGTGCGCGATGGCGGTGTCCGGCGTCGGGTGCTTGCCGCCGTCGCTGAATGAATCCGGGGTGACGTTCAGGATCCCCATGACCACGGTGCGGTCGGCCGGCAGGTCCTCGAAGCGGGCCGCCGCACGTGGTTTGCGGAGGATCGGCAGGGGGTTGGTGGCTGGTCCGGTTCCGGGTGCTGCTGCGAGGGAATCCATGGTCTATTACCTTCCGAGTATGAGGCTCATGGCTTCGGCGCGGGTGGCCGGGTCATGAAGCTGGCCGCGCACCGCACTGGTGACGGTCTTCGCGCCGGGTTTCCGGATGCCGCGCATGGACATGCACATGTGTTCGCATTCGATGACGACGATCGCGCCGCGGGGGCTGAGGTGCTCTACGAGGGCCTCGACAATCTGGGTGGTCAGCCGTTCCTGCACCTGCGGGCGGCGGGCAAAGATGTCCACCAGGCGGGCAAGTTTGCTCAGCCCGGTCACCCTGCCGTCATGGGACGGAATGTAACCGACGTGGGCCACCCCGTGGAACGGCACCAGGTGGTGCTCGCAGGTGGAGTAGAAGGGGATGTCCTTGACCAGGACGAGTTCCTCGTGGTCAAGGTCGAAGGTGGTGGACAGGACGTCCACTGGATCCTGGTGGAGCCCGGCAAAGACTTCTGCGTACGCCTTGGCGACGCGCTTGGGCGTATCCGCGAGCCCGCCGCGGTCCGGGTCCTCCCCTATGGCGAGGAGGATCTCGCGTACAGCGGCCTCGATCCGGGGCCGGTCCACCTTGTGGGAGTGCTTGCCGTGGCCGTGGGAGCCGCCGGATTCACCGGCGGACACCACGCCGAAGGCACCACTGAAGTCGTCGTCGTCGATGTGAGTCACAGCAGAAAGCTTAGCCGTGATGTACGACGTCGGTGCCCGCCTCGGGCTCTGTGTGACCGGCGGGACGCTGGGACTCGTGACCGGGAACCCCGCTGTCATACGGCCGTTCCGCGGCTGGATGGGCCAGTGCCGGTGGCAGCAGTTCGCCTTCGCCGTCGTCGCCGGCAGCTGCCCGTGCGGCGGCCTCGGCAGCGAGCTGGGCGCGTTCCCGGGAGGACAGGACCGGGGCGATGTGCTGGACCGGACGGGTCTCCTTCGAGAGCCAGATGGGACGGACGACCGGCTTGCGGACACCAGCTGTCAGGCGTTCGACGTCGTACTGGTTGATGGTTTCGCGTTCCAGCAGTTCGAGGGCGATCTGGTCCAGGATGTCGCGGTTTTCGGTGAGGATCTGGTAGGCCTCGTCGTGCGCTTCATCGAGGAGCCTGCGGACTTCGTCGTCGACGAGTGCGGCCAGCTGGTTCGAGATGATCGGTGCGGAGCCGGAGCCGCCGCGGCCGGTCAGTGGATCGGAATCGCCGCCGCTGACCTTGATGGTGCCTACCTTCTCGCTCATGCCGAGGTCGGTGACCATCCGGCGCGCGGTGCTGGTGGCCTGTTCGATGTCGTTGGACGCACCCGTGGTGGGGTCGTGGAAGACGATTTCCTCGGCAACACGGCCCCCCATGGCCCAGGCCATGCGGTCCAGCAACTCGTTGCGGGTGTAACCCTGCGGGTCCTCGTCCGGCACCACCATGGTGTAGCCGCCGGCGCGGCCTCGGGGCAGGATGGTCACCTTCGTGACCGGCGGGGCGTTGTGCAGGGCCGCCGCCACCAAGGCGTGGCCGCCTTCGTGGTAAGCGGTGAGCTTGCGGTCGTGTTCCTTCTGGACGCGGCTGCGCTTCTGCGGGCCGCCCATGACGCGGTCAATGCCTTCATCGAGGGCGCGGTCGTCAATGAGCTGCGCGTTGGAGCGCGCGGTCAGCAGGGCGGCCTCGTTCAGCACATTGGCAAGGTCCGCACCGGTGTAGCCCGGGGTTTTCTTGGCGACGGCGTTCAGGTCAACC
This sequence comes from Arthrobacter sp. R-11, assembly GCF_049913155.1. GTDB lineage: Bacteria > Actinomycetota > Actinomycetes > Actinomycetales > Micrococcaceae > Arthrobacter. The sequence continues at coordinate 165,869 of NZ_CP183979.1, read as the reverse complement.
CCGGGAGCCAGCGGCTTGCCCTTGGAGTGGACCCGCAGGATGTGTTCGCGGCCTAGGCGGTCCGGGGCGTCGACGGAGATCTGCCGGTCGAAGCGGCCCGGACGGAGGAGAGCCGGGTCCAGGATGTCCGGGCGGTTCGTGGCCGCGATCATGATGACGTTGGTCTTGGCGTCGAAGCCGTCCATTTCAACGAGCATCTGGTTCAGGGTCTGTTCGCGTTCGTCGTTGCCGCCGCCGATGCCGGCACCGCGGTGGCGGCCGACGGCGTCGATCTCGTCAACGAAGATGATGGCGGGGCTGTTGGCCTTGGCCTGCTCGAAGAGGTCGCGGACGCGGGAGGCGCCCACGCCGACGAACATTTCCACGAAGTCCGAACCGGAGATGGAGAAGAACGGCACCCCGGCCTCGCCGGCGACGGCACGGGCCAGGAGGGTCTTGCCGGTACCGGGAGGACCGAACAGCAGCACGCCCTTGGGAATCTTGGCACCCACTGCCTGGAACTTGGCCGGTTCCGCAAGGAATTCCTTGATTTCCTGCAGTTCCTCCACGGCTTCGTCGGCACCGGCCACATCGGCGAAGGTCACCTGCGGCATATCCTTGCTGATCATCTTGGCCCGGGACTTGCCGAACTGCATGACCTTCGAGCCGCCTCCCTGCATGCGGGAGAGCAGGAACCAGAACAGCACGCCGAGCAGCAAGACGGGGACCAGCAGGGAGAACAGCCCGGAGAACCAGTTGTTCTCGACGGGCTGGTCGGTGAAGCCCTTGCTGGGCTTGGCGGTGGTCACGGCCTTGACGACGTCCGCACCGCGCGGGTTCACGTAGAAGAACTGAACGTTCTTGCCCTTGTCCTGGCCGTCGATGACCAGGTTGTCCTTAAGCACCAGGTCCACGCGGTTTTCGGCGTCAAAGATCTTGGCCTGCTCCACCTTGCCATTTTGGGCCAGGAGTTCCAGGCCCCGGTCGGTGTCGATCCGGGTGGATCCGCCGGGTGCCAAGGTTGCGAAGGCCACCAGGAGCAAGGCGACCACGACAACAATCCAGATGCCTGGGCCTTTGAAGAAATTCTTAGCTTTCATCTATTCCGGGGCCAGGCCCCGTCCCTCCTGGTAGTGCTGTAGGGCGCAGCGTTCTATTCGCGTGCGGTGCTGCGACAGTTCTAGGTTTACACCGTTCCGAGTAATTCACGCATAGCTGGCGGCAAAAGTTCCCTCTCGGCGTACACCATGGAAGTGCCCGCGGATCAGCTTGGCGCGCAGCTTGCAGAGCCGAGGGCCGGCTTGGTGCCGCGCGCAACAGCCCAGGCGGAGACCCAGTTGACGCCCTGCTTCGAGCGCAGCGAAACCTCATAGGCAACGCTCCCAAGGCCCAGGCTCGCCACTGTCGCCGTGGTGGTGTACGAGGGCCCTGAGCCGGTGGTGTTGAGGCTGTTTGGAACCAGCGGGCCCAGCACCGGATCAAGCAACCCGCCGCCGGAGACCTCGACGTCCAGGTTCGCAGGGACCTGCATGGAGGTGCCGCTCGGGAAATGCCAGTTCACGACCATCGTGCTCTGGACCCCGCCGGTGGTCAGGGTACAGCTGTCAACCACCGGTACCGGGAGGGTTGTGGCGGAAAGGGTTGCGCCCGCGAAGTCCGCGTCCTGCCAAACGGCTTCTGCATAACCTGATGCCGCAGGTCCCAGCGCTGCCGCCACCACGAGCCCGACGGCGGCGAGCACGCCCGCACGCGTCCTCATGCCCCGGCCTTCCCTGCCGCCCGGGCCGTTGACCTGCGAGCCGTTGACCTGCGGGCCCAGGCGGCGGTGACTACGCCGGCCGCCACCGCGGCGGCGCCCAGCAGGGCAAGCCCACCAAGCCGGAAACCGGTGTCCGCCAGCACGCCGCCTTGGGAACGGCCGCCGTCGGGGGCCTGCATGTCCGGAGGCGCCGCAAGGGGCTCCCCTGCGGCGTCGACCCGTGCGGTCAGCCGGACGGAGAGGCCTTGCACGGCATTGCCCGCCGCCGGGGACAGCGTCACCCTGGCCAACAGCTCGACGCCGGCCGGAATGCCGCCGTCGGGGGCCGCAAGGCTGTGGACGGTCCCGTCAAGGGAAGCAATCGGCATCCGCGGGATCACCTTCCTGGCACCTTCCGGGCAGTGGCCCGCGGACCAGCGCACGGGGCACGCGTTCACCTCGACGGTGAGAAGGTTCCCCGGCCCGTTGGAAGCAGCTTCCACCAGGGAGCCGGCGGCACTGAGGTGCAGCGAGAGATCACTGGGCCTGACCGCCTCGGTGGTGATTCCGAGGACCCAACTGCTGGTGGACCCCGGGACCAGGACGGCGGGCGCCCGGCCGCGGCTCTCCAGGAGAAGATCGGGTTCGGCGAGCGCAACGGCCGAAACGGCACAGGGAAGCAGCAGGGCCAGGCAAAGTCCCCCCGCTGCGCGCCTGATGGCCTTCCATGCGCCCCTAAGCATCGGCCGTCCCCTCACGGTGCTGTGCTTCCCCGGGCGCTTCTTCCTTTGACCCTTCTTCCCTGGGCCACAGCACCCAGGTGACCAGCCCCGCGACGGCGAGCGTGACTCCCCCCAGCACAAACGGGTTGGAGGCTTTGGCCACCCACTGGGCCAGTCCCGGCGCGGACCAAAGCACCGTGCGCACCGTGGACGCGGTGTACGGGGCAGGATCCTCCACCGGGTTGGCGTCGCCCTTCAGGGTCAGCACTCCGCTGTGTCCGTCATCGTTGAGGCTGACCGAGGTGACCCGGTGCGTGACGGGCAGCTTCCCTTGGCGTTCCACGGTGACGATATCGCCCACCCGGACTTCCGCGACGGGCACCGCACGCACGAGCGCCAGCGAGCCGGCCGGAATGGCAGGCGCCATCGACCCGGTCTTGAACATGATGAGGGAGAACTGGAAGAGCACAGCGGCGAGGGTAAGCAGGATGCACAGGGCCCCACCGCCTGCGGCGACGTTCAGCAGGACTTCCCGTACGACGCCGGCAGCTCTCCGGGGACGGGCCCGGCGGGGCCGGAGCCGCCGTCGGCCGTTCTGCCGGCCCTCTTCACGGCGGAGGTGCCGTGCTGCCGCCTCGCGGGTCATGAGTCCGATGTCCCCTTGATTTCCCAGACGGCGCCGCTGTTCGTCCCCTGCAGGGAGTTATCCGCGGTGGTCTTCATGGTGATTTCGAAACAGAACCGCACCGGGGTTCCCGCACTTGCCGCCACCGCTGTGCTGCTCCCGGCGGTGCCCAGGGCAACTTTCGACGACGACGTTCCCACGATGTAGCTGGCCGCCTCGCCGAACTGGCTGGCGTCACAGCTGCCCGAGGTGTACCGCACCACGCGGTAATCGAAGGCGGCGAACAGTCCGGCGTTGCCGCCTTGGACCAGCTGGCCGCCCTGCAACGCCAACGTCCCGGACAGCGATCCCGAGGTTGTCCGTACCCAGATGGAGGCGTAGTTCAGCGAACCGGGTGACATTCCGGTGGCGTCGAAGGACATGGTGGCCGCCGTCGCCGACGTTCCGTGTTCCTGCCACGCCCCGCCGGAATCCGTGGAGGACTGCAGCGCGAAGGAGCTCGCCGAGAACGTTCCGGTGGAGAATTCGGAATCGTTCCACGCGGCAAGGGTCATGGTTGCGCCAACGCCGAGCACCAGGCCGCCTGCCAGCAGGGCGCGCAGACGCAGCAGGATCGCGCGCGGTGTCCTGCGTGGGCGCATCCGAAAGTGTCCGGCCGGTGCCTGTCCGGTCATCGTCTTTTCCAGTCGCCCGGGTCAGGACGTTGAAGCGGCCGACAACTCCCATGTGGCGGTGCCGCTCTGGCCCTGGACGAGACCGGCACCAGCTGTCACCTTGAAGCACAGGAAGACCGGGTCCCCGGGGTCCGTGGCCGGCGAACCGGCGTCGAGATCGAAGGTCACGCCGCTAAGCGTGCCGCCGAGGGCGGTTCCGGCGGTGACCAGGTCCGTTCCGGTGGTGGATGCATCGCAGCCGAAGGTGGTGGTCTGGAGGAGCTGGTAGCTCAGGTTGGCTATGCTGCTGCCGCCGGCCGTGGCGCCGTTGACGGTTACCGTCGCACCCGTGGAGGTGTTCGCCGCAAGGCGCACTGCAAACGGCGCGTAGACCGTGTCCCCCGGGGCAAGGTTGCCCGGGTTGACGCTGAACGGCAGGGTTGCGCCGGGTGCCGAAGCATGGTCCGAGAACGCCGAGCCGTCCGTGCTGCCCTGCATGTTGAAGGCGCCAGCGGTAAAGGTTCCCGTGCCGAATTCGGAATCGTTCCAGGCCGCGAGGACCACTGTGGCACCTACACCGAGGACCAGTCCTCCGGCCAGGAGGGCGCGGACTTTGCCGCGGCCCTGGGCTCGTGTTGTTTCGTCTTTCATTTTGCCTCCCCTTTGGCTTGCGAGCATCCCCCCACGAAGTGCTTGCACGCTCACACGCGGGGCACAACAGGGCTTCAGGGTTGCACAAGGGGGCAAATAAATGAAGGCGGCGCCCCGAAAGGGAAGCCGCCTTCATGCCTTCCGGATGCCCGGTGGCGTGGTCTCTACTCGTAGACGTGCGGGGCCAGGGTGCCCACGAACTCCAGGTTGCGGTACTTCTCGGCGTAGTCGAGGCCGTAGCCCACCACGAATTCATTGGGAAGGTCGTAGCCGACGTACTTGACGTCCAGTTCGACCTTCGCGGCGTCCGGCTTGCGGAACGCGGTGCAGATTTCCACGGAAGAGGTGCCGCGGGACTCCAGGTTGGTCTTGAGCCAGGAGAGCGTCAGGCCCGAATCGATGATGTCCTCGACGATGAGCACGTCCTTGCCCATGAGGTCGGTGTCGAGGTCCTTGAGGATGCGCACCACGCCTGAAGACTGGGTGCCGGAGCCGTAGGAGGACACGGCCATCCAGTCCATGCTGACGTGGCTGTGCAGGGCACGGGCGAGGTCTGCCATGACCATGACGGCACCCTTCAGGACGCCCACGATCAGGAGCTCACGGCCCTCGTAGTCCTTGTCAATCTGCGCTGCGAGTTCTGTGATCCGCTGCTGGATCTGCTCTTTGGTGTAGAGAACGTGTTTGAGGTCTGCCTGGACGTCGGTTGAATCCACCAATGGCTCCTGTGTTGATGCGGGTCTGCGGCTAGTGTTGGGGTGTTTCGTGATGCCGGAATACTAGCTTCCCACAGCCATCCCCTTCGCGGGGAACGTCAGGCTGCCCGGGCCGCTTCTCCCGGGCCAGTTTCTCCTGCGCCTGCCCGGCAAGGGAGAGCCGGTACACGCTGACGTTTCCCGGGAGCTGGACCGGGCCTGCCGAGCCTTGCCTCCGCAGCAGAGCCTCGGCGGCCTGGAGGCGGCCGTACCCGGGTTGCTGGCCCCCGACGTCGGCCGCCGCCTTGGCGATTACCCGGAACCTGAGCGCCGGCGGCAGCTCCCTTAGCGCGGCTTCCGGGAGCCAGACGCCGTCGTCAGTGCGGTGCACGAGCCCGGCGTAGCGTTCGGCGGCGAGCTCCTCGAGGAAATCGGCATCCTGCTGCAGGATGGCCGCGGTGCGGGCGAGGGATTCGGCGACTCCGGGCCCGAGCTTTTCCTCCAGCACCGGCATCACTTCCACCCGGGTCCGCGAGCGCGCGAAGGCAGGGTCCGTGTTGTGCGGATCGTGCCAGGGAACCAGCTGTTCGATGGCACAGATTTCAACGGTTTCTTCGCGGCGCAGGCCCAGGAAGGGGCGCAGCAGCCTGCCGCGCACGGGGCGCATCCCGGCCAGGGAGCGGGTTCCGGAACCGCGGGCCAGGCCGAGGAGCACCTGTTCCGCCTGGTCGTCCAGGGTGTGGCCGAGCAGGATCGCACCGCAGCCCAGGTCTTCGGCCGCGGCCTCAAGGGCGGCATGCCGGGCATCGCGTGCCGCGGCTTCGGGTCCGAAACCGGTGGCAGCCACCTCGACACTGCGCAGTTGGACCGGCGAGAGGCCCAATTCCTCCAGGGCAGCGACGGTTTCCGCGGCGACCTCGGCGGACCCTGCCTGGAGCTGATGGTCCACCACGACGGCGGCCACGGACACCGGGTGCCCGTCCACGTTGCCGCGGCGGGCAAAGTACGCCGCCACCGAGGCCAGCGCGAGGGAATCAGGGCCGCCGCTGCAGGCGACGAGGACCCGCTCCGGGTAGCCAGCCGCTGCCAGCACCTCCCGGAGGTGGTTGCGCGCCTTGCCGACGAGCGGCGCGAGGCGGCCGGGCCGCCGTCGGCCGCTTGATGTCCTGCCTTCCGCGCTCACGGGCCAGTTATTCTCGGGCCCGCTGTTCACAGCCCCATCCGCTCAAGCCACAGCTTGGCGTCGTGGATTTCCTCTTCGGTGGGCAGGTGTTCGGCGGATTCCCAGACCCTGTTGAGGCCCTCCATCCCCACGACGGCCACGACCGCGCGGACGAACTTGGCGCCGTCGCTGTACTGGCGCATCTTGGCGTCCAGGCCCAGCAGGCTCCGGATGAACTTCTCGATCACGCCACGGTCCTTGCCGCGGTCGTTGAAGCGCTGCCGGATGGTCTTCACGGAAGGAATCAGGGAGGAGTCGACGGCGTCCATCACCACATTGGCGTGGCCCTCCAGCAGGCTCATGACGGCCGTGAGGTGGGAAAGGGAGGCCTTCTCCTCGGGGTTCTGCAGCAGGTCCAGGATGGCTCCACGGCGCGGGATGTCCCCGGGGCCGGAGCGGTCCCGCAGGGACCGGGCCGCCGCGCTTGCACGCTCCATGAGCGAATCGACGTTGCCCAGCAGGTTGGTGCTCAGTTTCTCGATTTCCTCGAGCATGTGGCCGCGAAGCCACGGCGCGGCCGCGAACTGCACGCGGTGCGTCTGTTCGTGCAGGCAGACCCACAAGCGGAAATCGTCGGGGTCGACGTTGAGCTCGCGTTCCACGGAGATGATGTTCGGCGCCACCAGCAGCAGGCGGCCGCCGGGCGGTGCCTTGGACTCCGGGGCCAGCGCGGCGAACGGATCGTACTGGCCCAGGACCTTGCTGGACAGGAAGGCGAGGACGGCGCCGAGCTGGCTTCCGGTGATCGCCCCGCTGGTTGCCGCGGCCGCGGGAGTCAGGGTGACGCCGTGGCGGGAGTCGAGCATCTGCTGCAGCGCGGGCTGCAACATCACGGCGAAGCTCTGCGTGTTTGCCTTGGACCAGGAGGCACGGTCCACCACAAGGACATGGGAGTCGCGGAGGTCCCGGGCGGCTTCCAGCCCGGTGATCTCATGGACATACGGCACGGAAACGTCAGCGCTGCGGCGCAGGCTGTTCACCGCGCGCCCGATCTCCGACGGGCTCATGGCCGGGCCCGGCGGAGCGAGCCGGGCCGCCGTGGACGCGGCGAGCTCCCAGTTGATCAGTGACTGCGCCTTGCTTGATGAACCAGGGCTTGATGGATTGGCGTGCTGCTGGGACTCCATGTTTCCCATTCGAACACAGTCCCCTGACAACAGTCCCTTAAGTTCGCTGCACGCGGAGGTTTGGCCCGGGCCCCGGAGCAGCCGCAGGGCATCAGCGGCAGCCGCAGGGCATCAGCGGCAGCCGCAGGATGCCAGCGCGGACGCCGCGCGGTCCAGGGCCACCTTGTTCCCCGCCGCGCCCGGGGTGAGTCCGTTGCCGATGAAGGAGAACACCAGGAGCCTGCCGTCCGCGTCCACCACATAGCCGCTCAGCGCGATGACGGAGTTCAAGGTGCCCGTCTTGGCCCGCACCAGTCCGGCCCCGCTTGCCGTGCTGGCGTCGACGTAGCGGTCGTCCAGGGTTCCAGTCAGGCCGGCCACCGGGAATCCCGCGAGCGCGGCCCGGAGCCGGGTATCCGGACCCGAGGTGATCGCCCGGACCACCTCGGCGAACTGCCGAGTGGTCACCCGGTTCGCCAGCGACAGCCCGGACACGTCGGAGAGCCGCATCGAGACGGTGTCGATTCCCAGCTGGCCAAGCTGCGTCCGCACGGCCGCAGTGGCGCCGTCGTTGGACCCGGCGCCGCCGGACGCGAGCGACGCCATGCGGCCCAGCACCTCGGCGAGGTAGTTATCGGACGTCTCGAGCATGAGGTCCACCTGCTGGCGGACGGTGGCGGATTCGACGGCGGCCAGCACCTCGGCGTCGGCGTGCGCCTTGGCCCGCACGACGGCGGTCCTGACGGTAATGCCCGCAGCTGCACCTGCGGCTTTCAGCCTGGCCGTGAATGCCTGCGCCGCGTCGAGCGCGGCGTCCTTCGGCCGCGGCCCGCCCACCGTTCCGGGGACATCGCGGCCGCCGTTCATCGCCAGCGGGAACAGCGGGGCGGTTTCCCCGGCGTCGACGTCCTCAAGGCTCCAGGCCGGGTTGAGCGCCGGTCCCGTGAACAAGGAGTCGTCCAGTTGCACGGACAGCGGACCCTTGACCCCCTGCTTCGCCAGTGCCGCAATCGTGTCCGCGGCGAGGGTCGCCAGCCCGGCCCGGCCCATCACCTCTTCCGGGGCTGACCGGCCGGCGGCCAGCAGCACGTCCCCGCCGCCGCGCAGCACAACGATGGAGGGCTTCGCGCCCGCCAGCACCTGGGTGCTGAAGCGGGTCTCGGGGCCGATGGACCGTAGGGCGGCGACGGCGGTGAGCAGCTTCATGTTGGACGCGGGCACCCGGTTCTTGCCGCCGTCGCGCTCGTAAAGGACGTCGCCGCTCAGCGCGTCCTGGACCACCGCGGTGAAGTTGCCGCCCCCGTCCGGCTTCAGGGCAGCGTCCAGCTGCGCGGCAAGCTTGCCGGGCAAGGGAAGGGGCGCGGCAGGATCCAGCGGTTCGACGCCGCGGGTGGCCGAAAGCTGCTCCGGCGCGCGCTGCCACGGGGGAAGCGGGGCAGCGGGTGTCTCCTGTGGCGCGAAGAACCCGGGCGCTACGTTGACGCCCATCGGGACGGCGAGCGCGGCAATCGCCGCAGCAAGGGCCAGCCATTGCACCGCGCGGATCAGGCGGCGGATGAAGGGGCGGGGCTTGCGCGGTTTGTCCGGGGCCGGGGCGGCCGGCTTCCCCTGGTCATTTCCTTCGGGTTCCGGCACGGCAGCCTGCATTTGGGCCTTCATGTCGCTGTGGTCCTTAACGTCCTGGATGTCCCCCGGTTCAAGAAACGTGGACCTCTCGCTATATCCTCAATAGTAGTCGGCGGCGCCGGCCGTTCTTTTGCCGCGCCCACGCCAATACCGTCAAGGAGCATTCCATGAAGCATGACGTCACCATCGAGATCCCGAAGGGATCGCGCGTCAAGTACGAAGTTGACCACGAGACCGGCCGCGTCCGCCTGGACCGCATCCTGTTCACGTCCATGCAGTACCCCACCCACTACGGTTTCTTCGAGAACACCCTGGGCGAGGACGGCGACCCGCTGGACGCCCTGGTGCTCCTGCAGGACTTCGACCTGCACCCCGGCGTGATCGTCGAGGCCCGCCCGATCGGCGTCTTCAACATGACCGACGACGGCGGCGGAGACGCCAAGGTCCTCTGCGTTCCCGCGGACCCGCGCTTCGACCACATCCAGGAAGTCTCGGACGTCAGCGAATTCCTCATCAAGGAAATCGAGCACTTCTTCACCCGCTACAAGGACCTCGAGCCCGGCAAATGGGTCAAGGCCGAAGGCTGGGCCGACCGCGCAGCAGCCGAAGCCGAGCTGGAAGCGTCCATCAAGCGCTTCGAGGCCGAAGGCCACTGACGCCTCCCTCCCGCCGCTTTGACTTGCACGACGGCGGCAGGCCGGGTTCCATGGGACCTGGGCTGCCGCCGTCGCTGTTTAAGCGCTGTCCATATGGGGAGGGATCCCCATCGACGCGGCGAAGGGACGGTCCATAGGCTGGGTTGGAACTGACCAAAAACCACGGAGAACGGGGGAATCCGGATGGCGGGATTCTATGGAGCCGACGTCGCGCAGCTGCGGTCGCTGGCCGGAATCATGGGCAAGGCTGCAGACACAATTGCCTTGCAGGGCTCGCAGCTGACCCAGCTCATCAACTCCAGCACGGCCTGGAAAGGCCAGGACGCCGCCCACTTCAAGAGCGACTGGAACGGCAGGCACCGCCAAAGCCTCATCAAGGCCGCGTCAATGCTGCGCTCGGGCGCGAGCGAACTGAAAAAGAACGCCAACCAGCAGGAGTACGCCAGCCACAAGAGCGGCGAAAGCTCCGTGGGAGTCCTCATGGACGTGTATGACACCGCCTCCGGCGCCAAGGAGGTCGGCGCCCAGCTGTGGCAGGCATACAAGCTGGGGAAACTGGGGTGGCAGGAGTTCGCCAAGACGAAGGAAATCCTCACCGATTGGCGCGCCGGCGGCACCGTGCTCCGCGAGGCCCTCGATTCGCTGCGCAGCGGCGGCAAAATCACGGACGTCATCTCCGACCTCAAAGCGAACATCCCCTATAGCCAGGCCTTCCAGGACGCGTCCAAGTTCTCCAAGGGCCTGCGCATGGCCGGAGCGTTCGCGGCGCCCCTGAACATCGTGGGCGGCATCAGCGACATGATCAGCCCCGAGCATGACGGCTGGCGCGGCACCGGAGACCGGGTTGCCGGCGGCCTCTCCGTGGTGGGTGGCGTCGGCAGCATCATGCTCATGACCGCCGGCGGCGCGGCAATGCTGGGACCGATCGGCGCCCCGATCGTGGTCGGGGCGGGACTCGTTGCCGGCGCCTGGGCACTCGGCAACCTCGTGGCGGACAACTGGGATTCCATCAGCAACTTCGCCAGGAACCCCGGCAGCTATATCGCCGACGGGGCCCGGGAGGTGGCGGGGTTCGCCAAAGACGTTGGCACTAAGGTTGCAGACGGGGTCAGTAACGCGGCCAAATCAGTCGGTAAGTTCGTCGGAGGGATTTTCGGATGACTACAAACACGATCAATTGGACCGAGCGCGACGTCCGCTGCGCGGCTGCTGTCCTGGGCAAGGCGTCCGACGACGGCTTTGCCCTGCCCACGCTGACGGACGAGGAAGTCGTGGCCCTGGACGGCGTCCAGCGCGAGCAGATCGTCGCCCTGCCGTGGCTAACCGCCCAGGAGGCCAGCAAGGATGTCATGTGCGCGGTGGCGCTGCGTGGACTCCTGGCCAAGGAGCTTGTCTACCCTGTGATCTTTGAAGGCGAAACCGAGCCCACACGGCTGCACGCCACCGAGGACATCACCGGGGCGCTCACCTTGCGCCGCAGCGGGAGCACCGTCGTCTCCATTGAACGCACCGTCTCCACCGGCCGGCGCTGGCTTTACGCCTACGTTCACGCCGAGGGCGTCCTGGTGGAGGAAGTGGACGACGGCGGCCTCCACGGTTTCACCGTAGTCGCCCGCCGGTCGCTGGCGGACCGTCTGGCGGAGTTCGTCGATCCCGAGGGATCCGCTGCCCGCGACACCGAAGCCGTCTCCTACAGCGAGGCAGAATTCGAGGCCAGCGCGCCGACGGCCCTGGCCGACACGCGCGCCGCGAGCAACGTGGTTGCCTTCAGCTCCGACACCGAGGACTTCCCTACCGTCACCGTCTACACGGGCCCGGACTCCGTCCACCTGCTGACACCCACCACCCATGGCGACTCTGTCTCCTTGGAACTGCGGGAAGCCTCACGGCAGACACTGGCCGGGATCCTCGGCGGCCTCGCAGGCCTGTCCTAGCCACCCGCCCGTTTCCGACGTCCCGAAAGTCCCTCATGAGCACCAAGAAACACCCGCAGTCCACCGGCCTTGTCGACGCTTCCAACGGCCTGCCCGTGCGGCGCCACACCGAGACCGGCAGCTACTACGTGCGCAAGGCGGGCTGGCCCCACTTTTGGGGAAGGGTCCTCGATGCCTTGGTGGTCCTCGCCGTGGCCGGACTCCTGATAGTTGTCTTCAACAGCCTGGTACAGAACTACGCCCTGGGCTCGCTCTCCTACACGCTCGCCTCCAGCACGGGCGCGTTCTACGGGGTGGTAGCGGCGATCTGGTTCCTGGTGCTCTTCGGTTACGGCATGGTCTGCGGAGCCTTCGGCGGGCTGGGCGATGCTGCCTCCGGCATGCGGGGTGTCCGCATCACCGACGGCACCACTTCCGGCGCCTGGCTGGGCGGCTGGCGGGCTGTTTGCTGGTCCTTCGCCCCGCTCTACGTTGTCCTGACGATCGCCGCGGCGTTCAGCGGCAGCGGCGGCGACAGCTTCGAAGCCAAGTTCACGGCCATCGACCTGCGCTCCGGACTGGCCCGCGGCCAGTCCCCTGTCCCGGATCCGAAGGCCGCAGCCGAAGCCTCCGCCGAGTCCGAGGCAGCCGGCGCGGCCGAGGCCGAACGGCAGGGCCTGCCCAAGCTTTACGGCCGGCAGCCCGATGCACGGCCGTAGCTGGCTGGTCCGGCGCGCCGAGCGCAGGCTTGGCCACGAGCTCGGCCCGCTGCGCTTTGTGGCCATTTCCAGCAAGGTGTATTGGAAGGCGCTGCTGCCCTGCTTGGCCGTCGGATTTGCCTATGGCACCGTCGGCGAGTTCGTGACTCCCCGGTCCAGCCGCGAGCCGGGCCTCTTCACCGATCTTCCGATGTACGTGCTGGTCAGCGCGCTCACGGGCCTGGTGCTGTGGTCACTGACGCTGCTGATGAGTTTCCGCAAGCTGCTCGTTTTCGAGGGCGGCCTCGCGGCGCGTTTTGCGCAGAAACACACCACCCGGGTCTTCCGCTGGGCGGACATCGACGCCACAACAATCAAGGCCGTGACCACCGCGGAAGGCACCACCCCCTCCCGGATGCTCGCAGCGGGCAGGAAAGCGTCTCTCGGCGTTTCCGGAAGGAACGCCCTGGTCTTCCGCGCTTCCGGCGGGTTCTGGCTCTTTGAAAGCAAGGGCGAAACCGCCCCTCTCGTGCTGGCAATGCAGCGGGCGATGCTGGACGCCGGCGTGCCCGACGCCGCCCGCGTCGCGTCCCGGGCGCTGCCGCCTGCCGTCGTGAGTACCCGCACGAGCCTGGACTGACACTCGCCCGATCCAGCCCGGTGACGCTGTGTTTCCCCGCGTTTGCCGCGCAACTACCTGCCGGTAGGCTGTGATCCACATGTTCACGCTGACCATCAATCAACGCGACAGTCGCAACGACGGCGACCTCGTGCCGCAGCTACTGAAGGAGCTGCGGCACATTCCGGCGCGGCTGGACTTCGATCGCTCCGTAGAGGACGAGGTCCAGGGAATCGTGGACTGCCCGCACCAGGCGGTGGAGGTCGCGTTGATCGCCCTCCGCGGCGGACACTGGTACGTGGGGATCGGCGTCGGACCGGTGAACGAGCCGCTGCCCAACCAGATCAAGGACGCCTCCGGGCACGGGCTGGTCTATGCGCGGCGCGCCGTTGACCGGCTGCGCAGCGGCAAGGACCGGGTGACCGTGGCGGTCGAGGGGCCAGTGGCCGCGCTGGCGGCCGAATCCGAGGCCGTGCTGCGCCTGCTGGGACACGTTGTGCAGCACCGCACCGCCGCCGAATGGCGGGTACTGGATCTCCTGACGCCTGGAGTCCGGGGCCAGCAGAAAGCCGTGGCCGAGGAACTTGGCATCACCACGCAGGCCGTCAGCAAGGCCCTGGCCCGGGCCCAATGGATCGAGGAACACGCTGCCCGCCCGGCCGCGGCGAGGTTGCTCTCGCTCATCCTCGAGGTGCGCTGAGGCGCCCCGCGCTATGCTCCCGCACGCTCCCGCGGCTGAGTCGCAGCCTTGCCATCGGGAGGGCTAACGGCGGCTGCGACTCAGGGGCAGGGTCTCAGTGATCGCCGAGGTTGTCCTTGGCGGCGGAGGCGCGGTCCTGGACATCGGCAGCTGCGGCCTGGCCCTCGTCCTTGACGTTGGCGGCAGCCTCCATGGCACTGTCCTTGACGTTCTGCACAGCGTCCTGTGCCGGTTCCTTGAGGTGCTCGGCGACGTCCTGCGCGGCACGACCCAGCTCTTCGGTCAGCGGTTGTGCCGCTTCCTTTACCGCTTGGGCTGCCTCGCGTTCCTTCTCCGACGGCGGGATCAGGGCTGACACCAGCAGGCCGGCGCCGAAAGCGATCAGGCCCGCGGCAACGGGGCTGCCCTGAGCCTTCCGCGTAATCATCCGGGGCGCGTCGCCGATTTCGGAGACGACCCCGGAAACGGCGTCTTGGGCGTGATGGGCGGCGTCGGCCGCTGCATGCTGGACGTCGTCGCGGGCACCGAAGACGGCGGTCCTGATCCTGTCCACGCGCCTGTTGACGATGTGCGACGGCGTGACCTTGTCCGCCACGGCATCGACGTTCGTACTGAGCCGCCTGCGAGTTTCTTCGATGTCGGCGCGCAGGGCGTCCGGGTTCTGGGTCATCGTGTCTCCTCGGTATTCGGTTTGAAGGTTGGAGGTATTTCCTTGACTGTCTCCGCGGTGCGCGGCATGCCGTTAATGGTCTTCAGTTCCCTGCGGCCCATGCTGGCGAGCACGGCCGCAACGATGCCCCAAACGACTGCCACCACGACGGCGGACCAGCCCGGCGTGATGAGCTGGCCAAGGGCCCACCACACGGCGAGCGAAAGGAACAGCACGGCGAGGTGCCCGGCCCAGGCGGCCCCCGCAAGCATCCCGGCGCCCCTTCCGGCCTTGGTGGCTGATTCCTTGAGCTCCGCCTTGGCCAGCTCCACTTCCTGGCGCATCAGCACGGAGACGTCACGCGTCAGGTCACTCAGCAGCTCTCCAAGCGGCATGGTTTCCGCCTTGATGTGGGCTTCGGTGGGAGGCAGGTCCGCGGGACTGCTCATCGGGGACCTCCGTATTCCGGGCTGTCCGGGTCAAGGGATCCCGCGAGCGGGTCACCATGGGCCTTGACCCTGCCGGCGTCCGCTGTGCCGTACGGAGTTCCGTACCCGGCAGTGGTGGTTTCGGGCCCCGGCAGATCCACAGGGGGCGGCGGCACGGCGCCGCCTGCGCTTGGGTAATAGCCGGCATCCGGGTTGGCAGCCATGGTGTCCACGGAATCAGCCGATGCGTTCTCCGCCATGCCACGGCCGAGCCGTCCTACGAGCACGCCCGCGCCTGCAGCCAGCAGGAGGAACGCGCCGGGCCTGCGGCGTGCAAAGCTCTTCACCTCGTCCAGGAGTGATCCCGGATCCCGGTTTTCCAGCCATGCGGCCACGGAGGAAGAACGCTGGGCTGCCTGCCGGACCAGGTCCGTGGCCACGCCGCCGTCCTGGGAGGCCTTGGCCATGGTGGACAGCTCGTCGGAGATGGACCACAGGCCTTCGGCCACGCGCTGCTGCTGGATTGCAGCTTGTTCCGCCAGTTCGCCTTTGGTCTGCGTGAGCAGCTGCCGGGCATTCATCCTGACATCCTGGGCCACATGCGAGGCCTCGGTCTTCGCAACGTCAACCACGCCGCCGGCGGCATTCTTGGCCGCCTCCGCGACGCCGGCAGCTTCCTGTTTGGCGGTTTCCACAGGGCGGGCAGGGGAGTCTGCTCCGGCTTGGTAACCGGGGGCGGCAGAGTCCGTCTCCATTTCAATTGGCGTGTCCACGTAGCTTCCGGAGTAAGGTCCGGTCCCAGCGGGGACACCTGTCTGTGGCGCCGCGAAGCTTCCGTCCTGCGGCGATTGGCTCTCAGTCATTGTCGCTCTCTTTCCACAGTTGGCAGGCTGCGGACAGCAGCCGGGATAGTAAGCATGATTACTATCAATGGGTTTGTACCCCTTCGTCGTGGCTTCAACCGCACTTCGGGGACTTTATGGCCACGATCCTTCTTCCGCCGGGCAGATCAGCAGTTCGCGGACCTCGCTGCCTATGGGCTGGGACAGCGCGAACACCACCGCGTGTGCCACATTGACGGGATCGTTGAGCTTGGAGTCGTCCTGCGGCTTGTACTGGTCATCGCGTTCGTCGAAGAAGTGCGTCTTCATGCCTCCCGGGATGATGGTGGTGACGCCGATAACTCCCCCGGTTTCCGCAGCCAGCGCCCGGCTGAACCCGATCACGCCGAACTTCGAGGCGCAGTACGCCGTGGCGTCCGGAAATGCACGGAGGCCGAGCGTGGACGCGATGGTGATGGCACGGCCGCGGGATTCCTTGAGGTACGGTAGCGCGGCGCGCACTACGGAGACGGTGCCCAGCAGATTTACTGAGATGACTTTTTCCCAGTCCTCCGCGGGGACGTCGCCCAGTTTGCCGCAGCGGTCGATGCCGGCTGCCGTCACCACGCCATCGAGGCCTCCGAGGATTTCGGCTGCCTCCTTGACTGCTCCTTCCACGGCGTCCCGGTCGGAAACGTCCACCTGCAATGCCTTCGCGCCGCTCACGTTGCTAATGTCGCGGTCGAAGACGAAGGGCGTCCCTCCGGCGTCGAGGATGACTTCGACGATCGCGGCGCCCAGGCCGGAGCCACCTCCGGTCACGATGACGCGGCCGGGTGCTTGCTTTTTCATGCCGTTCCTTTCCTTGCTTGGTCCTTCATTCCGAAAGGGTGGATTCAGCCGACTTTGGCGAGTGCTTCAGCCAAGCCACTGGTGGATCGCGCGGGGTGGAACGGCACGGTGAGGCATCGTCCTCCCCAGCCGGCCAAAAGGCGGGTCTCCGGCAGTTCTTCGGGTCCGTAGTCGCCGCCCTTGACCCAGATGTGGGGCCGGAGCTTTTCCAGGCAGGCCTCCGGGGTGTCCTCGTCGAAGACGACGACGGCGTCCACGCAGGACAACGCAAGCAGCAGTTCGGCGCGGTCCTCCATGCTCACGATCGGCCGGTGCGGCCCCTTGAGCCGGCGAACGGATCGGTCGGAATTCAGGCAAACGATGAGGCAATCGCCCATGCTCCGGGCGATGGCCAGGGTGCGGGCGTGGCCGGCGTGCAGGAGGTCGAAGCAGCCGCCGGTCGCGACGACCGTTCCGCCGGCGGCGCGAACCGCCCTGGCGAGCCGGACGCCGTCGGCAGCGGCGCCGTCGGCAGCGACGCGGTCGGGAGCGGCGCCGTCGGCAGCGGCGCCGTCGGCAGCGACGCGGTCGGGAGCAGCGCCCTCCGGCCCGGTACCCGTCCCGCCTGCCTCCATCACGAGGGACGCCGCTCCCCCCTCAGCCAGGAACAGGGAGGCGTCCCCCACGGCCCGGGCGGCCGCGTCCGGAAGGTCCATTCCGAGCCCCAGGTACACGGCCAGGCTGCCCGCCAAGCGGTCACCGGCCCCGCAGGGATCGCTTACCGGAGTCGCCGGCGCAGGGATGCTGACGGCATCCCGTTTCCCATCGACGAGCACTGCCCCCGCTTCGCCCCGGGTGACCAGGACGGCGTCGCACCCCCAGCGTTCCAGCAGCCGCTTCCCGGCCTTCGCGGCATCGGCCCCGGCAGGATCCGCTCCGGCCGTTTTCACCAAGCCGATCGCCTCGGCGAGGTTGGGCGTCGCGACGGCGGTCCCCGGCACCGGCTCCGAACCGGCCGGGTGGGGGTCCCACACCACCGGGACCCGGCGGGCCGCGCCACCCAGCGCCGCCCGGATGTCCGCGTTGAAGGTGATGCCCCGCCCGTAGTCGGCCACCACAATGGCTTCCGCCGAATCAACAGCG
Source organism: Arthrobacter sp. R-11 (assembly GCF_049913155.1). Taxonomy (GTDB): domain Bacteria; phylum Actinomycetota; class Actinomycetes; order Actinomycetales; family Micrococcaceae; genus Arthrobacter. The sequence continues at coordinate 148,394 of NZ_CP183979.1, read as the reverse complement.
GCAAGCATTTGGGCGGTGGCAGCCGGTGCGGGGGCGGGCGCGCACCCTTCATCGAAGCGGACCATCGGGTGGGACCCGATCCGGACCCTGGTCTTGGTGGGCGTGGGGGCGAGCGGGGGTCCGGCGAGCAGCTCCACACCGGCCAGCGCCCGCCTCAGGTGGCGCGCGCCGTCGTCGTCCGACAGCGCGGTGACCAGGGCGACGTCGTGGCCATCCCGCATCAGGAGCGTGGCGACGAGCCCCGCGCCGCCGGCCCGACGCCGGATCCCGGCGACGTCGACCACCGGAACCGGCGCGTCCGGGCTGAGCCGGGTGGCGGTGCCGTTGATGTCGACGTCCAGGAGAAGGTCACCTACCACCGTCACTTTCATGGCCGGACCCACCGGGCTGTGCCGGGTAGCGCGCCGGACCGCCGGGCGACCTCCGCATCAAAGGCGCGGCACACCGCATGGACGGCGATCAGGTGCCCTTCCTGGGCGTTGGCGGCGATAGCGTCGATCGTCACGGCCTCCTCGCAGGCCTCGGACAGCGGGTTGGGTCCCGGGCCGGTGAGTGCCCACGTGGCGATGCCGCCTTCATTGGCAGCGCGGACGGCTTTAAGGAGGTTGGGGCTCCGCCCGCTCGTGGACAGCAGGATGAGGACGTCCCCGGCCCGGCCGTGCGCCCTGACCTGGCGCGCGAACACTTCCTCGTATCCGTAATCATTGGAGACTGCGGTCAGCGCGGAGGTCTCGGCGTGGAGTGAAATGGCCGAAAAGGGCGCCCTCTCGGCGTCGAACCGGCCGACGAGTTCGGCCGTCAGGTGCTGGGCTTCTGCCGCCGAGCCGCCGTTGCCGGCGGCCAGCAGCCGTTGCCCGGCCAGGAGCCGGACCGCGAGTTCGGTTCCCCACCCCGACAAACGGCCAGCCTGCGAACGCAGGGATTCGAGGGCCGGGATGACGTTGTCCAAGTGGGTGGACACCTCGGCATCCGGGACGGCGCCGGGCGCGCCGGGCGCGGCGGGGGTGGCGGGGGCCTTGATGATGGTCATCTTGCCGTTCCTTCCAGGGGTTCGAGGCGTTCGGCCGCCTGCCGCGGCAGTCCGGCGGCGAGGACGGACCAGTACGCCTTCTCGGTGTCGGCCGCGACGCGGTCCCATGAGTAGCGGGAGCGGGCGCGCCGGGTTCCGGCGCGCCCCATGTCGGCGCGGAGCGCAGGATCGGCGAGGAGCCGCGCCACGGCGTCGGCGATCGCTTGCGGATCGCGGGGCGGGACATGCAGGCCCGTCTTCTGGTCGACGACGGTCTCCCGCAGCCCTCCGACGGCGGCCGCCACCACCGGCACGCCGCAGGCCATGGCCTCCAGGGGGACGATGCCGAACGGTTCATACCAGGGGGCACAAACCACGGCGTCGGCGCTGCGGAAGATGCCTGGCATGGCATCACGGGGAACCTGGCCGCGCATGGTCACCTGGTCTTCCACGCCGAGCTCCTTGGCCAGCAAGCGGAGCCGCCGGGCTTCCGGGTCGTCCTCGAGGGACAGCGCGTCGCCTGAACCGCCGACGATCAGGAGTTCGACGTCGTGGAAACCGGCCTGTGCGAGCAGCGGGAGCGCTTGGATCACCAGGTCCACGCCCTTGCGCGGCACCAGGCGCCCGACGCTCAGGATGCGGTGGCGCCGGGGTTTGGCCTCGGCGTCGGCCACGGCGCCAAAGAGTGCCAGGTCCACGCCGCACGGGGCGATTGACACCTTGGACTTGCCGATTCCCAGCGCCTTGAGTTCGAAGACCTCGTCAGGGCAGGTGGCGATGACCCAATCTGCCGTGCGACCGACCCAGGGTTCCAGCCAGGCCCTCGCCGCCGGGCTGGTGTCGGCCGCGCCTTGGTGCTTGCGCTTGACGGACCCCAGGGCGTGGAAGGTTTGGACCACCGGAACCGGGTCCGCCGCACGGACCCTCCGGGCGGCCTGGATGGCAGCGAGGCCGGACATCCAGAAGTGCGCGTGGACAAGGTCCGGAACATTGCCCGCCCAGTCCGCGCCGATGCCTTCCGCGAGCGCACCCATGAAGGGCAGCAGGCTGTCCTTGGGGATGTGGCGTGCGGGGCCGGCGTCCACGTGGACAACCGTGAGTCCTGGAGCCACGTGCACCTTTGCAGGAAGGTCCGGATCGTCGCGACGCGTGTATACGGTGACGTGGTGGCCGCGGTTGGCGAGGCTCGAAGAGAGTGCTGCGACATGGACGTTCTGGCCGCCCGCGTCCACGCCGCCCAGCGCAGCCAAGGGGCTGGCATGTTCGGAAACCATGGAGATCTTCATCGGTGTGTCCTCTCTGAAGGCTGGCGGTGTTGCCTGCGGCCCGTGCCGAGCTCGGCCAGGAGTTCGTCCCAGGCGTTGAGGAACCTCCCCAGGCCATAGCGGTCCAGCGCCGCCTCCCGGGCCACCAGCCCCATGGCGTAGGCATCGTCCGGGTCGGCGAGGAGCCGGCGCGCGAAAGCCTGCAGTTCGTCGACGTCGTTGGAAACCAGTCCGGCGCCCCGTGGCACCGCACGGTGCGCCTCCGTGGTGCCAAGCGCCACGACGGGCATGCCCAGGTGCATCGCCTCCAGGAGGGCAAGCCCCAAGGATGTCCAGCGGAAGGGGTGCAGGTAGAGCCGGCAGCGGGCAAGTTCACGGTGGAGCTGCGGGGCCGGAACGTCCCCTACGACGCGGAGTCGTTCCCCGCTGCGCTCCCAGCCGCCGAGGTCCAAGGCCGCGGGCAAAGCCTCCGTCCCGATTCCGAACAGGCGCAGCGGCCCCGCGCCGGCAAAACCGGGCAGCAGGTCCGTGCCCGTCACCCGGCCGCGCCTCAGGGGCTCGTTCACCACCACGCCCATCTCTTCGCGTTCGCCGGTGTAGAGCCGTCCGGGGTCGGGGATGCCGTGCTCTATCACCTTGGTGCGGGCCGAGCCGGTGTCCCAGAGCAGCCGGTTGAAATGGGTCACGTGGACCACGGGAATGGTGTGCTGCTCCGCCATCGGGTGCCGCGTGCACGGGACGCCGACCTTGGGGGTGTTGTGCTCCAGGTAGACGGCCGGCAGGTCGAGTCCGGGCCGGCGCCCGAGGGCCCGGGCCACGGCCGTGATCTCCCCGGGCCGCTGCAGGACCACCACGTCCACGCTGTCCGGATCGATGGTTGCGAGGTCTATCTCCTGCGCGGTGGCCGGCCACTCACGGCCGCCGCGCCCCAAACCCCAGGGGCCGCCGTCGGGCTCCACCGGGAGGAGGTATTCATGCTGTCCCCTGACGAATGCTTCCATCCATCCGCCATGGACATGCCACACCAGGATTCTCATGGATTCCGCACCTTCCGTCGGGTGGCCAGGGAGGAGACGCCGCCCAGCAGGCGCGTCACGGCCTCCAGGACCTGTTCGGGAGTCACTGAACTCAGGCAAGGGTGCCCGGGGATGGGACACTTCCGTGCCCGGGTGTCCTTGCAGCCTGCTTCCTGGTCGCCCAGCAATTCCAGCGGCACCCCGTATGGCGCCCACCGGATGGCCGGGACCACCGGTGCGAAGAGGCACACCACGGGCGTCCCGACGGCTGCGGCGAGATGCGCAGGCCCCGTATTGCCGGTGACCACGACGGCGGCCCCGTCCAGTACCGCTGCGAGCGTGCGCAGGCTGGTTCTGCCGCCCAGGTTGCGGGCGGAAGGTCCTGCCACTGTCGCCGTGAGGGAGGCTTCGGCCGGACTTCCGGTGACGACTACGCGGTGGCCGTGGGCTTCGAGGAGTTCCACTGCGGCTGCGTGATGGAACGCCGGCCAGGCCCTCGCCGGGGCGGCCGCGCCGGGGTGGACCACGACGTAGGGGCCGTCGTCGGACAGCTCCCTGGCAAGATCGTCGGACGTCGGCGTGACGCGGAGCCTGCCGTCGTCGCGGTCCGGAAGCTCGAAACCGGCAGCCTGCGCGATGGCCAGGGCGCGGGCCGTTTCGGCTTGATCTTCGGGAAAGTCTTCGCCGGGCGTGAGCCGGACATCCAACAAGGACCCCGCGAAATCCGTGGAGGCCCCCGTGATCCGTTGGACATCGGCCAGGCGCAGGAGCATCGCCAGCGGGAGCGGCGACTGGTGGAAGGAGGTGAGGATCACGGCTTCCTCAATCCGGGAACTGCGGACAAAATCAACCAGGCTGTTCGCCACCCCGGCGGTGACCTCCGGCGGCGGGTTCACGATCCAGGGGCAGGACCACGTGTGGACTTCCTTGACGCCGGGGAGCATCTCCGCGGCGGCTGTTCCTTCCGGCCCGCAGAGCAGCACGACGTCGTTGGGACGACTGCCGTCCGGCCTGCTTCCGTTGGCGACGGCGCGCACGGCCGGCCCCGAAACGAGCACGTCGCCCATGCTGTCCAGCCGGGCCACCAGGACGCGGCTCATGCGAGGCCGCCCAGCAGCAGCCCTACGGCGTGCCAAAGATCCTTGGCCACCACGTCCGCGGCCTCGATTTCCTCCTGGCGCGTCAGCGCGGTGGGGACCATGACGGCACGGGCACCGGCCGCCTTGGCGGCGCCAAGGTCCGCCCCGATGTCGCCGATCACCGCCGCTTCCGAGGGTTCGATGCCCAAAGCCCGGCAGGCGCCCAGGATCATCCCGGGTGCAGGCTTGCGGCACGCGCAGCGGTCCTCCATGGCGTGCGGGCACACCTGCCACACATCGAACGGGCCCAAGATCTCATCCACGCGCCGGTTGACGGCATGCACTTGGTCGAGCGTCAACAGGCCCCGGGCAACGCCCGACTGGTTGCTGACCACACCTGTGGCCAGCCCGGCCCGGCGTGCCCGCGCCACAGCCGGGAGGGCACTGCCCATGGGCCGCACCAGTCGCGGGTCGCCGTTATACGGCACGTTAATGACGAGCGTCCCATCGCGGTCGAACAGCACCGCTTTCAACGTTCCGGTTCCTCCCATACCCGCAACGTTCCCCACTTCGCAGCGCGCTAAACACAGCGGCGGCGAGAAAGTTCCGTGGGGCTAGACTCCTACCGGGAGGCCCCCTTGGAAACTGTCGAAGACCACGGACAACCGGTTCTGCTGGTGCTTCGCGCGCTGAAACTCGGCGACCTTCTGGTTGCCGTTCCCGCGCTGCGCGGCCTGAAGCGTGCCTTTCCCGGGCACCGCATCCTCTACGCCGCGCCTGCCTGGGTGGCCGAGGCGGTGGAGCTCGTCGGCGGCCTCCACCTCCTGCCGACGCCGGGCCTCGACGCCCCCTTGGCCATCCCTCCGGGTGTGGTCGATGTGGCAGTGAACCTGCACGGGAACGGACCCGGAAGCCGGCAACGCCTCGCGGAGCTGGACGCCAGGCGGATCCTCGCGCACCGCGGTCCCGGCATTGACGGCCCCGAGTGGACCACCGGAATCCCGGAACGCGAGCGGTGGACGCGGCTCCTCGCGTGGCACGGGATCGATGCCGACCCCTTGGACTACCGCCTGGACCCGCCTGCCGCCCCCTCTCCGCGGCCGGGCGCCACGGTCATCCACGTCGGCGCGTCCTCCGGCAGCAGGTTCTGGCCCGTCGAACGGTTCGCCGAAGTGGCCGCTGAGCTGACGAGGGCCGGGCACGAAGTGGTATTCACCGGCGGCGTTTCCGAGCGTGGACGCGCCGAGGAGGCTGCCGCTCTGGCCAAGCTCAAGGGAGCAGACCTCGACGGCGGCGTGCTGGCCGGGCGGCTGGGGCTGGCCGGGTTTGCGGCCACCATCGCCGAGGCCCGGCTGGTGGTGTCGGCCGATACCGGTGCCGCGCACCTGGCCTCCGCGTATGCGCGGCCGTCGGTGGTCCTCTTCGGGCCCGCGCCCGCGGAAGAATGGGGTCCGCCGCCGGGGCCGCACGTGGTACTGACGGACGCCGGGCTCCGGCGCGGCGACGTTTTCACATCCGATCCGGATCCCGCGCTCCTGGCCGTCAGCGTGCGGGATGTCCTGCGCGCGGTGGAGGGGCTTGGCGCCTGAGCACCTCGAAGCTAGAGGACAGCGCCGTCGCGGAGGCGGGCTTCCCCGTCGTCGAGCAGTTGGGTCTGGAGCGCAACCAGTATCTTGGAGAGCTTCCGGGAGACCTGCATCTGGGACATCCCCAGCGCCTCGGCGATGGCGGACTGCGTCTCTTCCAAGTAGTAGCGCCGGTACAACAAACGGCGGTCACCGGCGGAGAGGCTTCGGATCGCGTTCCGCAGGGCAAGAATGTCCTCGAGGCGGTCGCCGGGACTTTCCGCGGACACAATACCGTGGAGGCAATCCCGCTCGTCGGCCGCGGGGACGTCCAGCGAATCGGGCCGCTTGCTGGTGCCGGCCAGCAGGGCTTCGCGCACTTGGCAGGAATCCATGCGCAAGTCTGCCGCGACTTCCTCCGGTGACGGGGTGCGCCGCAAAGCCTGGGTCATTTCCTCGGTTCGGGCCAGCACCTGGCGCCGCATGTCCTGGACGGAACGCGGCGGCCGCACCACCCAGGTGTGGTCCCGGAGGTATCTCTTCACCTCACCGGCAATCGTCGGAGCGGCGTAGGCCGGAAAACTGACGCCCTTGGACTCGTCGTAGGCACGCGCCGCCTTGATCAACCCCATGTATGCGACTTGGCGGACATCTTCGAGGTCGTGGGCGTGGGCCGAATACCGGGAGGCGATCGACTTCGCAAGATTCAGGTGATCCAACACCAAACCATCCCGGAAGCTCTGCCTTATGGTACTTTCGGGGGACGGCAATGACCGGGCTTGTTGCATCTGGCTGCACCCTTGGCTTTACGCGTAAGAAGGGTGAGCCGGTGGCAAGACTCCCTAAAAGATAAGCATACTTATCAATGGCTTTCAAGGGGTTGTTGGGTCTAGGCTCGAAGGGTAGCTTCAGTCTGGATCGGAGATCCACATGCAAGACCAGCAAGCCCCCGATGCGCAGCTAGTCGCCGCCGACATCCAGGATCTCCTTCTCGATACCCCCGACGTCGAAGCGTTCCTTACCGAGCTGGCGCGCCACTCGGCAGCCATGCTCAGTTCCCCCGGCGCCAGGGTCTTCTGCGGGGTCACTGTGCTTCGCCATCGTTCTGCCGCGACCGTGGCCAGCAGTGACGAGCGTGCCCTGATGCTCGATGAATTGCAATATCAGTTCGCAGAAGGGCCCTGCCTCACCGCCGCCTCGAAGGGAGTCCAGGTCCACATCCCCGATCTTGAGAGGGACAACACCTGGCCCGAGTACACCGAGGTGGCCGCCAGGAACGGCATCCGCTCTGTGTTGGCCCTGCCGTTCGACCTCCCCGACGATACCGCCAAGGCCGGCCTGAACCTTTACTCCGAAACCGTAAACGGCTTTGACCAGGCAGCGGTACAACGGGCAAGCGACTACGTGCAACAAGCGTCAAAAGGACTCCGCCTGGCCGTCCTCATTGCGCAGCAAAGCCAAACCGCGGCAAACCTTCGGGCCGCGATGACATCCCGGACCGTCATCGACGTCGCAACCGGCATCATCATCGCCCAGAACCGGTGCAGCCAGGCTGAAGCCATGGAGATCCTCAAGAAGGCTTCAAGCAACCGGAACGTCAAGCTGCGCGACGTAGCCCAGGCCATTGTCGACTCGGCCGGCGGCGGCCCCGTCGCAACCCATTTCACGTAGCCTCGCTCCGGGCAGCTTCGGCAGGGTCCGGCGAACCGGCCGTCAGCGAAGGAGGCTGCGCAGTACCTTGGCGGCGCCGTCGTCGTACACGGACGCGGTGACCTCGTCCGCGGCGGCGATCACTTCCTCCGGCGCCTGGCCCATGGCCACGCCGCGGCCCGCCCATTCGAGCATCTCGATGTCGTTGCGGCCGTCGCCGACGGCCAGCGTGTGGCTGCGGTGGGTGCCGAGCCGGCGGCGGAGCTGCTCCAGGGCGCTGGCCTTGGTGACACCGGCGGCGGCGATGTCCAGCCAGGCGGTCCAGCCCACGGAGTAGGTGACCCCCGCAAGCCCGATGTGCCGGATGGCGGAGGAAAACTCCTCCGGCGTGTTCTCGCTGCTGAAGACGACGACGCGGACGGCGGTCGCATCCAGCATGGTCTGGAAATCGACGCCGACGGCCTCGACGCCGAAACTGGCGTCCTGGAATCGTTCGGTCGAGAGGAAGTTGCCTTCTTCGTCCTCCAGCGCGTACTTCGCGGAAGGAAGCCGTTCGCGGAGGGCCTTGAGGGCCGGAGCGGGATCGAAGGTGGCCTTGTGGATGATCTCGTATCCGGCGTCCAAGGCCGGGTCCAGGCGCAGGGTCACGCCGCCGTTGCAGCACACCGCGTAGCCGCGTTCCAGGCCGATCTGTTCGATCACCGGCAGGGTGGCGTTCAGCGAACGGCCGGTGGCGATGAGGACGTCGTGGCCGTCCGCGACCACGCCCCGTGCGGCCTCGCGGACGCCGGGCGACATGTGGCCGTCGTGGTCCACCAAGGTGCCGTCAACATCCAGGGCGATCATGAGCTTGTGGTTTGGGTTCCGCTGGTCATCGATGCCAGCGACTGAAGAGTCAGTCAAAATAGTCATGGTCCTTAGTGTCGCAGAGCCCCCTGACAGCCACTAGGACCGTCACCACAGCAGAGGGTGAATTCACCGTGAAGACTTGGCGGCGCCGGGTCAGGACGCCGGAAGCTACAGGACCGGGAGAACCTCGAGGCCGCCCAAGTACTTCTGCAGCGCCTTGGGCACGCTGACCGAACCGTCCGGGTTCTGGTGGTGCTCCAGGATGGCCACGATCCAGCGGGTGGTCGCAAGGGTGCCGTTCAGGGTGGCGACCGAGCGGGTGCCCTTGGGCGTGCCGTCCTCGGTGAAAGCCCGTTCGCGCACGTTCAGGCGGCGCGCCTGGAAGGTGGTGCAGTTGGAAGTGGAGGTGAGCTCGCGGTAGGCCTGCTGCGTGGGAACCCAGGCTTCGCAGTCGAACTTGCGGGCCGCGGACATGCCGAGGTCGCCGGCGGCAGTGTCGATCACGCGGTAGGGCAGCTCGCACTTGGCCAGCATTTCCTCTTCCCAGGCGAGGAGGCGTTCGTGCTCGGCCTCGGCCTCTTCCACTGTGGTGTAGATGAACATCTCCACCTTGTTGAACTGGTGGACGCGGATGATGCCGCGGGTGTCCTTGCCGTGCGAACCAGCCTCGCGGCGGTAGCAGGAGCTCTGGCCGGCGTAGCGGATGGGGCCGCCGGAGAGGTCCAGGATCTCGTCCGCATGGTAGCCGGCCAGGGCCACCTCGGAGGTGCCCACAAGATAAAGGTCGTCCTCGGCGAGACGGTAGATCTCGGCGTCGTGCTTCACATCGAAACCAGTGCCCTGCATGGTCTCCGGACGCACCAGGGTGGGGGTGATCATCGGGACGAAGCCTGCCTCGATCGCCTGGTCCATGGCCATCTGCAGGAGCGCCATTTCGAGGCGGGCACCCACGCCGCGAAGGAAGTAGAAGCGTGCGCCGGAAACCTTGGCGCCGCGTTCCATGTCGATCGCGCCGATGAGCTCGCCGATTTCCAGGTGGTCCTTCGGCTCGAAGTCCGGGAATTCGCGCGGGGTGCCGACCGTCTTGACCACCACGAAGTCGTCCTCGCCGCCTGCGGGCACGCCGTCGACGATGAGGTTGGGAATGATGCGCAGGAGTTCGTCGTGCTTGGCCTGGGCGGCGTCGGCATCAGCCGAGGCAGCCTTCACAGCGTTGGCGAGTTCCTTGACCTCGGCCAGCAGGGCCCGCTTCTCCTCGCCCTTGGCCTGGGCGACCTTCTTGCCGAAGGCGTTCTGCTCGGCGCGCAGGGTCTCGAAGTGGATCAGCGCGGCGCGGCGTTCCGCATCGGCGGAGACGATCGCATCCACCAGGGACTCGTCCGCTCCGCGGGCGCGCTGGCTGGCGCGGAACTTGTCCGGGTTTTCGCTGAGGTCTTTTACGTCGATCACCTGACAAGGGTATCGAATAGCGGGCACCCTCCGTGGTCATTGCGCTGTGCCGCCCCTTCTGCCTGCCAGGTTGCACGACGGCGGTGGCCGGCCCGCCGTCGAGCGGTCCGGAAGGGCGGCGCGCCGGGATAGTCTTGGAGCATCATGGGCGACTGGATCCTTTACGCGGTTCTCGCTGGGGGCATGCTGGTTTTCCTTGTCTCCAGCTGGTGGGGTGCGCGCCGACTCAAGGCCAGGCACAGCAGGAGCGCCGTCCGCGGCGAATCACACAAGGCCATGCCCGGCGCACAGCGGGTGGTCGTGGTTCTGAACCCGGTGAAGAGCCGTTCGCAGGAGGCCCGCCGGGAGATCCTGGACGCCTGCCAGCTGGCAGGTTGGGACGAGCCCCTCTTCCTCGAAACCACTGCCGACGACCCCGGCCATGCCCAGGCCCGCGCGGCGCTGGACTATGGGGCCGACGTCGTCCTGGTGGGAGGCGGCGACGGCACCGTGCGGGTGGTGGCCGAGGCCCTCGCCGGGACCACCACCGCGATGGGACTGGTTCCGCTGGGGACCGGGAACCTGCTGGCCCGCAACATCGACCTGGACGTCGGCGACCTCCGCGGCAGCATCCACACGGCGTTGTTCGGCCACCAGCGCTACATCGACACCGCCCGGATGGGCATCACCAACAGCCTCACCGGCGAATCCTCCGAACACGTCTTCCTGGTCATCGCGGGCATGGGCTTGGACGCCGAGGTGGTGGGCGACACGAACGCGGGTCTCAAGAAGGCCGTGGGCTGGCTTGCATATACCGAGGCCGGGGTGCGGCACCTGCCCGGGCGGCGGAAGCGCGTCAGCATCTCCCTGGATGGCGAACCCGAACAATCCCGGAAAATCCGCAGCGTGCTGTTCGCCAATTGCGGGCTGATCCCTGGCGGCATCGATTTCATTCCCGAGGCGATGATCGACGACGGCATGCTGGACGTGGTGGTCATGAGCCCGCGCAGCGCCATCGGCTGGCTGGCGATGTACGCCAAGGTGCTGTTCAAGCACAACAGGAACCTGCCGGTGATGAATTTCTACCGTTCAGGCAAGGTGGTGATCCGCAGTTCCGAGCCGATGGCTACACAGCTTGACGGCGATCCCGCCGGCGTGGCGACCGAGGTCACCGTCGAGGTGGATGCGCGGTCGCTGCTGGTTCGCGTCCGCTAGCGCCGCGTAGGTCCCTTCCCAACACTCGCAAGCTCGCGTCGGGTCCCTCGGGACGACGCTTGGACCGTGACGGCGCTTAGCTTGCGTCCTTCTGGGCCTTGGCCTCGGCCGCGGCCTTTGCCGCAGCCCGGGCCTCCGATTGCTCGCGGATCATGGCCTGCTCTTCTTCAAAGCGCAGGCGATCGGCGCGGTCGGCGTCGTCCCCGTCCCAGTCCTGGTTTTCCACTGTCGGCTTCGGGTTGACAATCATTCCCTGGCCGCCGGCGTCGCTGTTCTTGTCTGTCATGGCCCGCTCCCTCCGTTTGGGGCATGGTCCATCCGTTGTGGATCAGGCAAGCATACGCACTGTTCTTACCCGGCGGTAGGGGGCCGCCCGGTCAAATAACCGGCGCAGCCTCGGGGCCCGGAACCACGCCGGGGGCACCGGCCAGGATGCCGTTTACCCAGGCGTGGGCAGCGGCAAACGCGGCGTCCGAAGTGTGCGGAACAACCGGGGTCTTCTCCTGGTCGGCACGGGCATAGGAGCCGAGGAAACGGGTGGCGGGGCTGATCCGGTGCAGGCCGGCCAGGGCGTCAGCCACGCGGGCGTCCTCAGCGTGGCCGTCGGCGTCGATGCTGAAGAAGTAGTGCCCCAGGTACTGGCCGGTGGGGCGGGATTCGATGCGGCTGAGGTTCACTCCCCTCGAGGCGAACTGGTCCAGAATCTCCATGAGGGCACCGGGCCGGTCCTCGGGCAGCGGGACCACCACGGTGGTCTTGTCCGCGCCGGTGCGGGGCGTGAGCGGACCCGGGCGGCACACGAGGACGAAACGGGTCACCGCACCGGGGTTGTCGCCGATGTTCTCGGCCAGGATGTTCAGGCCGGGGCGTTCGGCTGCCACGAGCGGCGCGCAGATGGCGGCGTCGTAGTGCCGTTCGTCTTCGAGGAGTCCGACGGCGGCAGCGGCCGTCGATGAACCCGGAACATATTCCGCGTTCGGGATGTTTTCCTCGATCCAGAGGCGGCACTGGGCCCAGGCGTGACCGTGCGTGGAGATCCGCCGGATGTCCTCGATCCGCACGCCGGGGCGGGCCACCAGCACGAAGGTGATGGGAACCACTGCTTCCCGCACGATCCGCAGCTCGGGGCCGGTGGCGATGGCATCGAGCGTTGCCGTGACGCCGCCTTCGACCGAGTTCTCGATCGGCACCATCGCGGCGTCAGCTTCGCCCTGGCGCACCCGCTCCAGGGCGGTGTTCACACTGGAACACGGCACCCTGCTGGCTTCGGCCGCGCCGGGAACCTGCAGCAGGGCCGCCTCGGTGAAAGTGCCCTCCGGGCCCAGGAAGGTGTAGCGCAGCTCGGATGCCGACATCGAATATTCCTTAGTAGTTATGTGCTGGCTGACGGGCGTCAGAGGACCACGGGCTTCAGGCCGTTGTCCGAAACCATCGGCCGGCCCGCTTCGAACCACATGTCCATGCCGCCGGCGACATTGGTGGCGCAGTAGCCCTGGCCTACCAGCCACTGGGCGGCCCGCATGGAACGGCCGCCGGTGCGGCAGATGATGAAGAGATCCTCGTCGGCGTCCAGCTCGTCCAGGCGCTCCGGCAACTGGTCAAGCGGGATGTGCAACGCGCCGGCCACATGGCCTGCCGCCCACTCGTACTCCTCCCGCACGTCCAGGATGCTTGCGCCTTCCGGGACTTCGCTTGCCGGGATTGTTTCGAAATCGCTCATCGGTCCTAACACTCCTCTTCGACTCCTTCCAGCTTACGGCCCGGGACCCCGGCCCGCTTCCGGCTCCGGTTCCCCGGCGCTAGGGTGGGCGGGAAAGGTAACGGAACACGCCTAGGAGACCTGCCATGCCCGCCGGAGCACCCACCATCCTGGCCACCTCCGGCGGCTACAAGCCAGGGCAGCGCACCCGGCTGGAGTTCGACCGCCTGGTGCATTACGCCGTCGAGCTTTCCGGGGTGTCCGGACGGACGCCGCGGATTGCGCACCTCGGCACGGCGTCCGGGGACCAGCGCTGGTTCGCCGCGGAGATGGACCAGGCTGCCCGGACCGCCGGCTTCGACCTGAGCCACCTGAACCTCTTCACGATGCCCAACCAGGAGGACCCGGAGGCGTACCTGCTGGAACAGGACGTGGTGTGGGTGCACGGCGGTTCGGTGGTGAACCTGCTGGCGGTATGGCGGGCGCACGGCCTGGACGCGGTGATCCGCCGGGTATGGGAGGCCGGGGTGGTCCTTGCCGGCGTCTCGGCCGGATCCATCTGCTGGTTCCAGGGCGGCACCACCGATTCCTTCGGCCCCGGGCTGCAGCCAGTCACCAACGGCCTCGCCCTGCTCCCCTATGCTAACGGCGTGCACTTCGATTCGGAGGCCGGCCGTCGTCCTATGGTCCACCGCCTCGTCTCCGAGGGCGTGCTGGGCGAAACGCACTGCACGGACGACGGCGTCGGGTTGGTGTACCGCCGAACGGAACTTGCGGAGGTGGTCTCCGAGGCCCGGGGGCGTGCCGCGTACCGGGTCACCGCCTCGGCTGGGGCCGTGGCTGAAGAACGTCTGGAGCCGCGCTTCCTTGGCTGAGTTGCACGATCTCGGCGCCGTCGCGCTGCGGGACGGCCTCGCCGCAGGAGACTTTTCCGCCCGCCACGTAACCACGCATTTCCTGTCGCGGATCGCCGCCCGCAACCACCTCTTGGGCGCCTTCGTCACCGTCACCGCGGAGCAGGCCCTGCTCGACGCCGGTAATGCCGACATCCTGCACGCGCGGCTCCGGCAAGCGGGCCGCCTTCCCGCCGAATTGCCGCCGCTTCACGGGGTGCCCCTGGCCTTCAAGGACCTGACGGATGTGGCCGGCGTCGTGACCACGCACGGCAGCGCCGCCCTGGACCACAAGCCCGCGCCCGCGGACGGCGCCCTGGCCGCGGCCCTCAAGGGCGCCGGAGCCATTTCGCTGGGCAAGACCCAGGTTCCCGAATTCGGACTGACGGCCTACAGCGAGAACCGGATCGCGCCGCCGTCGCGCAATCCGCATGCCTTGAGCCGCAGTTCCGGCGGCTCCTCGGGCGGCAGCGCCGCGGCAGTGGCGGCGGGATTTCTGCCGTTCGCCCCGGGCAGCGACGGCGGCGGCTCCATCCGCATTCCCGCCGCGGCCTGCGGAATCGTCGGCCTGAAACCGGGGCGCGGGCTGGTGCCGGCGGGTGAAAGCCCCGGAGATGCTGCGCGTCTGGTGGTGGCCGGGCCGCTGGCCCGGAACGCGCCGGACGCGGCCCTGATGCTGGACGCGCTGGTCCCCTGGGAGTCCCGGCCCGACGGCGGTTACCTTGCCGGAGTCCGGCGGGAACCGCCGCGGCTGCGGATCGGCGCCAGCCTGGACAGCCCGTGGAGCGGCATCTTCCCGTTCGAAGCCGGCCCGGAGGCCCTCGCCGGGCTGAACCGCGGCATCGCCCTCCTCGAAGCCGCCGGGCACGCCGTCTTCGAAGCGGCAGTCCGCTACGACAACCGCTACCCGGACGCGTTCACCGCGGCCTGGACCTCCGGCGTCGGAAGCGCACGGATCCTGCCGCAGCGCGAGGCCCTCCTGACGCCCCTCACCCGGACGTTCCGGAAGCGGGCGCAGCAGCGCAGCGCCCGGAAGGTGGCCGAGGCGGTGAGTTTCCTGCGCCGCTTCAGCGAAGACACCGTCACGCAATACGGGCAATGGGACGTCATCCTGACGCCCGCTCTCGCGCAGACGGCGCGGCCAGTGGGCTGGTTCAGCGGCACGGGTGGCGAATGGGATGGCGATCCCGACGACGACTACCGCCGGCAGTGCGAATTCGCGCCTTGGTCCTCCATGGTGAATGTGTGCGGACTGCCCGCGGTCAGCATCCCCACAGGCCTTGAGGGCGGTCTGCCGACAGGCATCCAGCTGATCGGGAAGGCAGGCTCGGAGCTGCTGCTCCTGCAGCTCGCGGCGCAGGTGGAGGAGCAGCGGGGAACGCCCGTCCTGCCCGTCTGAACGGAGTCTTTGGGCCCTCTGCCTGCCTTACCCCAGGCGTCCAGAATGTGACATTGACTACCATTCAGTGCCAGCATGGTGTAAATGAGCACATCGCAAACGACGGTGTCCCCGGCCAAAACCCCGGCGGACACCTCTTTTTTCGGCCACCCAAAAATGCTGGCCAGCCTGTTTTCCGTAGAGATGTGGGAGCGGTTCTCCTTCTACGGAATGCAGGGAATCCTCCTCTACTACATGTACTTCACCGCCGAACAGGGCGGCCTGGCCATCGACCAGACCCTGGCCGCCGGCCTGGTGGGCGCCTACGGCGGCGGCGTGTACCTATCCACGATCCTGGGCGCCTGGCTGGCTGACCGGATCTTCGGCTCCGAGCGCATCCTCTTCGGTTCCGCCCTCGTGATCATGGCCGGGCACGTGGCCCTGGCCCTGCTGCCGGGCATCCCCGGCCTGATCGCCGGCCTGGTGCTGGTGGCAGTCGGCTCCGGCGGCCTGAAGGCCAACGCCACCGCGCTGGTGGGCACGCTGTACGAGGAAAAGGACGACCGCCGCGACGCCGGCTTCTCGATCTTCTACATGGGCGTCAATATCGGCGGACTCGTGGGCCCGCTGGTGACCGGCTGGCTGCAGGAAAGCAACGGCTTCCACTGGGGCTTCGGCGCCGCCGCGATTGGCATGGCGATCGGCCTGGGCATCTATGCGATCAACCGCAGCAAGCTGCCGCAGGAAGCGCACCATGTGCCGAATCCGCTGCCCGCGGCCCAGCGCGGACGCTTTGGACTCATCTTCCTGGCCATCGCCGCCGTCATCGCCGCGCTGTTGGCCACGGGAATCGTCAACGCCGGAAACCTGGCCCGTTCCATGGCCTACGCCGCCATCGGCGCCTCGGTGATCTATTTCGTGCTGATCTTCCGCAGCCCCAAGGTCTCCACGGTGGAACGCAGCCGGGTGCTCGCCTTCATTCCGCTCTACATCGCCTCCGCCGCGTTCTGGGCCCTGTTCCAGCAGCAGTTCACGTTCATCGCCGTGTACTCCGAAGAGAAGCTGGACCGCAGCCTGTTCGGCTGGGAAATGCCGGCCGCGTGGGTGCAGTCCATCAACCCGGTCTTCATCATCATTTTCGCCGGCGTCATGGCCGCACTCTGGACCAAGTTGGGCCATAAGCAGCCGAGCTCGCCCATGAAATTCGCCGCCGGCCTGCTGGTGATGGGACTGGCGTTCCTGGCCTTCATCCCATTGGCCGGGGAGGGCAAGACCCCGCTGCTGGCGCTGGTGGGAATCCTGTTCCTGTTCACCCTGGCGGAACTGTTCCTCTCCCCCATCGGCCTGTCCGTGAGCACCAAGCTCGCCCCGCAGGCCTTCCACACCCAGATGGTGGCGCTGTTCTTCCTGTCCGTTTCCCTGGGCACCACCCTCGCGGGCATCCTCGCAGGCTTGTACAACCCGAAAGACGAGCTGCCGTACTTCGTGGGCGTGGGCGGTGCCGCAGTGGTCCTCGCGGCGGCGCTTGCCGCGGGCACCCCGGCCATCAAGAAGCTGATGGCGGGCGTGCGCTGACGGCCTCCCTTTAAACAGCGACTAAACCGCGACGGCGGCAGGCACCTCGGCGGGATTCCCGCCGAAGCGCCTGCCGCCGTCGTCGTCTGTCAGTAGTTGTAGCGGTACTGCGACGCAGCGGTGACGGCGATGATGAAGAAGATGCCGAGCACCACGGTGAGCAGGATGCCAAGGTAGCCCATGACCAGGCCGGCAATCGCCATTCCCCTACCTGACGGCTCCTTCTTCAATGCCATGTGGCCGAGCACGACGGCCGCGATCTGGGGAAGCAGGATGAAACCGAAGCCGAGGTAGACGGCAATTCCGCAGCACATGCTGGCGATGCTCAGGCCCTTGGGCTCCGCGGGCACACCGTAGTAGGCAGGCTGGCCATACGGGCCGGCGGGCTGGCCGTAGGGCTGCTGGCCCGGCACCTGTCCGTAAGGGCTCGCGGGCTGTCCGTAGGGCTGGCTCTGCTGACCGTAGGCTGCCGGCGCGGCGTAGGGCTGCTGGCCGTAAGGTGCGTCCTGGCCGTAGGCCCCGGGCTGGGCCGGCTGCGCGTACTGTTCGGGCCCCGGCTGGCCCGGCGGCATGAACGACGGCGGTTCGGACCCCTGCGGGGTGTCGTTCTTCGGCGTCTCGTCCGGCTTGGCTGGCTGTTCACTCATGAGATCCCCCTCTGAAAGTGCTGTTTTGCCCAGCCTACCGCCGCGCAGTCGGTAAACGGACGATGAATCTTGTGGCGTTGGCGGCGACTCCTGCCGTCATAGGGGCCGATTCGCGGTCACATCTCTTCAGCGGTGTGAAACGGTCTGGCATGCTGGGGCAATGGCTAGCCGTGCGGGCACAGTTGCCCTTCCCCAGGACCTTGTAGACCTCACCGCCCTCCTTGACGCGTACTACGACGTCAAGCCGGATCTGGGCGATCCTTCACAACGGGTGGCGTTCGGCACCTCCGGCCACCGCGGCTCCAGCCTGAAGGCGTCCTTCAATGAGGGCCACATCCTCGCCATCACGCAGGCAATCGTCGAATACCGCGCCGGACAGGGAATCACCGGCCCGCTGTTCCTCGCCAAGGACACACACGGCCTGAGCGAACCCGCGCAGAACTCCGCCCTTGAGGTGCTCGCCGCGAACGGCGTCACCGTTCTGGTCGACGCCCGTCACGGCTACACACCCACCCCGGCCCTGAGCCACGCCATCCTCAAGCACAACCGCGAGGCTGCCCCCGGCACGCCGCAGGCCGACGGCATCGTCGTCACGCCCAGCCACAACCCGCCGGCCGACGGCGGCTTCAAGTACAACCCGCCGCACGGCGGCCCGGCCGACACCGACGCCACCGGCTGGATTGCCAATCGCGCCAATGAGCTGCTGGAGGATGGGCTCCGCGGCGTCAAGCGCATCCCGCTCAACGACGCGCTCAAGGCCGAAACCACGGGCAAGTTCGACTTCCTCAGCAGCTACGTGGATGACCTTCCCTCGGTGCTGGACCTGGACGCCATCCGCCGAGCAGGCGTACGCATCGGCGCCGACCCCATGGGCGGTGCCTCCGTGGATTACTGGGGCGAGATCGGCGAACGCCACCAGCTGGACCTCACCGTGGTGAACCCTACGGTGGACCCGCAGTGGGCGTTCATGACCCTCGACTGGGACGAGAAGATCCGCATGGACTGCTCCTCGCCGGCGGCCATGGCTTCGCTGATCCAGAAGGTCGCGTCCGGAGACGCCCGATACGACGTCGCCACCGGTAACGACGCCGACGCCGACCGCCACGGCATCGTCACCCCCGACGGCGGGCTGATGAACCCGAACCATTACCTCGCCGTCGCGATCGACTACCTGTACCGCAACCGCAGCGGCTGGAACCCGGCGTCCGTGGTTGGCAAGACCCTGGTGTCCTCCTCGATCATCGACCGCGTGGCGCAGGGCCTCGGCCGCAAGCTCGTGGAGGTTCCGGTGGGCTTCAAGTGGTTCGTCCCCGGCCTGCTCTCCGGCGAAGGCGCGTTCGGCGGCGAGGAGTCCGCGGGCGCTTCCTTCAACAAGTTGGACGGCAGCGTGTGGACCACGGACAAGGACGGCATCCTGCTGGCCCTGCTCGCCTCGGAGATCACGGCGGTGACGGGCAAGTCGCCGTCACAGCTGTACAAGGGCCTCACGGACCAGTTCGGCGCTCCCGTCTACGCCCGCATCGACGCCGCCGCCACGCGCGAGCAGAAGGCCAAGCTGGGCAAGCTCTCCGCCGCGGACGTCACCGCCACCACGCTGGCCGGCGAGGACATCACGGCCAAGCTCACCGAGGCACCGGGCAACGGCGCTTCCATCGGCGGCCTCAAGGTAGTCACCGAGAACGCCTGGTTCGCAGCCCGCCCCTCCGGCACCGAGGACGTCTACAAGATCTACGCAGAATCCTTCAAGGGTGCCGAGCACCTCAAGCAGGTCCAGGACGAGGCCAAGAAGCTGGTGGACGGGGTCATCGCCTAGCCTTTCGGTTCTTCCAGGTCATCCAGCAGGCAGGCGCCAGAGCTTCAGGATTTTGCGGATGGTGTGTTTCCCGCCGGGCGCCATGTCCACGAGGGCGACGCGGTCCAGCAGGACGGCGTCGCCCTCGTGCGGTCGTTTTCCGTTGTGGTGCGAGATGTGGGGGCGGTAGCCCTCCAGCGTGTGGTGCGGGGTGGCGACATTCCCGCCCAAACCCGCGACGGCGTCGAAAAGTTCCTCATGGAGGCCCTGCAGCAGCGGGTGGTGGTCCACCAGGCTGACCGGGATGGAGCCCTGGCGTCCGAAGCGCTCCTCAGCTCCGACGGTGAGCTCCGCGCCCAGCGCACCCGCCACGGGAGCCGCAAGGAGCTGCGCGAGGTGGGGGACGACGTCGGGCCGGCTGCCTGGGGAGGAATCGACGTCGAACCTCAGGAGGGTGATGTGCAGCGGCCAGTCATCGCGGGGAAAGACGAGCCCCTCGGCCACTTCCTCGACGAAGACCACCATGACGAGGTTCCGCATAGGGACAGTTTCCCACCGCGCCGGCAAACAACGCTGTTAAACAAGCAGGCCCGGGTGCCGCGCTGCGAGCGCGGCACCCGGGCCTTTGGCTGTGTCGCCGTTAGACGGTGCGGACGACGTCGTCGTAGGAGAACTTCGGCTTGGCGGCGCCGAAGGCGTCCGGGCCGGGCTGGCCGATGTTGACTACCAGGAAGCTCTTCTGGTCGCCGGCCGGGAAGAAGTCGCGGTCGATCGCGGCGAAGTCGGCACCGGTCATCGGGCCGGCTGCGAAACCGAGGGAGCGGACGGCCAGGATGAAGTAGCCGGCCTGCAGGTGGGCGTTGTTGTTGCCGGTGGCCGCGGTGAACTCGGCGTTGGCGTCGTACATGGCCTTCGGGGCGTTGTAGCCGGGGAGGAAGTTGTCCCACTGCTCGTGCCAGGCGGTGTCGTAGCTGAGGATGGCGACCAGCGGGGCGGAAGCGGTCTTGGCCTTGTTGCCGTTGGCGAGGGAGTCCACGAGCTTGGCACGGGCCTCGTCGGAGCGGACGTAGGTGACGCGCAGCGGCTGGGAGTTGAAGGCGGTGGGGCCGAACTTGGTCAGTTCGTAGATGGCCTGGGCCTGCTCCTCGGTGACTTCACCGGCAAAGGAGTTGGCGGTGCGGGCTTCGGCAAAAATGGCGTCGACTGCGGCGGCGTCAATCACTGCTTCTTCGTGGGCGATTGTCATTCGCGTACCTTTCGCTGGGCCCGTGGCGATTGGGGTGGCCGGGCGCTGTTGCTTTCCATGGTTGCAACTTCAAGCGTTTTCCACAGATTCCCATAACGCCGTGTGACGTTGGGCACGCGGGTGGCTAGGCTGGCCGCGAATCGACGCAGCTGGTCCGCTTCGGCGGGATACGGGGGTAGACATGAAGCGCACGGCACTCTTCCTGGTCATCGCCACGGTGCTGGGACTTGGCACCGCATCCTGCGCGGAGGACCACGGATCTGGAGATTCTTTCCGCGCCTATATCGAGAAGAGCAACGCTCAGTGGATCGACCGTTTGGATATCCGTCCGGGCTCCGCGTCGTTTTTTGGCTCCTCCGAAATCCTGGTGATGTTGCGGGCGGATACTCCCGAGGACGTTTTTGCAGACTTCCAAAAGCGGATCAAGGATTACGATCCGCCTTTTGGCTCCAGGCTTGAGCTCCAAGGCCTGGCAGCCAACGGCGTTGGGGTCTGCAGGGGCGACCCAGCTGCGCCAGCCAAGACCAAGCTCCGTACACAGCTCCAGGCCACAGGGAAGAGTCTGGCCGGGACCTGGACGTGCAAGTCGGGCGCCCCGGGCGACAACATCTACCGCGGCAGTACAGAGACGTTCCTCGCCGACCGGAAGCTGCTCAACAGCCTGCCCACGTGGTCCGAAGGCCCGGAAATACAACTGAACGCGGAACTGGAGGGCGAGTTGAACGAGCCACGGGGAACGGTCAACGCCATCCTGCAGGACGTCCCGGCCGGGCTGGAATCAGCCCTGCACGCGGTTTCCGCTCGCGAAGAAATCGCGGAATGGACGTTCGAGAACCGTGTTCTCACCATCGCTGTGGAACCGAGCACAGCCCAGGCCGCGATCCAGCAGGCGGCCACGGCCGCCGGCGGCGGGCTCACAGTCCACGTACGGCAGGGCAGCGTAGCCGGCGCAGCACTGGCCCCGGAAGCTGCCGGGCTCCGCGCAGCTTTCCGCGGCCTTCCGGGAGTGGAGTCCGTGCGTATGGGAAGCGGCAAGTGGATCACAGTCACCCTGTCAGACATCAGCCATGCCGCCTCGGTTGTCAAGCAAGCACAGAACCAGCCCGAATTCACCGCGGGGTACGCGCTGAAGTTGTGGGTCCCCGTTGCCTGGCAACCGCGAAATCCTTTTAGCTACTCCTGGTACGGCGGGAAGCCCACCCAGCTGCGAGGTTTCGAGGAACTAGCCGGCAACCCCGCCGTTACGGCGCTGGATATCAATGACTCCGCTGACAATCCCGGCCTCAGCGCG
This sequence comes from Arthrobacter sp. R-11, assembly GCF_049913155.1. Classification (GTDB taxonomy): domain Bacteria; phylum Actinomycetota; class Actinomycetes; order Actinomycetales; family Micrococcaceae; genus Arthrobacter. The sequence goes on along the minus strand of NZ_CP183979.1, from coordinate 126,797 downwards.
GACTTCAAGGTGTCGCTGAACAATGTTGCATCCCTTGCGAAACCGCTGGTGGCCCCGGGGGCGTGGACCGTGCTGGAGGGCCCGGACGACAGTCAGCTCAACTTCCACGCCGCCAAGACATTGACCAAGGAGTCCTTCGAATACGTCAAGAACGCGGACCAGGACGAGTTCATCAAAGCCTGGAACGCCGCGCGTTAACGCCTGCTTCCCTGCATCTGCTTCTCAGCGCTTCGGGCCTGACTTGGCCCGGAGATGCATCCGCTCGCCTTGCCCGCCGAAGACGCTCAGGACCTCCACCGGCTGCTCCCCCGCGCTGCCGAACCAGTGGGGCACGCGGGTATCGAACTCAGCCACCTCCCCCGGGCCGAGCACCAGGTCATGGCCGCCAAGCACGAGGCGCAGCCGCCCGGAGAGCACGTACATCCATTCGTAGCCTTCATGGACGCGCGGATCCGGTTCGGCATTCGAGGCCGGAATCACGATCTTCCAGCTCTGCAGTCCGCCCGGCTGTTTGGTGAGGGGAATGACCGTCCGCCCGTTCACCTGGCGGGGCTTGAGCCTGATCCTGGGATCACCGACCTCCGGCGCACCCACCAGGTCGTCCAGCGGCACCCTGTATGCCTGCGCCAGCGGGAGCAGCAATTCCAGGCTTGGCTTGCGTTGGCCGGTCTCCAGCCGGGACAAGGTGCTTTTCGAAATACCCGTGGTTTCGGCCAAGGCCGTCAGCGTGATGCCGTGCCGAGTCCTCAGCCGTTTCAGCCGCTCGCCCACTTGCTCGAGTGCCGCCGTGATCCCGCCTGTTTCGTCTTCCACCCGCCCATCCAAGCCGGATTTCCCGAAAACAGCAACGATGGTTGCCGGTTCAGGGATGAAGCTCCAGCCTTGGACGCATGAGCGAATACGACGTTGTGGTTATTGGTGGCGGCGCGGCCGGATTGTCGGCGGCCTTGGTCTTGTCCCGCGCCGGGCGGAAGGTCCTGGTGGTGGATTCAGGGTCTCCGCGGAACGCGCCGGCGGCGCATATGCACGGCTTCCTCTCGCGTGACGGCATGCCGCCGCGGGAACTGCTGGCTGTCGGCCGGGAAGAAGTGCGCGGTTATGGCGGCGAGGTGCTCGACGGCGTCGTACAGGACCTGGTGCCGGACGGCACCCCGGGCTTCTGGGTGCTGCTGTCCGGTGGTGGTCCCCCCAAGCACGGTTCGGCGGGCGCCGGCCCCGAGGGCGGGCGGCGGATTTCGGCGCGGCGCCTGCTCGTGGCGACCGGCTTGCGCGACGAGCTTCCGGAGATTGAAGGCCTGGCGGAGCTGTGGGCGAAGGATGTGCTGCATTGCCCCTACTGCCACGGCTACGAGGTCCGTGACCGGCCGCTGGGTGTCCTGGGAAGCTCCCCGGACTCGGTCCGCTACGTCCAGTTGATCCGCCAGTGGGCCAAGGACGTGGTGCTCTTTGTTCCCGAGGGGCTCCTGACCGCCCAGCAGCGCACCGAGCTGACGGCCCGGGCAATCGGGGTCGTGGAAGGGACAGTCCAGCGGGTGGTGGCGCAGGACGGCCACCTCTCCGGGGTGGAAATGACGGACGGCAGGCTGGTCCCCCGGGGCGCCCTGTTTGTGCCGCCGCGCTTCGTGCCGAACAACGGCCTGCTCAGCGGCCTGGGCTGCGAAACGGACGACGCCGGCTGGGTGGTCACGGACGGGGCCGGGCTGACGAGCGTCCGCGGCGTGTACGTTGCCGGAAACCTGGTGAATCCGCGGGCCCAGGTCATCACGGCTGCCAGCGAAGGATCGATGGCAGCCGCGGCCATCAACGCCGACCTCGTGGAAGAGGACATCAGGGAGTCCGTGCGCAGCTTCAATCTGGGGTACTGATTTCCTTTCCGTTGCGGGGCCTGCTTTACGTTCTTTATTCGAGCCAAAGCACGTAAAGCGGGCCTCGCATTTCGGCGGTAAAGTGGCAGCGAAACCCCGCAATCTCCTGAGGAAGGCCCCTGCCATGAGCATGCTCGGCGTCAAATGGAAGCTCCACGGCAACGGCAAGACCATCCGCCCCGGCCAGGTGGTGGCCCCCGAGGAGCGGCTGGCCTGGCCGCTGACCATCGGCGTCGGCATGCAGCACGTAGTGGCCATGTTCGGCGCCACGTTCCTGGTGCCGATCATCACCGGGATGCCGCCGGCCACCACCCTGCTGTTCTCCGGCATCGGCACGCTGCTTTTCCTGGTGATCACCCAGGGCCGGGTGCCCAGCTACCTTGGTTCCAGCTTCGCGTTCATCGCCCCCATCCTGGCGTCCCAGCAGCAGTACGGCGTGGCCGGTGCGCTGGGCGGAGTGGTGCTGGCCGGCGTCGTACTGGCGCTCATCGGCGCGGTGGTGAATAAGTTCGGCGCGGAGTGGATCAACCGGACCATGCCGCCGATCGTCACGGGCGCCATCGTGGCGCTGATCGGACTGAACCTGGCCCCGGCCGCGAAGACGAACTTCGACAAGGCGCCCATCACGGCACTGGTGACCCTGGTGACGATCATCCTGGTCAGCGTGCTGTTCCGCGGGATCGTGGGCCGCCTGAGCATCCTGGTGGGCGTGGTGGTCGGCTACCTCACGGCCATGGCGCGCGGCGAGGTGGACTACTCCAAGATGGATGCCGCGGCGTGGATTGGCCTGCCGCATTTCCAGACGCCGGAATTCCACCTGGGCGTGGTGGGCCTGTTCGTGCCGGTGGTGCTGGTGCTCGTCGCCGAGAACGTTGGGCATGTGAAGTCCGTGGCCACCATGACCGGGCGGAACCTCGACGACGTCTCCGGTCGCGCGCTGATGGCCGACGGTGCCGCGACCATCCTGGCCGGCTTCGGCGGCGGTTCCGGCACCACCACCTATGCCGAAAACATCGGCGTCATGGCCGCCACCAAGGTGTACTCGACGGCGGCATACTGGGTGGCCGGTGTGTTCGCGATCCTGCTGAGCTTCTCGCCGAAGTTCGGCGAACTGATTGCCACCGTCCCGGCGGGCGTGCTGGGCGGCGCGGCCACCATGCTCTACGGCATGATCGGCATCCTGGGGGTGAAGATCTGGGTGCAGAACAAGGTCAACTTCTCCAACCCCGTCAACCTGACCACGGCCGCCGTCGCGTTGATCATCGGCATCGCGGACTACACCTGGACCATCGGCGAACTGAAGTTCACGGGCATTGCGCTGGGGTCGGCTGCGGCGTTGGTGATCTACCACGGCATGAGGGCCGTCGCCCGGGCGCGCGGCACCGCGGCCGAGCCCGAAATGGAAACCGCAGGGCTTCCGCCGGCCGCGAAGTCGGCGATCAACGCTGCGGCGAAGCGGCACCCGAAGAAGCGGTAAGGGCTCCTAGCGGCGAGTTCTTTTTTGTCCTCCTTGGATGCCTTGGCCGCCTTGGTCGCCGCTTCGGAAAACGGGGCCATATGAGAAGCCAAGGGCCAAAGCCCAGGCCGCGAAACCGGCTACCAGGCTGGGCCAGCCGAAGCCCCGGTTGCCGTCGGAGGGCGTGGGGAACAGGGGCAGGCCGTGCGGATAGATCGTCAGTTCATACGTGTCGGTTCCTCCGACGATCAGCAGAACAGTCAGCAACGCCCACCACGCCCAGCGTTGGGCGCGACGAAGTCCCGTATGGGCAACCCACACCGCAAGCACAAGGCCAGCCACGGACATGCCGGCGCCGCCGACCATGTGTGCCAAGGTGTGCGCCTTCACGAGACCCAGCACTCCATCGTCCGTGTTACTGACAGGAGTGGAGGCCATGAACACCAGCTGCCATGGGTCCTCCCCCGCGAGCAGGAGTGCCGCGACGGCCAGCATCCACGCCGCCGCGTTCAAGCGGCCGATCCGGCGCGCGGCCAACGCGAGGGCCACCACCGCCGCGATGCATGTCGCCGCCCAGACGGCACCTACAGTGGCCTGATCCATAACCCCATTGAGGACTCCGAAACGGGGGGTGTCAACGAAGGATCTGCCCCGAGCCGGCACGAAGCCTTACCGTCGGCCGGGTACGGCCTCCTACCCGGCGTCGAACCTTTCGCCTTCTTCCTCGTCATCGCGCGGCGACTTCTCCTGCGGCCGGCCGGTCCCGCCGCCGTCGGGACCCTTGGACGAATCAACATCGGGGCGATCCAGCACGTCGGTGTTTCCTTCGTCCATCTCCGCCTCCGCTGACGGAAGGACGACGTCGGGCCAATCAGTGTGTCGCTCGGCCTTGGCCTGTTCTTCGGTGCCGCCCATGCGTCCGGCGCCCGGCTCACCCGCGCTGTCCGCGTCCTCGTCGATGGCCTGTCCGGTCCGGGGCTGCGCCAGCTGTTCGCCGCCCATTTCCTGCTCCACCGTGGGCGTTCCGTAGCCGCCCGCTTCCTCCTCAGGGTTCCTGCGATCCTGATCCATGGTGTTCCTCCCTTTCGTCGAGGTTGGTGGGGAACTAGAGTCCCTTGCCGCCCGTCACGGGAAGCACGGCGCCGGAGATGTACGAGCCTTCGTTGGACGCCAGCAGAACATAGGCCGCGGCGAGTTCGGCGGGCTGGCCCGCGCGTCCGAGTGGCGTGTCCTGCCCGAAGTCAGGCAGGTGGTCCGGCCATTCAGTGGCCGGGATCAACGGTGTCCAGATCGGCCCGGGCGCGACGGCGTTCACCCGGATACCCTTCGGCCCAAGCTCCTGTGCGATCGCCTTCGTGAAGGCCACCTGCGCGGCCTTGGTCATCGCGTAGTCGAACAGTCCCGGGGACGGGTTGAAGGCCTGTATCGAGGCCGTGGTGATGATCGACCCGCCTGGCTTCATGTGCGGGACCGCCGCCTGCGCGGTCCAGATCAGGCTGTAGAGGTTGGTCTTGAAGACCCGGTCAAACTCTTCCGTGGGGGTTGAATCGAGGCTCTCGCGGTTCTTCTGGTACGCGGCATTGAGGACCAGGACGTCGAGCCGGCCGAACTCGCCAACCGTCTTGTCGACGATCTCCGTGCTGAACTGCTCTTCCCGCCCGTCGCCGGCGAGCAGCAGGGAACGCCTGCCGGCTTCCTGGATGAGGTCCGCCGTCGCCTTGGCATCTGCCTCTTCCTCGGGGAGGTAGGAGATCGCGACGTCGGCCCCCTCCCTTGCGAAGGCAATCGCCACCGCCCTGCCGATACCGGAGTCCCCGCCGGTGATCAGCGCCGCCTTGCCGTCCAGCCGGCCGTGGCCCTCGTAGCTGCGTTCGCCGTGGTCCGGCGTGGGCTCGGTCTTGGCCGTGAGGCCCGGTTGTTCCTGCTCCTGTTTGGGAAACGGGCCGGAGTGGTAGCCGCCTCGCGGGTCCGACGGCGGCGAATCCAAGGCGTCCGGGGCTTGCTGGGATGGGTGCTGCTGTGAATCGCTCATAGTCCACCTGCTCGTCTGTTCGGTGTGCCGGTCGAGGAAGTTCTGCGTTCACTGGACGTGTCGTCCACACATTCGACGCTAACGGGGCGCCAAGGCCGAGTCCATGGTTTTCGGAAAAATAATCAGCAGACTTACTAAATTCCGGCTCTGAGGCTAAGTTGTCGCATCCCCGGGTGGCGCGCGCCCTTGCGCGAGCTCGCGCAGCGGTCGGTGGCGGCGGAGGTCGCCGCTGCGACCCGGATGAGTGGCCGGACGGTGCAGCGCCGGATGGGCCAGGCGGTTGAGGTGGCTACCGGGTTCCCGTTGACTTTTCGGGCGCTCTCGGACGGGCGGCGCGCCGCTGCCGGGCCGCCGTCCTCGCTACCGCTCCGCTCCGCTACGTGAGGCGTTTGCGGACGATCTCGCTGACCGCCTTGCCGTCGAAGCGGCCGGCAACCTTCTCGGTGACCGGCTTCATGACATAACCCATGTGCATGAGCGACAGCTCCACGCCGTCGGCCTTGAGCGATGCAATGGTCTCGTCGACAATGGCCTCGACTTCAGCAGCGGTCAGGGGTTCGGGGAGGTAGGCCTCGATGACCTCGGCCTCTGCGATCTCCGTGGCGGCACGCTCGGACTCCCCCGCTTCCTCGTAAATGTGGGCGGTTTCGTGGCGCTTTGCTGCCTCTTTCTGCAACATGGCCGTGATCTGGGCGTCGTCCATGTGGATGGGCGTCTTGCCGGCCTTCTCACGGGTGTCGATCTCGCTCAGGACATTGCGCACGGCGGACAGGGCCACGCGGTTGCCGTCCTTCATGTGGCTGACGACGTCTGCGTGCAGCCGCTCCTTCAACGTAGACATGGTGCTCCTCGATTCGATACGCCGGCTGGCTGGCTGCCAGCCCGGCCAGCGGTGACAGCGTCCCGGCGGGGCGTCGCATCGTAGGGCATGGCGGACGTCGGGCCATGCTGGTACATCAATTATCTGCCCGGGGAGTGGAAGCGGCGACCGCCTTCGATCCCCGTTGTGCGCCGTGGTGGGGGCTCAGATCAGCCCGAGCTCCTCGAATGCCGCCACGAGGCCTTCCTGCTGCGGCGGCGCGGCGGTACGGTCTGCCAGGGCCAGCAATTCGGGCGAGGATCCCTCGATGGCGACCCCGATGCCGGCGAAAGCGACCATCTCAAGGTCGTTCTCGCCGTCGCCCACTGCGATGCTGTTTTCGCGCGAAATGCCCAGGTGCGCGATCGCCGCGGCAACGCCGTCGGCCTTGCTGATGCCGCGCTGGTACAGCTCGCCAGCGTGGCGGCCTTCGTCCGCGATGGAATTCTCGACGACGGCGATCCCGTCGCCGATTTCCTCAACCAGCAGCTGCATGGGGACCGGGGAGTCGAACACCGAGACCTTGGAGAACGGCACTTTGGCCAGGTCCGGGACACGCTCCAGTGCGCCGAGGATCGCGGACGATCCTACCTCGCGGCCGTCCGGCGCCTGGCTGAAGTGTTCCTCGATGATGGCACGCAGGCGTTCCTCCGCCGCCGGTGCCACGTGCAGGGATTCCTGGGCTTCCAGGACGTAGACGGCGTCGTGCGCATCGAGGGTGGCGACCGTGCGGGCGGCGAGATCCGCAGGGAAGCGCCGGTCCACGAGGACTTCGCCGGCCACCTCCACGTAGGCGCCGGCGCTGGCCACGAGCCCGTCGAAGCCGGCACCACGGATGGCGCCGGGCAGCATAGAGACGGGCCGGCCGGTGCACAGGAACACCCGGTGCCCCGCCTCGCGGGCCGCCTGGACCGCCCGCACATGGCCCGCGGGCACCACGCCGTAGTCCGCGTAGGTGCCGTCCACGTCGAGGAAGACGGCGCGGACGGTTCCGGCTTTGGTTACTGCGGCGGGAGTTCCGGTGTTCAGCTCAGGGCTCACGCGCTTACGCCCCTTCGAGAAGCTGGCTCGTAGCCCAGGCGAGGTACTTGGCGGCGTTGGCAACGGCGTCCGCGATGTCCGGTTCGCCGTCGCGCTTTTGTGCGATGTCCAGCAGCTGGGCGGCGCCTTCCACGCCGTGCTTGGCGAGGTCTTCGGGCGTGACCGCAATGCGTCCGGCCACCACGAGCACCGGGATGCCGCGGTCACGTGCGGCATCGGCGAGGCCGATCGGCCCCTTGCCGCTCAGCGACTGGGTGTCCAGCGAACCTTCGCCCGTGATCACCAGGTCGGCCCCGTCCAGCTGGGATTCCAGACCGGTCAGCGCGGCGACCAACTCGAAGCCGCCTTCCAGCTGCGCTTCCGTGAAAGCCAGGAACGACGCCGGGAAGCCGCCGGCAGCGCCCGCGCCGGGGATGTTGGTGTCCCGGCCCGTGGCCTCCCGCAGCACGGATGCCCAGTTGCGCAGGCCGGCGTCGAGCAGTTCCACGGCGTCCGCGTCCGCGCCCTTCTGGGGCCCGAAAACGTGCGCGGCGCCGTCACTGCCGTAGAGCGGGTTGCGGACGTCGACGGCGATCCGGAAGGTGGTCTTTGCCAGGCGCGGATCCAGCGCGGAGACGTCGAGGGCGGTGATGTCGGCCAGCGAACCACCGCCGAGGGGGACCACGTTCCCGGCGGCGTCGAGCGGCTTGAGGCCGAGCGCGCGCAGGGCTCCGCTGCCGCCGTCGGTCATGGCCGAGCCGCCCAGGCCAAGCACAATCTCGGTGGCCCCGGCGTCGAGCGCCGCGGCGATGAGCTGCCCGCAACCGTAACTGTGCGCGCGCAGGGAGTTTTCCGGCGTCGGCTCCATGCTGGCGAGGCCGGAGGCCTGGGCGGTTTCGATCACGGCGGTGGCACCGCCGAAGGAGTTTTCGCGGATCGCCCAGGCGGCGCCGACAGGCTTGAGGATGGGGCCGGTGACGGCGTTGACGCGTTCCTCGTAGCCGGCGGCGACGGCGGCTTCCAAGGTCCCCTCGCCGCCATCGGCGATCGGGAAGCGGGTGACGACGGCGTCCGGGTAGACCCGCAGGGCCCCCTCGGCGATGGCTGCGGCCGCCTCAGTGGCGGTCAAGGAGCCTTTGAACTTGTCCGGGGCGATCAGAATGCGCATGGGCCCTATCTTGCCATCCAGCGCCGACAGGATAAGCCGCGTTACGCCGTCATAAGCGGCGCAGCCGCACTATGGTTCCGCCGCCTCCCCAGACGCCGCTCCGCCAGGCCCAGGAAGCGCATGGACAGGGCCCAGTACGCCACGCCGGCAGCCAGCGAGGCCAACAGGGCCAGCAAGGGGCTGGCCCCGGCGAACAGGGGGTACACCAGCCAGTGCGTCAGGTAGATGTAAAGGGAGGCGCTGGCCAGAAGCCCGAGCGGACGCCTGAGCACAGCAGGTACCAGCAGGGTGGGCAGCCAGATCAACACGAGAACGCCGGCGATCACCGTGTTCTCCCGCAGCTGGTCGCCGAAGAAATAACCCGGCACGGTCAGCACCACCAGCGCCGACACCAGCAGCCGCTGCGGCAGGGTCCTGGACCGCGCCACCACCCAGCCGAAGGCGAACAGCCAGAACGTGGGCATCGGATGCGGAAGGCCGGGGTCCACGATGTCGTACCGGGTAATGAGCCCCAGCCCGGCGAGCGCCAGCGGGAAAGCGAACGGGAAGCGCCGTTCCAAGCGCCCCACGGCGGGGACGGCCAACAGCACGGCCAGCCCCACCAGCATGTACACGAGCACTTCGATGAACCAGAAGTGCCACTGGGTGGTCACTTCCTCGGGCCCGATCATCGAGTTCAGCAGGAAGATGTTCGCCACGGTGTAGCGGTCCGTCAGCACGAAGGCGACGGCGATGAACGCCATTGCCGGGATCACCAGCCGGCCCAGGCTGTGCAGCTGCCGTTTCAGCCGCCGGCCCCCTTTGCCGCCCAGCTGGAAGCGCGCGAAGTTGTACCCGGCCACGGCCATCAGGATGTGCGCCGAGCCCTCCCAATGGAACAGCCCGATATGCGTGGCCGCGATCAGGATGATGCCCAGCGCGCGCAGCACGATTCCGCTCTCCAGCGGGGCGAACAAGCGCTTCGCGGGTGCGAAGCGGCGCTCTGCCGGAGCGGCTTCCCGCGGCACCAGGTCGCTCACGGGGGTGACGTGCCAGTCCGGCGGCAGGTGGCCGAGCGCCTTCTCCAGGCGGATGGACGCGGCCACATAGGACAGCGAATCGCCGCCCAGGCTGACGAAGGTGTCCCCGTCCGCGATGTCGTCCCGTTCCAGCGCGTCGGCGAAGATCGTGCGGGCGTCCTCCGGCCGCTTCGTCTTGCGTTCTGTGCCTAGACGCACGACGGCGGGCCGTCCGGCGGCGGTGACCGCGCCGTCGTCGGGCAGGCCGTCCGCGAGTGCGTTGTCCGCGAGCGCCAACACCGCCGGATAATCCGTCTTCCCGGTTGAAAAGCGCGGCAGGGCCGCGACGGCGTACATCTGCAGCGCCGCGCGCGGCAGGCCCAGGCCCTGGGTGACGATCTTGGCAAGCAGCTTGGTGTCGTGCTCACCCTCGACGGCGACCACGAGTTTCTCGTCCGAACCTGCGGCGGCCGCGGTGATGCCGAGCTCGGCCAGCATGGCCTCGACCTGTCCAAGATCGATCCGCAGGCCGACGATCTTCACGAAGCGGCTGCGCCGGCCGACCACCTGGTAGAGGCCGTTGTCCTGGCAGCGGGCGAGGTCTCCGGTGCGCAGTTCGGTGATGGTCCGGCCAAGCGCCAGGTCCTCGGGGCTCCGGGCGTAGCCGAGCATGACGTTGGGGCCGCTGTAGACGAGTTCGCCGACAGGCCCGTCGGCCGAGTCCAGGCCGTCGACGGGTTCGATCCGGAAGGAGCCGCCGGGCACCGGAACGCCGATGCTGGAAGGGTTCGCCACGGCGAGCTGGGGCGGCAGGTAGGCCATGCGCGCGGTGGCTTCGGTCTGCCCGTACATGACGAACAGCTCCCAGCCACGGCGCCGGCCAAGCTCCGCGTAGTGCTGGACCTTCTCCGGGGCGAGCCTGCCGCCGGCCTGGGTGACATAGCGCAGGGCGGGCAGCTCCATGGCGCCGAAGCCAACGCGTTCAAGGAGTTCGAAGGTGTAAGGCACGGCGGCGAAGGAACTTACCCGGTGGCGCCGCATGAGGTCCCAGAAGCAGGGGTCCACCACTGACAGCTCGGTGAGCGCAAGGGCGGCCCCGCGGAGCAGGTGGCTGTTGATGACCGAGAGTCCGTAGCAGTAGGACATCGGCAGCGTGGTGGCGGCGCGGTCGTCAGCGCCGATGCGCAGGTATCCGGCGATCGACTCCGCATTGGCCTGCACGTTGTCCTGCGACAGCCGCACGAGCTTGGGCGATCCAGTGGAGCCGGAGGTGCTCAGCAGCAGGGCGAGTTCCGGGTACAGTACGTGGCCGCTGCCGGGGCGGCGTTCCTGCAGCACGGGATCGGCGGTGGCTTCGGCGCCTGACCTTTCAGTGCCTGACTTTTCAGTGCCGGAGTGCATGACGACATCCGGATCATAGGCCGCGATCAGCGACTCCAGGGCGGCCGGCTTGTCCGCGGGGACGATCATCAGCGGGTGGCCGCCGGAGAGCGCGGCGAGGTAGCCGACCAGGGACGCGACATCATTCGCGGCGGCGAGCGCCACGAGGCGGCGCGTGGTGCCAAGCCGGGCGGCCACGGCGTCGACGCGGCCGGCCAATTCCTCATAGCTGATGACGGTGTCGCCAGTGATGACGGCGGCGCGGTTTCCGAAGCGGGCCAGGCCCGCGACAAACGGGATCCGCGCGAGATCAAGGGGGATGGTCACCCGAGCGATTTTATAGGATAGCCTTAGCTAACTTCATTTGAGTTTCTGCAAGCGTCACCAATCCAGTCACGGGTGTCACTTCACCACCATTGGCCACGCTTTTCGAGCACTTTCTTCAGCAGGTCGGCCCTGTCCGTGACGATTCCGTCCACGCCCTGCCCTTCACCGCCCAGCCCTTCACCGCGCAGGTCCAGCAGCCGCTCCATTTCCGCCGGATCGTTGACGGTCCACACGTGCACCTGCAGCCCCAGGCGACGGGCCCTGCCGAGGAAGCGCGGGGTCAGCAGCTCCAGCGGGCCGTAACGGACGGGCACCTGGAGGGCGTCGACGTCGTGCATCACCCTGGCGAGCCAACGCTCCGGAAGGAGCGGACCGGCAAGGGCGAAGACTGCCGTGGAGACGATCCCGGCGGACGACGCCGTGCGGCGGCTGAGCCTTTTCAACACGGCCCGGCGGCGGCGGTCGGAGAAGCTGGTGATGAGGACGCGTTCGTGCGCTGCGCAGCGTTCGATCACCGCGGCCAGGGGCGCCACGGTGTGCCAGTCCTTGACATCGATGTTCAGCCGGGCGTCCGGGAATTCCCGCAGGATGTCCTCGAGCAGCGGGACGGCTTCGCGCCCGCCGATCTTCGCCCGGGACACCTGTGCGTAGTCCAGTTCGCTGATCCGGCCGCGGGAGTCGGTGACGCGATCCAGGGTGTGGTCGTGGAACAGCAGCACCCTGCCGTCCGCGGTTGCGCGGGCGTCCGTCTCAAGGTGCGTGATGCCAAGCCCGACGGCGGCGCGGAAGGCCGCCGCGGAATTCTCCAGTCCCTCGCGTGAGAAACCGCGGTGGGCCAAGGCAAGGGGACCGCTGGCGCCACCGGGTCGCAGGAAATAGGGCAGAGGCTGGCTCACCCGCGTAGCGTAGCGCAGCCCAGCCCAGCCCAGCCCAGCCCAGCCCCCGAAGGCTCAGCCCTCGTGGCGGACGATCTCCACGCCGTCGGCGCAGTGCACCAGCGTACGGCCGCGGCCGCCGTCGAGGTTCACCCACACGATGCTGTGGTCGCCGGACACGGCGTCCACAGATCCCCGGTCCTCGTATCCCGGGGCGAGCTTCACGCTTACGCGGTCGCCCCGGCGCAGTTGCTTCCAGTGTTCGGCAGGCTCGGCGCGGCGGATCGGCGCCTCGTACATGCCGTTCGTCTTTCGCTTGGCCATGATGTCCCCCTGAAGTGAGCTCTCAGATATGAAGCCAGCCTAAGAGGCTGAGTTGAACGCCAGTTGGATTCCAGGTGTGAGTTTCCGGTGAGCTTAATCGCGCGTCTTAGTCGAGCGCGGTTTCGCCCAGTAACGCGGTGATTTCGGCGGTCCGTTTCACGGTTGCGCGGGCGCCCTCGGCGATGATGCCGGGAACATCCCGGCCGTCGAAAACGGCGATGGCGCGTGAGGTGATGGTTTCGGGGCCGGTCATCGCGTTCCTCAGGGCCGTTGCCGTGGCGCCCGGCTCGCCGAGCATGAGGCCCGCCCCGGCCACCGTTTCCTGGGCAAGGAGCTCGGACAGCTCCCGGTCCAGGCCTAACTCCTCGCCCGCGGCCGCCATCGCTTCCGCCAGGTAGTACGCGTACGCCGGGCCGGAACCGCTGATGGCAGAGACCAACGCGATCTGCTCCTCCGGCACCTCCACCACGGTTCCGGAGCCTTCGAAGACCGCCCTGGCCTGCTGAAGCTGCGCGGGGCTGCAGGTGCTGCCGGGCGAGAGCGAGACGACTCCACGGCCCAGCTTGAGGGGCGTGTTCGGCATGCTCCGGATCACCGGCTGCCCCTGGGGCAGGGCTGCCTCGAGCTGCGCGAGCGGCAAGGCCGCGGCCACGCTCACCACCACGGCGTCCGGCCGCAGCGACGGGCCGATCGCCCGGGCCAGTCCGACCGTATCGCCCGGTTTGACGCCCAGCACGACGACGGCAGCCCCCTCGCACGCGCTCCGGTTGCCTTCCGGCTCCTCCTCGCTGGAGATGAACCTGACACCGGGATAGCGGCTGGCAAGCCCGGGAACACGTTCGGCCCGCCGGACCGTCGCGACCACGTCTTCCGGAGCGGTCCCGGCCTCCAGGAGCCCGGCCATGATGGCTTCGTTCATTTCTCCGCAGCCGAGGAAAGCAATCATGCTGGTCATTCGTCCTTCCCGAGTTCGGCAGGAAAACGTTGGCAAAAGAAAACAGCGGCGGTGCGCACCCAGTCCTGCCGGGACATGGAGTCCTGTCCGCCGTCCCGGCAGGAACGCACCGCCGCTGTGGCTTGTTTGCCCGCGAGGGGCTTGCGCTGGACGCGCAGTCCGCTAGATGATCGCGGCGCGCAGTTCCTTCGCGGCAACGGCCGGGTCGTCGGCGCCGTAGATGGCGCCGCCGGCGACGGCGACATCAGCGCCGGAGCGCTGCACGGCAGCGATGGTGGACAGGTTCACGCCGCCGGCCACGGAGAACGGCACGCGGGCTTCTTCGCCGGCGTTCAGGAGCACGTTCAGGTCGTAGCCCGGCTTGGCCTGCTCGTCCAGACCGGCGTGCATCTCGACGAACTTCGCACCCAGGGCACGGACTTCCTTGGCACGGGCCACCTTGTCCTCGATGCCGATCAGGTCCACCACAACACCCTTGTTGTGGGCCTTGGCCGCCTTGACCGCACCGGCAATGGTGGAGTCGTCGGCAGCACCCAGCACGGTGACCAGGTCCGCGCCGGCCTTGAACGCGATGTCGGCTTCGAGTTCGCCGGCGTCCATGGTCTTCAGGTCGGCGAAGACGATCTTGTCCGGGTGGGCCTCCTTGACGGCGGTGATGGCGGACAGGCCTTCGCTCTTCACCAGCGGGGTGCCGAGCTCGATGATGTCCACGTACTCGGCAACCTTGCCGGCCAGTTCGAGGGCAGCCTCGGTGGAAAGGACGTCAATGGCAACTTGCAGCTTCATGGGTATCTCACTTCTGGTTTGGTCTTGTGTGGGTTGTTGCAGGAAGTTACGGATGCTTGCGGGGCTTACTCGAGGTTGGCGTGGCGCAGCCAGAGCTCCTCGGCCGGGGTCGCATCCCCGTCCCAGAGGGTCTGGAACACGGCCTCGGCGGCCAGGAACAGCACCTGTTCGAAGAGGGACCCCGCATACTGGCGGGACAGGCTGGAGCCGTGGTCCGTTTTCTGCGCGGCGGGAATGGTGACAACGACGTCGGCCAGTTCCGCGAGAGGCGACTCCGGGTTGGCGGTGTACACCGCCAGGCGGGCTCCGGCCTTTGCGGCCGTCTGGGCAGCGCGCACCACGCCGGAAGTCGTTCCCGAACCGGAGGCCAACAGCAGGACATCACCCGAACGGATAGCAGGGGTGGTGGTGTCACCGGCGATATGCACCTCGAGGCCGAGGTGCATCAGGCGCATGGCCACCATCCGCAGGACAAGGCCGCTGCGGCCGGCACCGGCAACGAATACCCGGCTGGCGGTCCGGAGTTCCTCCGCCAAGCGGGAGAGCTGGCCGGGGTCGAGTTCCGCGGTGGTCCCAGCAACTTCGCCCCGCACAAGCGACAGGTTCGCCGAGATCAGGCGTGATGTTTCTGTGTCAGATGCGGTGGGGGCCACCTCAGCGGTGAGGGTCATTTGCCATGCCTCCTGTTCTGCCCGGGAAGTTCTTGTGCTTCAATCGTCGCTCCCGGAACGGGTGTGCAGAACAGCGAAGACGGGCAGTGTTTGCTACCCGTTCGGGTAGTCAGGCCGGGGCGCGAGCAGCTAAGGTGGCGGGATGACTTCAGCGCAGAAGACCAGAACCCTGCTCGACGACGTCGCCGCCCTGGTGAATGCCCCCCTGATCGACATCGCCGAGCGCCTGCGCGAGGCGGTGCTGCCGTACATCGGCCACAGCGCGCTCATCATCTTCACCGAGGACTGCACCGGCCGCCCGCAGAAGAAGGCCGGAGCGGAAGCGATCATCAGCCGCGTGTCCGTTCCCGAACTGGACCAGCTGCGCACCCACGTGCCGGAACGCGAGCCCTGGGAAGGAACCGCAACCATCGCCGGTGCGGAGCACCCGGTCCTGGCCCTGGCCTCGGAGACCAATGCCCTGGTCACCCTGACCGCCCCGCAACTGCCGGCAGACCCGGCGGACCGGGCGGAGTCCCTGCGGATGCTCGGCTACCTGTGGGGGCTGGCGGCCCGGCGCATCCAGGAGAAGGTGGCGGATGCACCGCCGTCGTACCTCCTGGAATCGCGGGCGGCGTCAGCGGAACGGCTGCGGGTCACGGCGGAACTGGTGGATCGTCACTCGACCACCCTCGAGACCCTCCTGGCGGCCCTGCGCTCCCAGGCCCTGGACGATGCCGCTGCCCGTCGGAACGTCACGGACCTCGCCGTGAAGGCCCTCGTGGAGCTGCGGACAATCAGCGACCGCACCACGGACCTTGTGGAAGAACCCGTGGCCACGGCGTTCGAACGGCTGCGGGAGGACCTGCGGCCCTTGATGCATTTCAGCGGCATCGACGTGCAGTTCATCGAGCCGCCGGTCAACGGCCGCGCCCTCCCCGGCGAAGTGGCGCACGCGGCGCGGGCCATCGTGCGCGGGCTGGTGCTGGCGATCGTGGAGCAGCCGGAGGTGCGCAGGGTCCGCGCCCAGTGGGACTGCGACGGCGAGAACCTGCTCATCAACGTGCGGGACGACGGCCAGGGCGAGCTGTCCGCTGATTCACCGAACATCGCCCGGCTCGCCTCCCGGGTGGAAGCACTGAACGGGCGGATGAACCTGGAGGTCATGGCGGGATGGGGCGCCGATGTGCAGGTGGCCCTGCCGCTCGATCCGCCCTCCGCTCCGGTGGCTGACGCCGGCGGCTGGGGGCTGGCCGAACGGGAACTGGAAGTCCTCCAGCTGCTCTCGGCCGGGCAGCGCAACCGGGCGATCTCCGCGAAGCTCCACATCAGCGAAAACACCGTTAAATTCCATCTGCGGAATATCTTCCGGAAGCTCGGCGTGGGCTCGCGCACGGAAGCGATCGCCCTCGCGCACAGCCACGGGATGCGGGCACAGTCCTAGGGCCGCCGTCTGCGCAGGCTCAGGCGCCCGGTTTCCGCTCCGCGAGACGGGCTTCGATCACCTGGGCCACGCCGTCGTCGTCGAAATGCGGGGCCTGGTAACCCGCCGCGGTGATCGCTTCCGGGTGCCCGCTGGCCATCGCGTACCCGTGGCCGGCCCAGCGCAGCATTTCGACGTCGTTGGGCATGTCCCCGAATGCCACGACGTCCGCGGCTTCGATCCCCCGGGAGGCGGCGTACTCGGCGAGGGTGACGGCCTTGTTGACGCCCGGCGCCGACATCTCAAGCAGCGCTGTGTGCGGCGCCGAGTGCGTGGTTTCCACCAAGTGCGCGACGATGGGCTGCACCTGCGCGAGAAAGGCGTCCGGGGTCCCGCTGCGGGTCACCGCCAGGAACTTCACGACGGCGTCCTCCGCCGTCAGCGTCTGGTGCAGCGGCGCCGGGGTGAACTCGGCGAGCAGTTCGCTGGTGGGGTTCTCGATGAAGCCGGGTTCGAGGTGGAAACCGGAAACGGTCTCGGCGGCGAACAAGGCGTCGGGGCACACATTCTTGATCAGGCGCCGGGCCTCGAGCACGGCGTCGAGCCCGATGGCCCGGGCGGAGAGAAGCTTGTCTTCGGCGAGGTCCCACAGCACGGCGCCGTTGGAGCAAATGACCGTGCCGCTGTGTCCGAGTTGTTCCCGGAGCGGGTAGAGCCAACGGGGCGGGCGTCCGGTTACGAAGACCACCTCGACGCCGGCATCGATGCAGGCGTGGAAGGCCCGGACGGTGCGGCTGCTGATCCGGCCGTCGTGGCCGAGGATGGTGCCGTCGATGTCACTTGCTACAAGCCGCATCATGTCAGTCTACGGGCGGGGAAGGTGGCTCACTCCCCCGCGGTCAGCGCGTTCATCTCGGCGCGCGTGGGCGGGTTGGCCCCGGCGCGGGACACGGTGATCGCCGCGGCACTGACGGCGTGGGCCAGGAGCTCGCGCAGGATTTCGGCCGGCATGGCCCGCAGGTCTGCGCGGTTCTGTGCGCCGTCCAGGCCACGGTCCACGATGCCTGAGAGCAACGCGGCCATGAAGGAATCGCCGGCGCCCACGGTGTCCGCCACCGCCACCTTGGGCGCGCGAACCTCGGCTTCTCCGGCGGCCGTGACGCCCCAGGGACTGGCCGAACCGCGGGTGACCACCACCATGGCCGGGCCTTCGTGGCCGCCCAGGGAGAGCCAGCGGCGCGCGGATTCGCGCACGTCCACGCCCGGGTAAAGCCACTCGAGGTCCTCATCCGAAGCCTTCACGACGTCCGCCAGCGCCACGAAGCGCTCGGTCCGGGTCCGCGCAAAGTCCTTGTCCGTGATAATGCTGGGCCGGCAGTTCGGATCGAAGCTGATGGTGGCGTTCGGGTGGGCGTGCTCGACGGCGGCAAGCACCTCGGACGCGCCCGGCTCCAGCATGGTGGCGATGGAGCCGGTGTGCAGGAGCGAGGCGCCCTGCAGCATGAACGGCAGTCGCTCGGCCAGGCCGGGCAGCTCCCAGCTGAGGTCGAAGGTGTAGCTCGCGGCGCCGTCCTCGCCGACCACCGCCGTGGCCACGCTGCTGGGCTTGCCGTCAGGCGGGAACGGAACCATCACCGAGCTTGAGCGCAGGTGTGCCGCGATCGCATCACCGTAAGCGTCCTTGCCGAAGCGCCCGATGAACTGCACCGGGTGGCCCAGGCGGGCCAGTCCCACCGCGACATTCAGCGGGCTGCCGCCCACGTGAGCCTCCTCGCCCGAGGAGCGCCGGACGACGTCCACCAGGGCCTCACCAATCACTGTCAGCATGGGGAACACTCTGCCAGACCGGCCATGGTCGGGCCAGATCCGCCGTTCAGTTACCCGGCTCGCGCTGCCGGGGTCCGAATGCACGTTTTCTCAAATGCTCCACACATAATTGCGACAACAAGTTACCGGCGGGTAATGTTTTGGACCCTGGGGGATGTGATGCGCATCACCGATGCGCGGAAAACTTCTCATTGATTGGAACTGCCCTATGACAGTGCAAAAACGGTCCGTCCTGTCCGCCATTGCGATCCTTGCGTTTTCGCTTTTCACCGGAGCAGGCACCGCCTCGGCCAGCACCTTGGAAGTCTCCCCTCCGGGAGCCAACGACTGGGGCTGCAAACCCGGCGCCGCGCATCCCTACCCGGTGGTCTTGGTGCCGGGAACCTTCGAAAACATGGCAAAGAACTGGAGCACGCTGTCTCCGGTCCTGAAGTCCGAGGGCTACTGCGTGTTCGCCCTCAACTACGGCGAGTCCAACGGAATCGATGCCTCGGGCCCCATCGCCGACTCGGCCAGGGAGCTTGCTTCGTTTGTTGACGCCGTCCTCGCCGCAACCGGGGCACGTCAAGTGGACGTCGTGGGTCATAGCCAAGGCGGAATGATGCCGAGGTACTACATGGGCTTCCTGGGTGGCGCCAAGAAGGTCCACCACCTCGTGGGCATATCACCGTCGAACCACGGCACGACGGGCCTAATCCTCCCTCCGCCGGACGGGGCACCTTCGGAAATGCAACTTTTCGCACCCTTCTGCCAGGCATGCGTCGACCAGGAAGCAGGGTCGGCATTCCTGACCGGGCTCAACTCCATCGGCGACACCGTCAGAGGGCCCGCGTACACCGTTATTTCCACCATCCATGACGAGGTGGTGACGCCGTATCAAAGCCAGTTCCTGTCGGGCAGCGCCGCACAGGTCACCAACGTCACCATCCAGAACATGTGCCCACTGGATCCGATCGAGCACGATCAAACCCCAAATGATCCGGTAGTGCACCAGTGGGTGCTGAATGCCCTGGCCCATCAGGACGGACCCGCCGATCCGGGTTTCCGCCCGGCCTGTCTCTAGGCGGTATTCAGCCTTGGGCGGCGGGGTCAGCTGAGCAGCCGCTGCACCAGTTCCCGGCACTTCTTGTAAGCCGCCGCGCGTGGATCGATGAGGTCGTAGTGGCTGCCCGGAACCTTCAGCAGCTGGGCCGCACCGCCGGCTGCGATCGAGGCATTGACGTAGCCTTCGGACAGGCTGGCCGGGACGTCCTCGTCCTCCATGGCATGCACGGCATACACGGGGATGCTGAGCGGTAGGCACCTCATGGGATCGGCGTAAATATGCCGTTTGGGGTATCTGACGGAATCGCCGCCCATGAGGTTGTCCACCGCGCCGTTGCTGAGGTTGAGGCGCTCGGCCTCGGCCAGGTTCAGCACCCCGGACTGGCTGACGACGCCGCTAAGCTGCACCGCGGCGTCGTCGCCGTTACGCACCAGCTGGCGGTCGGCGTCGGGGGTTCCGATTTTGTCCAGTTTCCGGCGCCCGGCCGCCCACACGGCGAGGTGCCCGCCGGCCGAATGGCCCAGGGCCACCACCTTGCCGAGGTCCAGGCCGTGCTCGGGGGCCACGTCCTTGAGGTGGTCGATGCCGCTGAGCACGTCCTCGAAGGTGTGCGGCCAGCCGCCGCCGTTGCCTGCCCGCCGGTACTCGAGGTTCCAGGCGGCGATGCCGTGCGCGGCGAGGTCCCGGGCGAGCGGTTCCCCCAGCTCTGCGCCGTACTGCGACCGCCAGTAGCCGCCGTGGATCACCACGGCGACGCCATGGCATTTCACCGGACGGTCCCCGTTGGGGGTATGCGTGGGTTCCGGTAGGAATAGTTCGGCCCACTGGCTGGGGTGCTCGCCGTAGTGGTACTTCTGCCGCTTCACTGCGTGCCTCCTTTGCGGCTTCCCGTCAGTAAACCTTGCTCGGGTCCTTCAAAAAGCTGTGCTTCAAGAGCCTTCCAAGAGCCTACAGTGCATTTCCCGGCGGCAGCGGGAGCCGCCGCCGGAACGGGCCCGGGCCGGGTGCCGTGTCAGTGCCGCCCCGTAAGCTTGGGAGCATGGCAAGCAATTGGGAGAGGCTGGATCCCCAGCTGCGCGAATCGGTGCAGGCGAACGTGGAGATCTACGAACGGGTGCGCCCGGCGTTGAAACTCATCACCCGCGATGTGCTGCTCACGCTGCGGGACATCCTGAAGAACAGCGATTCCGTGCCCCTCTTCGTCACGGGACGCACCAAGACCGTGGACTCCTTCCGCGAAAAGATCTCCCGCACGGACGAACCCTTGGAGCCGGGCGGGCCGCGGCCGCTGAAGTTCCCGGATCCGTTCCGCACGCTCAATGACATGGTGGGCATCCGCGTCATCACCAAGCTCCCCGCGGAGAACGCTGCCGTGGCCAACCTCATCAAACGCCAGCGCCAGCTGTTCGACTGCCGCGGGGACCGCGAGAAGGACATCGGCTCCATCGAGTCCGGCACCTACGGCTACTCCAGCCGGCACCTGATCCTGCGCACCATCCAGAACGAGTCGGTGAAGGCCTACCAGCAGATCTTCAACCCGGAACTTCCGGCCAACGGCAGCTACTTCTTCGAGTGCCAGATCCGCACGGTGTTCGCGCACGCCTGGAGCGAGATCGAGCACGACATCCGCTTCAAGGCCGAAGACCCCCGGGCCTGGACCCCGCATTTCGACCGCCAGTTCACCGCCACCGCCGCCATGCTTGAAACCGTCGAAAGCGCCTTCGCGGACCTCAACGAGCGCTACGCCGAGGTCCGCGGCTACTGGGACCTGGAAGGCGAAGGATCCACCGCGCTCACGCCGAACCGCGTCCGGGACGTCTGGCGGACCCTCCTGCCGCACGTCGACCGCAAGGTCGATGACGACTGGGGCTGGGCCGCCGAACTCCTCGCGGCGCACGGGCTGAAGAAGACCGTGGAGCTGGCCGGGCTGCTGAGCGCCAACCGCATCACCGAGGTCCGCAAGGCCTTGGACCACCGCTACTCCCCCGGACCGGACCGCCTGCTGGACGACCTCCTGCTCTGGGAGTACGGCACCGGACACATCGACCTCACCGCCGAGGCGGCCGACGTCGTCCCGCACCCGCGGCGGGAC
This sequence comes from Arthrobacter sp. R-11, assembly GCF_049913155.1. GTDB lineage: Bacteria > Actinomycetota > Actinomycetes > Actinomycetales > Micrococcaceae > Arthrobacter. The sequence continues at coordinate 105,715 of NZ_CP183979.1, read as the reverse complement.
AGCCTCCAGCGGCGGCTCAGGCAGATCGAGCGCTACCGCCAGACTTCGAGTTAGGACCCATGACACCGCCAGGAACCGCGACCCCCGAACAACTGCAGTCCCTGCGCTTCACCCTCCGGTCCCCGCGCAGGCTCAAAACGGAGTCGCTGGCTGCCTTGGTTGTCGCCCTGGCCCTGATCCCGGAAGCCATCGCGTTCTCCGTGATTGCCGGCGTCGATCCCCGGATCGGGCTGTTCGCCTCCTTCACCATGGGCATCGTCACGGCGGTAGTCGGCGGCCGGCCGGCCATGATCTCCGCGGCCACCGGCGCCGTGGCGCTGGTGATCGCTCCGGTGATGAAGGAGCACGGCCTCCAGTACCTGATCGCCACGATCATCATGGCCGGCGTCTTCCAGATCATCCTGGCGGTGCTCGGCGTCACCCGCTTGATGCGCTTCATTCCACGTTCGGTGATGATCGGTTTCGTTAACGCCCTGGCCATCCTCGTGTTCATGGCCCAGATGCCGGAGCTGCTCGGCGTGCCGTGGACGGTGTACCCGATAGTGGCCGTGGGCCTGCTGATCGTCTTCGCCCTGCCGAAAATTACGACGGCGGTGCCCGCGCCTTTGGTGGCGATCGTGCTGTTGACGCTGGCGACCGTGCTGGCGGGCATCAAGGTGCCCACCGTCAGCAGCAAGGGCGGGCTCCCGGACAGCCTGCCCGGCTTCTTCCTCCCGCAGGTGCCGCTGAACTGGGAGACCTTCAGCATCATCGCGCCGTATGCCCTGTCCATGGCACTGGTGGGCCTGCTGGAATCCCTCATGACCGCCAAGCTGGTGGATGACATCACGGACACCCGTTCCAACAAGACCCGCGTGTCCTGGGGCCAGGGCGCGGCGAACATCGTCACCGGCTTCCTGGGTGGCCTGGGCGGTTGCGCCGTGATCGGCCAGACCATGATCAACGTCAAGGGCTCCGGTGCGCGAAGCCGTCTCTCCACTTTCCTGGCGGGCGCGTTCCTCCTGGCCCTGGTGGTGCTGCTGGGAGATGTGGTGGGCATGATCCCCATGGCGGCCCTGGTGGCGGTGATGATCTTCGTTTCGCTCATCACCTTCGACTGGCATTCGATCCGGCTATCCACGTTGAAGCGGATGCCGAAATCCGAAACCGGGGTCATGCTGGTGACCGTCGCCGTGGTGGTGGCGACGCACAACCTGGCGATCGGCGTCGGCGTCGGGGTGCTCGCCGCGATGGTGCTGTTTGCCCGGCGGGTGGCCCACTTCGCCACCGTGGAACGGACGGAGCGGAAGCTCGACGGCGAAACCGTGGCCAAATACACGGTGAACGGCGAGCTCTTCTTCGCCTCCTCCAACGACCTCTACACCCAGTTCGACTACGCGAAGGATTCCCAGGACCGGATTGCGCGCGTGGTGATCGACCTGCACGCCTCGCATGTCTGGGACGCCTCCACGGTGGCTGTGCTCGACTCCATCACGGAGAAGTACCGCAGGCACGGCCGCGAGGTGGAGTTCATCGGCCTCAACGCGGCCAGCGCCGGCATGCGCGAGCGGCTGGCGGGGAACCTGGATTAGATCCACGCCGGCCGCTCGCTAGACGATCGACCGGCCGAGATCGCCCTGGAAGATGTCGCCCAGCCAGCGGAAGTACCGTACGAAGGGTCATCGAAGTGGTACTGGGCGGTGACGGCGGTGACCTGTTCGGGCGTGGGCGCTGCGGCGGCCGCTCTGGGCCTGCTGGACCGCAGCGAAGCCATGCCGGACACACCCCGCGACTGAGGGACAAGCGCGCTGAAACGCAGCATGGGCCGGCACCGCGTCTTGCGGTGCCGGCCCATGCTTTCCCCATTTCCGGCCGTTGATGCCTAGCCTTCCCGGCGGCCGTCCACGAGGCGCGGCACGCCGAGCGGGTTGTCCTCGCGTACGGCCTCGGGCAGCAGGTGCTGCGGGAAGCCCTGGTACGCCACGGGGCGCAGGAAGCGCTCGATCGCGGCGGTGCCCACGGAGGTGCTGCCGGCCGCCGTCGTCGCTGGGTACGGTCCGCCGTGCTGCTGCGCGTAGGTGACCGAGACACCGGTGGGCCACTGGTTCCACAGCACGCGCCCGGCCTTGCGGGCCAGCACCTCGACGAGCCCGGCCACCTGGCAAGTGTCGGTGCCGTGGATGGTGGCGGTCAGCTGTCCCTCGAAAGTCTCGGCGATCTCCGGGAGCCGGGACTCGTCGTCGTATGCCACCACGACGGCGGTGGGACCGAAGCACTCGGCCTGAAGCGCGTGCGGTTCGGCGAGCATGTCCGCGGCGGTGGTGAGCAGCAGGGTCGGGGCCGGCGGGTCGGCCAGCGGCTCTTCGCCCTGGGCCAGGACCTCGAGGCGCGGATTGGCCTGCAGGGTTTCCAGGACTTCGGCGTAGCCGGACTGGATGCGGCTGTTCAGCAGCGGAGCGGCGGCGGGCAGGACGGCCTCGCGGAGGGCCTCGACCATCCCGGAGGATGCGGGCACGAACAGCGTGCCGGGCTTGGTGCAGAACTGGCCGGCGCCCATGGTGAAGGAACCCACGAAAGCCTCGGCGATCTCCGCGCCGCGTTCTGCTGCCGCGGCTTCAGTGACGAAGACGGGGTTGTTGCTGCCCAGTTCGCCGTAGAACGGGATCGGTTCGGGGCGGGAACTGGCGATGTCGAACAGGGCGCGGCCGCCCGGGATGGAGCCGGTGAAGGCACCCGCCTTGATGCGCGGGTCCTTCAGCGCAGCGGCTCCGGCGCCGGTTCCGGTGATCAGCGCGAAGCTGCCTTCCGGCGCCCCGACGGCGGCAAGCGCGGAAACCACGACGGCGGCCGTCGCCTTGGACAGTTCCGGGTGGCCGGAGTGGGCTTTGAGGATCACGGAGTTGCCCGCAGCGAGCGCGGAGGCGGTGTCGCCGCCTGCGACGGAGAAGGCGAAAGGGAAGTTGCTCGCGGCGAAAACCACCACCGGGCCGACGGGAACCTTCAGGCGGCGCAGCTCGGGCCGTGGCGCGCCCATGGGCCAGTCGGCGTCGGCGTGGTCGATCCGGGCGTCGAGGTAGCCGCCGTCGCGCAACAGTTCGCCGAAGATCCGCAGCTGGAAGGTGGTGCGCTTCAGCTCGCCGCGCAGCCGGGCCTCGGCAAGCCGGGTTTCCTGCTCCGCCAGCGGAACCAGCTCCTCCGCGGCGGCATCCAGGGCGTCGGCGACGGCGTCCAGCAGGGCGGCGCGTTCCGCGGGGCGGAGCGCAGCCAGGGGCGCCGCGGCGGCATGGGCGGCGGCGAGGTGGTTTTCGAGTTCGGTATCAGTTGTTGCGGCGGCGGTGCCGGCGTTGTGGGTGATCGCGGTCATCGCGGTCTCCTTCCGTTGAGGTCTTGGGTTCTAAGGGCGTTGCCGGGACGCGGGGTCGCGGGAATGCTGCGGGGTCGCTGGAACGTTCCGGCGACCCCGCAGCCCTCCCGCGAGTTGGCAAGCCGCACCCGGAATGGTCATGGCCGTTCCAGCCGTCCTAGCTGTCGAGCCCGGCTAGTTCGCGGATGCCCACGGGTGCGGCGAGGGGGCGCTTGGCACTCCCGGCGAGGGAACCGGCGTCGGGCGCTTCTCCCGGACCGGCGCCGAGGCAGGCGGCCGCGAACCCGCAGACCCGGCCCTGGCACCAGCCCATGCCGGCACGGGTGAAGGATTTGAGGCTCCGGACATCGCGGGCACCGAGGTTCTCCCGGGCCTCCGTGATGTCCCAGGCGGTGACTTCCTCGCAGCGGCAGACGGTGGTGTCCGGGGTGAGCCAGTCCTGCCAGGCGGCGGGCACGGGGTGGGCCAGGTGCATGGCCCGGGCGAAGCGGCGGTGCCGGGCAATCGCGGCCGGCTGTTTGACCGGGACGTCCGAGTCCGGGCGGGCGGCCGCGGCACCCGCCGCCAGACCTTCGAGGACGGCCAAGGTTGCGCCGCCGACGCCGGTCACCTCCCCCGCGAGGAACAGTCCGGGAACGCTGGACTGCTGGCGCTCATCCACCACGCCCACCAAGGAACCGTCGGCGTCGAGCCTTGTTTCGACGCCGAGCGACACCGGCAGCTCCATCTGCGGGGTGAAGCCCCAGCCGAAGCCCACCACGTCCACGTCCGCGTAGACCCGCCCGGTGCCGGGACGGACCCGGCCGTCGGCGTCGACCCGGGCGGTGCGGACTCCCTCGGCTTTTCCGGAACCCAGGACCCCGGTGACGATGCTGCGGGTGCGGTACGGGATGCGGTGGCGGGCAAACACGGCCGCGTATTCGGCGCCTTCGAGGGCCTTTTCCGGCACGCCTGAGGCGGCACGCAGGTGAGGCAGCCAGGCCGACGGCGAGGAGGACTCGAGCACGGCCAGCACCTTCCCGCCGGCCTCGGCAACTCCGGCCGCGACGGGCAGCAGGAACGGCCCGGTACCGGCGATGACGAAGCGCTTGCCCGGCAGCACGCCGTTGGCCTTGATGAAGGCTTGGATCCCGCCCGCTGCCATGACCCCGGGAAGGTCCCAGCCGGGGACGGGCAGTTGGCGGTCGTAGCCTCCGGGGCACAGGACCAGGCGGGCCGCCATGACGGTAAGCGGATGGGCGGAGCCGACTGCCGCCGTCGTCCGCAGCACAAAGCCGTCCTCGCTTCGTTCCGCCATCCACACCTGCAGCCCGGGCAGGTACGTGATCCGCCCGGCGCGCTGCGCGGCGTCGAAACGGGCACGGAGGTCCAGGTAGCTGTTCCAGCCGTGGTGGCCGTGGCCGTCCGGCTCGGGTTCGACAGTCTCGGCCGGATGCCGCCAGAACTGACCGCCCGGCTGGCTTCCGGCGTCGACGACGGCGACCCTCGCCCCCGCTTCGGCGGCCGCCACAGCGGCGGCAAGCCCCGCGGGACCGGCTCCGACGACGGCGACGTCAACAGTGACCGTGCTGCTCATGAGCCTTCCACCTCCATGCCCTCGCACACTTCCACAAGGCAGGCGCGCTGGTTCGCTTCGCCGTCGACGGTCACGAGGCAGTCGAAGCAGATGCCGATACCGCAGAACAGGCCGCGCGGCTTCCGGCCCTTGCGGGTGCCGCGCCAGGCGGTGATGCCCTGGGACGCGAGGGCCGCGCCGACGCTCTGGCCGGCTGCCGCCGTCAGGGGGCGGCCGTCGAAGGTGATGGTGACCGGCTGGGGGTTCATGCCGTGGCCTCCTCTCGGGATGAAAGTGTGTTGGGGCTTGCCTCGCCGAAGCGGGCCGGGGCGAAGGGCGAAAGGTCCATGTCCGGGGTGAGTCCGGCGAGCGCCTGGGCCAGGAGCTTCCCGGTTCCGGCGGACAGCCCGATCCCGGCGCCCTCGTGGCCGGCGGCGTGCCAGAGCCCGGGCGCGCGCTCGTCGTGGCCGATCACCGGCAGGTGGTCCGGGCAGTACGGGCGGAAGCCGTGGTAGTGCCGGATGGCCTTGACCCGTTCCAGGAACGGGAACAGGGAGGTGGCGTTGCGGGCCAGCAGGCCGAGGGCGGCGGTGCTGACAGTGTGGTCGAAGCCGACCCGTTCACGCGTGGAGCCGATGAGGATGCTCCCGGCTGGCGTGCCTTCCACCACGGGCGAGGCCTGCAGCCCCGCATCGGAGCTGCCCACGTTGTCGATGTATTCGGCGGCGTAGACCTTGTGACGGACCATGGGCGGCAGCGGTTCGGTGACCATCACGAAGCCGCGCCGCGGCAGGACGGGGACCTCGACGCCGGCCATGGCCGCGAGCTCTCCGGCCCAGGTGCCGGTGCAGTTGACCACGGCTCCGGCGGGGAAATCGCCGCGCGGGGTGCGGACGCCGGTGACGCGGCCGCCGTCGCGCCCTGATCCTGAACGCATGAAGGCAGTGACTGGGGTGTCGGCGATGAAGCGGGCGCCGGCAACGGTAGCGAGCCGGACGAGGTGCGCCGCCACGAGCATGGGCTGCACCTGGCAGTCTTCGCGGTAGCTGGCGCCGCCGAGCGCTTCGGGGGAAATGTGGGGTTCGGCTTCGCGGAGGGCGGCCTGGTCCAGTTCCTCGACGTCCACGCCGAAGCCCTTCTGGACCGCCATCACCCGGTTGAGGGAGGCGAGGCTGCTTTCGCGGGAGGCCACGATGATCCCGCCTTTGGATTCGAACTCCCAGAGTTTCTTGTGTTCGGCGAGGTCGTTGTGCCAGACGCCCAGGGAGTAGCGGGTGAGTTCGAGTTCGGGGCCGAGTTCCTTGTCCGAGACGAGGATGTTGCCTTCGCAGGCGGAGGAGGTGCCGCTGGCCGGAAGGCCCTTGTCCAGGACCGTGACGCTCAGGCCCTGTTGTGCGGCGAAGTAGGCGGTGGCGGCCCCGATGACGCCCGCGCCGATGACCAGGACGTCGCTGCCCCTGTCGGTGCCATGGTTCATGTCTGTTGCTCGCTCATTCTTGTTGATCCTGGGGTGGGGTTTCGTCATCGCCGGTGGCCCAGAGCCCGCGCGCGTGTCCGATGTGGCGGCGCATGAGCTCGCGGGCCGCGGCGCCGTCGCCGGCGGCGATGAGGTCGAGCAGTTCGTGGTGTTCCTGGGCGGAATCGGCCAGGCGGTTGCTGTCGCTGAGGATTTTCAGCCCATACATGCGGGTGCGCGTACGCAGGCTCGTGGCCAGCTCAACGAGTTGCTTGTTGCCCGAGTACTCCAGCAGTTCGGCGTGGAATTCGCGGTCCGCGGCCAGGTAGGCGGCCAGGTCGCCTTCCCGGGCGGCATCCACGATGCTCTCGGCGAGCTTGTGCAGCCGGCCCATGTCGCGTTCCGGGATGGTCCCGGCGACGTCGGCCATCACCGGGGGTTCCAGCAGCAGGCGGATCTCGGTGATTTCGTCCAGTTCGCGGTCGCTCATACTGGTGACCCGGAAGCCCTTGTTCTTCACCGTCTCCACCAGGCCTTCGCGGGCCAGGTCCATCATCGCCTCGCGCACGGGCGTGGCCGAGACGCCGAACGCCGCGCCCAGGGCCGGGGCCGAATACAGCGTCCCTTCCTCCAGGGTGCCGGCGATGATCGCGGCACGCAGCGACTCGGTGACCGACTCGCGCAGGCTGCGCTGGCGGCCGAGCGGGGCGATGGGGAGCTGGTTGTTGGCAGGCACGGTGAGCACTCCTTGGGCGGGCGTCATTCTCTGGTGCCTCCTTCATACACCACGGCCGCAGTCACGAGGTCCTCCCAGGCCATGCCCACTCCGGCGTACAGGCAGGGCTTCCCGGGCGTGCGTTCCAGCTTGCCGCCCACCAGTTCGCGCAGGTTCAGCGGATGGATGCCCTCCCACTCCTCCACGCTGCGGGCGGGGATGAGGTCGCCCGCCTCCCGCATGGCCGAGGCCCGGCCTTCCACCACGACGTCAGAGCGGAGCACGAGCGTGGCGTCCACTTCGCGGGCGTCCAGTCCGTGCTGCCCGACGGCGGCGACCACCGCGCCGTCCGCCACCAGCCCGCCGTCGAACAACGGTGTGCGGGACGAAGTGGTGCAGAGGATGACATCCGCCTCCGGGAAATCCGCCGCGCCTCCGGCCCGGACCTCGATGCCTTCGGCGGCGAGCGTTCCGATGAGTGCCTGCACCCGTTCCGGACGCTGGCCGACGACGGCGAAGCGCGCCCCGGGCAGCACGGCGTGCGCCGCGCGGAGGTGGTTGAGCGCCTGGACGCCGGCGCCGAAGACGAGCACCTGCGGTTCATGCTTCGCTTCGCCGCCCGGGGCCGCCGCCAGGATGTGCTTGACGGCCATCAGGGTGGTGGCCGGGGTACGGATGGCCGTGAGTTCGGTGCCGTCCATGGTGGCCAGGGGCGCCAGGGTGTCCGAGTCGATCAGCAGGTAGATGCCCTGGATCTTCTCGAGCCCGCGGGCTGGATTGCCGGGGGCAACGGTGAGTGCCTTGACCCCGGAATAGCTCCGACCGTTGGTGCTGAGGCCCTGTGCCGGCATGATCAGGAACTCGCCGCCCGGTGCCGGGCTGAACAGCCGCGGGCTGTCCAACTCCGGATCCACACCATCGGCGAGCGCACGCTCCAGGGCCACGACCGCCGTCGGCCACGGGGCGGCGGTACGCACGGCGGCGGCATCGAAATAGGGCAATCCAACAGAGAGCGGCGACGTCACAGCAGGAAGCCTTCCGGGAAGGGATCCGTGGGATCCAGGAAGTACTGCGCGGTGCCGGTCAGCCAGGCGCGTCCCGTGACGGTGGGGACGACGGCGGGCCGGCCGCCCACCTCCGTCTCCTCCACGAGGCGGCCGATGAAACGGGAGCCGATGTAGGACTCGTTGATGAAATCGGTGTTCAGGGCCAGTTCACCGCGGGCGTGCAGCTGTGCCATGCGGGCGCTCGTGCCGGTGCCGCACGGAGAGCGGTCGAACCAGCCCGGGTAGATGGCCATTGCGTGCCGGGAGTGCTCTGCCGTGGATCCCGGGGCCTTGAGGTATACATGGTGGCAGGCGCGGATGTCCTCCCGCTCCGGGTGGACGGGCTCGTCCGCGGCGTTGATGGCGTCCATGATCGCCAGGCCGGCCTTGAGCAGATCGTCCTTGCGTCCGCGTTCGAACGGCAGGCCCAAGGCGTCGAGGTCCACCACGGCGTAGAAGTTGCCGCCGAAGGCGAGGTCGTAGTTCACCGTGCCGTAGCCCGGAACCTCCACCGAGGCGTCCAGGCGGTCCACGAACGAGGGCACGTTGCGGATGGTCACGGATTCGGCGTGGCCGTCCTTCACCGCGACCTCGGCGATTACCAGGCCGGCGGGCGTGTCCAGCCGCACCGTGGTGACCGGCTCAACGACCTCCACCATGCCGGTCTCCACGAGCACCGTGGCCACGCCGATGGTGCCGTGGCCGCACATCGGCAGCAGGCCCGAGACCTCGATGTACAGCACGCCGTAGTCCGCGTCCGGCCTGGTGGGCGGCTGCAGGATGGCCCCGCTCATCGAGGCATGGCCCCGCGGCTCGGTCATCAGGAGGGTGCGGATCCAGTCGCTGTGTTCCATGAACCACAGGCGGCGCTCCGCCATGGTGGCGCCGGGGATCGTCCCGATGCCGCCGGTGATCACGCGCGTGGGCATGCCCTCGGTGTGGGAGTCCACGGCGTGGAAGATGCGGCTGGTTCTCATGTGCTCTCTCCTTGTTGTTTCTGCCGGCTTCGCCGGGCAACGGTCCTCCGGCGCTTCCGCGGCGGCTTCGCCGGGCAACGGTCCTCCGGCGCTTCCGCGGCGGCTTCGCCGGATTCCGGCCCTCCGGCGTCGCTTAGACACGAACGATATGCACCGCTGCGGTCGCTGGGCGACCTACACGATGCGATCGCTCGCGATGTGCTCCTTTCCGGAGGACCGGAATCCGTCTTGTGGGTTCGTCACCGATCGCGCGAGAAACCAAACTCCGGCAGGCGGCTCACCGTCGTCGACAATGAGCCCAGCCCTTTGGTTATTTGTAGCCCTTGGCGAGGGCGGCTTCCGTGTCCTTTGTTACTGCTGCGTGGGCTGCTTCGCTCAGGGGGCCGCGCGGGGGGCGGCATGCTCCTCCGCGGAGGCCCACGATGTCCATGGACAGCTTGATGGACTGGACGAATTCGGTCTTGCTGTCCCAGCGGAGCAGGGAGTGCAGGTCCGTGTAGATCTCGCGGGCCCGGGCCAGGTCTGCCACGTCTCCGGAGGTGGAGAGGCGGTAGAGCTCCAGTGTGGACTCAGGGATGGCGTTCGGGTAGCCGGCCACCCAGCCCACGGCACCTGCCAGGCCCATCTCGACGACGGTGTCGTCAGTGCCGATGAGCAGGTCCACCTCGGGGGCGAGTTCCTTGATCTCGTAGGCGCGGCGGACATCGCCGGTGAATTCCTTGACGCCGACGATCAGGCCTTCGCCGTGCAGGCGGGCGATCAGCTGCGGGGTCAGGTCCACCTTGGTGTCGATCGGGTTGTTGTAGGCCACGATCGGCAGTCCGACGGCGGCAACGCGGCGGTAGTGGTCCACCACCTCGTCGTCGTTGGCCCGGTACGCGTTCGGCGGCAGCAGCATCAGGGACGCTGCCCCGGCTTCGGCAGCCTGCTCGGCCCACTTCACGGACTGGAGTCCACCGTAGGCCCCAACGCCGGCCATGACGGTGAAGCCTTCCGGAGCTGCCTCGACCGCCGTCGAAATGACGCGGCCGCGTTCCTCTTCGCTGAGGGTCTGGTACTCGCCCAGGGAGCCGTTGGGGGCGACGCCGTCGCAGCCGGCGTTGGCCAGGAAGCGGACGTGCTCGGCGTAGGCGTCGAAGTCCACGCTGGAGTCTTCCTTGAACGGCAGCGCGGTGGCGACGTGCACGCCGTGCCAGGGCTTGCGGGTCTCAGTCATGATCAGGTCCTTTCGTTGTGGCACACTCGGCGCCGTTGTCGTGCTGCCGTGAAGTTCCTCACAGCAAATTTACCATGTGACATTGCACAGGTGGAAGAAGGGGATGCCGGGCCGAAGCCCGGCATCCGGGGTTTCCGCGTATGCGGCGGGTGGGGATCAGCTCGCGGGAACCACGTACTGCTGCTCGGCAACCTTGCCGAGGCCTTCGGAGAGGCCGGCATCCTTGAGGAGCTTGGCAATGGTGCCGTCTTCGCGCTGGGCCTGAATGCCGGCGTCGAGCGCTTCCTTCAGGCTGGTGTTGCCCTTGGTCATCGGGAAGGCGGCTTCCGGGGCCTGGGTGATGGCGCCGACGCGGGGGTCCGGCTTTTCGTTCGACAGGGCAACCGTGACGCCGGCGGCGTCCTTGAACTGGAGGACCTGCACGCCGTAAGCGTCGACGTCGGCGTCCAGGCGTCCGGCGTCGAAGTCCGCCTTCAGCTCAACGCTGGACGGGTAGGTGACCAGCTTGTCGCCGAGGATCTTGCGGAGGTCTTCCACCCAGAGGTAGCCGTCGATGGTGCCGACCTTCTTCATCTTCTCCAGGTCCGCCACCGTGGTGGCGCCGGTCTTGGAGGCGATGCCCATGCCGTCCAGGTAGGTGGAGGCGGAGAAGTCCACGGCCTTCAGGCGCTTCTCGGTGGCGTCGATGGTGCCCAGGGCGAGGTCGATGTTGCCGCCGGAGATGGACTGCACGGCATCCGCGTACGTGGCCTGCTGGTAGACCGGTTCAAGGCACTCGTCCTTGGCGATCTTGTTGGCGATGGCGATGTCGATGCCGGTGGGCTTACCGCTGTTGTAGCTGCTGAAGGGCGGGATGTCGATGACGCCGATGGTCAGCTTGCCGGCTGCGACGGTCTGGATGCCCTGGTGCTTGGGGGTGCAGTTGGAACTGCTGGCGGTCGAGGAGCCGCCGCAGGCGGTCAGGCCCAGGCCGGCGGCGAGGACGACGGCGGCCAGCGCACCGGCGGTCTTGAGCTTGTGAATGGTCATTTTTTCCTCCTGTTGGTGGGGGGATGCGTTGAGGATGGACGGGTAAAGGGGTCAGGCGTGGCGGGCCATGCGTTTTTCGAAGTACACGGTGATCCACGTGGCCGGCATGGAAATCGCGGCATAGCAGATGCCCGCGAGGGTGAAGATCTGCAGGTAGTTGAAGTCCTGGGAGCCGATGTTGTAGGCCGACTTCATCAGTTCCGGCACGGCGATGGCGTAGGCCAGGGAGGTGCCCTGGAACATCTGGATGGCCACGCCCATCAGGCCCGGAATGGCCGAGCGCATGCCCTGGGGCATGATCACCCGGAAGAAGGTGTGGCTCCAGGACAGGCCCAGGGCCGCCGAGGCTTCGTGCTGGCCGCGGGCCACGGACTGCATTCCGGCCCGCATGATTTCCGAGGAGTACGCCGCGGAGTTCCAGATCAGGGCCAGGCACGCCGCGGTGATGCTTTCGAAGGCGATGCCGAACTTCGGCAGCCCGTAATAGAAGAGGTACAGGATCACCAGCGCCGGGGCGCCGCGGCCGATTTCGACGACGGCCAGCCCCAGGGTGCGCACGGCCAGGTTCTTCGCGGACACCATCACGCTGAGCACCAGGCCCAGCGGGTAGCCGGCCACGATCGAGATGCCGGCGATCATGAGGCTGACGCCGAGCCCGGACATCAGCTGGGGCAGGTAGCCCGCCCATTCGATCAGCCAGTTCATGCGTAGACCGCCTTCCTCATGCGGGCGTCAAGGCTGCGCGACAGGTACGCCACGGGCAGGCTCAGCACGATGTACAGGACGCCGACCAGCACGTAGGGCAGGATGCCTTCCACGGTGGGGTGCTGCCGGGCGAAGGACTGGGACTGGAACACCATTTCGGCCACGATGATGGTCGAGGCGATCGACGAGTCCTTCAGCAGGCCAGTCAGATAGGTGGCGATCGAGGGGGACACGATCCGGAAGGCCTGCGGCACGAGCACCCGGTAAAAGGTGGTGCCCCGGGTCAGGCCGAGCGCGTCCGCGGCCTCGTTCTGTCCGCGGGGCACGGATTCCAGGCCGCCGCGGTAGATCTCGGCCAGATAGGCGATGGACACCACGCCCAGGCCCACGATCGCAGCGCCCACCGGGTTGAACTTGAAGGTGCCCACCTGGATGCCGAACTTCAGCAGGAACAGCCACACGATGATCGGCACACCGCGGACCAGGTCCACGAAGAGCCGGCAGGCCAGGCGGAGCACCGGGTTCGGGGACGACAGGCCCACCGCGAGCGGAACCGCACCGACAATGCCGATCGCGAACGCGGACACTGTAAGCACCAAGGTCATCGGCAGCCCCTGCAGGACTGCGGAAAATGCGTCCATCTCAGCGCTCCAGCACGGCCCGGAGGAAGCGCCGGGTACGGTCCTCCTGCGGGTCGCTCATGATGGCCCGCGGATCGCCCTGTTCGATGATCTTGCAATCGGCCATCACCACGAGGGTGTCCGAAACATCGCGGGCGAACTGCATTTCGTGGGTCACCACGATCATCGTCATCCCGTCCTGGGCCAGCTCACGCATGACCGCCAGGACCTCCAGGCCCACCTCGGGGTCCAGGGCCGACGTCGGCTCATCAAACAGCATGATCGAGGGGTCCAGGGCCAGCGCACGCGCGATCGCGATGCGCTGCTGCTGCCCTCCGGAACACCGGCCCGGATGCTGGTCCGCCTTGTCCTTCAGGCCCACGCGCTCCAGGAGCTGCAGGGCACGTTCATCGGCCTCTTCCTTGCTGCGGCCCAGCACCTTCTGCTGCGGGAAGCTGATGTTCTTCAAGGCGGACATGTGCGGGAAAAGGTTGAAGGACTGGAACACCATGCCGACCGTGCGGCGCAGCGCCGCGAGGTCCTTGGCGTTGATCACCTTGCCCGGCTCGATCGTGTGGTGGTCCACCTGGATGGTCCCGGAATCCGGGCGCTCCAGCAGGTTGATGCACCGCAGGAAGGTGCTCTTGCCCGCACCTGAAGGGCCGATCAACGCCGTCACCGTGCCCGGTTCGACATTCAGCGACACATCATCAATCACCAGATGGTCGCCGTAACGCTTGGAGATGTTGTCCAGCCTGATGCCGGTACGGGGCGCGAGCTTGCCGTTCGCGATTTCTGAAAGGGTCATAACGATCTTCCATGTGGGGAACAGGTGAAAACATCGTTCGCTGTGTTCGATGTCACATGATATGTGCAATGGTACATGACACATATCGAGCTGGGAAGCCCCGATTTTTGGGCAGTGCAAAACGGCCTTGAAGGCGTGCGCAGCATTTCGCAAGCGCTTGCAGAATGCGCGCCTCCTGCTCTAGCCTCGTCACATGCCTTCCTCCGTCCAGAGCGTCGCCGAACGCGCAGGAGTTTCTGTTTCCACGGTCTCACGGGCCCTTCGCGGCGTTCCAGGCATTGCCGAGTCAACGCGCAAGCGCGTGCAGGATGCGGCTGACGAGCTCGGTTATGTGGCCTCCCTGAGCGCGTCACGGCTCGCGACGGGACGCACCCGCACGGTGGCCGTCGTGGTACCGCTTCTCTCGAAATGGTTCTTCGCAGAGGTGATCGCTGCGGCCGGCCGCGTGCTGAGCCGCGCAGGCTACGACGTCCTGCTCACCGAACTGTCCACGCCTGAACTGCGCAAGGCGTTTTTCGCAGCGCCCCGCCTGCGGGGGCGCTCCGACGGCGCCCTGGTGCTCGCCCTGCAGTTGGCTCCCGAAGAACTCGCGGCCCTCGAAGCCCAAGGCCAGGCGGTGGCGCTTGTCGGTTCGGAACGGACGGGCGCTTCCTCGGTATGCGTCGAGGACCGGGACGGAGGGCGGGCGGCCACCCGGCACCTGCTCAACCTCGGCCACGAACGGATCGCCTTCCTCGGCATCCAGGAGGCACCCGGCTCCACCCTCGGCGGCGTGCCTCCCGCGGAACGCCTGCTCGGCTACCGCGAGGCACTTGCCGAGGCGGGAATCGCAGCCGATCCCGGCCTTGAGTTCGGCGTCGGGAACACGGTCGACGCCGGGGCCGCGGCCCTGGCGCGGGCCCTGAGCATCGCGGATCCCCCGACGGCGGTGGTCGCCGCCTCGGACGAGCTCGCCTTCGGGGCGCTGGCCACGCTCCGCGGCGCCGGGCTGCAGGTGCCCGGGGATTTCTCGGTGGTCGGCTACGACAACCACGAGCTCGCCGGCTCGATCGGCCTGACGACCATGGACCACGGCGTGGCCGAACAGGGCCGCCGCGCCGCGGAGGCACTCATCGCCACGCTCGAAGGTGCGCCGGCCGCCGTCGAGCGCCTCGAACCGAGCCTCATCGTCCGGGGCTCCACGGCCCCGCCCCGCCGCCTTCGCGCGGCCACACCCTAAACAGTCACTTTCCGACGGACCCCGAAACACCCAGCGAACAGGAACCCCCATGGAATACCGCAAACTCGGAAACTCGGGCATGTACGTGAGCGAAATCGCGTACGGCAACTGGACCACCCACGGCGAACAGATCGGCCAGGACACCGCAACCTCCTGCGTCCGCACCGCACTGGACCTTGGCATCACGACCTTCGACACGGCGGACGCCTACGCCGGCACTCGCGCGGAAACCGCGCTGGGCGAAGCGCTCGACGGTGTGCGGCGCGAAAGCGTCGAAATCTTCACCAAGGTCTACTTCCCCACCGGCGAAGGCAGGAACGACCGCGGCCTGTCCCGCAAGCACATCATGGAGTCGATCAACGGCTCCCTGGGCCGCCTCCGCACGGACTACGTGGACCTGTACCAGGCCCACCGCTACGACTACGAAACGCCGTTGGAGGAGACGATGCAGGCGTTCGCCGACATCGTCCGCGCCGGCAAGGCGCTCTACATCGGCGTCTCCGAATGGACGCCGGACGAGATCCGCCGCGGCGCCGCCCTCGCGAAGGAACTCGGCATCCAGCTCATCTCCAACCAGCCGCAGTACAACATGCTGTGGCGCGTGATCGAACCCGAGGTGGTGCCGCTCAGCGAGGAACTGGGCCTGGGCCAGATCGTGTGGTCCCCGATTGCGCAGGGCGTGCTCAGCGGAAAGTACCTGCCCAGCGCGGGTGCGCCCGCCGAGTCGCGCTTCTCGAGCGGGGACGGCGGCACGAAGACCGAGCACCGCTACATGCAGCCGGCGGTGCTCGAACGCGTCCAGGAGCTCAAGCCGCTCGCGGATGAAGCCGGCCTGTCGATGGCAGCGTTCGCCGTCGCCTGGGTCTTGCAGAACAGGAACGTCTCCGCGGCGATCGTCGGCGCCTCCCGGCCGGAACAGCTCAAGGACAACGCCACGGCATCCGGCGTCGTCCTTGACCCGGCGCTTCTGGAGAAGGTCGACGGCGTCCTCGGCGACGTCGTCGAACGCGATCCCGGCAAGGTGGAATCCTTCCTCAAGCGCCCCTGAGTCCCTTGTCTTGAGTCCGGCCCGCCGTCGGGCGGATATGTCTGACATACATGCCCGACGGCGGGTCACGGATTCGCGGACGCCTCACCGCGGCTGCCACCATGGATGGATGCTTGAGGCAACAAACACCACGTCCGATTCAGCCGTCCGGAACCCTGCCCTCGCCGCGGAGGCGAAGATCGCGCGCGTGGCGGTCACCGTCTTCCCTCTGCTGGTGGTGGCTGCCGGCCTCGCCGGTTTCCTGGTACCCGGCGCTTTCAAGCCCCTCGCCCCGTCCGTGCCGTACCTGCTGGGCGTCATCATGTTCTGCATGGGCCTGACCCTGACGCCGCCGGACTTCGCCTCCGTGGCACGCCGGCCCTGGGCGGTGGCGCTGGGCATCGTGGCGCACTACGTGATCATGCCGGGCGCAGGCTGGCTGATCGCCGTCGCGCTTCAGCTCCCGCCCGAACTCGCCGTGGGCCTGATCCTGGTGGGCTGCGCGCCGTCCGGCACCGCGTCCAACGTGATGGCCTTCCTCGCCAAGGGCGACGTTGCGCTGTCCGTGGCGGTGGCTTCCGTTTCCACGCTGATCGCTCCCCTGGTGACGCCGGCCCTGACGCTGCTGCTGGCCGGTTCCTTCCTGCACATCGACGCCGGCGCCATGGTCCTGGACATCGTCAAGACCGTGCTGCTGCCGGTGGTGGCTGGCCTGCTGGCCCGGCTGTTCCTCAAGAAGCTCGTCGCGAAGGTGCTGCCGGCACTTCCGTGGGCATCCGCCGTCGTGATCTCCGTGATCGTTGCCGTGGTGGTGGCGGGAAGTGCGGGCAAGATCGCTGCCGCCGGCGGCATCGTGTTCCTGGCCGTGGTGCTGCACAACGGCTTCGGCCTGGGCCTGGGCTACCTGGCCGGCAAGGCGGGCCGCCTGGACGGCAGGGCCCGCCGGGCCCTGGCCTTCGAGGTGGGTATGCAGAACTCGGGCCTCGCCGCGACCCTGGCGAGCGCGCATTTCAGCCCGCTCGCGGCCCTGCCGTCGGCCGTGTTCTCCGTATGGCACAACGTCTCCGGCGCCATCGTGGCGGCCTGGCTGGCACGGAAGCCGCTGCAGGACTGAAGCGGCAGCGGCTTCCACAGCGTCAGTCGACCAGCACGGAGTCCTTGGCCCGCTCCGGAGCCCCGACGCCGGCCGGCACCTTCGCCGAACGGTGGTGGATCCAGTTCGCCACCGCCAGCAGGACCACGAGCGCGAAGGTGCTCAGGAGCTGTGGCCGGGAATCCTCGCCGATGAAGCCGACGGTGAAGATGGCCGCGAGGATCAGGAGCCCGATCCCAGTGAGCCAGGGGAAACCTGCCATCCGCAGGGGAAGGACGGTCCCTTCACGGTCCGCCCGGAGGCGCAGCGCGAGCTGGGCGAGGAGCGCCGAGGTCCACACCAGCAGCGACGTCGAGCCCACGATGTTGAGCAGGACCGGAAGCACCTTGTCCGGGAATGCCACCTCAAGCACGGCCGTGACGACGCCGAAGGCGACGCTGGCCAGGACGGCCACAACCGGCACCCGGCCCTTGGACACGAAGGCAAGCGAGCGCGGCGCTTCGCCGCGCTCGGCCAGGGAGAACGCCATCCGGGAGGCACCGTATAGGTTGGCGTTAAGGGCCGAGAGCAAGGCAGCGACGGCGACCAGGGTGATGGCGGTAGCCGCGCCGGGCATGCCGGCGGCATCCAAGACCGCCGCGAAGGGGCTCTTCAGTCCCGCCGAACCCACGGGAACCACGGCCGCGATGACGAAGATCGCACCGATGTAGAAAACAAGGATGCGCCACAGCACGGTGCGGACGGCCTTGCCCACGCTGCGGGCCGGCTCCTCGGTTTCAGCGGCGGCCACGGACACGATCTCGGTGCCGCCGAACGCGAAGGCCACTACGAAGAGCGCCGAGGCGATTCCGGCGAAACCGTTGGGAGCGAAGCCCGCCCCGGTGAAGTTGGCCAGGCCCGGTGACTGGATGCCAGGCAGCCAGCCGAAGAGCAAGGCGGCGCCGATCAGCAGGAAACCGACGATCGCGGCCACCTTGAGCAGTGCGAACCAGAACTCGAATTCACCGAAGTTTTTCACCCTCGTCAGGTTCACGGCGGTGAGCACCGCGATGAACACAAAGGCCATCAGCCAGACCGGCAGTGCAGGGAAGACGCTGGCAAGCAGGGCGGCCCCGCCGAGCGCCTCGGCTGCGATCACCACCACGAGCTGCACCCACCAGAGCCAGCCGACTGTGGCGCCGGCCACGGGCCCGAAGGCGCGGGCGGTATAGACGGAGAAGGCGCCGCTGTCCGGGTTGGCGGCGGCCATCTCGCCGAGGGCCCACATCACCAGGATGATGAGGGTGCCGGCGACGAGGTAGGAGATCAGCACGGCGGGCCCTGCGGCCTGGATGCCGGCGCCCGAGCCAATGAAGAGGCCCGCGCCGATGGCGCTTCCGAGTCCCATCATCGTGAGTTGGCGGGGTTTGAGGGCGGCGCCAAGCGCCGGGCCCGATGTGATGCGGGCAGGGGTCATTGTCCGTTGTTCCATGGGGGAGTCCTCCGGGTTGTGGAACGGATGTTGGGGGTGGAACGGATGTTGGGGTGGAACGGGTTATTGAGGAAGATTCAGGCGCGGGCTTCCAGGACCTTGGTTTCAAGGACCTGGAGCACGCGGTCGTTGGAGGCGGGATCGGCAACGGTGATCCGGATCCCGTCACCCTGGTACGCGCGGACCATGATGCCCGCCTGGTCGAACGCGGCCACGAGCCGCCCGCGCAATCCGTCATCCGCACGGATCCATAGGAAATTTCCCTGGCTCGGCTGCAGCGTCCAGCCCTGGGCTTCCAGCCGCGCGGCCATCCGCGAGCGCTCGTCCCTGACGGCCGAAACCCGCAGCTCCATCTCCTCCGCCGCGTCCAGCGAGGCAATGGCGGCTTGCTGGGCCAGTGCGGTCACGGCGAACGGGATGGCGGTCCGGCGCAGCCCCTCCGCGATCTCCGGCGCCGCCACGGCGTACCCAACGCGCAGGCCGGCCAGGCCGTAGGCCTTGGAGAAGGTGCGCAGGATGCAGACGTTTGGGTACCCGCGGTAGAGCGCAAGGGAGTCCGGCCCGCTGCCCGCTTCGGCGTATTCCACATACGCCTCGTCGATCACCACGAGGATGTCGGAGCGGACGGAGCGCAGGAAGGCCTCGAGGCGTCCGTGGCTGATCGGGACGCCGGTGGGGTTGTTGGGGGTGCAGAGCAGGATCACCTTGGTCCGCTCGGTGACGGCTTCGGCCATGGCCTCCAGGTCGTGCCCTTCGGCGGCATCCAGCGGGATGCGGACCGCCCGGGCGCCTGCCAGCTCTACAAGGATGGGGTAGGCCTCGAAGGACCGCCACGCGAAGATGACCTCGTCCCCGGCATCGCACAGTCCGGCGATGATCTGCTGGAGGACACCGACGCTGCCGGGCCCCACCGCTACCTCCGCGGCCGTGACGCCGAGGTGGCCGGCGATCCGTTCGCGGAGTTCGACGGCGGCCATGTCCGGATAGCGGTTCATCCTGCCTGCCGCTTCGGCCACCGCCGCGGCGGCCGCGGGCAGGGGCTCGTAATGGCTTTCGTTGCTGGCAAGGGCTGCGATGTCCACGCCGGCGCTGCGCTCCGCACTGGAAGCGCGCCGGCCGGGGACATATGACGGGAGGCCGGAGACCGCTGCACGCAGGGTGGGGTGGGCGGATTCCGGTGCCGCCAGGATCTGATCACTGGTCATGAGGCTCGATCATGAAAGTGACCCGCAGCACATTGCAAGATACGCTGAAGTGATTGGGATTTCTGCTCAACTTCTATTGTCTGTGGTGAAAATATGACCATCCCGAATCGACGCGACCTCGATTCCTTGGACGCCAGGATTATCCTCGCCCTCGATAAGGACCCGGAAGCCAGCGCCCTGGCGCTCTCGCGGACGCTCGGCGTCGCACGGAACACGGTGCATGCCCGCCTCGCAAGGCTCGAGCGCAGCGGCGCCCTCCGCTCCTTCAGCAGGAGGCTGGATCCCGCGGCGCTCGGATACGGCCTGATGGCCTTTCTCTCGCTGGCCATCAGCCAGACCCGCGCAGGGTCGGTGGAAAACGGGCTCGAGACAATCCCCGAGGTCATTGAAGTCCACGCCACCACCGGAGACGCCGACCTCATGGCCAAGGTGGTCGCCCGCGACACGGCGGACCTCTACCGCATCACCAACCAGATCTTGGAAATCGAGGGGATCCAGCGGACCAGCACGGCCATCTCCGTGCTGGAACTGATGCCGCCCCGCTACGACGGCCTCCTCAACCGTCTCTCAAAGCAGGAATCCGGCTCCTCGGACTGAAACCCGGACTGAGCCTGGTGATACGCGCCACACTTGGGCATATTTTCAGTCGTGGCTAGCTGATATTGACAAATATCCCAAGCAAACCCGGCCCTCTTGCCTATCTGAATGCAGGCTCCGAAGATTCCTGCATGACTTCACTGACTGTTTCCGGCCGTGTGGCCGAGGTTCTCAGCGGCTACCTCAGCGACGTTTTCGGCGTCATGGGCAACGGAAATGTCTACTTCCTGGACGCTGCCGAGAAGCAGGGCCTCCGCTTCTCCGCCGTGCGCCACGAGGGTGCCGCCATCGCGGCGGCCGACGCCTACTACCGCGCGTCCGGGCGCCTCGCGGCGGGCACCACCACCTACGGTCCCGGCTACACCAACGCCCTGACGGCCCTCGCGGAAGCGGTCCAGGCCCAGATCCCCGTCGTGCTCGTCACCGGGGACGCGCCCAGCAGCGGCGCCCGGCCCTGGGACGTGGACCAGGCTGCAATCGCCGCCGGGCTCGGGGCGGCGACCTTCAACGTCACCCGCGAAGCCGCGGGCTCCATCACGCAGGAAGCGGTGGAGTACGCGCTGGCCAAGCGGACCGCCGTCGTGATTGCCATCCCGTACGATCTGGCGGCGCTGGAAGCAGCGGACGAGGAACTTCCGGTGCCGCCGGCGGCAGCACCGGTGAGGGACGACGTCGACGGCGGCCTCGAGCGGGCGGCGCGGCTGCTCGCCGAGGCGAAGCGGCCCCTGATCCTTGCCGGCCGTGGGGCGCACCTCGCCGGAGCCGGCCCCGAACTCCGCGGGCTCGCCGACCGCCTCGGCGCGCTGACCGCCGGGACCGCTTTGGCGCTGAACCTGCTGAAGGGCGAGGGCTACCTCGGGGTCGCGGGCGGCTTCGGCACCGAAACCGCCGCCGGACTCATGGGCGAGGCGGACGTGGTGCTCGTGGCCGGGGCGAGCCTGAGCCCGTTCACCATGCGCTTCGGCCACCTGATCGGCCCGGACAGCACCGTCATCCAGATTGACACCGCACTGGAAGCGACGCACCCCCGCGTGGACCTGTTTGTCGCCGCGGACGCGAAAGCCGCCGCCAGCCGGCTACTCCGGCTGCTGGATGGCCCCGTGACCGCTGAAGCCTGGCGCGCGGAAGCCCGGAAGCGCCTGGCCGAAGGACCGGGACATGACGCCGGCTCCGGGGACACCCCGGACGGCCGCCTTGACCCGCGCGCCCTTGCCACGGCGCTGGACGCAATCCTTCCCGAGCGCCGCACCGTGGTCCAGGACGGCGGCCACTTCCTCGGCTGGGCACCCATGTACTGGCGGATCCCGCGGCCCCAGGATCTGGTCATGGTGGGAACCGCGTACCAGACCATCGGGCTCGGCCTCGCCAGCGCCGTCGGGGTTGCACGGGCCGTGGACGACGGCCGCACCCTGGTGCTGGCCTCGGGCGACGGCGGCTTCCTGATGGGCCTGTCCGACCTGGAATCGCTCGTGGGCGCTGCGGCAAGCGCCGTCGTCGTGATTTACAACGACGCCGCCTACGGGGCTGAGATCCACCAGTACGGCTCCCGGGGCCTGACCGAAAAGCCCATGCTGATCCCCGAAGTGGACTTCAGCGGCGTCGCCCGCGCGCTGGGCGCGGAGTCCGCGATCATCCGCGAGCTGACGGATCTCTCCGCGCTCCAGGACTGGATCGACGACGGCGCCAAGGGAACCTTCGTGGCCGACTGCCGCATCACGTCGAGCGTCCGCGCCCCGTGGCTGAGCGAATGGATGAAGGCCTCGCAGGCGGCGAAGGAGAAGGTGGCGGGCTAGCGGCGGCCGCTGGGCTTCGACCAACAGCCGACGGCGGTGTCCAGGACGATGAAAGCCAGCAGGCTCCAACCCAGCAGCGGCAGGAAGAGTCCGAGGGCGACCATGACTGTGATCGCAGCCAGGACACCGGCCCAGTGCGCGCGCAGGAACGCGCCGCGCGGCGCCGGCCGGCCGGCCGCCCAGGCGCTGCCGCGGGTGGGCCGCCGCTTCCACCACATCACGTAACCCCAGGCCACCATGGCGGCCAGGCCCACGGCAACGGCAAGGAGGGCCAGCTGGTTCGGCAGGCCGAAGAGCAGCCCCATGTGGGCGGCGATCCCCCACCGGGTGAGTTTCGCTGCGAGGTTGAAGTCATCGAAGTCGAGGCGGTTGGTGATCTGCCCGGTAGCCGGGTCGATCGAGACGGCGCTGGCCGATGCGGGCCATTCCCGGCCGGTTTCGGTCACCGACCAGGCTGTGCCCGGTTTCGCCGGGGGTTTGATGTCGATCATGGGTGCGCTGATGATGTCGGCGCGCGCCATGCTGGATACTGTGTCGAACATGGCCGGATCCACCGAGGGGCTCGTGGCCGATACGCCGCCGCTTCCGTGGCCTGCATGGTCTCCGGCCGGGGCGGCCTCCGCTCCCGTCAACGTTGTGTTCAGGCCGGGGGTGGTCCAGTCCAGGGCGGTGCGCAGGGTGCTGACATTCGCTCCGGCGTTGGCTGACCAGGTGAGCCCGGTGGCGGAGAGGAACATGAACGCAAGGAACAGGACCGTTCCGGTGGTGCCGTGCAGCCACAGCGTGCGCGTTCTGCCGTTGACCTTGCGCGGCTTGGCGGTCCTGGCCCTGTTGGTGCCGCGTTTTCGGCGGATACTGTCGATCCAGAGCAGCAGACCGCCCAAGGCGATCACCCACAGCCAGGAGGCCGCGAGCTCGCTGTAGGCGCGGCCGGGTTCGCCCAGGTTCAGGGACCGGTGAAGGTTGGAAATCCAGGTCCGCACCGGCAGCGCGCCGCTGCTGCCGTAAGTCGGAAGGTCGCCGCGGATCCCGGCAGTGCCCGGGTCGACGAACACGGTCCGGTACTGGGATTCGCCCAGGGTCTTGTCGGCGAACAGGACCCGTGTGGTGTCCTCCGGCCCGGGTGCCGGCCGCACCATCACCGGGGCAGCTCCGCCGGCATGGTCCATGGCGGCTTTGACCTGGGCCGAGAGCGGCAACGGATCGGCGACGGCGGGAACATGCAGTTCCCGGGCATAGATGGCCGACTCGAGCTGGGGTGCCATCGCGTACAGGCCCCCGCTTATGGCCGCGATCAGCAGGAAGGGCCCGGCGAGGATCCCTGCGTAGAAGTGGATCCTGAGCAGGAACGCCCGGAACCAGCCACGTTCCACTGCCTCCCGGGTGTCGGGCGGCGTGCTCGTTGACGCGTCGGGTGCGCCGGGTGTCCCGGCCGGAGGCTTGGTCAGAAGAGTCATGTGTTTCGGTCTTTCAAGAAGGATTCGGGCAGGCGCGAGGGCGCGGCGGCGTGCGGACCGGGCTGTGCCTCATATCCGCTGGGTACCTGATGGTGGGCAGCACCAGCCCGGCCGTGCCGACTGGAACGGCACGGCCCGGGCGGTGCGTGATGGCGGGTCAGTTGCCCTTCGTGGGCCGCGTGCGTGCCAGGGCAGTCACACCAGTGCCGAGGCCAATCAGGCCGGCGGCCAGGCCGAACCAGCCCGCCGTCGAACCTCCGTCATTGACGGCGGACGCTGCGGCCGGTGCGTTTGCTGCGGACGGTGCGGCAGTTCCTGCCGGGGCCGCTGTTCCCGCCGGGGCCGCGCCATGGGCCATCGTTTCGCTGTCCTTGGCCGTGGTCACGAACGAAGGGGCCGGGTGTTCGGGTTCTTCCTGACCCTCGACCGTCTTCTGGTCCCATCTGACGACCGTGCCGTCCGTGTAGCTCTGGGTTGCCGGCAATGTCACGGTGGTGCCGGCGTCGGGCAGGACACCCACGGAGATCGAGAACGACTGGTATTCGTTCGCTCCGATCTGGTGCGCCGCGTCTGCCGTCCACACCACGGAAACCGGGGCTTTGGTCACCGTTGCTCCGTCCACCGTGACGGGCTTGGGCAGTTCCGCGATGATGACACGGGCGGTCCACCCTTCCACCGGCTTCACGGACACCGAATTGAACGGGGTATCGGCCGGCAGCGTCACTTCGAGTTTGCTCGTCTTGGCCGTGGCCGATTCATTGGGAACGTTGAACGTCAGGTGGGTGTAGCCACCTGCTGCCGGATCGTCAGCATCGACGTGGACATGGGCGGAGGCCGCTGCAGCGCCGGCGGCGAGCAGACCGGCGGCCAAGGTGGCGGCCGAGGTGGTCTTGAGGGTACGTCGAAGGGAGGGCTTCATGGCAAGGATGCCTTTCATGGAAAAGAAGATCAGGAGCCTGGCCGGAACGTGGGCCAGCCAGGCATGTCAGCACAGCAGAGGCCGCCTGATCCCATTCCGTGAGCGGAGCACCAGGGAGTCTCAGGCGGCGGGCATCATCGCCGGTGGGCCGCGCCGTGCAGGGATGCGCCGGACAATCTGGTCGTGGGCCAGGACGACCGGGGCCATGCACGGCCCCGGGATTCGGGCCGGAACGATCGCGCAAGGCTCAGGCAGCTGCGCCAATGGACGCAGCCAGGCCGCCAGCGCCCCCAGGGCCTGCTCGCCCCGGGCGAGCACCACGGCCGTAACCAGGGTCGCGAGAGCGTGGGCAAGGAACATCTGCCAGTCGCCGGAAGCGGCCTGGGTCCCGGGAACGTCACCGACAGCTTCCAGCAGGAGGCCGGGCGCGTGTGCCGCGTGGCCTGAATGGGGCGAAGCTGCAAGCGGCGCCGCGGTGGATAGGGCATGGAGGGCCCAGTGCAGCCAGGCTTGTCCCGCGCCGAGGAGGCCGGCAAGGAGGGGAAAGGACAAATGGAACTTCGTGGCCACCGAGACCGGCAGCACCGTCAACGCACATAGCCCAAGGAGGATGGCCGGCTCGGGCAGCACTCCCCCGCCGGCAAGGTGACCGCCGGCGGCCAGGCCAAGGATGATGGAGGCGATCGTCCCGGTCCTGAGCAGCCGGAAAGAGGCACGCGTCGTCATCGGCGCTCCTTTCCGGCTCCCGGGGTGTTTGGCCCACCCCATTCTAGGGATCCGTTCGATGGAGCGCGGACATGTGACGTCCTTGCCGGCGCCTTTCCTGTCCGTTGCAAGGCCACGGACCGTTTCACCGAAAACCTCATCCGGGTCGAGTCGGCGCAGCTCCTCGGCCAGGCAACCCTGCAAGGTGCGGCGCGGCGGCGAGAGCCGCTCCCCCGCCGAAACTTCAGCCCTGGACCGTCGTCCCGCGCAGGTGCAGGGTCCAGGGCGCCGGAACGCGGACGCCTTCGCCCGTAGAGCCGGACTCCAGGCGTTCCACCAGCATGTTCACCACGCGGTCGAAGATGGGCTCCGGCCCTACGGTGGTGAGGGCCGGGTCCGACTCCTTGCCCTCGGTGGAGTTGCCGACGCCCACGATCTGTACGTCCTCGGGCACGCGCAGGCCCAGGCGGAAGGCTGCACGGATGGCCTGCAGCGCCTCCATGTCGTCGTTGGCGAAGATGGCGGTGGGCCGGTCCGGCAGCTGCAGCAAATCCAGGGCAGCCTGGTAGGCAAGGTCCTTGCGGTGGTGTGAGGTGCGCACGAGCTCCGGATCGACCGGCAAGCCCGCACGCTCGAGCCCGGCAACGTAGCCGCTGTACCTGGAGGCGATGGTGCGGTTGCTTTCGTCCGCGCGCCGGATGCAGGCGATGCGGCGGTGGCTCCGCGTCAGGAAGTCCATCCCGGCGGCGATCCCGTCGGCGGGTTCGGGTGCCAGGACGTCGAAGCCGGCGGGCTGCATGACCTCGGAAATAACCACCTGCGGAACTCCGCGGCGGGCAAGTTCGAGCATGGTTTCATCCTGGGTCACCGATTCCGGGATGAAGCCGAGAATCACGCCGTCGGCCCCACCGGACAACATGAACTGCCGCCAGGCATCGCCCAACAGCACCACGGGCTGGTAACCGTGCTGGGGCAGGACGCGTGCAGCCGCTGCGGCCAAGGCACGGTCCCACGGCCATTCGAGGTTGCCGATCGCCACAGCCACCAGCTCGGTCTTGCCCCGGCGCATTCCGCGGGCCGCGCGGTTGGCCACGTAACCCAGTTCGCGCACGGCTTCCTGCACACGCTGCTTGGTGGGTTCGCTGATCCGGGTGGTGCCGCCCAGCCGTCCGGAGAGCACGTAAGAGACCGTGGTGAGCGAAACTCCGGCGCGCTCGGCCACGTCACGAATCGTCGGCTTGGAACCTTGCCTCACGTCTGTGTCCTGTCTTTGCTGCGGTTTTCGTACTCTATCGGGTTTGCCGGGGAGGCCTGCCGGCGTTCCCTCCCGGTGGCTTCTCCCGGCAGACTGCTGACCCGGCGTGTCCACCGCGGTGTCGGCCCTGCAACCGGAAGGAAGCCGGAAGGAGCGTCAATATGCGACGGCGGGCGGCGCCCCGTGAAGGGAATCCCACCGGGGTTTCCGTGCCCGCCATGAGGTGCAGGACCCGGCCGCTCATCACCCTCACGCGATAGTGCTCCCGGTGTAGTCGGCCAGCGAGCTGAGGAGCGCGGCCTGGAAGTGCCGGTCATGCACCGCCTGATGCGGTTCCCGGGTGGCCCGGTGGTGCCAGTAGCCCCCGCTGGTGAGGGCCTCGGGGTTGTCGCTTACCGCGAGCCAGGCCTGCGTGACGTGGCCCAGGCGGAGATCGCCCGGGGCGCCGGGTCCGCCCATCCGGGTGGGCACCCAGCCCGGGTCCACCGCGTTTGAATACACCTCCGGCCACAGCCTCGCAACGGCCGCCGCGAGCGCAGTGACGAAGAGCTTGCTGTCGGAATACGAACGGGATACCCGCGCGCCGCTCCAGTCCACGCCGTCGAGATCCCGGTAACCGCCGCGGTGCATGCCGCTGCTGAGGTAGATCAGCCGCTCCGGGCGTTCCATTTCGGCGGTGAGCACGAAGGGAGCCACCACGTTCACCGGCAGCAAAGCCGGACCGCTGAAGACGCCGGCGTTGTGGATCACGGCGTCGAAGCGGCCCAAGGCGTTTGCCTGCTCGGCCAGGCTTCGCACCTCATCGAGCTTGGCGAGATCCCCCACCACGGCCTGGGCACCGCGGTCGAGAAGGTCCCGGACGGTCGCCAGCCGCTCCGGCGCGCGGGCGTGCACGACGACGGAATGGCCGTCGTCGAGCAGGGCAGCAGCTGCCGCGCGGCCGAGCCCGTCGCTGGAACCGGTGATAAGGATGCGCGACACGTTTCCTCCCTGCTGTTGGGGACTCTCAACCTCACCACGGATCGAAGGGACGCGGGAAGTCCCCTCAAGAGGGGTACCCGGAGGGACTCCTTCATTCGGGAGCGCGCGCCTATCGTGGATCCATGGACAACCGTGCTGACGTTCGCGAATTCCTCACCTCCCGGCGCGCCAGGATTTCGCCCGAGGAACTCGGGCTCCCCGCCGGGACGAACCGGCGCGTGGCCGGGCTGCGCCGCAGCGAAGTCGCGACCCTCGCCGGCGTGAGCATCGAGTACTACACCCGCCTCGAGCGGGGGGCCATCAGCGGCGCTTCCCCGGAAGTCCTCGATTCGCTCGCCCGTGCGTTGAAGCTCGACGACGCCGAACGGGCCCACCTCTTCGACCTCGCCCACGCGGCAAGCCCGGTGGCCCGGCCTCCGAAGCGCCGCAGCGCCGGGAACTGGGCGCCGCACGCCAGCCTCCAATGGGCCCTCGACGCCGTCACCGCCGGCCCTGCCTTCGTAAGGAACGGGCGGATGGACCTGCTCGCGGTCAATGCACTCGCCCGTGCCTTCTACAAAGACGTCTACGACATGCCCGGCCAGCCCCCGAACCTGGCGCGGTTCACCTTCCTGGACGAACGGGGCCGGGACTTCCACCCGGACTGGGACACCGCCGCCGACGTTGTGGTGTCCATCCTGCGCACCGAGGCCGGCCGGGATCCGCACAACAAGGAACTCCACGACCTCGTGGGGGAGCTGAGCACGCGGAGCCAGGAGTTCCGGCATCGTTGGAGTTCCCACAATGTCCGGCACCACGGCACCGGTTTCAAGACCTTCCATCATCCGGTGGTGGGCGAGATGACCGTGGCCTACGAAGGGCTCGAGATGGCCGCCGAACCCGGCCTCACCCTCACCATCTACACCGCCGAGCCCGGCTCGCCGTCCGAGGAGTCGATGCGCCTGCTCGCGTCCTGGGCGGCCACCGAGCAGGCACAGCTCAGGGACGTCGGGAAGCAGACAGCGGGCTGAAGTTCACGCACGCAATACACCGTTGAATGAATACATCGAACGATGTACTTTGGAGGAGTGGAAACCCTCACCCATGCCCCGGTGCTCGCGCGCTTCGGCTACGCCATCTCCGACCCCACCAGGGCCAGGATCCTGCTTGCGCTGGCCGAAGAGCCCGCGTACCCCTCGGACCTGGCCGATTCCCTGGGGGTGTCGCGGCAGAGCATGTCCAACCACCTGAGCTGCCTGCGCGGCTGCGGACTGGTGCTGGCCGTTCCGGACGGCCGGCGGACGAAGTATGAGCTCGCCGATCCGCGCCTGGGCCATGCTTTGCGGGACCTGATCGGCGTTGTGCTGGCCGTGGATCCGGACTGCTGCGCCGCGGACGGGGAGTGCCTGGCATGACGGCGGCAGCTGTTTCGCCCACTGGAGGCAGGCGGGCGGTGCTGCGGCGGAGGATCCGGCTCTTCGCCGCAGCGACCATCAGCTACAACGTCGTCGAAGCCGCTGCTGCACTGTGGGCCGGGGGCGTCGCCGACTCATCGGCCCTGATCGGATTCGGCCTGGACTCCGTGATCGAGGTCGCCTCCGCCGTCGCGCTGTCCTGGCAGTTTTCGGCCGCGGATCCCGAACGGCGCGAGCGGGTGACGCTACGGATCATTGCGGTCTCGTTCTTCGCGTTGGCCGCCTTCGTGGCCGGGGATGCGCTCCGCTCCCTCACCGGCGGCGGCGAGGCGCAGCACTCCCCCGCGGGAATCGTGATCGCGGCCCTGAGCCTTCTCATCATGCCGGTGCTGTCCTGGCTGCAACGCCGCGCCGGCCGGGAACTCGGTTCCCGCACGGCGGTGGCCGACTCGAAGCAGACCCTGCTCTGCACGTATCTGTCGGCCGTACTGCTGGCAGGGCTGGTGCTGAACAGCACCCTGGGGTGGTGGTGGGCCGACGCCGGCGCCGCGCTGGTGATCGCCGCCATCGCCGTGCGGGAAGGCATCAGTGCCTGGAAGGGCGATACCTGCTGCGCCGCCCTGCCCGGGGACCCGGAGGCCGCCGAAGCGGACGATGCTTGCTGCGCGGAGTGCGGCGCGGCCGGTCCCGAATCCCGGGAAGCCGTGCCGCTGAACCTGATGCGCCGGCCCGATGAGGACTGACAGCTACGGCATTGCCGCTTCGGCGGTGCGGCCGTGCTGCAGCCCGGTGGCGAATCCGATGGTGACGGGCACGGGCTCGGAGACCCCGCAGCAGGAATCCTCCTCACCGCTTGGAAGGTTGGTCGAACAGACGCCGGTTTCGGGAAGCTCGAGTTCGACGGCGTCCGCGGCAGCCGTGTCCCCGGCGAGCGCGGCGGCGATGGAGCGTACCTGTTCATAGCCCGTGGCCATAAGGAAGGTGGGGGCGCGTCCGTAGGATTTCATGCCTGCCAGGTAGAAGTCCTTCTCCGGGTGGGCGAGGATCCGGGCGCCGTGGGCCGGGACGGTCCCGCAGCTGTGGAAATCCGGGTCGATCAGCGGGCCCAAGGCCCTGGGGGCATCGACGGCCGGGTCGAGGTCCAGCCGCAGTTCCGAAAGGATGCCCAGATCGGGCCGGAAGCCGGTGGCCGCAATGACGCGGTCGACTTCGACATTTCGGCCGTCTACGGCGTGAACGGTCGCTCCGCCGGCACGGGATTCGACACGGCTCGCCTGGAAGCCTGCCAGCAGCCGGACGGCCCCGTCGTCGACGGCGGCGCGCAGGCGGGCGCCCAGCTGGCCCCGCGCGGGAAGCTGGTCGGCGTCGCCCCCGCCGTAGGCACGGGCGGGGCTGGCGGCCCGGATGGCCCAGATGACCTCCGTGCCTGGATTGCTGCGTGCGAGCCGGACCAGGTCCAGGACCATGTTCGCGGCCGAGTGACCGGCGCCAACCACCAGGGTCCGGCGGCCGGCGAACCCGTCCCGGGACACCTCCGGCAGCGGACCGGCGATCACGCCTGCAGCCCTCGCCTCGCCCTCACCGGGCGCGGGCAGTCCGGAGTCGCCGAGGGGCCCAGGGGTGGCCCAAGTGCCGGACGCGTCGATGACGGCGCGGGCCAGGATGTCCGAGGTGCCGCCGTCGGGATGACGGACCCGCAGCAGGAACGGCGCCTGCTCCCGGCCGACGCTGCGGCTCTTGTCCAGACCCTGCCTGGTCACCGCAACGACGCGGGTGCCTGTCCGGATCCTGTTCCGGAGCTGGGGCGTCGCGGCCAATGGCTCGAGGTAGTCCGTGACGATCGCGGCACCGTACGGCAGCGCCGTGGGGCGCGGCGCCTCCCAGCCCGTCGGTTCCAGCAGCCTCACCGCGGCGGCGTCGAGGTTGTAGCGCCAGGTGGAAAACAGGCGGACGTGGCCCCATTCCCGGATGGCGGAGCCGACGGCGGGACCGGCCTCGAGCACCAGCGGTTCCAGGCCGCGCTCGAGCAGGTGCGCTGCCGCGGCGAGTCCGATGGGTCCGGCACCGATCACGGCGACGGGCAGGGAGTCCTGTGCAGTCATGCTGTCCTCATTCCTTCTGCGCCTGCTTGCCTGTAGGGCCCTATCGGGCTGCCGGGGCGAGGGATTCGATCAGGGCCTCGACACGGGTCTTGATGTCGTCGCGGATGGGCCGGACGGATTCGACGCCCTTGCCTGCGGGATCTTCGAGCACCCAGTCCTCGTAGCGTTTGCCCGGGAAGTAGGGGCATTCGTCGCCGCAGCCCATGGTGATGACGACGTCGGAATCCTGCACTGCCTCGGTGGTGAGGACCTTGGGGATCTCGGCGGACATGTCGATGCCGACTTCGGCCATGGCTTCCACGGCTGCCGGGTTGACCTTGTCCGCGGGCTGGGACCCGGCAGAACGGACCTCGATGGCGCCTTGGGACAGGGTGGTGAGGAATGCTGCCGCCATCTGGGAGCGGCCGGCGTTGTGGACGCAGACGAAGAGGACGGAGGGCTTGCTGCTCATGAGAGCACCTTTCGATCAGCCGCAGGGGCGGAGGAGGGGGCAGGGGCCGGGTAGAGAAGGCGGACGAGGACGAAGCCTGCGGCGCCGCCGAGCAGTTGGGCCAGGATGAATCCGGGGGCCGAGGCCGGCGCGATCCCGGCGAAGGTGTCGGTGATGGTCCGTGCGACGGTGACGGCGGGGTTGGCGAAGCTGGTGGAACTGGTGAACCAGTATGCTGCGGCGATGTAGCCGCCGACGGCGAACGCCGCTCTGTCTGCCCGCCCGGAGCGCACAGTGCCGAAGACCACGAGCAGGAGGCCGATGGTGCCGACCACCTCCCCCAGCCACAGGCCGGCGCCGGAACGTTGGTGGGTGGAAATCATTACTGCCGGGAGCCCGAACATCAGGTTCGCGACAACCGTTCCGGCCAAGCCGCCGGCGAACTGCGCAAGGATCAGGCCGGCTGCGGTCCGCGTATCCAGCAGGCCGAGGGCCCGTTCCACGAGCGTGACCACCGGGTTGAACGAGGCGGAAACCGGCTGCAGTGCAAGGATCAGCGCGACCAGCGCGGCACCCGTGGCGAGGCTGTTCTGCAGGAGCTGCAGGCCGACGTCGTCCGGCGACAGGCGTGAGGCCATCACGCCGGATCCGACGACGGCGATCACCAGGAATGCCGTGCCGGTGAACTCGGCGGCGGCGCGGCGAGCCAATCCGCTCACGCGGCCTGCCCTCCGATCAGGGCAGCCAGGTTCTGCAGGACCTCGGCCCGGGCGCGGTAGTACACCCAGACACCGCGCTTCTCGCGGTCCAGCAGGCCGACTTCATGAAGAACCTTCAGGTGGTGGCTGATCGTGGGCTGGGAGAGATCGAACGCATCGTTGAGGTCGCACACGCAGGCCTCGCCGCCCTCGTGCGAAGCAACCAGGGACATCAGCCGGAGCCGCACTGGATCCCCCAATGCCTTCAGGATCGCCGAGGCCTGCTCGGCAACTTCTTCCGAAAGGGGCTCGCGGGAGAGCGGAGAACAACACGCGACCGCCTGCACCGGGGTCAGCTCAAGAGACATAGACACATGTAAATATCTACACTCATCTATGTCTCGGCGCAAGGGTGACGTGAGGCGCATCCTTGCCGGAGAGTGGTCGGACCGATTTCATGGCACGTAATCAGGGTTTCCGGAGCTTGCCCACCTTTGGCGCCTTGGGAATCCAGCAGCGCACCGTTTCCCGGTACCGCTCGAACTCTTCGCCGAACCGTTGCTTGAGGTCGGCTTCCTCAAGCGGCCTGATGGCGTAGTTCCAAAGCATCGATCCGGCGACGGCGTAGGCGATCACCAGCCATGCGCAAGCAGCGAAGCCGCCGTCGCTGCTCCCATGGCCAGCACGCCCCAGCCCGCTTCGCCCGTGACGGTTGCGTAGACAGCAAGCACGACGGCGACAATCGCCGTCCAGCCCGCGCCCACCACGGCGGCAGCCCTGACGCCGAAAGCCGCGACGGCCGAGGCGATGACGAACAGCGGGACGTCGAAGGCAGCGACAACGACCGGATCGAGACTGCCAAGGGTCGCTTCACGCACAAAGGGTGAGGCGAAAACCAATGCCCACCAAAAAAGGCCGGCGGCCGCCTGCAACGCAAAATAGGCCCGCCCCCACCGAAGCAAATGCATCACCGATCCAAGACAATTCGGCACGTTGAGCGGCCGAGACAATGTTGGCTTCAGGGTAGCGAATTCACCGGAAAAGGCCGCTGGAATTGCTGTGCAAGAAGGACCCGCACTGCTACATTCTTCGCAGTGGGGGCGCATCAGGGTACTCCCCTATGCAAAGGAGCCCAGGATGAGCGCTCAATACCCGCAGCAGACCGCACCGGCAATGGAAGGCGAGAATGCGAAGCGGTCCCGCAAAGGAAGGACCGGCATCGGCATCGGGCTTCTCGTCATGGGCGCGGTTTCAACAGCTGCCACGGCTTTTATTTATTCGCAAATCATCCCCGACATGGAACTCTTCAGCGAAGAACAACAAAGCATCCAAGTGGTCCTCGCCGCCGTGAGTGTGCTCATGCTTCTCGCTTTGTTCGGAACGGGGATTTGGAACATTGCGGCGCGGCGTACCTGGGCCATGGCTCCGCTCATTACCGCAATAGTCGTGTCCGGCGCGAGCCTCATATTTGCGGTCATCAATATTGTGGACTCGGCTACCACCACGGGCAGATTGCCATCATTCTGGGTCGTGTTTGTGTACATCGCCATCATCGGGCAGGCGATTAGGCTCCTGCGGCTCGACGAGCCGCGGCTGGCTCCCGCCCCGGCCCAGGGACCACAGCTCTGGTGAGCCGGCCTCTACTCGATATGCCCCAGCACCGAGCCGACGGAAACCACGCCGCCTGCCGCTGACACCACGGAAGAAAGGGTTCCGCCGCGGTGTGCCGGCACCTGGGTTTCCATCTTCATCGCCTCCAACACCACCAGCGGGTCCCCCGCGGCAACCGAAGCGCCGGGCTCCACCAGCCACTTCACCACTGTCCCGGCCATGCCGGCCACGAGCGCGGATTCCGGGACAGCGGACTCCGGGAGAGCGGCACTGGAAGCGTCGGACGAAAGACCAGCACCGCCGTCGGACGTAAACGGAACCCCGGAGAGGGAACCACCCGAACGCGCCCAGCCGTCCAGCAGATCGGCGGGCAGGCCTACTGCGAGGCGCTTGCCGTCCACATCAACGGTGATGGTGCGGCGCGCACCGGAGGGTGCCACGGCGCTGTATTCGGGGTCCGCCGGAATGCGGTCGGCGAACTCCGTCTCGATCCAGCGGGTGTGCACGCCAAGGCCGTCGGGGGAAGTGAATTCCAGGGCTTCGAGCACGGCCCGGTGGAACGGCAGCACGGTCGCCAAGCCGGAAATGTCCATCTCGGCCAGCGCGCGGCGGGCGCGGCGGATGGCCTGCTGCCGGTCCGCGCCGGTGACGACGAGCTTGGCCAGCAGGGAGTCGAACTGCGGCGGCACCACGGAACCGGCGCGCACGCCGGCGTCGAGGCGGATGCCCGGGCCGGTCGGACCGACAAAGCCAGCAACGGTACCCGGCGAGGGCAGGAATCCGCGGCCCACGTCTTCGGCGTTGATGCGGAATTCGAAGGAGTGCCCGCGCGGCTCCGGGTCCGAAAGAACGCTCAGTGGCAGGCCCGCGGCGATGCGGAACTGCTCCTGCACCAGGTCGATCCCGGAGGTTTCCTCGGTGATCGGGTGCTCCACCTGCAAGCGCGTGTTGACCTCCAGGAACGCCACCGCGCCGCCGGCCGAGACCAGGAATTCCACGGTTCCGGCGCCGGTGTAGCCTGCCTCGCGGCAGATCGCCTTGGCCGAGGAATAGATGGCCTCGCGCTGCGAGGGAGTCAGGAACGGCGCAGGCGCCTCTTCGACGAGCTTCTGGTGCCGCCGCTGCAGGGAACAGTCCCGGGTGCCCACCACCACCACATTGCCGTGGGTATCGGCGATCACCTGCGCTTCTACGTGCCGCGGCCGGTCCAGGTACTGCTCCACGAAGCACTCGCCGCGGCCGAACGCCACCACGGCCTCACGCACGGCCGAATCGAAGGCTTCCTCCACCTCGGCCAGTTCGCGGACCACCTTTAGGCCGCGGCCGCCGCCGCCGAACGCCGCCTTGATGGCCACCGGGAGCCCGTGCTGCTCGGCGAAGGCGCGGGCCTCGGCGGCCGATGCCACGGGTCCGTCGCTGCCGGCCACCAGCGGAGCGCCTGCTCGGACAGCGATTTCACGGGCGGTGATCTTGTTGCCCAGCTGCCGGATCGCCTCCGGCGCGGGACCGATCCAGGCCAGTCCGGCGTCGAGCACCGCCTGCGCGAAGTCCGCGTTCTCGGACAGGAAACCGTAACCGGGGTGCACGGCGTCGGCACCGGAACGTGCCGCAATGTCCAGCAGTTTGGGGATGTTCAGGTAGGTATCGGCCGGGCTGTTGCCGCCCAGGCTGTAGGCATCGCCTGCGGCGCCCACGTGCATGGCGTCGGCGTCGATGTCCGCGTAGACGGCCACCGAAGCGATTCCGGCGTCCTCACAGGCGCGGGCAATCCGGACGGCGATTTCGCCGCGGTTCGCGATCAGGACCTTGCGCATTACTTGCTCACTTCTTTCGTGCCGAGGGCGGGGGAAACGCGGAAACGGATGCTTCCGCCGATGGGGACCTGCGCTGCACGGTCCAGTTGTTCGTCGGTGACCACCCCGATCACGGGGTAACCGCCGGTGATCGGGTGGTCGGCCAGGAACAGCACGGGCAGGCCGGCGGGCGGGATCTGGATGGCCCCGGCCATGGTTCCTTCGCTGGGCAGTTCGCCCTCGCGGCTGCGCTTGAGCGGCTCGCCGGCCAGGCGCATGCCCACCCGGTTGGACTGCGGGGTGACCTGCCACTCCTGGCTGCACAGGGACTCAAGTTCGGCGGGGTCGAACCAGTCCTCGCGCGGGCCGGGAACGATGTCCAGTACCGTGACGCTGCCGGGTTCCGGGAAATCCGGCTGCAGTTCGGGGCTCCCGACGGCGGTGGATTCAGTCTCGTGTCCGACGGCGAGCAGTTGCCCGGCTGCCAGCGGTGCCGGTCCGAGCCCGGACAGGGTGTCGGTTGAGCGGCTGCCGAGGACGGCGGGCAGGTCTGCCCCGCCGCGGACGGCGAGGTAGCTGCGGAAGCCGGCCTCCGGGGCGCCGACGGTGAGCGTCTCGCCGTCGAGCAGCGCGAACGGCGCGGCCATCGGAACGGTGCGGGGCTGGGTGTCGGGACCGCCGTCGTCGTCACTTAAGTCGGAAACAGCCCCCAACGGCGGCGTGATGGTGAGGCTCGACGGCGCACCGGCCACGGCGATCACCCGGTCCCCCACGGCCTGGATGGTGAGTCCGCCGTTGACGGTCTCGATCGCGGCGGCGGTGGACGCGTTGCCGACGAGGCGGTTGGCCCGGCGGATGGAGGCCCGGTCCAGGGCGCCGGCGGCCGAGACACCCAGGCCGCCGTGGCCGCGGCGGCCCAGGTCCTGGATGAGGCTCAGGGCGCCGGGGGCCACAACACGGATCCCGGTGGCGGGCTCTGCAGCGGCGGCGGCAGCCGCGGGAGCCGCCGTCGGGATGATGACCTCGCGCACGGCCCGGTACCGCACCCGGTCCCCCGGCCGGGCGAGGGCGGGCTGCGGGCGGTCGAGGTCCCACATGCGGGCGCCGGTGCGGCCGATCAGCTGCCAGCCGCCCGGGGAGCGCCGCGGGTACACGGCCGAGTAATTCCCGGCCAGGGCCACGGATCCGGCAGGCACCGCGGTGCGCGGAGTGGAACGGCGCGGTACTTCCAGGAGCTGGCTTTCGCCCACCATGTAGGCGAAGCCGGGAGCGAAGCCGGCGAAAGCGACCGTCCAGAGCTGCCCGGTGTGCGCGGCGATGACTCCGTCCACGCCCAGGCCGGTGAGCTCGGCGACTTCGGCGAGGTCGTCGCCGTCGTACACGGTATCGATGACCACCAGCTCGCTGTCCACCGCAGCGCCCCCGGTGAGCTCCAGCTCCAGCAGCCGGGCGCCGATGGCCCGGGTGGCGGCAGCGGACTCGGCCACCACCATCACGGTCTCCGCCGCGGCCAGCACGTCCAACTGTCCGGGCAGCGGGGAGGCGGACAGCAGCGACTGCAGGGCCAGCACATCCTGCATGCTGTCCAGCTCGGCGAGGACCGCGCGGGTCCCCACCGGCCGCACGGAGCGCACCTTGTGGGCTGTCTGCATCCCGGTTTCCATCATCGCTTCCTAACTCAGTTCAGCTAAGGCGGCCGCTCAGGCCTGGGCGTCCTGCAGGAGCCTGACGTCCTCTTCCGGCTGCGGGTCGCGGCCCAGCAGCAGGCCAACGATCGTCACAACGGAGGCCGCCAGCAGGTAGAGCGCGATCAGCCACCAGCCGCCGGCGGCCGCACCGTAGAGCGAGGTGAAGATCAGCGGAGCGACGGCGCCGCCCACCACACCGGCCAAGGTGTAGGCCAGCGAGCTGCCGGCGTAGCGCAGCCGGGCCGGGAACTGTTCAGTGATGTAGGCGGCCTGCGGGCCGTACATGAAGGCGTGCAGCGCCAGGCCGATCACGACGCCGATGGTCAACATCACCACGGACCTGCCCTGGATCATCAGGAAGAACAGCGGGATGAACGCGGCCGTGGCGGCGGCGGTGATGCCGTAGACGAGGCGGCGGTTGAAGCGGTCCGTCGCAGCGCCGGCCAGCGGGATCAGGAACAGCTGGAAGGCCGAGCCGATGAGGATGGCGGCCAGGACGTTTCCTGTGGTCATGCCCAGTTCCTTGGTGGCGTAGACGGCCACGAACACGGTGAACAGGGCGTACAGGATGTCCGGGCAGACGCGCGACAGGGCTGCGGAGATGAGCGCCTTGGGTTCGGTGGTGAAGACCTCCTTGATGGGGGCCTTGGGGCGGTCGCCATGGGCCTGGATGGCCTTGAACACCGGGGTTTCCTCAAGCTTGAGGCGGATCAGCAGGCCGAAGGCCACCAGCACGGCCGAAGCCAGGAACGCCACACGCCAGCCCCAGGAAAGGAAGTCGGTGTTGCTGAGGGTGGCGGCCAGGACGGCGAGGACGCCATTGGCCAGCAGGTTGCCGGCGGGCGGGCCGATCTGCGCGGCCGAGGACCAGAAGCCGCGCTTGTTGGGGTCGCCGAATTCACTGGAGAGCAGCACCGCACCGCCCCATTCGCCGCCGACGCCGATGCCCTGGGCCAGGCGCAGCAGCACCAGGATGACGGGGGCCGCGACGCCGATCACCGTGTAGTCCGGCAGTGCGCCGATGAGGACGGTGGCCACGCCGATGAGCACGAGGGTGAAGACCAGCACGTACTTGCGGCCGATCTTGTCGCCGAGCCGGCCGAACACCACGCCGCCGATCGGGCGGGCCAGGTAGCCCACGGCGAACGCGGAGAAGGAGAGCAGCAGGCCCACGAACTCATCGCCCGCGGGGAAGAAGATCTTGGGGAAGACGAGGGCCGAAGCCACGGAGTAGATGGCGAAGTCGTAGTACTCGAGCGAGGTGCCGGTGAGGCTGGCGACGTACGCCTTGAGGGCGCCGGCCGGTGGCTTCCTTGTCACGGCGCGTGCCTTGCTGTTGGTGGTCATGATGTCCTCCGGGGGATGAGGGTGTTGCTGGGATTGGGGTTCTTGCGACGAACGGGTTCAGGCGAGGGTAGTTCAGGCGAAGGAGGCGATGCTGACGCCGGCGTCGCTGAGGGCGGACTTCACGGCGGTGGCCATGGCCACGGCGCCCGGTGAGTCACCATGCACGCAGATGCTTTCCGCGCGGACATTGAGGATGGAGCCGTCGATTGCCATGATCCGCTGTTCGGTAGCCATCCGCAGCACATGCTCGGCCACCTCCGCGGGATCGTGCAGCACGGCACCCGGCAGGGTACGGGAAACCAGTGTGCCGTCCGGGTTGTAGGCGCGGTCCGCGAACGCTTCGCTCACGGCGCGCAGCCCGGCGGCCTCGGCCAGCCGCAGGACTTCCGAACCCGGCAGCCCGAGGATCGAAAGGCTTGGGTCCACTGCCTTGACGGCGTCGACGACGGCCTGGGCCTGGGCGGTGTGCTTGACGATCGCGTTGTACAGGCCGCCGTGCGGCTTCACGTAGCGGACCGAGGCTCCGGCGGCGGCCGCCAGGGCCTGCAGCGCGCCGATCTGGTACACGACGTCGTCGGCCAGTTCTTCGGGATCGACGTCCAGGAAGCGGCGGCCGAAGCCCGCCAGGTCCCGGTAGCCGACGTGCGCTCCGATGACGACGCCGGCCTGCGCCGCCTTTTGCGCGGTGGCGCGGATGACGCTGGGGTCGCCGGCGTGGAAACCGCACGCCACGTTGGCGCTGGAGACGGACTCGAACATCGCGGAATCGTCGCCGAGGGTCCAGCGTCCGAAGGACTCCCCGACGTCGCTGTTCAGGTCGATGCTTGCCATTGTGATCCCTATCTCATTGGATGTGGTCCATCTAGGATGCACTACATTGTCGGATTGTTCAACGATTCTTCGATTCGAGTTTGCGACAATCAGGTAAATTCATGTCATGGCACCTACCCAGACCGGCAGCGCGCGCGTCCGCATCGCCGTGCCGTCCGTGGCCGAACGCGTGGCCGAGGAGCTGCGCTACCAGCTCGCCGAGGGCATGCTGCTGCCGGGAGCCCGGCTGACTGAAGCCACCATCGCGGAGGACCTAGGCGTCTCGCGGAACACCGTGCGGGAGGCCTTCGCCGAACTCGCCAGCGAACGGCTGGTGGTCCGCCAGCCCAACCGCGGCGTCTTCGTGGCCACGCTTGAGGCCGGGGACATCCACGACCTCTACACCGTGCGCCGGGCCATCGAAGTGAGTTCGATCCGCGGCGGCGGCAGCGCCGAGCGAATTGCGGCCGTCCGTGCCGCCGTCGACGAGGGCAAACGCGCTGCCGCCGCCGACGACAACGACGCCCTGGGCAGCGCCAACCAGCATTTCCATGGCGCCATCGTGGCCCTCGCCGAAAGCAGGCGGCTGGACACGATCATGAAGCACGTCCTGGCCGAGATGCGCCTGTACTTCCACAAGGCCACCTCGGACGCACACTTCTACAGCGCCTGGCTCGAGGAGAACGAGGCCATCTGCGCAGCCCTCGAGGCCGGGGAACTGGAGCGGGCCGGCGAACTCCTGCTCGGCTACCTCAACCGTTCCGAAGAGCAGCAGCGGGCAGTACACGGCGAGTAGCTGCGGGGAGCAAGGGCTCCGCGCATTCGAGCAGTTCCGGAGAAGCCGGCCGCATTACCCGGCCGTAGGGTTGGTTCATCAGCCCGCGCGAAAGGAACTGCAATGACGGAGACCAGCAAGAGCGCCAAGTCGTACGAGGGATTCACCGAAGAGGAACGCGCCGCCATGAAGGAGCGCGCCCAGGAACTCAAAGCGGGCGCAAAGCGGCGCGGGTCCACCGCCAAGGCCGGCAAGGAGGACGGCGAGAGCGAGGTGCTCACCAAGATCGCCGAATTGCCGGAACCGGACCGCGCCCTGGCGGAGCGCATCCACGCGATCGTGAAGGAAAGCGCCCCGGGACTCGAGCCGAAGACCTGGTATGGCATGCCCGCGTATGCCAGGGACGGCAAGGTGGTCTGCTTCTTCCAGGGCTCGGGCAAATTCAAGACCCGGTACTCAACGCTCGGCTTCAATGATCCGGCGGCGCTGGACGAGGGCGAAATGTGGCCGGTTGCCTACGCTCTGACAGAACTGACGCCCGAGGTCGAAGCGAGGATCAGTGAACTGGTGAAGAAGGCAGCCGGCTAGAGCCACAAAGCAGCGCCGCCCCGGCATCCACGTAGGCTGACCCGGGGCGGCCGCTGGCCTACTCGAGGCCCACCGGCAGGTTCCCGATGGCCACATCCATGATGTTCAGCCCTTCGTCCACGAGCGCGCTGCCTGCAGGCAGGGTGATGCTGGCGACCTTGAACGCGGCCGGGATGTCGATCTTCGTGGCGAACACCGAGGCCTGCTCGTCAATGCGCAGCACTGTGGACGCGCCGCCGATGTACGCCTGGGTGTGCCGCTGGTGGTACGCCGACCTTGCCAGCAGCATGCTGGTGTCCGTGGGCACGCCGTCCTTCCAGTTCGGCAGGGCGAGGGTGACCTTCTTAGTCATGCCGTTGGTGAAGTGCACCGTGGCCACGCCGGAGGACACCGCGCCGGTGGAGAAGCCGGTCACCAGCAGGGTTCGGCCTTGTCCGGAGATCGCCAGTTGCTGCCCGGCGGCCTTGAGCGTGTCCGGAGTTCCCACCGGGTTCGGGTGCCATACGGATGTCACGCCGAAGGCCGAGTACGGCTTCCCGCTGGTCAGTCCCGCGTCCGCAAGCGCCTCCTCGGAGAAGGTGCGGCGGTCCGCAGTGATCGCCCCGTTGCGCGGGTTCGCCGCGTTCGCCACCGAGGTCTGGTTCAGCAGCGCCGCGAACGGCAGCGGCGTGACGTCGACGCCGGGGCCCTGGTACGCGCCGATGTTCGGCGCCGTAACTGAACCCGCACCCGCGGTGGGGTTCTCGAAGAAGTCCTTGCCGCCGTCGTCGGCAATTGCAGTCCCGGCCCCCAGCAGCGGCGAGCCGGCCGCGAGCTTGTAGCCCGGAACGTCCAGGGTGGTCTGGCCGCTGCCGCCGGCGATCAGCTTGGGATCGCCGGTCACGGAACCAAGCTCGCCGGCGGGCGGCAGGATGCCGCCGAAGTAGGCGTTGTTGGAGTACACCGCGGACGCAGCCCGGAGCGGACCGCCCGGCGTCACGAAGATGTTGTTGCGGACCTCGCGCGGCCCCGTCATGTCGTCCAGGAAGCCGCGGGACGGGCAGTAGAAGGTGTTGTTGTAGATGTAGTGCTTGCCCGGCCCGGTGCTGGCACCGCCCAGGCGGCAGTCGTCCTGGGCCACGTTGTAGCGTAAAACCACCTTGGCCGCGGTGGATCCGCCGCCGCAGTTGGAGACGCAGTTGAGGTAGAAGCCGCCGGCGTTCCCGTAGGAGTAGTTGTACTGGAAGAGGCAGGTTCCCACGATCTTCATGTCGCAGTCCCAGGCGGTGGAGTCGTAGACGGACGTGGTGCTGTTGCCCACCACATTGAACTGGAACACGGGGTTCTTGGAGTTGTACGGCCACATGCCGGCGAAGTTGCCGCCCTCGTACGGGTGGGCACCCTGGCCGAGGTTGAGGCCGCTGTTGTATTCGATGAGCGGGGCGTCGGAGTTGTGGATGACAATCGCGTCGCCGCCCACCTCGTGCATCTTGTTCCGGGCCACGTAGACGCCGGTGTTGTAGCGCTCCGTGGTGTCCGGTGCGGAGATCTTCACGCCGCCGCCGGCAGTGTCGTTGACCTCGTTGTCCGTGATGGTGATGCCGTCCACGGAGCCCTTGCCCCAGGTGCGCACCATGATCCCGGCGGACTGGGCGAAGCCGGCGCCGTTCGTGGCCTTGTTGCGCCAGCCGGCCACGTCTTCCACGTGGTTTCCCGTGACCACGATGCCCGCGGTCTGTGCCGTGCCGCTGTTTTCGAAGAGGATGCCTACGCGCCGTGTGGGGGTGTCCGAGGGGTTGACCACGTGCAGTCCGCTGACGGTCCAGTGGCTGGCGTTGGTGATCTGGATGGCTGCCACCGCGCCATTGCCGTTGATGGTGGGCTTGGCGCCTTCGCCGTAGCTGGAGAGGGTGATCGGGTGGCCCGCGACGCCGGTGCCCGCCGGCTTGAGTGCGCCGGTGCAGCTGGTGCCGGCGCGGAAGAGGATCGATTCGCCGGCGTTGAAGGCGCCGTGGCCGTCGAGCTGGGCGATCGAGTTGAAGGGGCTCGCCTGGCTGCCGTCGCCGGGGCTCGGGGCCGAGCAGTCCACGTAGAACTTCGCGTCACTGAGCTGGACGACGAGCGAACCGAGGGCGCCGCTGGTGGCCACGTCGAACGGGCCCGTGCCGCTGGCCGTCAGCTCCGCCGTGCCACCCGCGGCTCCGGCGGGCACCACGAAGGTGACGGTCGCGACGCCGCCGGCGTCAGCAACGGCGTCGGCCACCTTTTCGCCGCGGAAGGCGAGGCTGACCGGCCCCAGCGGCTTGAGGTCGCGCACGACGACGGTGGCCGGGGTTCCGGGGACGAGCGAGTTGAGGTTCGTCCCGGCTGAGCCCTCGAGGCGCAGCGGCGCGGCGAGGTATTCGCTGGAGCAGTTGATTTTGGCGTCGGCCCAGTCGGCGTGGTCGTTGCCGTTTCCTTCCGGCCCGGCGTCGACTCGCAGTTCCAGGGTGCTGGCGCCGGCCAAGTCCACGTTGACCGGCAGGGCGCCGTCGATCCCCTTGCGTTCGGCGGCAAATCGTTCGGCGCCGTCCACGAACACGCGGAAGTCCACGCGGCCGCGGTCGGCCTGGGTGTCATCGATGCCCACCTGGGCGAGGAACTGCCGGCACTGGCCGCCGAGCTTGTAGCTGATGGACGACGGCGCGTGGGTGCCGAGGCCCTTCGCGTAGACGGTGCCGTCGATGGTGAGCGGGCGACGGTTCGCGTCGCCGAGGGCCTGGCCGCCGTTGCTCATGTCGAGTTCGGCAGGTCCCCAGCCGTTGCTCATACTGGCCCAGGGAACGTCGCTGGCATAGACGACGCCGGTGGGCGGCGGTGGTGTTTCGGCGGCGACGGCCGCGGGGACGGTCCCGACGCCGGCCGCGACCATGGCGGCCGAGGCTGCGATGGCGGCCAGGTTTCTGGCCAAGGTTGGTGTTTTCAAGGTTGTCTCCTCATTGAGTGCTTCCCTGGAAAGCCTTCGGGAAACGCACACAGCGGGTCAACGAGGTGCACAAATTTGAACAGAAACTAACGCCGTGGGGAGGCGGTGGGTGGGCCCACGCCGCCCGGGTTCCCTGGCTGAGCGTAGCGAGGCAAGGGAGGCGGTGGGTGGGCCCACGCCGCCCGGGTTCCCTGGCTGAGCGTAGCGA
Organism: Arthrobacter sp. R-11; assembly: GCF_049913155.1. Classification (GTDB taxonomy): domain Bacteria; phylum Actinomycetota; class Actinomycetes; order Actinomycetales; family Micrococcaceae; genus Arthrobacter. The sequence continues at coordinate 62,135 of NZ_CP183979.1, read as the reverse complement.
GGCAAGGGAGGCGGTGGGTGGGCCCACGCCGCCCGGGTTCCCTGGCTGAGCGTAGCGAGGCAAGGGAGGCGGTGGGGATTAGCGCTTGCCCTTCTTCCGCGAGCCCCGGCCGCGGCCCTTGTCCGGGTTCGGGGCGTAGCGCTGCGCCACCTTCTTGGCGCCGGCACCGGAGCCGCCGCCCCAGCGGCGGTCCGGTTTGGGGGCCTTCTTCGGCGCCTCCTGCTTGGCCGAGGGCTGGCGCGAACTGTTCGCAGTCCGGCCGCGGACCACGCCGATGAATTCCTCGACCACCTCGTCCGTGGCGTCCTTGGGCCAGGCCAGGGCGATCCGGGTTCCTTCGGCACCGTGGAGGCGGCGGGCCACGGTGTCCTTGACGTTGAAGTGGCGGGCCATGGGCATCGGCATGATCACCAGGCCGGCGCCCGATGCCACTACCTGCAGCGCCATCTCCGGACCGCCCATTGCGGCGATGTCCAGGAAGTTTTCCTCGGCCAGGTCGGCCAGTTCCACGTCCTCGAAGACCGTGATCTCGTGGCCTTTCGGCGCCACGACGGCGGGCTGCTCTTCGTAGAGCGGGATGACGTGGAGGTCTTCCTGGTCCACAGGCAGACGGACGAAGCTGAGGTCCGCGGAACCGTCGCGCAGCACCGAAAGCTGGGCGCCGTCGTCGGACATGAAGGAATGCAGCGGAACGTCCGGCATGCGCTCTTCCCAGCGCCGGATCCATTTGCCCGGCATCACCCCCGGAACGTATGCGAAGCGCAGCTCGCGGCGGCTTCCTGTGGCGTCGGTCGCGGTTTCGCCTGGCGCTGTTTCGCCTGGCGCTGTTTCGCCTGGCGCTGTTTCGCCTGGCGCTGTTTCGTCGGAGGCGGGGGCGGGATCGTGGTCGGCTGGCACCACTTCACAGTACCTCTTGGCGGCAAAGCGGACCCGCCCACGGCGAGCTGCGGGCCAAGATAGCAGCAAACCCAAGCAATGCTTGAAACAATTCCGCCCCAGCATCAGCCCAGCTGTTGCTCGGGCGGCTAGCGGGAAGCCCATCGGTGACGATCGTTTGCCAATGTGCCTGAGCTCTCATGAGCCCTCCGGGGTGATGTTAGCTTGATCACCGGAATGGTCCCGGCGGGTATTTCCCCCATACCCTGAAGACCAGAACCCCGCAGATTCCGGCGTTGTCCGGCTCTTTCTGTGCGCCCAACTCTTGCCTATGCACTAATCCCACGGAGGATCAATGAGCGCTGCTCCGCTCCAAGAAGCCGACACACAGGGAACCCCGGCAGAACCGGCCAAAGCTGGCCTCAGGCGGTCTATGGAAGCCCGCCACCTGGTCATGATCGGCCTCGGCGGCGTGATCGGTTCCGGGCTGTTCGTCAGCTCCGGGTACACGATCTCCCAGGCCGGACCGCTTGGCGCGGTCATCGCCTACCTGATCGGCGCCGTCGTCGTTTACCTGGTGATGGCCTGTCTCAGCGAACTTGCCATCGCCTACCCCGTTTCCGGCGCGTTCCACATCTACGCCGCCCGCTCCATCGGCCCCGCCACCGGCTTCACCACCGCGTGGCTCTACTGGCTGACCTGGGCCGTGGCCCTCGGCTCGGAATTCACTGCCGCAGGCCTGCTCATGCAGCGCTGGTTCCCGGACGTCCCCGTGTGGATCTGGTGCCTGGTCTTCGCGTCCGTGCTGTTCTCCATGAACGCCATCTCCTCCCGCGTGTTCGGCGAGAGCGAGTTCTGGTTCGCGATGATCAAGGTCGCCGCCGTCGTCGGCCTGATCATCCTTGGCGGGGCCGCGCTCCTGGGTTTCCACCCGATGGCCAGCGGCGACTACCCGCAACTGTTCGAGAACTTCTCGACCTCTGCGGGCCTCTTCCCGAACGGCTTCACCGGCGTGCTGGTCACCGTGCTCGTGGTGTTCTTCGCGTTCTCCGGGTCCGAGCTGATCGGCGTGGCGGCCGGCGAAACCACGGACCCGGCACGGAACATCCCCAAGGCCATGCGGACCACCGTGCTGCGCCTGGTGATCTTCTTCATCGGCGCGATCGTGGTCATCGCCGCCACCATCCCCTACGACAAGGCCGGCCTCGACGAGAGCCCCTTCGTCACGGTCTTCTCCAGCATCGGCGTCCCGTATGCCGCGGACATCATGAACTTCGTGGTTATCACCGCCCTGCTCTCGGCGGGCAACAGCGGCCTCTACTCCTGTGCCCGGATGCTCTTCTCGCTGGCCGACGAGGGCCACGCGCCCAAGGCCTTCGCGAAACTGACCAAACGCGGCATCCCGCTGCTTGCCCTGGTCGTCAGCATCTTCGGCGGCCTCGCCTCCCTGATCAGCAGCATCGTGGCGCCCACCACCGTGTACCTGGTGCTCACCTCGGTTGCCGGCTTCGCCACCGTGGCTGTCTGGATGTCGATCGTGGCATCCCACTACTTCCACCGCCGCGCCTTCGTCCGGAACGGCGGGGACCTCTCCACCCTGCCGTACAAGGCTCCGCTCTTCCCGCTGGTCCCGATCCTGGCCTTCGTGGCCTGCCTTGGCTCCATGATCGGCATCGGCTTCGATCCCACCCAGGCTCCGGCCCTGTACTTCGGCGGCCTCTTCACCGTGGCCTGCTACGTGTTCTTCCACTTCCGGTACCGGAAGCGCGGGCAGGCTCCGGCGGCTGCCGCGGCTGATCCGGCCGGCGCTAGCACGACGGATGCAGAGGACGACGACGCGAAGGTTCCGGCCGGCGTCGGCGTGTAGCGCTACCGCCAGGTGAACAACAGAGCCGCCCGGGTTCCCCACGAACCCGGGCGGCTCTTTTGTGCGGGCGAAGTCGTGCGGGCGAAGTCGTGCGGGCGAAGTCGTGCGGGCGAAGTCGTGCGGGCGAAGTCCGCAGTCTGGTCAACCCGACCCTGGTGTGCTGTGATGTTGCCCAGTCGAAAGGCACAAGGCCGCAGGAGGCGAAGACGATGGCTTCCATGGAAGGCGCCGTGGCGCTGGTGACGGGCGCGACCGGCGGCTTGGGGAATGCCGTGGCAAGCGGCCTTGCCCGCGAAGGCGCTTTGGTGGTGGTGGTCGGCCGCTCCATGGCCCGGGCGGAACAGGCGATGGAGGGCATCCGTGCGCTTGTGCCTGCCGCAGTCCTGGAGCCGCTGGCGTGCGATCTTTCGGACCAGTCCTCCATCCGCGCAGCCGCGGCCCGGTTCCTGTCCCGCCATGACACTCTCGACGTCCTTGTCAACGCGGCGGGAGTGTTCCGCAAGGAGCGCCACGTGACCCCCGACGGTCTTGAACTGACCTTCGCCACCAACGTGATGGCCTATTTCCTGCTGACCAAGCTCCTGCTGGATCCCCTCAAGCGCGCCGCCGCTGCCGGGCCGCGCACCTCCCGCATCGTGAACATCTCGTCCAGGTACGGGAACACCAAACTCAAGTTCGACGACCTCCAGACCGCGCAGGGCACGTACAGCTACCTGCGTTCGACTCCGCCGACGATGCTCGCCCGCGTCCTCCTCACCCAGGAGTTCGCCGAACGGCTTGCCGGCACGGGCGTGGTGGCGAACGCCGTCCACCCGGGGCTGGTCAGGAACACGACCCTGCTGCAGGACGTCGGCGGCCCTTTCCGCTGGATCACGAACACCTTCGGGGCACCGGCCGAAAAAGCGGCGGACACTCCTCTCTGGCTCGCCACCTCGCCGGAGACGGCGGCGGTCTCCGGAAAGCTCTGGGCCAAGCACAAGGAGCTCCCGACACCCGGCATGGGATCGGACCCGGAAGCGCGCCGGCGCTTCTGGGACGCCTGCTCGCACCTGGCCGGGATGCCGTAGGGTCCGTCTAGGAGTCGAAACCCAGCCCGACGGCGTCGAGGCACCGGGGCGCCGAATTCGCGGGAGCGCTGCCCGCTCGCGGGAGCGCTCCGGCGAACTGGAAGTGTTCCCACGAGTCCGGCATGCGAACGCCGGTACGCCCGACACCGCGCGGCAGCTACGCCCCGTACACCTGCACCTCGGCAGACTTCACCACGAAGAACACCTGCATCCCCGGCTCCAGGCCCAGTTCGGCCGAGGCCGCGGGGGTGATGTCCGCGGCCAGTTCCCCCGCGCGCACGCGGATCCCGCCCGCGTGCGGCTCAAGTTCCGAGATCACCAGGGGCAGGCAGTTGCGGGGGCTGCCGTGCGGGCGCTCAAGGAAGACGGACACGGCCGACGGCGGGAAGGCGGCGACGCCGGGCTCCCCGGCCAGCGCCTCGCCGTCGGGGGTTCCGGAGACAGCCTGCCCACCTGCGGCCCCGGCGCCTGAAACGAGGAGCCCCTCCGCGGTGACCGTGCCCGAGAGCAGGTTCAGCCCCGCGAGCCCGGCGGCGAAGGCGCTGCGTGGGCGCGCCAGCACCTCCCGGACAGGGCCTTCCTCCACAATCCGGCCCTTCTCCAGTACCACGATCCGGTCCGCGAGCATGAGGGCGTCGAGCACGTCGTGCGTGACGATCACCGCGCTCCGCCCGGCCAGCACCCGCTTTAGGAGTCTGCGCAGGTGCGGGGCGGCGTGGATGTCCAAGGCGGCCATCGGCTCGTCGAGCAGCAGGAGTTCCGGATCGGCGGCGAGGGCGCGGGCCACGGCAACGCGCTGCGCCTGCCCGCCGGACAACTGCCCGGGGCGGCGCCCGGCCAGGTCCAGCGCCCCCACATCGGACAGCCAGCGCCGCGCCGTCTCGCGGGACTTTGCCTTGGCCTCGCCCGCGCTGCGCGGCGCGAACGCCACATTGTCCAGCACACTCAGGTGCGGGAACAGCAGCGCCTCCTGGGCCAGCAACGCCACCCCGCGCCGGTGCGGCGGGACCCAATCCTGCCGGCCGCCGTCACGCTCGAACAGCACCCTGCCCCCCAAACTGGCGGAGCCGGCGTCGGGCTTGACCAGCCCCGCGGCCGCGGCGAGCAGGGTGGACTTCCCGGACCCGTTCGGGCCGAGAATCGCCACGGTCTCCCCGGGTGCCACCGTGAATTCCGCGTCCAGGCGCCCGCGGACCCGGGCCACCATCCGGAACGTCATGCGGCCACCTGCCTCGCGGGCTTCCGGTAGGACAAGCCGACGACGGCCACCGCCACCGCCACCAGAAGCAGGGACAGCGCGACGGCGGCATCGGCGTCGGACTCGCGCTGCAGGTAGATTTCCAGCGGCAGGGTCCGGGTGACGCCCTGCAGGCTCCCCGCGAAAGTGAGGGTGGCGCCGAACTCGCCCAGGCTGCGGGCGAAGGACAGCACGGCGCCCGAGGCCAGCCCCGGCATCACGAGCGGCAGGGTCACGCGGCGCAGCACCGTGGTGGGCGGCGCTCCCAGGGTGGCTGCGATGGCTTCGTATTTGTTTCCGGCGCTGCGCAGCGCGCCTTCGAGGCTGACCACCAGGAAGGGCAGGGCCACGAAGGCCTGCGCCAGGACCACGGCTGTGGTGGAAAAGGCGATCTGGACACCCGCCAGTTCAAGCGATTTCCCCAGCAGGCCCTGGCGCCCGAAGGTGTAGAGCAGGGCGATGCCGCCCACCACCGGCGGAAGCACCAGGGGCAGCAGGACGAAGGCCCGCAGCAGGCGCTGCCCGCGGAACGGGCGGCGCGCCAGCACCATGGCCAGCGGCACCCCGAACACCAGGCACAAAACGGTGCTGGCAGCAGAGGTGCGGAGGCTCAGGCCGAGCGCGTCCAGGGAAGCGGCCGACGTCACCAGGGGAATGAACTGGCCCCAATTGACCTTCGCCAGCATCGCTACCAGAGGCAGCAGGACGAACAGGGCCCCGACGGCGGCGGGCAGGTACAGCCAGCGCGGAACGCCGCTGTAGCCGTGGCCGCCGCCGTCCTGGGAAGCGTTCAGGGGAGGGTTCACGGCGCGCCGAATCCGGCGTCGGCCAGGACCTTCCTGCCCTCACTGCCGATGACCAGCTCGATGAACGACCTCGCCAGCTCCTTGTTCTTGCTGGGGCCGACGGTAGCGATCGGGTAGGTGTTGACGGCCTGGCTAGCCTCCGGGAACGTGATGCCCTTGACCTTGCTGCCGGCGGTCTTCACGTCGGTGACGTAGACCAGGCCGGCGTCGGCTTCGCCGGAGGTGACCTTGCCGAGGACGTCGGTCACCGAGGCTTCCTCGCTCACGGGCTGCAGTGTGGTTCCGCTGGCCTTCTCCACTTTTTCGGTGGCGGCGCCGCAGGGCACCTGGGGCGCGCAGACCACCACCTTCACGCCCGGCTTGGCGAGGTCGGCGAAGGACCAGACCGACGCCGGATTGGCCGGCGGGACCGCGATCTCCAGGACGTTGGTGGCGAAGTTGGTGGGTTCCCCGTCCAGCAGGGAGGCGTCGGAGAGCTTGGCCATGTTCTTGGTGTCAGCCGAGGCGAACACATCGGCCGGGGCGCCCTGGCTGATCTGGGTGGCCAGGTCCGAGGAACCCGCGAAGTTCAGCGTGACCTTGGTCCCGGGGTGGCTCGCTTCGAACCGGGTGGCCAGCCCGGTGAACGTCTTCTTCAGGGATGCCGCGGCGTAGACGGTCAGCGTGCCGGACAGCGTCGGGGTCGCGCTTGCGTTGCTGCCGGCCGGGCTGCCGTTCCCGGCGCACCCGGCAATGCCCGCTGCGAGGGCACCGGCGGCCAGCAATGCCGCGGCCTTCCGGAAGGTGGCCCTCATACGATGCTCTTTCCCTGCGGAGTTTCGATGATGACAGTGGTCGCCTTGACGACCGCGGTGGCCACGGAGCCCAACTCCAGTCCGAGTTCGCGCACGGCTTCGCTGCTCATGAGCGACACCACGCGGAAGGGCCCGCACTGCAGTTCCACCTGCGCCATGACCTTGTCCGCCGTGATCCCGGTGACGAGGCCCACGAAGCGGTTCCTCGCCGAGCTGCCCACACGGGCGGGATCCTCCGGCAGCGCAGCCTGTTCGCGGGCCAGGTGGGCCAGCTCCAGCCCGTCCACCACCACGCGTCCGGACTCGTCCTTCTTCCCGGTCAGGGCCCCGTTGTCGATCCAGCGGCGCACGGTGTCATCGCTCACGCCGAGGAAGCGGGCGGCCTCTGAAACTCGTATCTGCGGCATGGATTCATCATAGGTACGCATTTACGGTGCTACGCAACGAATTTCTCCGCAAACACATATATGACCAGCAGGCCGCCTTCCGCGCCGCGCACCCGCGTCCCGGGGATACCCTTGAACAATGAAATCCCCGAGCCCCCAAGCCATGAAGCCGGCCACCGCTGCCAAGAAGCTTGGCATCTACCTGCCCGCAGCTCCCCAGGAGTTCCAGGATTCGGCCGTCACCCGTGCCGAGTTCGCGGAACTGCAGTCCAACCCGCCCGAGTGGCTGGCCGAGCTGCGCCGCAACGGCCCGCACCCGCGCCCGGTGGTTGCCCAGAAGCTCAACATCTCCATCGCCGGCCTCGCGCGCGGCGGCATCACCGAGCCGCTGACGACCGCGGAAATCACCGCCCTGCTGGCCGCACCGCCGCAGTGGCTCGTCGTCGAACGCGCCACCCACGCCGCCGTCCGCTCAGAAGCCCAGCGCATCAAGGAAGCAAAGAAGGCAGAAGAAAAGGCGAAGGGCAAAAAGGCCTGATAGGCCCGGGCGGGAGTCCCACCCGGGCCTATGCGCCCTGCGACCGCAGTGCGCTGCACCGCGCGAATCTACACCGTGTGAACCGGCCGCGTGGGCACCTGGCTTTGCTCATCGGCAAGAGCCGTGCGCGTGGTCTCCGCGCTCATCAGCAGGCCGACCAATGACAGCACGCCGATGCCCATCAGGAAGAAAGCCGGCGAACTCGCATTGCCCGTCACCGCGATCAGCCAGGTCCCGATGAGCGGTGCCACGCCGCCGAAGAGCATGGCACCCACGTTGAAGGGCAGGGCGAACCCGAGATAGCGCGAGCGGGTGCCGAACAGCTCGGTGAAGAACGACGGGAATACGGCGTCGTTCATCGCGAAGAACATCAGCGACACGATGAGCACGAGGGTCGCCAGGATGACGCCTCCGAACGAGAGCAGCGTCATGATCGGATAGCTCAGGACGATGAACGCGATGCTTGAGATCATCAGCGTGCGCTTGCGGCCAATGCGATCGGAAAGGCGCGCGGCAATCGGGATGAAGGTGATGTGCGCAAGAAGTCCGATTGTGACCACCAGCGTTGCGTTAGCCTCGCTCATCCCCGCCTCTGCGATAAGGAAGGACGGCGTGTAGCTCAGCAGCAGGTAGTAGGCGCCTGCATTGAGCGACATGACGAGCAAGGCCTTGAGCATCGAGGGCAGGCTCTTGAGCGTCTCGCGCCAGTGGCGCACGCTTCGCTCCCCGCCCACCGCCAAATCACGCTGCTCCTTTTCGATCTCGAGCACCCGGCGGAACTGCGGAGTGTCTTCCACACGCGTACGGAGCCAGAGACCGACGATGCCAAGCGGGCCGGCGATAAGGAACGGAATCCTCCATCCCCACTCCTGCATGAATTCGGGCGAGGCACCGGCGTAGAGAAGGGTTGCCATGAGGGAGGCTGCCAGGAAGCCCGCCGCAGCAGCAATCGGTACCACGCTGGTGAGCAGGCCACGCTTCTCAGCCGGGGCATACTCGGCAACAAATGTACCCGCGCCCGCATACTCGCCGGAGGCGGAGAAACTCTGCGTCATACGCAGCAGCAGGAGGAGAACCGGTGCGACGAGCCCGATCGTCGCGTACCCCGGAATGAAGCCGATGGAGAAGGTCGCTCCGGACATGAGGAGGATCGTCGTCGCGAGGATCTTCTTCCGTCCCACCTTGTCGCCCAGGCTGCCCCATACGATGGCGCCGAGGGGGCGTACCAGGAAGGAGAGCGCGAACACACCGAAGGTACTCATCAGGGCAACAGCGCGGTCCTCGGGCGGGAAGAAGACGACGGCGATCGTCGTTGCGAGGTAGCTGTAGCTCGCGTAGTCGAAGTACTCCAGCAAGGTGCCGAGCCCGCTGGCTATGACAACCCTGCGGAGCATGGATCGAGGCACAAAATCAGTGGTGGGGAGAGTCTTGGGCATCATTGGGGGCTCCTCGTTGAGAACGAGATCGAGGCGGCTGGGCCGCAGCTTGGAATGTGAGCTCAATCATGTCAGCTAGCCCGTTCTGGGAATATGGCCCACCGGCGAACTTTGGATCTGGTTTATGGACGCGGCGGATAACCATTCGCGTCGTCGCGGAAGCCGCGGGCTTTCAGGGCCAGCCACATCTCGGTCTGCGCATCGATGCCGTCCAGATCGTGCCCGGTAAGTTGGGCGATCCGTTGTATCCGGTTCCGCACCGTATGGCGATGGACACCCATCCGTTCGGCAGTTGCCTCGATGGAACGGCGCTCAAGAAGCCAGGTGTGGAGCGTGAGGAGCAGGGATTCGCCGCCGCGCGAGTGCTCGATCGGGGCCAGCGCAGCGGCGGAGAACAATTCCAGATATTCGGAAGGGGCGGCGCGGATGAGGAACTCATGCGAGGCTCCGTCGACGTACTCGATGGGCGCTCCGACACGGCGGCTCGTCTCGAGAGCCAACGCGGCTTGCCTGATGCTGCGGGCGGAACGCTCAGGAGCTCCGGGGGTGCCGATCCCCGTCGGGACATCAAGGCCGTAGTCTGCGAGAGCCTGACGGGGTTCCACCGTTGCCAGGCATTCGACAATACGGTGCCGGTGGCGGATGAAAGGCGCGGCGAGCACCAAGGCAAGATCGTCGACGAGTACTTCGGCGTGGGTCTCGTTGCGCGCTTCGATGGCCACGCCGCGCAGCGCGCCCGAATCAATGCCGAAGCTCCTGAGGAAGGCCCGCGCGCTGCCTTCTTCGGTAAGCGTCAACAGCCGCGCAAACCCGTCGGCACGCTTGCGGCGTGCCGGCTCGTCGAGGAACCATAGGCGCTCGAATTCCAGCGCCAGCAGAGAGCGCAGCGCCGGCGCGGCAAGCTCGGCGGTCGGCCGGCCCGTTGGAATACGGGCGCAGTAGCCACGCACGGTGTCATTGCCGGCGAAGGGGGAAATCTCAAGCGGCTGCTGCGCCGCCGCGGCTCCTGCCTCCGCCAGGGACTCCAGCGTGGTGGAGGACAGGCGGAACTGCTCTCCCAGGCGGGGTGCCTCGTGACTGGCGAGGCGTTCGCCGAGGCTGCCGAGCAGGCCGGACGGGAAGGCTGAGCTGCGGCCGAGCGCCCGCCCCAGCCGGTCGAAGACGGCTACAGGCTCAGCTGTTCTCTGCTGCCAGCCGTCCAAGAGGTCGCCAAAGGAACCGCCTCGTGCCACGATCGCGGTGATCTCCATCTGAAGATCGAGGGGGCGTCTCAGTGCCTCCCGCAGGGCATGCGAGTGAAGGGCCGTGATGGAGTGTGCGATCCGCCCGAAGTCGGCGAACTCCGCAACAAGCAGCGGCAGATCGTGCCCTTCCGCCAATTGGAGCACCTGTGCGGGCAGCGTCTCGAACACGGCCCCGGCACCGAGGCCGATGATGAGAGCTGACGCGCCCGCGCCCGTAACTCCGGAAAGGAACTCCTCCCAGGCGGCCCAGTCCTCGCCGAGGTGGAGTCCGCTTGTCAGCACCAGTTCGCCGCCATGGAGCTCCGGAACCGGACCTCGCTGCTCGACGGTAATCGGGATTCCGGCTTCCCTTTCCGCGCCGTTGCCAGCGTGGGCGATCGTCAGACCCAGCCCTTCAGCCAACGCGAGCCTGGCGACCGTGAACACTTCTCCATCAAAATTCACGGCCCCATCGTAGCAATCATTTCGATCAGCAGAGTGTCCGTGGTGGCGAGAAAAATATTGCCAAAGTGTACGGTCGGGCGATTGTTCGGTCATAACACCCTCGGTAGATTCGCAGCAGGCCGCAGACAGCGGACCGAAGACGACAACACCGCAATTGGAGCATTCATGATCGGGCAGAACGAGTACTTTGAAGGACAGGTCCGCAGCCTTGAATTTCATAACGAGCAGGGAAACTTCACAGTGGGAGTGATGGAGCCCGGCGAGTGGACGTTCGAAGCCCCCGTCAAGGAATGGATGCATCTCGTCCGCGGCACCTGGGACGTACAGCAGCCCGCCCGCCAAGGGGAGTGGAGGACCTACAAGGAAGGTGAACGGTTCGAGGTCCCAGGCGGGACCGACTTCACCGTCCGGGTGAGGGACACTGTCGCTTACCTCTGCCCCTACACCGGCGAATTCCTCGGCCACCTGGACATGTAACTCGCCGACCGCGCAGCCCCACTCGCCACCGCTGCGGCGCCGGCGCATACTGGAGAAAAGGCGGCCCTGCAGCGTGCGGAGGTGTCCAGATGTCCGCCATATCCGGAGTCCAGCTGAGCCTTTGGCAGACCGTCTTCTGGGCGGCGCTGCTCGTGACGGCAGTGGCGGCCACCGTCCTCTCGCTACGGAAGAAGCAGGGACAGGAGCCGGACGCCTTCTTCTGGAACGCCTTCGCCGGGCTCGTGGTGATTTTGCCGGCACTGCTCGTTCCCGCTCTGCTCTCCCCCGCCGTCGGGCTCGTCCTGTTCTGCCTCGCGGCCGCCACCGCCCTCGCCGCCCTGTTCGGCGAACGGAAGGTGGGTGAACTGCGCCGGCAGCAGAACATGCACGCCGCCACCGCCGCGCGGCACAGGGACATCCTCCGGCGCTGGCAGCTCTACGAGCTCGACCCCGGCCGGCAGATCGACTACCCGGCTATGAGCGATGCGCGGGTTCCGTCCACCGCGGAGCTTTTCCGCGCCATGCGACAGGCGGAGTCCTCCCGCTTGATGGCCGACGGCGGGTACCCGGCCGCCGTCGAGCAGCTCGCCCGGGCGCTGGAGGACGCCGAGAGCGCGGCCGGAGCCGCTGTACCGTCACCGGGGGTCACGCTCCTTCACGCACCGAAACCTCCGGAATAACGTGCCGCCGGCGTTGCTTGCACCGTGCACCAGGCAAACAACGAGCAAGGAGGACGGCATGGCACGCGCAGTACGGTACGAACAGTTCGGTGGACCCGAGGTCCTGAAGGTTGTGGAGGTCGAGGAACCGCATGCGGCTCCGGGCGAGGTGAGGGTCCGCGTATCGGCCGCCGGCCTGAACCCGGTGGACTACAAGATCTTCCACGGCGGCCCTGCTGCTGAAGCGTTCGGTGGCGCACCCGGCTCCGGCGTGGGCAACGACTTCGCCGGAGTCGTTGATGAAATCGGCGAGGGCGTCACGGAATTTACCGTCGGCGATCGCGTCTACGGCGGCAAGCGCCACGAGGCCATCGCGGACTTCGTGGTGACAACTCCCTCGGCGCTGCACCGCACGCCGGACGGCGTCACGGACGAGTTGGCCGCCGGGCTCTCCATCGCCGGGCGGACGGCCGCGGCGGCAATCGACCAGCTGGAACTGGGCGCCTCGGACACTGTGCTGATCGGCGGCGCGGCCGGCGGCGTCGGCGTGCTGGCCACCCAGTTGGCCGCCCGCACGGGGGCCACGGTGATCGCCACCGCGTCGAAGCGGAACCACGATTTCCTGCGCGGACTGGACGCCATTCCAGTCAGTTACGGGGACGGCCTGGCGGACCGGGTGAAGGACCTCGGAACGCCGACGGCGGCAGCGGACCTCAACGGCGTCGAAGTCATCGAAACGGCCAAGGAACTCGGTGTTCCGGCCGGGCGCATCACAGCCATCGCGGCCCATGGCCACGGCGGCGGCGGCTTCGTGGCGACCGGCGGCTCGGACGCGGCGGCCGACGCCCTGCCCCGGATCGCGGAGGGGCTGGCTGACGGCTCGCTCGTGCTTCCCCTGGAGGCTAGCTATCCGCTGGATCAGGTGGCCGACGCGTACCGCCGGCTCGAACAGGGGCACGTGCGCGGCAAGATCATCATCACGCTCAACTAAAGACCGGGACGGCAGGAGGGGGCCGGTACCGCCCAAAGCGGTGCCGGCCCCCTCCTGCAAGTACGGCTAGGCCGCGGCCGTCCTGCCGGCCAGCGACTCGATCGCAAGGTATGCCCCGAGCCCGACGAGCAGGCCCACCACCGCGTCCGAAAGCATCGGCGCACCGAAGTGGACCACGACGGCGGCCACGGCACCGATCGCCCAGGCGATGAACGCCGTCGGGCGGATCTTCGACTCGGCACGGCCCGCAAGGCGCTTGCGCAGGATGATCTGGTCGGCAATGAGCACGGCACCCAGCGGCGGAACGATCACGCCGAGGAACGCGAGCCAGTTCACGAAGAGGCTCCAGACGCCCAGCAGGGCCACGGCGACGCCGATCACGCCCAGCACCAGGGTGAGCAGGCGCATCTTCGAGCGGGTCAGGTGGGACCAGCCCAGGGCGCCGTTGTACAGGCAGTGCGTGCACACCGAGCCGAGGTTGATGACCACGAAGACCACCACCAGGGCGTTCAGGAGCGGGTTGTCCACACCGGTGAGGATCGGCGTGAAGTCGCCGCCGGCGGTCTGGGCCGAGGCGATCGCGCCAGCTGCCACCAGCAGGCCGCCGCTGAGCTGGGCGATGAGGCTCGCGAACGGGAACGCGGTAGCGGTGGCGAGCACCGCTTCGCGGCCGTTCTTCGACCAGCGGGTGAAGTCCGCCGTCATGGTCCCGGAGTCGGCGAAGGTGGCCATGATCGAGGTGACGGCCACGCCGAAGGTCATGGCACCGCCGCCCACGCCCTGGAAGTTCACGATCTGGCCCAGGTCGTGGCTCTGCGCAGCGATCGCGATGGCGATGACCACCGCGACGATGAACAGCGGAGCCGCGATCGCACCCAGCCAGGACAGCGCCTTGATGCCGAGGTAGGTCACCGCGATGAACGCGACGCCTGCGATCGCCACTACCAGGGTCTCGTTCCAGCCGAAGGCCTTGTTCAGGCTGGCCCCGGTGGCCCCGGTGTTGAAGGCGAACCAGCCCACCACCACGGTGGCCAGGAAGCCGGAGGCAATGGCATAGCCGGCTGTGCCGAATGTCTCCGTGGCCTGCAAGGCGAAGCTCTTGCCCGTCTTGCCGGCCCGGTAGCTGAGCAGGCTGACGTAGACGAACATGATGAGGTTTGCCACGACGATCGCGGCGAGACCCTGCCAGAAGCCGAGCAAGGCGACCACGAGGCCACCGGGCACGGCGTTGGTCAGGATCATCGGGAATCCGAACCAGACGGCCGAAACCGTCAGGAGGGATTTCCGGTGGGTCTGCGGGACCGGGGTGTGCTCGAATTCGGATTCGAGCCCGGCCTCGACGGCGGTGCTTTCAACAGTGCCCGGCGGAGTCGTCATCGCCACAACTGCTTTCTCTTAGGGGTTTCTGAGGGGGCCGGCTCAGGCGAGCTTGTCCGCGAGGGCAAGGATTGCCTTCTCGAAGACATCGACCGGTGGGTGGGTGATGCCGGCGCCGATCATGCCGATGCCGGCGTCCTTGTGCGCGATGGCGGTGTTGATGACCGGGAGGATGCCGGTGTCCAGCACCTTGCGGACGTCGATCGCCGTCGGGAGGCCCTGGAAGCCCAGCGACGGGATGGTGATGTTGCGGTTCTCGGTGGTGGTGATTTCGCTCATCGCGTGCGTGAAGGCGACGGCTTCCTCCACCGTGCCGCCAACCAGCGCGACGATCGCCGGGGCCGCGGCCATGGCGAAACCGCCGAAACCGTAGGTCTCGGTGATGGCACTGTCGCCGATGTCCAGGCCTGAATCCTCCGGCTTGTAGCCGGCGAACATCGGTCCGATCACCTTCTGGGCCGGGCCGGTGAGCCAGTGGTTGCCCGGCAGGCCGCTGACGCGGATGCCGAACTCGACGCCGTTGCGCGCCATGGTGGTGACGATCGTGGAGCCTTCGATGCCGTGTGCCGCGTCGAGGGCCGCCTTCGCCGTCGCCATCCAGGTGGGGCCGGAGAAATAGTCCGAGCTGGCGATGAAGTCGAAGACTTCCTTCTTCTGCTCGGTGCTGAAGCCGGTCTGCAGCAGCCCGGGCGCCAGGGCCTGGAAGAGCAGGACGGTGCCGGCGACGTTGCGGTTGTGCGCCTCGTCGCCCATATGGAGGGCCTGGGCGAGCATCAGGCGCAAGTCGATGGCGCCACCGATTTCCATGGCTTCCTTGAGCATGGGGCCCAGGACGTCCCGCATCCAGACAAGGCGGTCGATGACGCTCTGGTCATAGGCGCCCATGCGCAGGATCTTGGCCATCTGCTCGGACAGGTTGGTGTAGGCGTAGTTGCCGTGGGTCTCGTTGCGGACCACGTGCATGTACATCGACGCCGAGGTGACCCCGGCCATGGAGCCCACGCAGTCGTGCTCGTGGCAGGGCGAGAACGTGATCTTGCCCGAGGCAGCCACTTCCTCGGCTTCGACGAGGTCGGCGGCGAGGCCCTCGAAGACCAGTGCGCCGGTGACTGCACCCTTCATCGGCCCGGACATCCGCTCCCAGGTGATGGGCGGGCCGGCGTGCAGGATGGTGGTGGGGGTCATGCCGGGGACGACGTCGATGGCCCTGCCGAAGCCCACCAGCATCGGCTTGGCGTTCATGATGCGGTCTGCCGCCTCGGCGTTCGCGGCGGCGATCTTCTCCGCGATCTCCTGGTTCTCGAGCTTGTCCAGGGCGGCGATGACCTCTGGCTTGCCCCCACCGGGAGGCGCCCAGTCCAGGGTGCGGACCTTCGCGCCCTGTGCCGCGATGTCCTCTTCGAACATCGCGAGGCCGACGTTGACGACGTTCAACTCACTGTCGAATAGTCTCGACATGCTCATGCCTTGATTCCTTCCCGGACGATTGCGCGGGCGAACTCGCCCGTTTCGGTGCTGCTGCTGGTGATGGTGACGCCGGCCGCCTCGAGTGCCGCGGTCTGGGCGGCAAGGCCCGGCGTATCAAGGTCAGTCCCGAGGACGTACGCCACGATCTCAAGGTGGCGGCCGGCGTCGGCGGCAACCTTCTTGGCTTCGGTGATCGCCGGGAGGGTGACGCCCACCGGGTCTTCGTGGGCGCCGAAGCCCAGTACGAAGTCCATGACGATGGCGGCCACGGACGGGTCCTTGGCCTCCTCGACCAGGCGCGCCAGGCGGTTGGAGGGGTCGATCATCGGGTGCGGGCGGCCGTTGGTGAACTCGTCGTCACCGAAGTCCAGGAAGGTGTGGCCACGGCTCGGGTCCGCCGCGCCGAGCACGAATTCCGGGTTCTTCTGGATGTTGCTCCAGACCTCCTCGCCGTCGTTGAGCAGCGCGTACATCGACTCGTCGCAGAGGGTGCCGCCGCAGAACAGGCCGCGGATATTCGTCTGCTCCGGGGTGAGCCGGGCGCGCACGGAATCGATGCGCGTGGCGTCGGAGGCCTGGGGCTGGACCGAGGGGGAGCCGGTGAGGCGCACGGCCGCCAGGGCGGCGTCGAGGCTGCTTGCGGCGAAGGTGCCGCCCGCAGCGGTGACGGCTTCTTCGGAGCCGCCGATGAAGTACACCACCACGGGCTTGCCGGCGCCGGCGATTTCGGCGAGGACCTTCTTCTCCACCCCGGGTGCCGGGGGCTTGGACACGAGGACGATCGCTTCGGTCTTCGGGTCCGCCGCCAGGGCGCGGATGCCGTCGATCATCATGACGCCGCCCACCTCGGCGCTGAGGTCGCGGCCGCCGGTGCCGATCAGCTGGGAGACGCCGCCGCCCAGCGCGTGGATCCGGACGCTGACTTCCTGCGAGCCGGTGCCTGAGGCGGCCACGATGCCCACCGTGCCGGGCCGGACGGCGTTGCCGAAGCACAGGGCCACGTTGTTGATGATGGCCGTTCCGCAGTCCGGGCCCATCATGAGCAGGCCCTTCCCGTGGGCGAGGGCCTTGAGGGCGATCTCTTCCTCCACGGGGACGTTGTCGCTGAACATCATCACGTTCAGGCCGTTTTCCAGTGCCTTCCTGGCCTCGCGTCCGGCGTAGGCGCCGTTGACTGCGATGATCGCAAGGTTTGCGCCCGGGTCCGCCTGCGCCGCGGCCGCGATGGTGCGGTAGGAGATTTGCGCGCCGCCGCCGCCGGGCGCCTTGCGGGTGAGCAGTTCCTCGATCTGCGGAATGATCTCCCCCGCTTCGGCACCCGCGGAGGGGACCACCACGATCATCAGGTCGCCGTTGCCGGCCTCCGCCAGTTCCGGGGTGAGCAGGCCGAGGTTCTGCAGCACCCCCTTGTTCATCTCGGTTCCCATCGCGACGAACGCCTGCTCGACGCCGTCGAGCCCGTTCGCCTTCGTCGATATCGACATCAGCGACACCGAGTCGAAGTAGCTGTTTTTCTTGATCACCGCTGTGACACTCACATGGACCCTCTCAGTTCTTTTTCGAGTCGAAGTCCGGCCAGGAGGCCGGACAGTATGTCCGTCCCGGAGGTGTGGCCGATGCCGAGGGCACGGTCCACCGGGGCACGAAGGTGCCGGACCAGCCCGGCGGGGTCTTCCGCCCTGTGGCGGAAAAGCTTGCTGAGCAGTTCGAGCAGGCTCTCGCGGGCGCGCCCGTCCACTGCCTCCCGCAGCGTCGTCCAGCTGAGCAGGGTGGTGCGGTCCGGATGCTGCCCGACGACGGCGGACAGCGCCCCGCGTGCCGCACCGAGCCGGCTTCCAGGTTGGGCAGCGAGCAGCGCGAGGCCGCAGAGGAAGTCGTCGCCCGCCGGGGTGAGTCCGGAACCCAGTCCGAGCAGCTGCAGTGCCGCCTCCCCGATGGCCATGCTGTCGCCGGCGCGGACCGCCGTTTCGAGGGCTTCACGGCCCGCCCGCAATCCGTGCGCGATTCCGGCGTCGAAGGCGTTGGCCGGGGCTTTGGCGTTGGCCTCGGCGGCACCCTCCACGGGGGGCGCCTCCAAAATGCCGCCGCGGACACCGTGGGTCTCGAGCAGGCCGCCGAGCGCCGCGGCACCCGTGCCGAGCTCCGCCGTCGTGATGTCCGCCAAGGGAATGCGTTTCGCGAACCATTCCCGGGCGCCGGGGAGCAGCACCACGGAGTCCGCGGAGTCGAAGGAGATTGCGCGCGTGCTGAAGTCCGCCGGATCGCCGGCCTGGATGCCTGCGCCGCTCCAGTCACGCACTTCGGCGCGGATGGTCCAGGGTGCGTCGTCGAGCTGGCGGGCGGCGAGGGTGACCAGCTGGCCCCACGGCGCGACGATGTTGATCGCCCGGTCGAAGACCGAGTGCACCTTCCCGGTACCGGGGGCGTCCCGGAGGGCGGTGACCAGGGCGGAATCGATGGAAGCTGCTGGTATACAGTTCGATCGGATTGAAGCTGCCATAAGGCTCCTAAGGCCATTGCTGCCCGGACGATCTTCGGTCATCTCGGCTTTGTTCCTTCAGATGGTATACCATCTGCGGTATTCTAGAGCCAGTCCCAGAGGAGGATTCAAATGCGACTAGTAGTTGCACTGGGCGGAAACGCCCTCGCGAAGCGCGGCGAGCCAATGACGGCCGACCGCCTGCGGGCAAATGTCAAAGAAAGCTGCCAGGCGCTTGCCAAGCTGGCACGCGAACACGAAATGGTGATCACGCACGGCAACGGACCCCAGGTGGGCCTCCTTGCCCTGCAGAACCTGGCCTACCAGGATGTGGCGGCGTACCCGCTGGACATCCTGGGTGCCGAAACCCAGGGCATGATCGGCTACGTCATCCAGCAGGAGCTCTCCAACGCCCTCGCCGGGGAACGCGAAGTGGCCGCCATCGTCACCACTACCGTCGTGGATGAGAACGACCCCGCCTTCCACCGCCCCACGAAGCTCATCGGCCCCACGTACTCCGCGCAGGATGCGGCCGAGGCCGCGTCCGAGTACCGGTGGACCATCGCGAAGGACGGCAATGCCTTCCGCCGCGTGGTTCCCTCCCCGGAGCCCATCAGCATCGTCCAGACCCCGCTCGTCCACACCCTCCTGGACAACGGCACGCTGGTGGTCTGCGTCGGCGGCGGCGGTGTTCCGGTCAAGCTCGACGGCAAGGGCCGCCAGATCGGCATGCAGGCCGTCGTCGACAAGGACGCAGCAAGCGCGACGCTCGCGGCCGAACTTGAGGCGGACACGTTGATCATGCTCACGGACGGCGACTTCGTCAGCGAGAACTGGGGCACCCCGGAACAGCGGGACATCCTCACGGCGTCCCCGGAGGCCATCTCCGAACTGGCATTCGCCGAAGGCTCGATGAAGCCGAAGGTGGACGCGGCAATCCGCGTCGCGAAGGCCGGGGGCCGCGTGCTTATCGGCCCGCTGGACCGGCTGGACGATTTGCTGGCCCGCAAGGTCGGCACGGAAATCCGCCCGGACGTCCCGGAAGGGATCGTCTTCGTCTGAGTCTCCGGCTCTCCGGCTCAGGCACTCCCGCACTCCCGCACTCCGCAACAAAAAGCGTCCCGGCCCCTCGGAAATCCAAGGGGCCGGGACGCTTTGTCGTTCCCAGGGGCAGTGGCTGTCAGCCGACCGGCTGCGCTGCGCGGTCGTTCGCGGCGATGATGCGTGCCGCCGTCTTCTTGCCCATGCGTACGGCGCCGTCCACGTGCTGGTAGCCCTCGGCCGCCAAGTCGGAGGAGGACCAGTAGATCGGGCCCACGGCGGCGTGCTGGTCCTTGCCGTAGCGCGAGAGGCCGCCGAGATCGTAGCTGGCCGCGTAGGCGCCGCGGGTCCATTCCTCGGAGCCCCAGTCGGAGAGGTAGAAGACGGAGGGGTTCCTGGCCTCTTCGCCCAGGTACTCGGCGATGGAGTCCAGGATGGCCGCCTTGCGGTCCTCTTCGCTCAGTTCGAACATGGCGTCCGCCTTTTCGTCGGAGACGAAGCCCACCAGGGTGCCACGGGCGTCGCCGTGGTTGGTGTTGTCGTAGACCTCCTGGACGATCGATCCGGCGCCGAAGCAGGTGCCGGAAAGGCCCTTGTCGCGCCAGAACGGGGTCTCGTAGACGGCGTGCACCTTGATGACAAGGCCCAGGGACTGGTGCTGGTGCATCTGGTGCTGGCGGCGCGGCAGCGGCGGATTGTAGGAAACCCGGCTGTAGAGATTTGGCGGGACCGCCATGATCACGAAGCGGGCGTTGACGGTGGCGCGGTCGGATTCAACCGAAACGCGGTAGCCGGCAGATTCGTCGCCGGGGGCAACTGCTTCCCAGTTGATGGTGCGCACCGGGGAGTCGAGGACGACGTCGTCGCCCAGCTCCGCGGCGATCCGCAGGGAGACCTGCTGCATGCCGCCGATGACGCGCTTGTCCAGGATGAAGTCCTCATCGGTGAGGTTGCTGAAGGAGCCCGCGGAAGCGGCCATCAGCACTGCCTGCAGGGCGGAGAAAGCGTGCGCTGGCTTGGTCAGCATGCCCCCGGCGATGAACAGGCCGATGTTGTTGCAGGCTTCTTCGTCCGGGGAGTTCTGGCGCAGCCAGTGGTGGAAGGAGATGGTGTCCAGTTCGCGGGCCTTGGGGTGGGCCCAGGGTTCCTCCGCACCGATCTCGGCGGCCAGGCCGTCCAGGATGGCAGTGAGCTTGTCCATCTCGACGGCGGTGCTCTCGCTGACCGGGAAGGAAGCGCCGGTGTAGCGGGTGTGCCTGCCGTCTGCGCCGATGTAGACGGACTCGCCTTCGCGGTAGCGGGAGTACATTTCCAGGCCGAGTTCCTCAAGGGTTTCCATGAGGACGGTCTGGTCCGGGGAAACCCACTGGCCGCCGATTTCGAGCATGGCGCCGTCGATGGTGTCCGTCCAGGTGCGTCCGCCCACCCGGTCGCGGGCTTCGAGTACTGCGACAGTGAGGCCAGCCTTCTTCAGTTCGCGCGCAGCGGTCAGGCCGGACGGACCAGCGCCAACGATGACGACGTCGCGGTCAAGCTTCAACATGATGTCCTTTCCTGGCCGTGCTCCGTTGGCCGGCCCGTAAAGCTATAAATGAATGCCGTTCATTTATCCCTACTGTACCCGTGACTTAGGTAACTGTGAAGCCCCCGGTGGAATAATGCTGGAAACACCGCTTCCAGAAAGGTCACCCATGCCCGAGCCCTCCCCTTCCCCGGCCGAAACAAAGCCGCGCCGGAGGGCCGGCCGGCCTGTGGGATCCGTCCTGGACCAGGCCGGCATCACGGCGGCCGCGTTGGCACTGGTCAGCAAGAAAGGCTACGACGGCCTCACCATGGCGGCGCTGGCGAAGTCGCTGGGCGTGGCCCCCTCGGCTCTCTACAACCACGTGGGGTCGAAGGACGATGTGCTCAAGCTCGTTGAAGAAGACCTGATGTCCAAGGTGGACTCGAGCGTCTTCGGCACCCTGCCCTGGGAGGACGCCGTCCGGGAATGGGCCTACTCCTACCGGGACATCTTCTCCGCGCACACACCGCTTATTTCGGTCATCGCGGTCTTGCCGGTGACCGACGCCCCGCAGACCCTCGCCATGTACGAAGCCGTCACGGAAGGCTTCCTGCGTGCGGGCTTCCCCGAGGACCGGATCATCCCCTGCATCGTGGCACTGGAGGCCTACATCTTCGGGGCTGCCTTCGATGCGACAGCACCGGCGGACATCTTCGACTCCGGAAAGCTCGCCGAATCCACGCCGCACTTCACGGCAGCCGTGCGCAGCCTCGGTCCGGTGAACTACCCTTCGGACCTCGCCTTCCGCATGGGCCTGGACGCACTCGTTGCGGGCTTCGGGGCGCTGCGCACCTGAAGAGCGATGCTGAACAGCACCGCGGCCCAGCTACGTCGCGGTGCTGTTCAAACAAAATCGGGACAAACAAGAACACCCCGGTCCGAAGACCGGGGCCCTGGTCGTGATTTTCGCTCGCGACTCAGTTGGCATATTGTCCAGAAGCCGTACCCAACTCTGCTTCGTCGGAATCCTGTGTGCCCGGTACTATCTGCTTTCTTGCGAAGGTCCGAGCGGTAGCGAGCCCGACCGCGCTGAGCACAAGCAGCGCTGAGCCTAGGAGGCTCGGAGCGTTTGTCGAGAACCCAGTGACTGTGGCGCCGCTGACGGCGCCGACGGCGATGCCGGTGTTGAAGGCGACGACGGCGGCGCCGGATACGAGTGCTCGGTGTTGCGGTGCTTGCTCGAGCATTTCGGTTTGGATGAGCGTCGGGAGGAACCCGAAGCAGGCTCCCGCCGTGACCGCTGCAATGATCGTGGTTGCTGGTCCGGGCACGGTGGCCATGGCTGCGAGAACGAGGCTTTCGATCGCGATAACGGCTACCGCCCGGCCCAGTCGGTTTTGTCTGGCGATAGGTCCGGAGAACGCGGTTGCAGCGATGACCGCGGCACCGTAGAGGCTGAGAACCAATGCGGCCGGGAGACCCTGTGCCTCGACGGCAGCTGCGAGGAAGGTGTAGTAGGCGAAGTGACCGGCTAGCGCCAATGCGAAAAGCGCGGCAAGCCACACGATCCCGGCCGGTGATCTCTCCGCGGGTTTCTCCGTTATCCCACCTTCCTGTGGCACGGGGTGCGGAGCGAAGGAGACGGCGGCGGCGACCCCAAGGGATGCGAGTGCGAGGGGTAGGCGCCAGTCAAGGGCGGCCAGAGCTTCCGCCGCCGGTACGCCGAGCGCCAGGGCCAGGCCGTTGCCGAGGAGGACTCGTGCGACGGCTTGCGCGGTGTTCCGGGGCGCTGCGGCTGCGGCGAGGGCGAGTACGAGCGGGAAGAACGCGGCGTGGGCTGCCCCGTTCAGAGCCCGGAAGGCGAGGTAACCGGTGAGGCCGGGCGCCGCTGCGGCAGCCAGGCCAAGGACCGTGAAACTGAGCCCGGCAATGATAGTTGCGTTGCGCAGGTCGAACCGCTGGGCGAAGCCGGCCAGCGGCAGCGCGAGGAAGGCCGTGCTGAGGGCGTAGATACTGGAGCCGGCAGCTGCGGAGCCGATATCGGTGTGCAAGGCGGCAGCGATGTGGGCCAGCGCGCCCGCGGGGGCCATTTCGACGGTGACGGCGAAGAACAGGGCCAGGGGCAGGGCCGCTGCGCTGAGCGGCCCTGCCCCGAGGGTGTTAGATGGCACGTTCGGCCTCTGGCAGTTCGGGAACACGGGCCGGCAGGAGCTTGGTGACTTGTTCGGGGTAGGCACGGATGTTCAGGATCTGGGTGGCGGTTAGTGCGGTCAGGGTTCCTGCTTCCCCGGCCGGTGCCAGCAGCATGTTTCCGGCAGTGAGGTTCTGGCCTTGGTAGCTGGCGGCGCCGGTGAGGATGATGACTGCTTCGTGGACTCCTTGGTTCCCCAGGCCGAGATCCTGGCCGGGGGTCAGGGCCCAGTGTTCGACGGATTCGGTTTCGCTGTGCAGCATGCCGCGTCGGATCAGGCAGCTCCAGTAGTCGTCCGGGTCGATGATGCTGATGATCATGGCTGGGAGATCTTCAGCTCGACGGTGAACAGTTCGCCGTCCGACTGCGGGGTGAGGGTGGCCGTGGTTCCTGCCGGGACGAGGAAGGAGGCGGGCGCTTCGATGCGGGCGGAGGAACCGGGGAAGGAAAGCTCGGCGGTGCCCTGATTGAGGAATCCCGCGATTTCGGTACTTTCGTGCCCGAGCGTGATGGTCTCACCGGATGTGGTGGTGTGGCGTTCGACGGCGGTCAGCGGGCCGTCGAAAGTTCCTTGGGTGTCGACCCTGGGGGTGGTGTTGAGGTCGAAGATCTGTGCTGGCATGGGTGCGGTCTCCGTGTGGCTGGTGCCGGTCAGGGCGTTCTGGGTGCGGGGTGTGAGGGTTTCGATGACCCACCAGTTCAAGGTGGTGTCGCCGCTGTTACGTAGCCCGTGGACGTTCCCGGGTGTGGTGAGTGCAAGGGTTCCGCGCCGGACGGGGTGCGGGGTTCCGTTGAGGAAGAACTCCCCCGTGCCGTCGAGGATGAGGTAGATCTCTTCGGTGCGGGTGTGGCGGTGTTCGCCGCTGACTGCACCTGGCGGCAGGCTCGCCCATTCGACGGCTTCGGTCGGGGAGGCGAGTTCGCGGCGGGTGTAGAAGGCTTTCCAGCCGGTTTTTCCTTCGGCGCCGTGCACTCCGAGTACGGTTGCGTGTCCGGCGGGGGTGCGTGGGCGGGGCGGGGCCTGGGTCAGGAGGCTCATGCGGCGGCACCTTCAAGCTGCCCGCTGCCTTCGAGCCCTGCGGTCGAGGTCAGGATGTCCAGGGCTGCGGTGATGTCCGCCGGTCCCAGGTCGTTGACGAACACGGCCGAGCCGATCCCGACCGGCAGGGGCAGCCGCTGCAGTCCGTTGCGGTGGCGGGTGGTGTCGGCGAGGCCTTCGAGGAGGTTGTCCACTGTCATGGCCGGGTGCGTGACAGGGAGCCCGAGTTTGCCCATGACGGTGAAGATCCGCCGGGCCTGTTCGGCGGAGACGAGGGCGCGGTGGACGCTGATCGCGGTGGTGAGTGCCATGTCGAGGCAGACGGCTTCTCCGTGCAGAAGTTCGGGCAGGGCTTTCATTTCCACGGTCGGGGAGAAGCTGTGGCCGTAGTCGACGAGGCGTTCGAGGGTTTGTTCCCAGAGGTTGGGCTCGAGTTCTTCGAGCATCCCGGCGATGGCCCGGCCAATGATGGCCTGTTCGGCGTCGTTGTGGTCCTGGAAGCGGCCTTCGAGGGCGGCGGCGCCGTGCTCTTCGAGGAGGGTGAAGAGTTCACGGTCTTTGATGAGCGCGATCTTGAGGATTTCGGCGAGCCCGTTGGAGACGTGACGGGTGTCGAGGCTGGCCAGGAACGAGGTGTCCAGGAGGCTGCGCGAGGCGGCGAAGTAGGTGCCGATTTTGTTCTTTCCGGCTTGGAAGTTCACCCCGGTCTTCACTCCGACGCTGGCGTCAACGATGCCGATGAGGGTGGTGGGTACCCGGACGAAGGGGGTGTTGCGGCGGTAGATGCTGCAGGCGAAGCCGACGATGTCGGTCAGGACCCCGCCGCCGATCGCGATGACGGGTTCGCGGCGGCGGTCCAGTTTGAACGATTCGATGGCTTCCAGGACGGTTTCGACCGCGGTCCAGCGCTTGCTGCTCTCCCCGTGCGGCAGGACAATGATCCGGTGCTCGGTCAGGTTGGCCGCGGCGTAGGCGCGGATCTTGTCGCCGTAGAGAGCGTCCACGGTGGTGTCCGTGACGATGAGGCGGCGGGAGCCGTACTCGCCGTCGATGAGGGCTGGGTTGGCGGGGTTCAGGATGTCGAAGCTGGTTTCGACGCGGTACTGGACATCCTGCTGCGCGGAGACGGTCCAGGAGCGGTTGGTCGTGGTCATGTCAGGCCTCTCGTGTGGTGATGGGACGTCGGGTGGTGAATGGGTTCAGGGATCGCAGGGCGTTGTTGGCAGGCACTTCGACCGCCCGCCAGAGCAACCAGGCGCCGGCCAGGCTGGCGGCGAAGGCCGCCAAGCCAACCCCAACGGCGGCGGTGGCCGGCAGAGCGCCGGGGCCGATCAGGCTGCGGGTGGCGCCCAGGATGATGTCGTGGACCATGTAGAACGCGAAGGACAGCTCGCCCAGCCTTACCGCGACCGGTGAGCTCAATGCCTTCGGCGGGGCCGGGTCCTGGGCGGCGGCGATGACCAGCACGGTCACCGGCAGGACATAGGCGGCGTCCATCTGCCATGGCAGCGGAAGGAACAGGCTCAGCGCATATCCGGCCGCGGCGAAGACTGCCGCTGCGCCGAGCCCGATCCGGGGAAGCAGCCCCTCGGTGACGGCGCGGGCGGCGAGCATGCCCACGACGAATTCGAGGAACCGGACCGGCGGCAGAGCGTACACCGCCCAGATCTGCGGGATCGAGGCCCCATAGAGGGGTGACTGGGCGTGGTTGGGGCCGAAAATGGCCCCTTCGGGCAGCAGCCCGGCAAGCACCGGAGCGGTGGTGATCAGCACGACCAGGAGGGCCGCGGCGGGCAGGAGGTTCCGTTGGGGTATCCGCCGGACCCAAGGCAGCACGAAGGGGAAGGCAAGGTAGAAGAACAGCTCGGCCGAGAGCGACCAGCTGGGGTGGTTGATGCTGAAGAACGCCGTGTCGGCCGGCACCCAGGCGTGCAGCAGGAAGAAGTTAGCCGCAGCCTCACCCACCGTGGCCGCACCGAGCCCGGCGATGCCAAGCGCAATGACGAAGGTGACGACGTGGTTCGGCAGGATCTTGGCAAGTCGGCGCCAGATGAACCGGGACGGGGTGTCGCCGTCCCTGGCCGACCAGGTGAGGACGAAGCCGGAGAGGACGAAGAAGAAGGTCACACCGAACCAGCCTCCGTTTTTCAGCAGGAACCGCAGCGGTTCCACGGCGGGGGCGTCGCCGGCGAAGAAGCGGTTGAGGCTGAGGTGGAAGGCGAAGACCAGCAGTGCGGCGTGGAAGCGGAGCCCAGTCAGGGCATTGAGCCGGGACGCTCCCGGGGAGACCGGGGTGGTGGTTTCAGGCAAGAGGGATGCTTTGGGCATGGGAGAACACTCCCTTCGGGTCATAGGTGCTTCGGGCCCGTTTCAGGCGCGGCAGGTTGGATTTGTAGTAGAGCTCGAAGGAACTCTGCCCGGAGGTATTCCAGGCCTGGTCGTTGAGGTCGACGTCGGCGTAGTTGATAAACGCGCCGTCGGCATCCGCATTCGGCAGCGGGACCCCGCCGGTGGAGGCGAACATGTTCTTGTAGGTGGTGCGTGTCCAGGCCACGTTCGCGTTGTCGTCTTCGGGGTTATCCCAGATGGAGACGACCTGGAACTTGATGATGGAGTCGCGCTGCGGCACGGCGGTCGCCGCAGGTGCGGTGTCGTTTACGGCCCCGCCGTAGGAGGCGATCATCAGTAGTGCGGTCGGGTTGGAAATTGACGGGTCGTTCAGGCCCCGGTAGGCGGCAGCGATGGCTTCGGGCGTGTAGCTGCGGCGCAGGTACGCGGACTTTCCTTTGAAGCGGCGGGTGGAATCCGGCCCGGTGAAGCCGCTCCACTGGGTGGCCTGCAGCCAGGGAACCAGCCTGTGCTGAAGGACCTTCGGTGCGGGGATGCCGTCGGCGACGGCGGCCAGGTAGCGTTCCAGGATGCCGGCGGCGTCAGGGGTTCCGGCGTCGATGATCGTGTCCATGGTGATCGAACCGTTGGACCGGTGCCAGGTTTTCAGCTGAGCGAACAGTGTCGCTTCCGAGGTCCCCGGGGCTGAGTTGGTTTCGTGCCAGCGGCCATGGTTGCTCAGCAGGCGGGTAAACGCGGCCTCGTCAATGCCGGCCCAGTCCCAGGCGACCGTGCTGAGCCAGACATGCCGGGGCGGGGCGGGCAGTGCTTTCTCGGGCTGGTCGCCGCTGGCCGACGGTGAGCGCAGCCAGTACCGGGTGGCGATACCGAAGTTGCCCCCGCCGCCGCCGGTGTAGGACCACCAGAGGTCATGGTGCGGATCCCGGGGATCGCGTGTTCCTCGGCTGATGGCCACGGTCCCGTCCGCGCGGACGTGGACAGCTTCAACGGCCAGGAGGTGATCGACGACGAGGCCGTCGCGCCGGTTCATGCTGCCGTAGCCGCCGCCGGCGATGTGCCCGCCCGCGGCCACGGTCGGGCAGTTCCCCGCTGGCGCATAGACACCCCACTGTTTGTAGAGCAGTTGGTACACCAGGCCCAGCTGGGCGCCCGCCCCGACTTCGAAAGCCTTCATCTCCGGATCCCACCGGACCTGGTCCATAGCAGAGGTGTCGATGATGGCCTGGTTGTCGCCGTTGGCGACGAAGTTCTCGTAGCAATGCCCGCCGCTGCGGGCCGAGGGACGAAGCCCGAGAGCCAGGACCGTGCGCAGTTCTTCGGCGGTCTCGGCCGCGGTCCGCGGAAAAGCGATCCGTTGAGCAGTGCCCTTCCAGCGCAGGTTGGTGCCTTGCAGCAGGTCCTCGTACTGCTCCGAGCCGGGAGTGATGACCCGATACGGTGTAGGGGCCGCCGTCGTTTTTGATGCTGCCTGCGCGGCAGGTGCCTGGTTCAGGGCGAACACGCCGGCGAGGGCGCCGCCCACGCCAAGGAACGCCCTCCGGGACGCGGTAGTGGCGCTCATACGAACACCCCAGCAGCGATCGGGCCCCGGCGAACGTCAGCTGCTGCCTCGTAGGGCAGTTGACCGTCCGGCATGTTGATCAGTTCCAGCTGCAGACCAAAGGGCGAGTCGAGGTAGACCCAACGGTCTCCGGCGATCGGGCCGTCCGTGATCGTTTCTGCATCCCCTCGCGGCACATACCCGCCGACAGGGTGCAACGCTTCGGCCGAAGCATCGACGTCATCAGCGTGGAAGGCCACATGATGGCCGCCAAGGTCACTGTTCGCCGGGCGCGGCGAGGGTGAATGAGCATGAAGAACCGCCAGCTGGGCCCCATAATCCGAGGTCAGCAGGACCCCGGAGGCGCCGAACGCAGCCACGGCTCCTGCCTGGCGAAGGCCGAAAGTGCTTTCAAGTCCGGAGACCGCGCCCTGATAGTCGTAGCGGTTCAGGCACACCGCACCAACAAGCTGCTCGGCCTGCCCGCCACCGGGAGTGCTGTGCTGGATGGCAAGGTGGATGCCCGAGGGCAGGATTACTTCGTACCCGGGCACAGGGTCCTCGACCGGGCGGACGACGGCGTTCTCTGTGAAGAGCCGGGAGACAATCCTTTCGAGCCTCGGAGTTCGCAGCAGCAGGAAAAACGTTCCTGCTTCACCGGCCGTTGCCGTCCACGATCGCTGCTCGGCGCCGGCGTACTCGAAGAGCTCAAGGTTGGTTCCCAGGGCGTTCATCGCGGCAACCTGCAAGGTGCAAGATCCGCGGGAACCCAGCTTGTGCGCCATCCAGCCAGGTTCCGGGTCCTGGATGGGTCCTTCGATGTAGCAGAGGCCGGCACCGAGGGCGTTCCTCAGGTCATGGATCGCTTCCTCAAGCGATCGCACGGTCAGACCAAAATGGTCAATGCCGCGTACTCGGGCACGGTTCATCATTCCCCCTAATGTGTGAAGCGATCGACGCCGGCGAAGACCGGACGTCTGGAGATGCGGTACGAGTGGTCGGTGGACTACAGGTTGGTGCCGCCGGTGGCGTCGATGGTCTGACCCGTGACCCAGCGGCCGCCCTCGGAGGCCAGGAACGCGACGATGCTCGCGATGTCATCCGGCTGTCCGACCCGACCCAGCGCCGTGCTGGCCGCGACACCCTCGATAGCCTCCTCATTACCGCGCAGCCAGGACGCGTTGATATCGGTGTCCACCACGCCTGGGGCAACAGCATTGACCGTGATACCCCGCCGCCCGAGGTGCTTGGCCAAGGTGAGGGTGAAGGCGTCGATGGCGCCCTTGGTCAGGGCGTAACCGATGATTTCCGGGAACGCGATCCGGGTCACGCCCGAAGAGATGTTTACGATCCGGCCGCCGTCGGAAAGACGGGGCATGGCTTCCTTGACGATGAAGTACGGCGCGTTGACGTTCACGGCCTGCTGGGTGAGGAAATCCTCCCGGCTGAAGTCCTCGATGGCACCGCGCAGAGTGACGCCGGCGTTATTGACCAGCACCTGCACCGGCTGGCCGATCACCCCTGCACTGGCAGCGGCCTTGTCGAACGCGGCCCAGAAATCCTCCGCCGCGGTATCGGCAGCGAGGTCGGCACGGAAGGAAAACGCCGCGCCGCCGGCGGTTTTGATTGCCGCGACTGTCGCGGCGGCCGCGTCCTCGTCACGGCCATAATGCACCGCGACGGTGAACCCGTCCGCAGCGAGGCGGAACGAAATAGCGGCACCGATTCCGCGGCTTCCACCCGTAACAACAGCAATCTGATCTTTGGTTGATTCGCTCATGGGTGAGATACTTACATACGTGTAGCGATCACTACAAGAAAGAAACTGCGGTCCTGTTTCGCCGCTTCACACAGCGTCAACAACCGCATCCAGGAGAGAGACTGGTAGACCGATCAGACGAAACAGGGGGCGTCTAAGTACTGAGGAAACGGAAGGACAACGGTGTCAGGAAAAGCAGGACAAGGCCGGAAATTCGACGTCGGGCAGGCCCTGGAAGCGGCAACCCTCGTGTTCTGGGACCACGGTTACGAAGGCACATCCCTGGCAGAACTCACCCAGGCCATGGGCATCAACCCGCCCAGCCTCTACAAGGCCTTCGGGTCCAAAGAAGAACTCTTCTTCTCCGTCGTCGACCACTACAACGCCACCCACGGCAACTTCATGGCCATAGCCTTCGCGGAGGAAACCACCGGATTGGCCCTCATGCGACGCCTACTCCTCGAAGCCGCAGACCACTACGCCTCCACGACCTATCCCGGTGGATGCCTGGTCATCAGTGCCGCCGTAACAGTGACCGCCACCAACCGTCACGTCGCCGACCGCCTCGCCAAAATGCGCAACGACAACATCACCGCCATGGCCAAGGCACTCACACGCGACCGCGACGCCGGCCTCATCCCGCCGGACACGGACACCAAGGCCATGGCTGCCTTCGTCGGGGCAACGCTCCAAGGCATGAGCCAACAAGCCCGCGACGGCGCCACCCAGGACGACCTCAAGCGCATCGCCCGCTACGCCATCGCAGCCATCGGCGCATAAAGAGATCCGGCCGGGGGTTCGTGTCCAGAGAAGGCTCCCCCGCAACACCCACCCGCGCCGGCCAACCCGGTTAAAACAAAACACCCCGGTCCGAAGACCGGGGTGTTTTCGATGCGTGCGCGAGGGGGGATTTGAACCCCCACGCCCTTTCGGACACTGGCACCTGAAGCCAGCGCGTCTGCCGTTCCGCCACTCGCGCGCAACTTCTCCTGCACGGACACAGTCCACGGGTTTCCCCGCTTCCTGCCCTGCAAAAGCAGCGAGATCAAGCATAACGGACATTGGAGGAAAAACACCAATCGGACCGCAGCAGAGCCTCCAGGCCCCGGAATCACGCGGTTTTAGGGGCCCGCGCCACAGGCTTCCCGGGCCTCCGCGATGAACTTTTCCGCGGGCCGGACCGTTGCGGATTAAGGCCATTCACAGCCATGCCCAGTAGTATCGGGAAAGGAGTGGCCCGGAAAAGGCCATGCCGTCACGGACTCCACGAGTCCATGCCTGATGCGGGGGACGAAGCCCCCGCACAGTTAGTTGCCGGGTCAATGCAACGGAAGGAGGAGGACCATGGGATTGCTCGACAAGGTTGAGCGCGGCATCGAAAAAGCCGTCCGCGGCGTCTTCTCCACCGGATCCCGTGCCAGGGTGGAACCCGTGGAAATTGCCAGCAAGCTCCGCCGCGAACTGGACAACAAGTCCCTCACCATCGCGGCCGGACGGACCCTGGCTCCGAACGTCTTCGATGTCCTCCTCAGCGTGCAGGACTTCACCCGCGCCCAGGAATGGGGAACGCCGCTGGCAGAGGAACTCTGCGACGTCGTGATCCAGCATGTGCGAAGCCAGGGATACACGCTGCAGGGCCCCGTGCGGATCTCTTTCCGCCAGGACGAAGCCCAGCGCGAAGGCCATTTCGAAATCACCTCCCGCACGGAAAAGTCCGGTGGCGCTCCCGCGCCCCGCAGCAACGTTCCGGCCGCACCCGCGCGGGAACCGTCCAGGCTCCAGCCCGTCCTGGATATCGGCGGCCAGCGCTACTCGCTCAACGCGCCCTCCGTGATCCTGGGCCGTTCTTCGGAGGCCGACATCCTCGTGGAGGACACCGGCGTGTCGCGCAAGCACCTGGAAATCCGCAGCGAGGGCGGATTTGTCCGCGCCGTGGACCTGGGTTCCACCAACGGAAGCTACGTCAACGGGCACAAACTGGATGGCAGCACGGAACTTGTCGACGGTTCCACGATCACGATGGGACGTACCAAGATCATCTTCAGGCTTCTGACCGTGCCGCCCAACAGCTCCGACCCCGGGGGCCGCGCGTGAGCGAACTGACCATCACGGCCCTGCGTTTCGGCTTCCTGTTGCTCCTGTGGGTATTAGTCTTCAGCATCGTGTCCGCCATGCGCCGGGACCTCATGATCGGACGCAAGGCAGCCACCGGCGCCCCCACCGCACGGGAAGTACGCAAGCATCCCGAACTGGCGCCGCCCGCGCCAGTGGCAAAGCAGCAGGCCCGGCATCTCGTCGTCGTCGAGGGTCCGCTCAAGGGCACCACCCTGCCGCTGGCAGCGAGCCCCATCCTGCTCGGCCGCGCCCAGGAAGCCACCTTGGTCCTCGAAGACGACTACGCCTCGGGACGGCATGCGCGCCTGTTCCCGCAGGGCAGCCGCTGGTTCATCGAAGATCTCGGCTCCACCAACGGCACATACCTCGCCGACCAGCAACTGACCCGGGCCCTGCCGGTGGAGCTTGGCGTCCCCGTGAGGATCGGCAAGACGGTCATTGAATTGAGGCCATAGCCATGGCTTCACCCCAGTCCTCCGAGGGCAAGCCCACGCCCGAAGGCGGCCCCTTGATCATGCGCTACGCGGCGCGTTCCGACGTCGGCCGCCTCCGCTCCAAGAACGACGATTCGGCTTATGCGGGCCGCTACCTCGCCGTGGTCGCCGACGGCATGGGCGGGCACGCGGGCGGCGACGTCGCCTCGGCATCTACAGTCCTGGACATGATCCACCTGGATCACGATGACTATGCCGAAGGCGCGGATACCGTCCTCGCCGACGAGATCCAGACCGCCAACTCGCTGCTCTCCGAGCTGGTCCACATGGATCCGAAGCTTGCCGGCATGGGCACCACGGTCACGGCACTCCTGCTGGAGGGCAAGCAGCTTCATTTCGCCCATATCGGCGATTCCCGCGCCTACCGGCTGCGCGGCACCAACTTCGAGCAAATCAGCGTGGACCACACCTTCGTCCAGCGGCTCATCGACGAGGGCCGGCTCCGTCCGGAGGAAGCCGAAACCCACCCGCACAAGAACGTCCTCATGCGGGTGCTCGGCGACGTGGACGCGAGCCCGGAGCTGGACCTGGCGGTCCTGGACGTCGAAGCCGGCGAACGCTGGCTGCTCTGTTCGGACGGACTGAACTACGTTCCGGGCCCCGTGGTGGAGCAGGTGGTCCGGGAAACCCGGAACCTTGCCGAGTGCGCCGAACTGCTGATCCAGCTGACGCTTGCAAACGGTGCCCCGGACAACGTCACCGTGGTGATGCTGGAAATCGCCGAAGAAACCGGCGACGACGTCAACACCGCTTCCGTGGACATCGTCGCCCCCGCGGAACCCGCCCCGGGTGACGCCAAGGAAAGCGCGGAGACCGCCAAGGCAGCAGCCGGTGGAACGGCGGCGGACGCCGCCCCTGAATCCGGGAAGTCCGGGAGCGCGGCCGCCGCCGCACCGGAGACCGGTCCAACCACCCTTGGCCCCGCCGACGCCGGCAAGCCCGCCGGCGAGCCACCCGCCGTCACCGACCCGCACCTGGGTGAACACCTTTCCGCGGAAGTCCTCCGCGAAGAACTCGCTTCCCGTCCGCACGAGCTGGTGGGAGCCGCTGCCACCGCCGCCGAAACCGGGTCCATCCCCACGGTGGCCGGCCGCAGCGTGGCCCGCCGGGCTGCCACCATGCTCACCCACAAGGCCGAACAGGACCGCGAAGAAGTCCTGGTGCTGCCCGTTAAGCGGCGCCGTTGGCTCACCGTCCTCGCGGCCGCCCTCCTGGCCGTTTTCATGGTCGCCGGGCTGTGGCTTGGCTACGCCTGGACGCAGACCCGCTTCTATGTCGGCGAATACGACAACAGGGTGGCGATCTTCAACGGAATCTCGCAGCGGCTGGGCCCTATCCAGCTGTCCAAGCTGGAGTCAGTGACGAAACTCCAACTGGGTTCGCTTCCCGAGTTCCAGCAGCAACGAGTCCGGCAGACCATCCCCGCGGACAGCCTTGAGGCCGCGCAGCGCATCGTCGACAACCTTGAGGAGCCGGACGATTCGACCCCGGCTCCGTGCCCGACCCCGAGCGCAAAGCCGACGCCGAGCGGAAAGGCCACGCCGTCAGCCAAGCCCTCGCCGTCCGCCACCGCCACCCCGTCCGGTTCGCCCACCGCCGGGCCAAGCAACGCTCCATGCGAGGAGGTGTCCCCATGATCCAGGCAGAAACCACGCCAAAGCCCCGCCGCAACGTCGAGCTTGCCCTCCTCGTGCTTGCCCTCGCCGTCGGGATCGGCGCAAGCGCCATGGTGGACCTCAACTCCGAGACCCCGTTCGACAGCGATTTCTGGTTCCAGTCGAGCCTGCTGGCCGTGGCGGCCTTTGCCTTCCACGTTGTCCTGCGCGTACGGGCAAAATATGCCGACCCGGTAATACTTCCGATCGTTGTGGCCCTGAATGGCCTCGGACTGGCCCTCATCCACCGGATGGACGCTCCCGGGGAGGACACCGGCAACAACCAGTTGCGCTGGACACTCATCGCCGTTGCCGTCGCGATCACCGTGATCTGGATCCTCAAGGACCACCGGATCCTGCGCCGCTTCACCTTCATCTCGCTGGCTGCCAGCGCAGTCCTGCTGGTCCTGCCGCTGGTTCCCGGCATCTCGGCCGGCGAGGTACTGGGCGCGAGTGTCTGGATCCGGATTGGTCCCATGACCTTCCAGCCCGGCGAAATCGCCAAGATTACGCTGGCCATATTCTTCGCGGGGTATCTTTCGTCCAACCGGGATCTGATCCTGCTGGCCGGGCGCAAGATCGGGCCTCTGCAGTTCCCGCGCTTCAAGGACATGGGCCCCATGATCACGGCGTGGCTGGTGAGCATCGGCGTCCTGGTCTTCCAGCGTGACCTGGGTTCTTCCGTTCTCTTCTTCGGCCTGTTCATCGTGATGATCTACGTCGCCACCAGCCGCATCAGCTGGGTGGTGATCGGCCTGGCCCTGATCCTGGGCGGCGGCTTCGTGGCCTCGCGGATCTTCGCCCACGTGGGCTTCCGGCTCGACAGTTGGTGGAACGCCTTCACCCCGGAGGTGTACGACCGTTTCCCCGGCGGCAGCCGCCAGATCGTCCAGGGGCTTTTCGGGATGGCCGACGGCGGGCTGGTCGGCACCGGCCTCGGCCAAGGCCGGCCGGACCTCGTTCCCTTCGCCAACAGCGACATGATCATCGCCCTGATCGGCGAGGAACTTGGCCTGATCGGGCTCTTCGCCGTCGTCCTGCTGTACCTGCTGCTGTTTACCCGCGGCTTCCGCGCAGCCCTGGGCACCAGGGACGCCTTCGGCAAACTGCTCGCGTGCGGTCTGTCCTTCGCGATCGCCTTGCAGTGCTTCGTGGTGATCGGCGGCGTGACCCGCCTGATCCCGCTGACGGGCCTCACCACCCCGTTCCTTGCCGCAGGCGGTTCGTCGCTGCTTGCGAACTGGATCATCGTGGGCCTGTTGCTGATGATTTCGCACACCGCCCGGAGCCCCATCGACACAACCCCCATGACCGAGACACCCAGTGAGGCGGTGAAGCAGCCGTGAACCAGTCCATCCGCAGCGCATGGCTTGCCGCCGTCGCCATGTTCGCCCTGATTTTCGGGGCCATCAGCTACGTCCAGGTGGTCGGTGCCGACGAACTCAATGACAATCCGTGGAACCAGCGGGCTGTCCTGGCGGACTACTGCAAGGACCGCGGTGCCATCATCGTGGCCGGCAAGCCGATCGCCGAATCGGTGGCCGGCGACGAAACCTGCAGCTTCCAGCGCAAGTACACGCAGCCGGAACTCTATGCCGGCATCACGGGGTACTTCTCCCGGACGTACGGCGCCAGCGGCCTGGAACAGGAGCTCCGCGACGAACTCGCAGGCAGTTCGGACCAGTTGTTCCTCGACAGGATCAGCCAGGTCTTCCTGGGCCGCCAGGCCAAGGGTGCCTCCGTGGAGCTCACGCTTGACCCGAAAATCCAGAAGCTCGCCTACGAGCTGATCCCGGACGGCCAGCGCGGTTCGATCGTCGTGACGAATCCCAAGACCGGTGCCATCATCGCCATGGTCTCCAAACCCTCGTACGATCCGAACCTGATCGCCACCCATGACGTGGCCAAGGAACAGGCGAGTTTCGAGGAACTCAACAGGATCCGCGGCATCAACCTGAACCAGTCCGTCAGCGGACCCACGGGCGCCCTGCTTGCTCCCGGCTCGGTCTTCAAGCTGATCGACACCGCGGCCGCACTGAACTCCGGCAAGTACAACAAGGACAGCGAGCTGCCCAACCCGGCGAGCCTGCCGTTGCCCGGTTCCTCGGCCTCCCTTCCGAACTACGCCGGCGGCAACTGCTACACCCGGACCACGGCTGACTTCGCCTTCGCGCTGGAGCAGTCCTGCAACACTCCCTTTGCCAGCATCGCCCTTGACCTCGGCCAGGAAGCCATCGCGGAGCAGGCGCGAAAGTTCGGTTTCGGCCAGGACTTCGGCGACCAGCTCAAGCTCCAGTCCGCCGTCAGCGTCTTCCCCACGGACCTGGACGACGCCGCCCTGGCCCAGTCCGCCGTCGGGCAGCGTGACGTCAAGGCGACCCCGCTGCAGATTGCCCTGATGACCGCCGCGATCGCCAACGGTGGCGTGCAGATGAAGCCGAACCTCATCAAGACGGTGCGCGCCCCGGACCTCCGGGTCATCAGCGAGCCCGAGCCGGAAGTCCTCCGCAACTCGACCAGCCCCGCGATCGCCCGCCAGATCACCGAGTGGATGACCGACGTCGTGTCCAAGGGCATCGCCGGCGGCGCCGCCGTCCCGGGCGTGCAGGTGGCCGGCAAGACCGGCACGGCCCAGCTGGGAGACAGCGGTTTGAACAACTCGTGGTTTACCGGGTTTGCCCCGGCCAATGACCCGCAGGTGGCCGTCACCATCGTGATCGAAGGTGTCGATGTAACCACCGGCGCACAGCTAACCAGTCCGAATGCGAAGAAGATCTTTGAGGCGGTGTTGAACAAGTGAGACCTACGTCAGGAATCACCCTCGGCGGCAGGTTCCAGCTGACCAGCCGGATTGCGATAGGCGGGATGGGAGAGGTCTGGAAAGCCAAGGACCAGGTCCTGGGCCGCATCGTCGCCATCAAGGTCCTCAAGGAGGAATACACCGGCGATCCCGGCTTCCTGCAGCGCTTCCGCGCTGAGGCGCGCCACACCGCCCTCCTGAACCACGTGGGTATCGCCAACGTCTTCGACTACGGCGAAGAAGATGGTTCCGCGTACCTCGTCATGGAATTGGTGCCCGGCCAGCCGCTGAGCACCATCCTTGAGCGGGAACGGGTCCTTTCCCCGGACCGGGCCATGTCGATCATTTCGCAGACCGCCCGCGCCCTGGCCGTTGCGCACGCCCAGGGCCTGGTGCACCGGGACGTGAAGCCGGGCAACCTGCTCATCACCCCGGACGGCCGCGTCAAGGTCACGGACTTCGGAATCGCGCGCCTTGCCGACCAGGTCCCGCTGACCCAGACCGGCCAGGTCATGGGAACCGCCCAGTACCTTGCCCCTGAGCAGGCCACCGGGCAGACGGCCACCGGTTCGTCAGACATATATTCCCTGGGCGTAATAGGTTATGAATGTCTCACGGGGCACCGCCCGTTCTCCGGCGAGTCCCAGATTGCCATCGCCCTGGCCCAGGTCAACGATGCGCCGCCGCCGCTGCCGGAGAGCCTCCCCGTCCCCGTCCGCGCCCTGCTGATGTCCATGCTGGCCAAAGATCCCAGGAACCGGCCGGCGGATGCCATCAAGCTGGCCGAGGCCGCCGAAGCAATCCGCGCGGGGAATATTTCCGCAGCCCATGCCGCCGTTCCGGGGATGCTTCTGTTCGAAGACGCCACCGGTCCCATCACTGCGCCCGCCGGCCTCGCCACGGCGCCCACCGGCGTCGTGGCCGCGCACGGCAGGGAGCAGACGACGGCGACCTCCGCCCTTCCGGTGCTCGGCGCCGCTGCGGGTGCCGGGGCGGCCGCGGACCACCTTTCGCGGTCCGAGGCCCTGGCAGCGGAGCGCAGCTTCGACCCGGACGAATCCACCGTGCTCTACGAGGATGAGGAAGAGGACAACTACGAGCCGCAGCCGGAGCGCCGGAAGCGCAGCCCGTGGACCTGGCCGCTCATCGCCCTGCTGCTGCTTCTCCTCTTTGCCGGCTTGGGCTTCCTGCTGACCCAGATGGGCCTCTTCAACCCGACGTCGCCGGCGCCCTCGTCCAGCACGAGCAGCCCGGTTTCGAGCAGCGCTCCGCCTAGTTCCGCGTCGCCCAGCGCCACGGAAACCTCGCCGACGCCGTCGCCGAGCGAAACCACGCCGGACACGGTCAACCTCATTCCGGAGCAGTACCTCGGCCGCCCTTACGAGACCGTCCGCAGCGAGCTGATCGACCTTGGTTTCGTGGTCAAGGGAACCGAAAAGTTCGATCCGTCCACCCAAGGAACAGTGACGAACATCGAGCCTTCCGGTCCGGTCGCCAAGGGTGAGACGATCGCCGTCACCTATTCGAAGGGCCCGGAAAAGATCGCTGTTCCCAACATCGCGGCCGGCGCCACTGAAGCCCAGGTACGGGCCGCCATCGAAGGCGCAGGCCTGCGCTGGGTGAAGGGTGACGCCGTCGAAGGTGCAGTCGGGCAGGCACCGGACACCTTCGTCAGCTCGGAACCCGCCGCGGGCACCGAGGTCAACGCGGGCGCCACCGTCGTCTACCATCTGTCCAAGGCCAAAGCCTCGCCCTCCGCCTCGTCTGGCAAATAGGAAAGCATGACTACCCGACGTTCAGGACCTGCACACAGAGAGGACAGCATTCCGGTGACAGCCCAACGCGTCCTCAACGGGCGGTATGAACTGGGAGAGCTGCTGGGCCGCGGCGGCATGGCCGATGTGCACCGCGGCACGGACACGCTCCTCGGACGCACTGTCGCCGTGAAACTGCTCCGCCCGGACCTGGCCCGGGATCCGCAGTTCCAGGCCCGGTTCAAGCGTGAAGCGCACGCCGTGGCGTCGTTGAACCATCCCTCGATCGTGGCGATCTACGACACCGGCGACTACACGGTCGACGGCGGCCACGGCGAGACCGTCCGGGTGCCGTACATCGTCATGGAGTACGTGTCCGGCCGGACGCTGCGGGAACTCATCCGCAGCAAGGAACTGGACATCGACCAGGCCGTGGAGCTCTGCCTCGGCGTCCTGTCCGCGCTCGAGTACAGCCACAAGGCCGGGATCGTCCACCGCGACATCAAGCCCGGCAACGTGATGGTCGGCGAAGACAACAGCGTGAAAGTGATGGACTTCGGCATTGCCCGGGCCATCGCGGATTCCGCCGCCACCATGACCCAGACGCAGGCAGTTGTGGGGACCGCCCAGTACCTTTCCCCGGAACAGGCCCGCGGCGAGACCGTGGACGCCCGGAGCGACCTCTACTCTGCGGCCTGCCTGCTTTTTGAGATGCTGACTTCACGCCCGCCGTTCACGGGCGACAGCCCCGTCTCTCTGGCGTACCAGCATGTCCGGGAAACCCCCGCAGCACCGAGCAGCTTCAATCCCGAGGTTTCCGAAGCACTCGACAGCGTCCTGGCGAAGGGCCTGCAGAAGGAGCGGGCGGACCGCTTCCAGGACGCTGCTGCCTTCCGCCGTGCACTGCGCGCCGCCCGCAACGGCATCGCCGTCCCCGCGGTCCCGGCGCCGGAAGCAGGTGACGTCACGGACGACGGCGGGCCGGAAGCCTCGCAGGACTCCGCGCCGGAGACCCTGGTCGGCTTCACGGGCATCGGATTCCTTGACGTCCAGCCGCCGGCCCGGGTCAGCGGGGAGGACCCGCTGCCGGCAAGCTACATCGACGAGCCCGACGACGATGCGATGCCGCTGGGCTTCCCGCCGGAACGTGAGCGCACGCGGCGGCAGAAGTCGCGGCGCCGGGCGTGGACCGCCGTCGTCATCCTCTTTACGGTGCTGGTCCTGGCAGGGGTCGGTCTGGGCCTCTACTACTTCATGAACCAGAAGCCGGTAGAACCGGTCAAGATCCCGATCCCGTCGGTCGCGAACATGAGCGAAGCGGATGCCATCCGCACGCTCTACGATGCGAAGCTCGTTCCCGACGCTCCCGTGCGGGTGAACGACGACAAAATCCCGCAGGGAACAGCGATCGGCACGGATCCGTCCGTGGGCACGGAGGTGGTCCTGGGAAGCCATGTCACCCTGAAGGTCTCCGACGGGCCGAGTTCCGTCACGGTGCCCAAGGACCTGGCGAACCAGACCGAGGCCGCCGCGCGGGACATGCTGCGCGTGGCGGGCCTGACGGCTACCACCATCATCGGGAACAGCCCCTCCGTTCCGGCAGGCTCCGTCATCCGGAGCAACCCTGCGCCCGGCGCGGTCGTGGCCCCTGGAAGCCGTGTTGAACTGGTGGTTTCGAGCGGCAAGGTCAAGATGCCGCAACTCATCAAACTTCCAAAAGACGAAGCTGAAAAGGCGCTGACCGACCTCGGGCTCACCATGAAGGTCGTGGAGCAGGAGAACAGCGTCCTTGCCCCCGGGATCGTCACCGCCCAGAGCATCCCGGAGGGGACCCTCGCAGAGCAGGGCAGCATCATTACCGTGACGATCACCAAGGCCCCGGCGCCGGAGCCGACGCCCTCCGAGTCGGCGACGCCCAAGCCGAGCGCAAGCGGCGGCAAGAAGGGCTAGCGTCCGGAGGCGGCCCCGTAAGAGGTGCCGGCCCCGCAAGAGGTGCCGGCGGGGATTCCGCCGGCACCGGACGGGCAGCTAGCGCTGGATCAGCGGGCTGAGCGTCGCAGCCTTCGCTGCGGCTCCGGCCATGCCCAGCGATTCAAGCCAGTTGCCGAGCATCTGGTAGCCGCCTTCGGTGAGCACCGACTCCGGGTGGAACTGCACGCCGCACAGTGGGGCGGTCTTGTGCTGCAGGCCCATGATCACGCCGTTCGCGGTTTCGGCCGTGATCTCCAGGACGTCCGGAATGGTCTCGCGGACGGCAGCCAGTGAGTGGTACCGGGTGGCCGTCACGGGGGACGGCAGGCCGGCGAAGACGCTCTTGCCGTCATGCTGCACCGGCGAAGTCTTGCCGTGCATCAGCTCCGGCGCGTGGGTGACCGTTCCGCCGTACGCTTCGGCAAGCGCCTGGTGGCCCAGGCAGACGCCGAACATGGGCTTGTTGTTATCGCCGCACCATTTGATGAGCTCAATGCAGACTCCTGCTTCTGCCGGCGTCCCCGGGCCGGGGGAGATCAGGACGCCGTCACGGGCATCGGCAAGCTCGATCGCCTCCGCGAGGGTGACGTCGTCGTTGCGGACCACGGTGGTTTCCGCGCCGAGCTCCCGCAGGTAGCCCACCAGGGTGTAGACGAAGCTGTCGTAATTGTCGACGACGAGGATTTTAGTTGTGCTCATGGCTGCTGTACTGAACCAATCGTTGAGTTGGTGAGGGTGGTGAACTGGGACATCCAAGGGAAGAGGAACTGCACCATCAGGACCAGTATTCCTGCGATGAGTGCCGCCGAGGTCAATATGCGCGTCCATAACGGACCAGGCAGGTGCCGGAAAATCCATCCGTACATATCTCAGGCCTTTCCGCGGGTCTTGGCCGCGAGGGCGGCGATTTCCGACGGCGGTCCGGCGGACGCCGGCTGCCAGCTTTCCAGCAGCGAATACGCAATGAACCGTTCCGCGGAGCCGAAACGCGGGTTGCAGCTGGTCATGGTGAGGTAGCTGTCCCGGGGTTGCACACCGGCTTTGGTGGGAACCGGGAGCAGGACGTCCGTGCGGGAGGGCAGCACGATCTGGTTGTTCCGGTACACGTAGGTGTAATAGCCGGTCTTGGTCTGGACATAGATCCGGTCGCCCGGCACCAGTTCGTGGATGTTGTCCAGCACGGCGCCGTGAGTCTGGCGGTGGCCGGCAACTGCGAAGTTTCCGGCTGCCCCGGGCATGCTGGTTCCCTCGTAGTGTCCGAGGCCAAGGGAATCCAGGACGTCCGCACCGGTGCCTTGGACGATGGGCCGCGAGTAGTCGGCCCCGAACCTGGGAACGTACATGATGCCGATCGTCTCCCCGTAGCCCGGCGCCGCGGAGACTCTCGGTTTCCCGTAGTCGGTGTTCCCCGCCGGGGGAGCGAGGGGTCCTGTGAATTCCCTGGCGAACGCGTCGATGGCCTGGCCCTGGCTGGCGTCGGCTTCCACATTGGTCCACCAGAATTCCCAGGCCACGAATAGCAGCAGCACGACGCCGGCAGTCAGGAAGAGTTCGCCGACGAGCTGCAGGCTCTTCCGGACGACGCTGCGCTCATTCCGGCGGCGGGGAAAGTCGACGGGCACAGCAGCGGAGGCCTCCGACTGCTGCTGCGTCACGGGGGTCTCCTCTGTCCGGGAAACGGCCGCACGGAGCGTCTTCGAAGTCCGGCTAGACTTGGCAGCTAGAGACGAACCTGGAAGTACCGCGAACGCGCAGACCGCTGGAATTTTCCTTCCTGCAGGATACCAAGCCGGCACGCGGCCCTTCATTCAAAGGCCAAGGAGGAACCGTGCCCGAGTCAAAGCCCCGCAAGCGGCCTGCCCGCACTGTTGAGACCGCAGCCAAGGAGCAGTACAAGCCGAACCCGGTCTGGTTCAAGCCGGTGATGTTCGGCCTCATGATCATCGGCCTGCTGTGGATCATCACCTTCTACATCACCGGCGGCCAGTTTCCGGTGGCGGCGTGGGAATCCTGGAACATCGTGGCAGGCTTCGGAATCGCGATCGTGGGCTTCCTGATGACCACGCGCTGGCGTTCCTGAGCAGCGTCTCCGGAAACCGGCCTCACATTCCGCCCGCCTGCAGCGTCTACTTGATATGAGCAACAGGCACACCATCATCGAGTCCCCGCTCGGGGCCCTGACGTTGACGTCCCGGGACCGGGTGCTCAGCGGGATCTTCTACGAGGGCCACTGGCATATGCCGCCCAAGGAATTCTTCGGCGAACGTGCGGCCCCCTCGGATCGGGTCTTCGCCCCGGCCGTGGCTCAGCTTCGCGAATACCTGCGCGGGGAACGGACGGCCTTCGAGCTCGAGTACCAGGCCCAAGGCAACGACTTCCAGGAACGCGTCTGGGCCCGGCTTGAACACATTCCCTACGGGGAAACCGTCAGCTACGGAGCCCTCGCCGCCGAACTCGGCGACCCCAACCTTGCCCAGGCCGTGGGATCGGCGGTGGGCCGGAACCCGCTGAGCATCGTCATTCCCTGCCACCGTGTGGTCGGCAGCAACGGCCGCCTCACCGGTTACGCGGGCGGCCTCGCGAACAAGCGCTTCCTGCTCGAGCTCGAGGAGCCCGCCACCGTGAAGGAAAGCAAGCTCTTCTGATGGGCAAGCCGCCCTTTGAGAGGATCGTCAGCGTCCACGGGGCCGTGGTGTTGCGGGTCTGCCATGCCCTGCTCGGTGCCCACGATGCCGAAGACGCCTGGTCCGAGACGTTCCTGTCCGCCCTGAAGGCATACCCGGATCTGCCGGAGGACGCCAGGGTGCAGGCCTGGCTTGTCACCATCGCCCACCGCAAGGCCATCGACATCCTCCGCACCCGGCAGCGGCAGGCCCTGCCCATGGACGATCTCCCGCCCCGTGAATCCCCGCTCGGCATTCCGGGCGGGGGACACCCAGAGGTGCTCGACGCCGTCGGGCAGCTTCCGCCGAAACAGCGCCAGGCCGTGGCTTACCACTACCTTGCGGGACTGCCGTACAAAGATGTTTCCGAGCTGCTGGGGGTCACCCCCGAGGCCGCGCGGCGCGCCGGCGCCGACGGCGTCAAGGCCCTGCGTGCCGCCCTCGCAGACACGTCCAGCCCGGCTTCGAAAGGAACAAGCCGATGAACATCGAGCAGATGGACAACGAAGCGCTGCTGCCGGACGGATTCCTGCCCGGACTGGGGGAGCCAGCTCCCGGCAAGCTCGAGCGCCTGCACGCCCGCCTCGCGGCTGCCGCCGCGGACCGGCAGCTCATCGACGTTTCCTACCGCACCGTCGATTCCCCGCTCGGCAGGCTCTTGCTGGCCGCCACGGAACGCGGCCTGGTGCGCGTCGCTTTCGCCCTGGAGGACCACGACGCCGTGCTGCAGGCTCTGGCCGACAAGCTGGGTCCGCGGATCCTGGAGGCGCCGTCCCGCCTGGACGGCGCGGCCCGCCAGCTCGACGAGTACTTCGCCGGCGCCCGTCGCAGTTTCGACATCCCGCTGGATTTCGCGCTGAGCCGCGGCTTCCGGCTGAGCGTGCTGGAGCACCTTCCGCACATCGCCTACGGCAGCACCGAAAGCTACGCCCAGGTGGCGAAGGCGGCGGGCAGCCCGAAAGCGGTCCGCGCCGTCGGCTCCGCCTGCGCACGGAACCCGCTGCCCGTCGTCGTTCCCTGTCACCGGGTGGTGCGCTCGGATGGCTCCTTCGGCGGGTATCTTGGCGGGCCGGAGGCCAAGCGGACCCTGCTGGCGCTGGAGGCCGCATGACCGAACCGTTGTTCCCGCCGGAGCTGCTTTCCCTGCCCGACGCCGGCCCCCAGGGGATAGCGGAAGGCGCCGTCCATGTACCGGGCTGGCTGAGCACGGAGCAGCAGCGCTGGATCGCGGCCCGCTTCGGCGAATGGGCAGCGGGTCCAGTGCCACCGAGGGCTGCCGTGCTGCCCGGCGGGCATCCGATGTCCGTCCGGACTGTCTGCCTCGGGTGGCACTGGCAGCCCTACCGGTACACGCGGGAAGCGTTGGACGTCAACGGCCGCCGGGTGCTGGATTTCCCGGATTGGATGGTCAGGCTTGGCCGCAAGGCCCTTGCTGCGGCCGGCTCGCTGCCGGAAACGGCGGCTGGTTACACGC
Organism: Arthrobacter sp. R-11; assembly: GCF_049913155.1. Lineage (GTDB taxonomy): Bacteria > Actinomycetota > Actinomycetes > Actinomycetales > Micrococcaceae > Arthrobacter. The sequence continues at coordinate 17,641 of NZ_CP183979.1, read as the reverse complement.
CGGACACGGCGTTGGTGAACTACTACGATGATGCGGCCAGAATGGGCATGCACCAGGACAAGGACGAGCGCTCCCCGGCACCCGTGGTCTCCCTGAGCATCGGCGACAGCTGCGTATTCCGTTTCGGCAATACCGAAGGCCGCGGCAAGCCGTACACGGACGTGGTCCTGCGTTCCGGGGACCTCTTCGTTTTCGGCGGAGCGTCCCGTTTCGCCTACCACGGGGTGGTCAAGGTACACCCGGGCACAGCCCCGCAGGACTGCGGGCTGGAGCACGGCCGGATCAACATCACCATGCGCGTCACCGGGATGTCGTAGCAATGTCGCAGCCAGGGCGCACAATGTCCACAGCAGCTTTGAACGTCCTTTGGAGGCACCCATGACACCGGCAGGCACCATCCTCGGCGAAGACGGCCTGGCACGTCCGCCCTGGGCAGCCACCGATCCTCTGCTTCGGGAGTACTACGACACCGAGTGGGGCATGCCGGTCCTGGATGAACACGGCCTGTACGAACGCATCAGCCTCGAAGGCTTCCAGGCCGGTTTGTCCTGGGCCACCATCCTGCGCAAACGGGAGGCGTTCCGTGCGGCCTTCCTGGACTTCGACCCGGAGAAGGTGGCTCGCTTCGGCGAGGCCGACGTGGAGCGACTCATGCTGGATGCCGGGATCGTGCGGAACCGCTTGAAGATCCGGGCGGCGATCACCAACGCCAATGCCACCCTCGCCCTGCGGTCCGACGGCGGACTGGTGAACTTTGTGTGGTCTTTCCGACCGGAGGCAACGCCGGCGCCCGCAACTGTCGCGGACCTTGCCACCCAGTCACCGGAGTCAGTCGCCCTGTCCAAAGCGCTGCGTAAGAAAGGTTTCGCTTTCGTCGGCCCCACCACCATGTACGCGCTGATGGAAGCCATCGGCATGATCGACACGCATCTTGTGGGCAGCCACCGCCGCGGGAGCTCCGGCATCTGGGACTGAAACCGCCGTCCCCGGCTGTCCACAAAAGTGGGCAACTTTATCCACAGCTGTGGAAAGATGATGTGGAAAGCAGCTCCAACAGCCCCGGAAGCCCGGTTTTCCGGGGTGTTCGAAGGACCGCTCTCGCTTGCCACGTTTTCCCCATGTGAACAAGGCTGTGGATCGTGGCCGGGGCTTCACCAAATGTTCATGGCATCGGGATGGAGAACTTCACCTCCGTGGACGAGGCACGGCGCACGCATTAGACAGCGCGCGGCGTTCCGGGGCCGGCATGACTCCAGGCCGGAAGTTACGCACTTAACAACAGGCCGCTTCCCACAAGTTATCCACAACTGGGGAAAAGCTGTGGTTACCTCCTCCGGAAACCCGCGGATTGCAGGGCTTTTCGGCGTGATTTAAGGGCTAGAACTACAACGGTGTGAGTTATTAACAGTGTTGAAAAGCCTGTTGATATCGCCAGCCGAGGGCGGCGGATTGCGGTTCTCCAAGGACTTTTCCACATCGTCCGAACGCGTGGCCGATTTGTCCACACAACCACAAGACTGTGTAGCAAAGTTATCCACAGCTGTGGATGGATTTGGGTATTTCGTCTGCTGTGCCCCCGGTAGCGGCGCGGACAAGGGAGGCGTCGAATGAACTACACAGCTGTAAGTTACACACAGTGTGGATAACGGCTGTGGAAAGTCTCGGGAGGTTTACCCGGAACGCTCAACGTCACTCCGTTCGGTGGAGTCCCGCTCCAGTTCAGTAAGGGGGAGATCAATGAACGGCATCTTGCCAGTTTGCTCCGCGAGGCTCTGGGCCCACAGGAGAGGTGGAAAAGTCAGCCGCCCTTAGACGGACGCCGTGCGGAAGACTGTGGCAAGGACAAGCAGCAGCGCGACGACGGCGAGACCGCCGGCCTGGAAAAGGACGCGGCGTGGTCCGCGGGGAGCATAGGCGACAGCGGCGGCGCCGAGGGCCCCGGTGATGAACCCACCGAGGTGTGCCTGCCAGGCGATGCCCGCGACCATGAAACCGATGACCCCGTTGATGGCGATGAGGATCCACAATTGCGTGGTGTCGCCGCCGCGGTGCCGCTGGATCACCAGCAAGGCGCCGAACAAGCCGAAGATTGCACCGGAGGCGCCCACCACTGCGGTGACAGGAAGCAACGGGGTGAGAAGGAAGTAGCCTGCCGAGCCGCCGATCGCGGACAACAGGTAAATGGCAAGGAAGCGCGCCCGCCCGAGCAGGGGCTCCAAGGCCTGGCCGAAGATCCACAAGGTGTACATGTTGAGCGCGATGTGGAGCACGAAGCCTTGTGAATGAAGGAAAGCGGCGGTGAGCATGCGCCAGGGCTCAAACTGGCCGTACTGCGGATCCGCGAAAACGGACGCGAAGGCGAAGTTCTGGAAAATAGCGTCCCCGGGAACGATCCACTGCAGGACGTAGACCAGGACGCATGCGGCGATCAGCGCGAGCGTCGCCACCGGCCGGCCCGCAACGGCGGTGCCGCCATAGACGGAACGTACTGACGGCGTCGAACGCTTCAGTTCGTTGACGCAGTCAATGCATTGGAACCCGACGGCGGCCGCCCGCTGGCATTCCGGGCACGCCGGGCGCCCGCAACGCTGGCACCGCACATAGGAGGGCCGGTCGGGATGCCGGGGGCATACCGGAACGCCTGCTGACGGCCCGGCCGCCGGGTATCCAAAGCTCATGTGCTGTTGAGGCTCCGGGAATCAGAGCTGGACGACGTCGATGCTGTTGATGACGACGTCTTCGACAGGGCGGTCGCCCATGCCGGTGCGGACGGCCTCGATGGAGTCGACGACCTTCTTGGACTCGTCGTCGGCGACTTCACCGAAGATGGAGTGCTTGCCGAACAGCCAGTCGGTGTTGACGGTGGTGATGAAGAACTGGGAGCCGTTAGTGCCCTTGCCCATCTGGATGCCGGCGTTGGCCATTGCCAGCTTGTACGGCGTGTTGAAGTTCAGTTCCGGGTGGATCTCGTCGTCGAACTTGTAGCCAGGACCGCCGACGCCGCGGCCCAGCGGGTCGCCACCCTGGATCATGAAGTCCTTGATGATGCGGTGGAAGATGGTGCCGTCGTACAGCGGGGTGCCGGTCTTGTCTTCGCCGGTCTCCGGGTGGGTCCAGGACTTCTCACCGGTGGCGAGGCCGACGAAGTTGGCCACTGTCTTGGGCGCGTGGTTGCCGAAGAGGTTCACCACGATGTCGCCGAGGCTGGTGTGGATGGTTGCTTTTGCGGTTGCAATGGTCATGGCCCCCATTCTTTCATGCACGGTCAACGCGGCAGGGGCCCGAAAGCCGGTTCCGCGCTCGGTGAAATCTCCCGGATTACCTCGGATGAATAGCCGGTGCACGTCTGGCGACGTAGGCTAACAACAAACGAGCATGTGTATCGGGAGGTAGTTGTGAAGAAATCAGACCGGATTGCCCGCGACCTTGAGCACTCTGTGGCAGCAGGAGTAGATACCGCCAAAGACTGGGCTGCACCACGCGTCGAAGCTGCCGTGAACTGGGCAGTTCCCCGTATCCAGCATGGAATCGATACCGCCTCGCCGAAGATCCAGGAAGGGCTTAAGTCGGCCGCACACAACCTGGCCGACGGCGTCGCAACCGTTACCCCGAAGCTCCAGGAGGGCCTGGCGAACCTCGCCCCGAAGATCCACGACGCCGTCGAGGACGCCTCGCCGAAGATCCAGGAAGCCTTGAACAAGGCAACCCCCGCCCTCGGCGTCGCCCGCGACAAAGTGGTGGAGGAGTACCTGCCGAAACTGTCCGAGCAGCTTGGCCAGGCGTCCACCGCCGTGCACCATGTCCTCGAAAATGCGCCCGCCCAGGTTGACGCCGTCGCCCAGAAACTGGTGGATTCCGGCGTCGTCCACAACCTCCAGGACCAGGCACAGGCCGCCGGAGCCCAGTTCAAGGCGGTTGCCGAAGAAACGGGCAAGGCGGTCGCCGCCGAGCTCGGACGCAAGGAGAAACCCAAGAAGCGCGGCCTCCTGATCGTCACGGTGATCGCTGCGGCCGTGGCTGCAGGTGTTGCCGCCTGGAAGGCGTCCAAGCCGGTTGAGGACCCGTGGAAGACCCCGGTTCCCGTGACGCCTGCGCCGAACTCTTCCCCGATTCCGTTCCCGACGCCGGACGCGGTCAAGGCAGAGGGGGAGGCCGCGGGATCGGTCAAGGACACCGTCACGGAGACCGTCAAGGAAGCCGCTGAGGAGGTCGCGGACAAGGCGGCCGAAGTTGTGGAGGAAGCGAAGGAAACCGCCGCCAAGGTGGCCACCGATGCCAAGACCGCGGTGAAGAACATCGCCGCAAGCCTGCACAAGGATGAAGACAAGGACAGCAGCAAGTCCGAGGGCTGACCCCGGACCAACCTTCCAATGAGGGGACTCCGCGTGGCGGGGTCCCCTCATTGTTTGTCCACACGTCACCGGCAGCTCCCTCGCGGGCGGGAAAGCTGGTGTTAGATTTATCTGGATGTCAGCCGATAGATCGCCCGAAGAACCCGCACCTTCTGACGCACCCAGGCCGGAAGTCTCCATCGTCATCCCGGCGTACAACGAGGAAAGCGTCATCAGACAGTGCCTCATCGCCGCCATTTACCAGTCGGTTCCCGCGGCCGAGATCATCGTCGTGGACAACATGTCCACCGACCGCACAGCCCTGATCGTGGCCCAGATGCAGCAGGAATACCCTGAAAGTCCGATCCTCCTGCTGAGCCAGGACCAGGCACAGGGCCTCATCCCCACCCGCAACTTCGGGCTCAACCATGCCACGGGCGACGTCCTGGGGCGCATCGACGCTGACTCAGTGCTGGAACCCGACTGGGTGGAACAAGTCCAGAACGCCTTCATGGACCCGGATGTCCAGGCCGCCACCGGCCCGGTGGTGTACTACGACATGCCCATGCGCCGCTTCGGGCTCAAGGCCGACGACAAGATGCGCCAACTCATGCTCCGCCTGGCCAAGCACCAGTACCACTTCCTCTTCGGATCCAACATGGCGCTGCGCCGCACTGCCTGGGAAACCATCCGCGACGAAGCCTGCCTGGACGAAAAGGATGAGATGCACGAGGACATCGACCTCTCACTGCATCTGGCCGAGCACGAGCTGCGGATCCAGTACTGGCCGCAGATGGTGTCCGGCATGTCGGCCCGCCGGCTTGAGGATTCACCGCGGGACTACCGCTACTACGTGACGCGCTTCGACCGGACCTACAAGGCGCACAACGTCAAGAAGATGGCCTTGAAGGCTCCCATGGTCGTCTTCTTCTCGGTGTACTTCCCGGCCAAGCTGCTGCGCGCCATCCACACCGCGAGCTCCAGCCAGAGCGTCCGCCGCGGCGGCCAGTAAACGCCAGCGAACTGCGCTGCCCGGCGGCCCGTACCGGAAGCGGCGGTGACCGGGTGTCCGCCGTCGCCGCTTGTGCGGCGTCATGTCGTGTTTTTGGGAAAACGAAAGAGTCCCGGTCATTCCTGACCGGGACTCTTTTCTATGGTGGAGGCACGGGGACTCGAACCCCGAACCCCCTGCTTGCAAAGCAGGTGCGCTACCAATTGCGCCATGCCCCCATAAGAAGCAACCCATCAATACTACCGCAGAACTTGCACTGGCTTTCACCAGCTCCATTCCGCCGATCCTGGCTAATCAACCGTATCGGTTGCCTGGCTCCAGACCGTCTTCCGGGCTTCGGACTCCTGCACCTTCCGGTAGAGCAGGACGCCTGCGATCGCAGCTGCCACAATCAGCAACTTCTTCACATGCACCCCGTTCCGGTCCTTGCGGACCTTTACCGTGGAACCGTGCAGGTTCCGTGGGCGTACCAGGACTTGAACCTGGGACCTCTTCGTTATCAGCGAAGCGCTCTAACCGCCTGAGCTATACGCCCCGATGCCTCATCGGGCCGAGATATGACTCTACAGCACATCCCGGCCCGATCTCAAATCGAGGCATTCGGCCCCGCTTTTCCGTCGAAATTCCGCGGATTTTCGGGGATTTTGCTAGTCGTCGGTGAGCGTGACGCCAATACCGCCGACGAGCGTTGCCGAAATGTTATAAAGCACGGCGCTCAGCATGGACAGGGCGGTCAGCAGGACCACGTTGACCACGGAAATGATGGTGGCGAAGGACAGCACCTGGCCCAGGGAAGCGACCTTCTTCAGCTCGAAGCCGCCCCCTTCGGAACCTGCGAGGGTGCCGAGGAGGCTGTCCACCTGGTCGAAGATCCCGGTGAGGTCCAGGACCGTCCAGAGCACCATGGCTGCCACTACGGTAACAATTCCGAGGGCCACGGAGAGCAGGAAGGCCATCTTGAGTACAGACCAGGGGTCCACCTTGCTCACCAGCAGGCGTGCGCGGCGGACCTTGGCCTTCGGAGCGGGTTTCACGAGTCCGGGGGCACCCGGACGCTGGCCGGGAGCTGCGGGACGGGCGGCCTGGGACCGCGATCCCGGAGCCGCAGGACGCTGGCCCTGCGGGGCGGGTCGCTGCGTGGAAGCCGCGGGTCCTGCCGGGCGCTGGGCCGAAGCCGGAGCGCCCGCCGGGACCGGCGGACGGGAACCAGCAGCGGCGCCTGCCTGCGGGGTGCCGGAAGGCTGACGAAGTCCGCCGGGGACGTCTGTGTTCGGCTTGGGATACGAGTCAGGATTACTCATTCGTTCCTCCGGTGTTGTCTTCGTTCAGCTCGGTACCGGGATCCTGGCTGCTGTCCGCTTCGGGTGTCCCGGCGTTGGATGCGGCCGCCTGGCCGGCGCCGCCGTCTGCAGCCAAGGTTACGTTATCCACGGCTCCGGGCTGCTGTTCTTCATCCGTCTCTTCACCTTCGAGGCCGCGTTCGCTGTTGCGGGCCACCTCGATGATGCGGTCGTTCTTGTCCGGCTTGGCAAAGATGACGCCCATCGTATCGCGACCCTTCGCAGGGACACCGGCGACGGCGGAACGGACAACCTTGCCGCCTTCCATCACCACCAGGACTTCATCCTCGTCCTGGACGATGAGCGCGCCGACCAGGTCACCCCGCTCTTCGGCCAGTTTGGCCACCTTGATGCCGAGGCCGCCACGGCCCTGCAGACGGTATTCCTCGACGGCGGTCCGCTTGGCGTATCCGCCTTCGGTCACCACGAAGACGTAGGAACCGTCCTTGACGACGTCCGCGGCCAGCAGTTCGTCGTCTTCGCGGAACTTCATGCCGGTCACGCCGGAGGTGGCGCGTCCCATCGGGCGGAGTGCCTCGTCCGTGGCGGTGAAGCGGATGGACTGGCCCTTGCGGGACACCAGGAGGAGGTCGTCGGTTTCGGACACCAGCTGTGCCGAGACCAGTTCGTCCTCGTCGCGCAGGTTGATGGCGATGACGCCGGCGCTGCGGTTGGTGTCGTAGTCCTCCAGGCGCGTCTTCTTGACCAGGCCGCTCTTGGTGGCGAGCACCAAGTAGGGAGCCTGAGCGTAATCGCGCAGGTCCAGGACCTGGGCAATGTGCTCGTCGGGCTGGAACGCCAGCAGGTTGGCCACATGCTGGCCCTTGGCGTCGCGGCCGGCTTCGGCAAGCTCGTAGGCCTTGGCCCGGTATACCCTGCCGAGGTTGGTGAAGAAGAGCAGCCAGTGGTGGGTGGTGGTGACGAAGAAGTGTTCCACGACGTCGTCGCCGCGCAGCTGGGCGCCCTTGACGCCCTTGCCGCCGCGCTGCTGGGAGCGGTAGTTGTCGCTGCGGGTGCGCTTGACGTAGCCGCCCCGGGTGATGGTGACCACCACTTCCTCTTCGGGAATCAGGTCTTCCATCGACATATCGCCGTCGAAGCCCATGAGGATGTGCGTGCGGCGGTCGTCGCCGTGCTTGGCCACGATTTCGGCGAGCTCGGTGCTGATGATTTCGCGCTGCCGCTGCTCGGAGGCCAGGATCGCGTTGTATTCGGCGATCAGGGCTTCGAGTTCGGAGTGGCGGTCCTGGATCTTCTGGCGTTCCAGGGCTGCCAGGCGGCGGAGCTGCATGTCGAGGATGGCCCGGGCCTGCAGCTCGTCGATGTCCAGCAGTTCCATGAGCCCGTCGCGAGCGGCTTCGGTGGTGTTGGACGCACGGATGAGGGCAATGACTTCGTCCAGCATGTCCAGCGCCTTGAGGAGGGCACGCAGGATGTGTGCTTCTTCCTCGGCCTTGCGCAGGCGGTACCGGGTCCGGCGTGCGATGACGTCCATCTGGTGGGCCACCCAGTGCCGGATGAAGGCATCCAGGCTCAGGGTGCGCGGGACGCCGTCGACGATGGCCAGCATGTTCGCGGAGAAGTTGTCCTGCAGCTGGGTGTGCTTGTAGAGGTTGTTCAGCACCACCTTGGCCACGGCGTCGCGCTTCAGCACGATCACCAGGCGCTGGCCGGTGCGGCCCGAGGTTTCATCGCGGAGGTCCGCGATGCCCTGGATCTTGCCGTCCTTGACCAGTTCGGCGATCTTGATGGCCAGGTTGTCCGGGTTGGCCTGGTACGGCAGTTCAGTGACCACCAGGCAGGTGCGGCCCTGGATTTCCTCGACGTTGACCACGGCACGCATGGTGATGGAGCCGCGGCCGGTGCGGTAGGCCTCTTCGATGCCCTTGTGGCCGAGGATGGTTGCGCCGGTGGGGAAATCAGGGCCCTTGATGCGTAGCAGCAGTGCTTCGAGGAGTTCCTCGCGGGTAGCGGTCGGGTTGTCCAGCGCCCACTGCACGCCTTCTGCGACTTCGCGGAGGTTATGCGGCGGGATGTTGGTGGCCATACCGACGGCGATACCGGAGGAGCCGTTGACCAGCAGGTTCGGGAAGCGCGCCGGCAGGATGGTGGGTTCCTGGTTCTTGCCGTCGTAGTTGTCCTGGAAGTCGACGGTTTCCTCGTCGATGTCCCGAACCATTTCCATGGCCAGCTGGGCCATCTTGGTTTCTGTGTATCGGGGAGCTGCAGCGCCGTCGTTGCCGGGCGAGCCGAAGTTGCCCTGCCCGAGCGCCAGCGGGTAGCGCATGGTCCAGTCCTGGATCAGGCGGACCAGGGCATCGTAGATCGCCATGTCGCCGTGCGGGTGGTAGGTACCCATGACGTCGCCCACCACGCGGGCGCACTTGTTGAAGGAACGGTCCGGGCGGTAGCCGCCGTCGAACATCGCGTACAACACGCGGCGGTGGACCGGCTTCAGGCCGTCCCGGACGTCGGGGAGGGCGCGGCCGACGATGACGGCCATGGCGTAGTCCAGGTAGGACCGTTGCATTTCGGTCTGCAGGTCCACCTGTTCGATGCGGTCAACCAGCACGTCGCCTTCAAGAACGGTTTCCGGGGTGTCCTGTTCCTCGGGTACCTCGGGGGTTTCGTCACTCATAGTATGTATTCCGTTTCAGGTATATGTCAGTTCGGGAATCTAAGTGGGCTGAAAAGCCCCTTTAGATATCCAGGAACCTGACGTCCTTGGCGTTCTGCTGGATGAAGTTCCTGCGCGACTCGACGTCCTCGCCCATCAATACGGAGAAGATCTCGTCCGCGGCCGCGGCGTTCTCCATGGTGACCTGCAGGAGCGTGCGACGGTCCGGGTCCATCGTGGTGTCCCACAGTTCCGTGTAGTCCATTTCGCCGAGGCCCTTGTAGCGCTGGATGCCGTTGTCCTTGGGCAGGCGCTTGTTCATCGCGGTGCCCTTGCGGATGGTTTCATCGCGCTCACGGTCGCTGTAGACGTAGTCGTGGTTCGCGTTGGACCACTTGATGCGGTAGAGCGGCGGCTGGGCCAGGTACACGTAGCCGTTCTCGATGAGCGGGCGCATGTAGCGGAACAGCAGGGTCATCAGCAGGGTGGTGATGTGCTGGCCGTCCACATCGGCATCGGCCATGAGCACGATCTTGTGGTACCGCAGCTTGGAGATGTCGAAATCCTCGCCGATGCCGGTGCCGAAGGCGGTGATCATGGACTGGACTTCGTTGTTGCCCAGGGCTTTGTCCAGGCGGGCGCGCTCCACGTTAAGGATCTTGCCGCGCAGGGGCAGGATGGCCTGGGTCTCCGGGTTCCGGCCTCGTTTGGCTGAACCGCCTGCGGAGTCACCTTCCACGATGTACACCTCGCAGCGCGAGGGGTCCTTCGAGGAGCAGTCCGACAGTTTGCCCGGCATGCCGAAGGATTCCAGCGGGCTCTTGCGGCGGGCGTTGTCGCGGGCCTTGCGTGCAGCCATCCGGGCCTGGGCGGCCTGGATGGCCTTGCGGATGACGTCGCGGGCGGGGCCGGGGTTGCGTTCCAGCCAGTCGCCCAACTGGTCCGTGACCACGCGCTGCACAAAGCCCTTGACCTCGGAGTTGCCGAGCTTGGTCTTGGTCTGGCCTTCGAACTGCGGCTCGGAAAGCTTGACGGAGATGACGGCGGTCAGGCCTTCACGGATGTCGTCACCCGTGAGGTTGTCGTCCTTCTCCTTGATGATGGACTTTTCCCGCGCGTAGCGGTTGATCAGTGACGTCATCGCCGCGCGGAAACCCTCTTCGTGGGTGCCGCCTTCGTGGGTGTTGATGGTGTTCGCGTAGGTGTGGACGCTCTCGGAGTACGCGGTGGTCCACTGCATGGCGACCTCGACGGCGATGTGCCGCTCCGTGTCCTCGGTTTCGAAGGCGATGACGTCCTCATGGACGATGTCGACCTTCTTGCTCGAGTTCAGGTGCTTGACGTAGTCCAGCAGGCCCTCATCGTACTGGTACACCACGGTGCGGTGTTCGGCAGGGACTTCGCCTTCGGTGGAAACCGCGTCCAGGTCCAGGTCCTCGCCGTCGGCGCGCTTGACCGGGCGCTCGTCCGTGAGGGTGATCCGCAGGCCCTTGTTGAGGAAGGCCATCTGCTGGAAGCGGGCGCGGAGGGTCTCGAAATCGAACTCGGTGGTTTCGAAGATGCTGCCGTCGGGGTAGAACGTCTGCGAGGTACCCGTCTGGCCCGTGGCCTCACCCATGACCAATTCGCCCTGCGGCTTGCCGCCGTCGGCGAAGGACATCCGCCAAACGTGGCCCTGCCGCCGGACTTCGGTGTCGACCCGGCGCGAGAGCGCGTTCACTACCGAGATGCCGACGCCGTGCAGGCCGCCGGACACCGCGTAGCCGCCGCCGCCGAACTTGCCGCCGGCGTGCAGGATGGTCATGACCACCTCGACGGTGGGCTTGCCCTCGGTGGGGTGCATGTCGACCGGGATGCCGCGGCCGTCGTCGACGACCTTGACGCCGCCGTCGGCCTGGAGGGTTACTTCGATATGGCTGCAGTAACCGGCCAACGCTTCATCGACGGAGTTGTCCACCACCTCGTAGACCAGGTGATGAAGGCCACGGGGACCGGTGGAACCGATGTACATGCCGGGACGCTTGCGCACTGCTTCGAGGCCTTCAAGCACGGTGATGTCACTGGCGCCGTATTCCCGGGCACCGGCGGACGCGTCCGGAATGCTGGCAATGTCCTCCGCGGGGTCAACTGCCAAAATCTCTGCATTGTCGTTAGCCACAGGCGCTTTCGACTCCTCTGTGTTCGATGGTCGCCGGCCGTCACCGCACGCAAGCGAGCAGGTCCGGGAAGGACCCTCCACAGGAATGCAGCGGCCGCCAACAGGGACGCCACTGATAACGCCGGCGACCCCTTGACTGGCGGATCCGCAGCTCACATGCATTGCTGCGGGGCCAATCAACTGTTCGCCGGCGCCCAGTTGTCTATCCACGATTCTATCGTGTCGAGGCCTCCAAGCCCGATTTGCCCGGGGCGGTTCGGCATAAACGTGCCCCTGACAGGCCGCTAACCCCGTCTGGAACCGCCCAAAACGGCACCAGTCGGGGAGCTATACGGCCGTGGTGCGTTCCCGGCCGCTGTGCGCGATTTTCGGGAAGTGTCCGCGGAGAGCGGAAAATCGCTCAGCCGTAGGTGTCCCGCGGGCCCCGGCCGTTGACGCTACGGCCGCCTTTTCGCCAGTTCGGCGCCGTCGGGGCAAGGACATGAATCGCTGTCACCACGCCTTCTCCAAGTTCTTTTCGGAACAGTTCCAGCAGGCTCGAATTCAGCAGCCGCAGCTGCGTGGCCCAGGCCGTGGAATCGCAGCGCACATGCAAAGTGGTGTCAGTGAAGCTTTCCGGGGTGCAGTGGGCGGAGATTTCCGGGCCCACCAGGGCATCCCATTCCGCCATGACAGATCCCACGGCCACCGGGGAAGTCCAGCCGCGCTCGGCCACCAGGCGACCGACCACCTTGCCCAGGCCCAGGGGGTCCCGGCCGTTGCCATGGAATTGGCTGAAGCCGCGGGTATCCCGCAGCCCTTTCCGCTTTGGCGCGGCTTTCCCGGGGGCGGCCCGGCGCACTTCGCCGCGGGCCGCAGCGGCCTCGCGCATCCGGTTCAGGGCAGCCTGGGCGGCGTCGATCCGGTCCGGCTCGCGGCCCGGCTGCAGTCCGCCGTCATCCTTCACCATCTATGCCTCCGGGGACAACCTTCACCCGCCGTCCGGCCAGCTCTTCGGGGATATCTGCGTCGACGGCGGCCGTCACCAATACCTGTTCGGCACCGGCGACTATTGCGGCAAGTTTACGCCGCCTTTGTACGTCCAGCTCCGCGAAAACGTCATCCAGGATGAGGATCGGGGCCGATCCGCCGGTCAGGGCGTCATCGAGCATCACATAGTAGGACGCGAGGCGGAGCGCCAGGCACATCGACCAGGTTTCACCGTGCGAGGCATAGCCTTTCGCCGGAGCCTCGCCGAGCAGCAGCTCAAGCTCGTCCCGGTGCGGGCCCACCAGCGAGATGCCGCGCTCGAGCTCCTTGCGGCGCGCCGCCGCGAAAGCCTGCACGTACCGCTCGCTGAGCTGTTCGACGCTCAGCTGCCGCAACTCCTCCACCCCGACGCCGGCCCCGGCCCCTCCTTCGGCGGGGCCGCCGTCGTCGTCCAGTACTCCCTGGAGCGTCGAGCGGTACAGCGCGTTTGCGTCCTTCGACCCGTCCGTGAGCTGGGCATATGCTCGCTGCAGATGCGGACGGAGCCGTTCCACCAGCTCAAGGCGGGCGTGCAGGAGTTCGGCGCCGGCCCGGGCCATGTGCTGATCCCAGACGTCGAGGGTCGCCTCATGCCCGGCGGTGAAGCGGCCGGCGCGGGCGGACTTCAGCAGGGCGTTCCGCTGCTTGAGCACACGGTCGTAATCGGCGCGGGTGGCTGCATGCGCAGGAAGGAGGCTGACGAGCATTTCGTCCAGGAAACGGCGCCGGTTGGACGGATCGCCCTTCACCAGGGCCAGGTCCTCCGGAGCGAACAGGACCGTCTGGCAGATGCCCAGGATGTCCCGTGCACGCACGGGATTTCCGCGGTTGATCCGCCCCCGGTTGGCCCGCCCGGCGTTGATTTCGAGTTCGACGACGGTGGCCTGGGTCCCGCGCACGAGCTTCGCCCGGATCATGGCGCGTTCGCTACCGAAACGGATCAGCGGGGCGTCGGTGCTGACCCGGTGCGAACCCAGGGTGGCGAGGTAGCCGATCGCCTCCATGAGGTTGGTCTTGCCGATCCCGTTGGAGCCGACCAGGACGGTCACTCCCGGGCCGAGCTTCAGGTCAACCTGGGCATAGCTGCGGAAATCGCTGAGCGAAAGGTGTTCGAGATACACGCGTCCTGCCGGCCTCCGGCCGCTTAGCTGGACGGACGGGTTGCGTGCCCGCCGAACTGGTGACGCAGGGCGGACACCATCTTCATGGCCGGGGAGGATTCTTCCCGTGAAGCAAAGCGCGCAAAAAGCGCTGCGGTGATGGCCGGGGCAGGAACCGCGTTGGCGATGGCTTCCTCCACGGTCCAACGGCCTTCGCCGGAGTCCTCCACGTAGTCATCGATCGAGGCCAAGCCCGGATCCTCGTCAAGGGCCTTCACCATGAGGTCCAGCAGCCAGGAACGCACCACGGTGCCCTTCTGCCAGGCGCGGAAAGTGCCGGGCAGGTCCTTGACGATGTCCTTGGCTGCGAGCAGTTCGTAGCCTTCGGCGTACGCCTGCATCAGCCCGTACTCGATGCCGTTGTGCACCATCTTGGCGTAGTGGCCTGCACCGACGCCGCCGACGTGCACGAAGCTGTCGGCCCGATCGCCTTCAGGACGGAGAGCGTCGAAGACCGGCATGGCGAGTTCGATGTCTTCAGCCGAACCGCCGGCCATGAGGCCGTAACCGTTCTGCAGGCCCCAGACACCGCCCGATACGCCGCAGTCCGCGAAACGGATGTCCTTGGAGGCAAGGTATTCCGCATGTTTCTGGTCCTCGGTGAACCGGGAGTTGCCGCCGTCGATCACCATATCGCCGCTGCTGAGCTTCTCGCCGAGCTCGGTTACCACGGCGTCGGTGATGTCACCGGCCGGAACCATGACCCAGACGATCCGCGGGCTGGGAAGGGCGGCAAGCAGCTGATCGACCGTGGCGACATCCGTGACGTCGGGGTTCCGGTCGTAGCCGGTGACCTGGATTCCACCATTCCGCATGCGTTCGCGCATGTTGAAACCCATTTTTCCAAGGCCGATCAATCCGATGTGCACGGTGTGAACTCTCTTCTGCGATGTGGTGGCGGAACTGCGCAAGCCGCGGCCTAGTTGGGCAGGCGGACCGGCATCACCAGGTAGCGGTAGTCGTCCTGGTCATCGCCGTCGGCCTCGACCTGGGCGGTGATCATGGCCGGCTTGGGCGCACTGGTGAACGAGAAGCGCACGAACTTGCTTTCGATCACGCTCAGTCCCTCGATCAAGTAATGCGGGTTGAAGGCCACGGTGATCTCCTCGCCGGTGAGCTGGGCTTCGAGCTCTTCGGAAGCCTGGGCGTCTTCGCCAGTGCCGGCATCCAGGCTGAGCTGGCCAGGGGTGAAGGCCAGGCGAACCGGAGTGTTGCGTTCGGCCACGAGGGACACGCGGCGGACGGCCTCGATGAGTTCCTGGGTCTGCACGGTTGCATGGATCGGCGTGGATTCCGGGAACAGGGAGCGGATCTTCGGGTAATCGCCATCCACCAGCAACGAGGTGGTGGTGCGGCCTCCGCTTTCGAAACCGATCAGGCGGCTGTCGTCGTCGGCCAGGGCCAGGTTGATGTCGCCGCTGCCGCCTAGGGTCTTGGCGACTTCGTTGAGTGTCTTGGATTTCACGAGGGCGCTCGTGGAAAGGCCGGGCGTGACAGGTTTCCATGGCACTTCGCGCATGGCCAGCCGGTAGCGGTCGGTGGCCAAGAGGGTGATCAGATCGTCTTCGATCTCCATCCGGACGCCGGTGAGGATCGGCAGTGTGTCGTCCTTGCTGGCCGCGATGATCACCTGGGATACGGCCTGGGCGAAAGCGTCCCCGGGCAGGGTGCCGCTGACGGCGGGCAGCGCCGGAAGCGGCGGGTACTCGGACTCGGGCATCGTCGCAAGATGGAAGCTGCTTCGGCGGCAGCTCAGGGTCACCTTGCTGCCGTCGGTTTCGACGTCGACTGGTGCCGAAGGCAGGCTGCGGCAAATGTCCGCCAGGAGGCGGCCGGACACCAGGATGGTTCCTTCGGTGGTGATGTCCGCAGGAATTTCAAGCCGTGCCGAGGTTTCGTAGTCGAAGCTCGAGAGGCTGACGGTGCCGGCTTCGGCTTTGAGCAGGAGGCCGGAGAGAACGGGAACGGGCGGCCGCGGAGACAAGGATCGGGCTGTCCACGTGACGGCTTCTGCCAGGACATCCCGGTCGACTCTGAACTTCACGGAAGGGTGCCGCCTTTCATTGCTGTCGCATACGCGATCGCTGCTGCCAATGCTCTTGGTGGAAGCTCCGGAGAGCCGCCATCGGCCCCTGGGGACCGCTGCCTGCCCGGTGTGGCCACCGTGAATGACAAGAAATCCGGCCCGGAGGGACACGATGCTGACAGCTTAGCCGGAAGTCCGGGCTTTAACCCATCCCTCAAGGTGCCGGCTGGTGCGCAGCACCGCCTCGATCTGCGGGGCGGGCCGGTCGGAAGGAGATTGTTGTTTGAGGGATCTGGATTTCTTGGGATTAGTAGTGTTAATAACCCTTGTGGAAACTGTGGATAACCGCCCCTCGCCGCAGTGATCCGCGGTTAACGCCTGTTCACGGCATGTGGGCAGCCTGGGTTTTAAACAGGGTGTGGACGTGGACAACCCCCAGGGCGGTTTTTAACGATCCACAGGCGCCTTAAGGGTTTTAAGCCCATTAACTGCGGTTCTCCCCTTAACTGTCCACAGGCTTATCCACATGTACCTGTTAATAAGGTATGTAGTGCTCGTGCAGCTGGCTCAGGAATCGCGCTGCTGCTGCTTGATGCGGTTGGTCAGTTCCGTGACCTGGTTGTAGATGACCCGGCGTTCGGCCATGAGTTCGCGGATCTTGCGGTCGGCGTGGATCACGGTGGTGTGGTCGCGGCCGCCGAGCTCCTGTCCGATCTTGGGCAGGGACATGTCCGTCAGCTCGCGGCATAGGTACATCGCAATCTGGCGCGCGGTCACCAGGGTCCGGGTCCGCGACTTGCTGCAGAGTTCCTCCATGCTGAGCTTGAAGTAGTCGGCCGTCTGCTTCAGGATCTGGTCCGCGGTGATCTCCTGGGCGCCGTCGTCGGTGATCAGGTCCTTCAGGACCATCTCGGCGAGGGCCACATCCACCGGCTGGCGGTTGAGGCTGGCAAATGCGGTGACGCGGATCAGGGCGCCTTCGAGTTCGCGGATGTTGCTCGAAATCTTGGAGGCAATGTACTCCAGGGCGTCATCCGGTGCAGACAGGCCTTCGCTCTGCGCCTTCTTCCGGAGGATCGCGATACGCGTTTCGAGTTCCGGCGGCTGGATGTCGGTGAGCAGGCCCCATTCGAAGCGGGACTTCATGCGGTCTTCGAAACCCGCCAGCTGCTTCGGCGGCAGGTCGGAGGTGATGACTACCTGCTTGTTGTTGTTGTGCAGGGCGTTGAAGGTGTGGAAGAACTCTTCGAGAGTCCGGTCCTTGCCGGCCAGGAACTGGATGTCGTCGATCAGCAGGACATCCACGTTCCGGTAGGTGGTCTTGAAGCTGGCGCCTTCGTCGTCGCGGATCGAGTTGATGAAGTCGTTGGTGAACTCTTCGGAGTTGACGTAGCGGACCCGGATCCCGCCATAGAGCCGGCGCGCGTAGTGGCCGATCGCGTGCAGCAGGTGCGTCTTGCCCAGCCCCGAGTCGCCGTAGATGAACAGCGGGTTGTAAGCCTTGGCCGGCGCTTCGGCGACGGCGACGGCGGCCGCGTGGGCGAAGCGGTTGGAGGAGCCGATCACGAATGTGTCGAAGACATACTTCGGGTTTAGGCGGCCGAATTCGTGGGAGGTGCTGGGCGGGGTGGGCTGCGGCCGCAGTTCCACGGCATCGTCCGCTCCGGCGGAAAGCTCGACGGCGGGAGCCTGCTCTTCGTGGACAGGCACCAGCTCGGTGTCGACGTCGATCGCGCAGCGGACGTCATCCGAGAAGACGCTCCGCAGGGCATCGTCCAGGGCATCCTTGACCTGGGTCTGGAGGACTTCGCGGGTCAGTTCGTTGGGGACGGCCACCAGGAGGGTGGAACCGATGAGGCCCTGGGCCTGGGCAAGGATGACGAAACCGCGCTGCCGCGGGCTGACCCGCTCGTCCTGTTCGAGCAGGCTCAGGACCCGGCGCCAGGAACTTCCGACAGTATTGGCGTGGTTGGTCTCGTCTACCGTCAT